>CAJUKY010000005.1 GCA_910587055.1 Candidatus Gastranaerophilales bacterium
TTTCATGCCCTATATTTGTATTATCGCCATGACCTGTAAAAACTTTAATTTTATCATCAAGTTTAAATAATTTTTCTTTTATGCTGTGTTCAATATCTTTAAAATTACCTGTAGGTAAATCACACCGCCCGATTTCTTCAAAAAATAAAGTATCCCCCGCAAACAAATTATCATCAATTAAATAGCAAAGAGAACCTGCAGAATGCCCGGGCGTTGCTATAACTTCAATTTTCTGTCCGCAAAATTCGATTTTTTTGGTTTCATCAATAAATTCATCAATTTTTATACCTTCAACCCGTCTCTGGCCGAATAAATCACATTGCATAGCAAGATTTTTATAAAGTTCTTCATCCGCTTTTGCCATTAAAACTTTAACCTCAGGGAATTTTTGTTTAAATTCTTTCAATCCCATGCAATGGTCAAAATGCGCATGGGTAATTAAAATATATTCTAAATTTAACTTTTCTTTTTCAATAAAATTAAAAATCTCTTCGTTTGAACCGGCGCAATCAATTAAAAGCGCGCATTTTAAATCTTCATCATACACAAGATAATTATTTGCCGCAAACTCAAATGGAATAAACTTTTTTACAATCATCTTTTATTTGTATCCCTTTATTTATAAAAATTTCAGTTCCAGTATTTTAACATACTTAAACATTTTACAAAAGGGTTTTGCGGTTTATTAAGGCGGTAAGTCGTAATTAAAATTTGCTGGATATCATCTTGCGATAAATCAAAATGCAGTTTTAGGTCATTTAAATATTTATTCAGATGGCCTTTTGCGGAAAGCATATTTTCGCTGAATTTCTTTTTGAAAGGCGAAGTAAATTTTTCTGTTAAACGCACAAAAGAATTACCTTGCAGACAATTTTTCAAGCAATTTTCAAAACAACCTTTTGATAAAAAACCTTCATAAAAACGTTTTTTCATAAGAATTTGCACCTAAAACCGGCGTACCGCACGCCATTTTACACTTCTCACACATTATAAAACCTTATTTTTCGGTTTTATAAGATTATGATAAATTATTAAAACCCTAAAATCATTGCCTTTTAGTTTAATTTTTTAATATTGCATTTTTAAGAATAAAATTATTTTTTCTTTGAAGGCAGAATATTTTCAAATTTGAACACATAGGGTTTTTGAGCTTCTTCTTCATCTTTAAGCCCTAAAATGCGTTCTAAATCCACCTTTAAATTACCAAGGTCATCATATTTTTTCAAATTACCGTCAATTGCAATTGAGATATCTCCGGTTTCTTCTGAAATTACAATACAGGCACAGTCGCTTATTTCAGTAATGCCGATTGCGGCCCTGTGTCTTGTTCCGTATCTCCAGCTTAATTTGGGATCTTCGGTTAAAGGCAGCAGCACACCTGCAGCTTGAATTGTATCGTTGCAAATTACAACAGCTCCGTCATGAAGAGGTGTTTTCGGGTGAAAAATTGTCAAAAGAAGCTCCTGTGAAAGATTTCCGTTAATTTCAACCCCTACATCAGAATGGCTCAATGATTTGTCATCCTTTTGAAGCACAATCAAACCGCCGATTTTAAGCCTTGACATATATTTAATTGTTTCAATCAATTCTTTTACAATATCAATATCTTCATTCCGCCTTATATATGCCTTTTTACCTGATAAAATACGGCTTAAAATATCATTCTGCCCGATATACCCTAAAAATCTTCTTAATTCGGGCTGAAAAATAACAATTAATCCCACCGTTACAACGGATACAAGGGTTTTTAAAAACATTCCGAAAATTTGAAGATTAATTTTTATCAAAAATTCAGAAAAAAGCCACATTATAAGAAGGCCGAAAATCCCTCTTACAAGCGTTTCAGAATGCGTACCTTTAATATATTTTTTATAAACAAAAATAAGAATTAAGGCTAAAATTACAACTTCCGTTATATTCACACCCAGCTGTCCCCCGCCGAATGTGCGGGAAAATTCAAAAAATTGCCTGAACAGATTCTGGTATAAATCAGTGAAATCCAATTTTTAAGCCTTTTTAATTAATAAAAGTGAATGAATTCTTAAAAAATAACGTCATTTTGAACTAATTGTTCGTAGGTTTCCCTTTTAACTATAATATCAGATTGAGAATTATTTACAAGTATCATTTCAGGTTTTAACACCCTGTTGTAATTACTTGACATTGAATAGCCGTAAGCCCCTGTATTAAAGACGCACAGGATATCTCCCGCAACGGGCGAATTTAATTCAATATCCTTTATTAAAATATCTCCGCTTTCGCAAAATCTGCCTGCAACCGTTACTTTTTGAGGTTTATTTTCTTTTTTTCCGTTTGCAATTACAGCTTCATATTTTGCTCCATACATTGAAGGACGCGGATTATCAGCCATACCACCATCAACCGCTATATATTTTCTGCCGTTTGGCACCTGCTTGCTTGAACCTACAGTATAAAGCGTAACACCTGCCGTTCCTACAATTGAGCGCCCAGGCTCAATAAATAATACCGGTTCTTCCATATTATATTTTTCGCAATGTTCTTTAACGGATTTTTTAATAACATCCGCTATTGTATAAACGGAAGGCGGACAGTCAGCCTCTGTATAAGTAATCCCGAGACCGCCGCCTATATTCATCTCATTTAATTTGAGATTAAATTTTTCATTTATTCTTTTTAATTCGCGCATCAAAACGCCGATTTCATCATAATACACTTTTGTTTCAAAAATCTGCGAGCCGATATGTGCATGAAGCCCCGTTATTTCAAGGTTTGTAAACTCTTTTAAAATTAATTCAACAGCTTCATCAATCTGTACTAAATCAAATCCGAATTTTGAATCCAGATGTCCTGTTTGAATATACTCATGCGTATGGCATTCAATCCCCGGAGTAATGCGCAGAAGCACTTTCTGCACCTTATCAAAAGATTTTGCAACCTCATTCAATAAAGATAATTCAAGGAAATTATCTACACTGACACGCCCCACGCCCAGTTCCAAAGCTAAAAGCAGCTCATCCGTTGTTTTATTATTACCGTTGAATGTTGTCATTTCCATATTTACACCGGCTTTATGCACGGTATAAATTTCGCCGCCCGATACAACATCAAAACCAAACCCCTCAGAATGCAGGATTTTTGCTATTTGCGCCGTCATCAAGGCTTTTGAAGCAAACATCATATTTACTTTTTTATAATCTTTAAAAGCATCTTTGTATTCTCTTGCAATGGTTCTAAGGGTCACTTCATCCATAACATACAAAGGTGTTCCGTATTTTTCAACCAGATCAACCGTATCGCATCCTGAAATTTCAAGATTACCTTTATCATTAAACTTTGTATTTAAAGGTTTTATATTTTGATTAACCGTATTAGGCATATCAGGCATTATCTTTTTAACTCCTTGCTAAATCTCTGCGATAATTGTAACATAAAGATATTCAAATTTAAAAAAGGAAAAATCGTGGAAAATAACAATTCAGGCAAAAGCCTTGATAATTCAAACGAAAAGACAAATATTTTAACCTATAAAAATATAATTTTCGCTATAATGTTAATTCTTGTTTTGATATTTTTATCAAACATCGCAGACATCGCTATAATGCTTTTTATAGCTTTTATTATTACCTGCGCTATTGAGCCTGTTGTAAGTTTTCTTCAAAAATATATGCCCCGTGTTCTTGCTGTAAGCCTCGTGCTTCTGCTTATCGTAACAGGAATTTTACTTATATTTATACCGCTTTTAAGCCTTACATTTGAACAAACAATAGTTTTTATAAAACATATCCCCGAATATGTTCAAAATTTTGAAACATTCCTTGAAACAAACCGTTTCGGCATTATGATTTCAAAGTATATAAATTTTGATGTAATAAGCGCCGCAAACACCACAAATGCTGATGTAGCCAATGTTGCAAGCGAGATTTTATCAAAAGGCGCAGATATTTCAAAGCTTATCGTAAATTCTATTACAGGCTCAATTGCCGTTGCAATAATGGTTTTCTATTTATCATTTGATGCAAAGCTTATGCAGAAAAGGTTTTTAGAGTTTTTCCCGCCAAAATTTAAAGAAAAAGCCGGATATATTCTGGATTCAATAAAAACAAAGGTTGGCGGATATGTTTTTGCTCAGGTGCTTTCTATGCTTGTTGTGGGGGTGCTTTCATTTATCGGGCTTTTGATAATAGGCCACCCGAACGCCCCTTTAATCGGCTTTTTAACCTGTATTTTAGATTTAATTCCCGTAGCAGGCGCTACTATTGCGGTTTTAATCGCCTTATATACAGCGCTTAACGGCGGTTTATTCTATGTGATTTTAACCCTTGTTATTATGCTTATCGCTCAATGGCTGCAAAATCAAATATTCAGACCTATTTTATTCGGTAAATTTATGGACACACATCCCTTGCTTATTATTGTTTCCCTTCTTATCGGGGCAAAATTTATGGGCTTCTGGGGCGTTGTGCTTGCACCTGCTATGGCTAGTATAGTCTGCGTTTTAATGGATGAACTTTATATAAAACCCATAAATGTAAAGGAAAAATCATAGATTTTACACAGCATTTTCGGGTCATACAGCTTTTTTGGAATTTTAAAGAATATGGAAAAATTTTTATATGAAAGATTAAAAAATAAAACCCCGAAAATCAATGCTTGGTTTGCTTTTCCTGCTATTGAAAGCTTTGGAATGGCATCCCTCGGGTTTTTATCCATATTTAAGCAGATTGATTTAATGGAAGATGTTTTTGTTGAAAGAATTTTTTCAGATACAAAAGCTACTGCGGCAAACCTTGAAGAGCTCGATGTAATAGGCTTTTCAAACTCTTTTGAAATTGATATTTTAACAATTTTAAAAATGTTTTCAAAATACAAAATTCCCCCTCTATCAAAGGACAGGAACGAAAATTATCCCCTGATTTTTGCCGGAGGCCCTGTTATTACTGCAAATCCGCTTCCTTATCAGGATTTTTACGATTTTGTAAGCATCGGAGATGCAAGGGTTGTTTTTGAAAAAATCTTTCAAGTTTTAGTAGAAAAAAGAAACGAATCAAAAGAAGCAAAATTGCAGGCACTGTCTGAAATAGAAGGGGTCTGGGTTCCAAAATACGGAACAAAAAAACCTGTTAAAAAAATAACTGATACCCTTGAAGAGCCGCTCTACACCCCGATTTTAAGCGAAAAAAGCTATTTTAAGGATACATTTATAATAGAAATTGAGCGCGGGTGTCCGAAAACCTGTAATTTCTGTATTGCAAGCTGGCTTAACCTGCCTGTAAGATACACACCGCTTAAAAAAATCATAGAAGCAATTGATTTCGGCCTGCAGCATACTGATAAAATCGCCTTACTCGGGGCATATGTAGCAGGACATCCGGATTTTGACAAAATTTTAGAATATATAAGAGAAAAAAATAAAATTAACCCCGTTGAGCTCACGTTATCCTCGCTCCGCGCAGACCTTACAGGCGAAAATGTAATAAGAACGCTTGTCGAATGCGGACAAAGAAGCGCAACAATAGCAGTAGAAGCAGGAAGCGAAAGGCTCAGAAAGGTTATAAATAAAGACTTAACAGACGAACAAATTTTAAAAACCATTGAAAATGCAAGAATTTACGGGTTAAAAGGTCTTAAAATATATGCTATGATTGGACTTCCGACTGAAACCGATGAAGACATTGAAGCGCTGATAAATTTAATGAAACGCATAAAGGCTGCAAATAAAGGCTTTGAGCTGACGTTAAGCGTAAGTTCCTTCATACCGAAGGCACAGACACCGTTCCAATGGTCAAAAAAGGCTGATAGTAAGGAATTAGATGTTAAATTAACACATTTAAAAAATGAAATTTCTAAACTCGGTATAACTATGCGCCCCACAAGCGTTGACTGGGATTTAATACAATCAATCCTTTCCCGCACGGGGATTTCACTCTCATCATATTTGCTGAAAGTCGTTGAAAACGGGGGTAATCTGGGTGCATTCAAGCAAACGTGGCGCAAAATGGCAAAAGAAGGACTTTTGCCGGAGTTAAATTCTTACGCGGCGCAGCCAATCCCTGAAAACCCCGATGAGCCGCTGCCGTGGGACTTCATTTGCGTTACGGACAAGCAGATACTTAAAAAGCGTCAAAAAGACGCTTTGAAATCCCGCTAAATTAAGGGTTTATAATGTTTTTGCTTATTTTATGACATGGCCATCCGATATTTATACCCGATATTTATGTCCTTTCAATTGATGCCTTGTTATAGCTTGATAGAAGCTCCATAGAAGTGTATACAGAAACTGTATCTGCCCCTGTATCACTAATTTTCACCCCGCAAGCTATGAAAAGGTCTTCTACAAGGTCAATTAAGCCCATAAATTTATCGTATTCGCTTGCAGTACGGGAGCTTTCAACCTTATCAACAAGACATTCCATTATTTCAACGAAATCTTCCTGCGGATTTCCCGTAGGAGTAAGCCCCAGCTGGTACATTATACTATACCAGACGTGAGATTGCTGCATTGATTGAGTTTCAGAAGTTTCATCATCTTCAGATATATTCTGCAAAGCGTTTACAGCCGTTTTTGTCTGAATTTCCCTTAATTTAGCAAGATCTTTTTGCGTGTCCCCTGTAGATTTCACGCCAAATCTTGCAAGTAAATTACTCACGGAATTATAATCCGCGGAGGCTGCGTTTAAAAAGTAATTTATTTGCTCCTGATACAGATTGGAAGCGGATATTGGGGAAATCGACACGGGGGTTTAAACCTTATTAAAATTTTACCTAATATAAAATATTCCACTTTTTCATGTTTTTTAACATACGGCATAAAACATTGTACTGCAACAATTTCAGACTATTAAACGCGGCAATGAATTTTATGCTAAAATTTAGATTATGGATACTGAAAATTTACATAATCCGTGTTTTAATAAAATCGGCTATATACAGGTTTATACAGGAGATGGCAAAGGCAAAACCACTGCCAGCCTTGGTTTAGCGCTCCGTGCTCTCGGGAGAGGCTGGAAGGTGCTCATTGTAATGTTTACAAAGGGCGGCTCTGATTATGGTGAAATCCATTCATTTGCAAAGCTTTCGGACGATATCAAAAATCGTTTCAAGGTAATAAACGCAGGGCTGCCACGGATTGTATACAAAAACAATATGAACGATGATGACAAGGCCGAAATCCAGAAGGGGTGGGATTTTGCAAAGAATGCTATAAAAAATTGCGAATATGAACTTGTAATCCTTGATGAGGCAAATATAGCACTTGATTTAGGGCTTATAGACCTTGAAGACATGCTTGAGACCTTAAAAAACAAACCCAAAGGAGTCGAAATTGTGCTCACAGGGCGAAATGCAAACGAAAAAATTATAGAAATTGCGCATCTTGTTTCTGAAATAAAACCCGTAAAACACTACTGGGACATAGGTGTCGAGGCAAGAGAAGGGGTTGAATATTGAAAATTACAAAAGAGCGCACAGTTGAAATTGCAATCCTTGTTTTACTTCTTTTTACAGGGGTTTTTGGCATATATAAAATTTATTATCATACAATTGTGAAACCAAACCTTTATACTATAACATTTCATGATATCGACAGCATTATAAAAGGCTCTCCTGTAAGGTTTATGGGCATAATTGTGGGCCATGTGCGCAATTTGCAAAGAAAAGACGATATAATTTTATGTGAAATTGTTGTTACAAAGCCTAATACGAAAATTCCTGACGGAGCAGTCGCAAAAGTAGAATATAACGGACTTGGAGGTTCAAAATCAATTGAAATTATGCCGCCTGAAACTGAAAACCCCGATGTCAAAGGCATTATAGCCGCAGAGGCACTGCGCATTAACGATATGGTGGAAGCTTTCAAAGATTTAAGAGAAGTTTTAGTCTGCATAAAACAATTTGTGGAAGGAATAACCCCCGAATCCACTCTGGGTGCGGCAAAAGCCATAGCGGAAGCACCGGATTTTACAATAGAGGCTAATAAAACTCTCGATAATATGACACAAAGACAGGCCGAAACCCATCAAAAATTCAAAAAGTTATCTGAATTTCAAAAAGAAATTGAAAATTTAATTGACAGAATTTTAAAGATTAAAAATTAATTGCTGCCTGTATCAGCGCTTTTGCAGCTTTCATTTGTATTATAAATTCTTTTTTTAAAACTTGTTTTATATTTGCTTTTATACTCATTTTCCAGCACTGTTCCCATTTCATTCAGCCTTCTTTTTAAAAAACAAAGCCTGCCTGCGGTATCATCCATTTCTGCGTAAAGTTTGTAAATTTCTGAATACAAATATTCATATATCAACTTTTTCATTGTAAAAATCCTTTCGTCATACACTTGTTATGGAGTAGTTTATATGTAGCACTCCTAGTGTAGTATTACCAATCAATTATACATTATAATTAAAAAATGGACAAGGATTTTGTATTAAAAGTAGGAAAAAACATTAGAAAATACAGGGAACAAAAGGGTTTATCCCAGTTCAAACTTGCAATTGAATCGGATGTTACACCTTCTGCCATTGCAAACATTGAACATGCAAGAAGCGACACTACATTAACAAGAATCAATGCCATAGCAAAGGCTCTCGATGTCAAACCTTCAGTGCTATTAGAAATTGACGATAATTTTTAAATGGACAAGGATTTTGTATTAAAAGTAGGAAAAAATATTAAAAAATATAGGATAAAAAAGGGTTTATCCCAGTTCAAACTTGCAATTGAAATAGATTGTACAACCTCGGCTATTTCAGGCATTGAAATAGGCCGCAGCGATACAACCCTGACCAAAATCAATGCCATAGCCAAAGCCCTTGATATAGAGCCGTATCAGCTTCTTCAATTTGAAGAATAAATTTACCATTTTTAAAGGATTTAAAAAAGAGGGCATTATTATAGAATAGTTTTCGGGTAAGCCCTAAAAGCTCGCTTTTCCTATCCAAACAACATAACTGCAGTATGAAAGTTGGAAAGGAGGTGACGCAGTAGTGCTAATTGCTATAAACACAAAAGCGCTAATAACTATCTTATTGATAATCTTAGCGCTTAAATGCAAAAATCACTAGGGCTTTTAAAGGGGGTGTTAGAGCACCCTCGCCCTTTATATTTTCATTATAAACGAGTTTTTATATTTTTCAATCCTAGTTTTAAAAATTAATTGCATATTAAACAGCTGTATTTACCCTACAATCCCGAGGTCAAGAACTTTTTTTACCTCTTCTTTAATTTTTTGATGGATGGTGTCTACGGGCAATTCGCCGTCAAGCGTTATGAAATTGTATTCCTTTTCAAGCCTGTCATACTCTTCAAGGCATTTATTCTGATAAATTTCAAAACTTTTATAAATATCGGTTGAAAGCCCTATATCGCGCCCTGATTCAAAATAATCAAGCCCTTTTGTACCAATCATACGTTTTAAAAGCTTATCCACAGGCATTTTTAAGTAAAATACAAGATCAGGTACAGGGGCAAAATCATAAAGTTTTTTCACCCATTTTATATCATGACCCCTCACGGAATCCCTTACAAAGGCAGTGTATATGTATCTGTCCAGAAGAACAACAAAACCTGCTTTTAGGGCGGGTATAATAACATTTTCAAGCCTGTCTGCATAATCTGCGGCGTATAAAAGGCTGAAAGTGGTTGTATTCAAAAGGTTTCGCTCTTTTGCTTCATTAATAACATCTGAAATCAGGCGGGAAGTTTTCCATTCAGAGAGCATACAGCCGTAGCATTCATTTTCAATATATTTTTTAAGAAGGTTTACCTGCGTAGATTTTCCTGCGCCGTCCGTTCCTTCTATTACGATTAAAAGCCCGTCATAGCCGTGTTTTTGATACATACTATATATTAATACCTTTCGAATTTAAAAGTTCTGTGACAAGTTTTCTAAACTGCATCTGTTTTTTGTGGATGGTTTCATTTGCATCAACCGGAACAAGCCCGTATTCATCAATCATATCCTTGTACTGCTCTATTACCCTGTTTTGAAATAATACATAGCTTTTATAAGGATTGTTTGATAATTTTAAATCCATGCCGGCTTCATAATATTTTGGCTGGCGGTTAGTGCAGATGCGCTCCAGCGAAACCTTTGCGCTTACATCAAAATAAAGGGTTAAATCAGGTTTAATTGCAAACCCGTACATATTTCTTACCCATTTTTTATCAACATCGCGGGCAACATCGCGGGCAAAAGCCGTGTATACATATCTGTCTGCAAGCACGATAAATCCCGCCTTCATAGCAGGGATTATTATTTTTTCCAGACGATCCGCAAAATCAACAGCATGAAGAAGCGAAAACGTACGCCCCGAAAGAAGATTTTTCTTTTTAGCGCGTTTTGTGGTTTCTGAAATTAAATCGGAAGAATTCCAGCAGGTTAAAATTACATCTAAATTTTTGGATTTGAGCCAGCTGTATAATAAATCAAGCTGGGTTGATTTGCCGCTTCCGTCAATTCCCTCAACACAAATGAGTACTCCTTTAAGGTTATGCTCTTTATTAAATCTTAACATTTTGTGCCCTTGTTTTTTGATATTGCTTTTTTAATAATAATTATATAGTAATAATCCATATTTAGTAAATAAAAATAAAGGGGAGAAAAAATGTCCGGTACTTTAAATTCATTTAAAAAATCTTTAGATATAGTAAAGGATAATCCGTTTATTACCCTTTATTTTGTATTATACTTAATAGTTTTATTTTTAATAATACCCTTCTTTATAGCAGGCAGAAATATACTTATTGCAATGATTTTAGGGGTATTAATGCTTCTTTTAACCTGCGCATTTGTTTCAGGCTGGTTTAATATGATTAAAACCTCAACCTTGAATTTTAAAAAAGATAAAACCCCCGAACAAAAGCTTGAAGAAGCTATAAAACTAAAAGATGATTTTTTCTGCGGTGTATCAGCATATATCCTGCCTGTGATTGCCGGTACAGTAGTTGTTATAGGTCTTTTTTATCTTCATTCTTATCTTTCCGATTTATTTTTCGGTAAAATTGACGAAATAATTTATGATTTATCAAAACATGCAAATGATACCGAAGCTATAAAAAATTATTTTATTACTCTGCCTGAATCAACATGGGCTGTTATCTTTAAAAAGAGTATATTTTCTTATATCATATGCAGTTTTATTACATTATTTTTCCTGTACTGGAGCGCAAGCCTCTATTTAAACAAAAATTGCAGTTTAAACCCCTTCTTTGCAATTTTAGATTCAATTAAAGTTATGTTCAAAAAATTCTTCGAAACCGCTGCAGTTTTTGTAATATTAATGATTATAAATTTCATATTGATATCAATTCAGGCATTTTTTATGGAAAACGTCATAATATCTTTTATCACAATGATATTAAGGATTTATTTTGCGGCATATATTGTTGTGTTAATATTTGATTTATATGAAGCAAACAAACTTAAAAATGCCGAATGCAGTTGTAATGTCTGCGAAAGAATACCAGCAGAAGGAACCCCTGCAATTGAGCAATCTCTTGAGCAAAATAATAGTGATAACAGGCCCGACAGCATCGGGTAAAACATCTCTTGCAATTAAGCTTGCAAAAAAAATCGGCGCGGAAATTATCTGTGCCGATTCAAGAATTGTATACAAAAACCTTGATATAGTAAGTGCAAAACCTGATAAAAAAGAACAGGACGGCGTTGTTCATCATCTTATTGATATAAAAGAACCCGTTGGAGAACCCTACAGCGCAGGTGATTTTGCAAACGATGCAAAAACCGCAATTGAAAGCATACAAGCAAAAAATAAACCTGTAATAATAACCGGCGGTACATGGTTTTATATAAAATGTCTTCTTGATGAAAAGGAATTGCCCGAAATAGGCGCTGATAAAAAATTACGCCTTGAGCTTGAAAAATATGATAATGATACCCTCTGGAATATGCTGAATGAAATTGACCCCGTTAGAGCAAAAGAAATTCATAAAAATAATAAAGAGCGTGTAATCAGGGCAATTGAAATGGCAAAAACCCTCGGAGGGAAAATTCAAAAAGCGGAGCGTAAACCTGTAAAATATGATTCAATCTGGTTTTCAAATGATTTTATAAAAGAAGAAAACAGAGAAAAGCTTTATAAAAGAATTGATTTTCGGGTAGATGAAATGATAAAAAACGGGCTTTATTATGAATGGGAAAGGGCTGTCAGCAGATATTCAAGAAACGAAATTCTGGAAAACACGATAGGTTTTAAAGAATTTTTTGAACTTGAAGACGGACTTTATGAAAATTTTAATGAAGCTGTAGAAAAAATTAAGCAAAGAACAAGAAATTTTGCAAAAAGACAGCTGACATTTTTCAGGGCGGAAGAAAAAATTAATATCATAAAAGATAAAAATGAAATTTTAGATTTTTTAAATTCCCATTTTTAAAATATTTCTGTAACAAAATAATGTTTTATAAGGGTTTTAAGGGCAATTTTTAAGCATGTTTTGTTTTATATAAGCTGTAAAAAGCTTAAAGGTTAGTTAATGTCAGCAGGTATAAATTATCAGCCTTATGTTCCGTATAAACCCTATCAAATGCCGCAAGTACAACAGCCGGCACAATATCAGCCTGCGCAACAATTTCAGCAGACTCCGCAATACTATCAAAATCAAACTCCTCAAGGGGCACCTCTTTCCAATATTCCTTATCAGCCTGATGTTTTATCTTTAAGCACAAAACCCGACTATCAAACATTAAATAATATTCCGCCGCAGCCCTATATACAACAAATACCGCAGACTCCCCAGCCTGTACAGCAAAACTCCATGCCGGATTCTTCAATGCAGGCACAAATGCCGGCTCCGAATATTCAAAATGCACAGCCCATTCCTCAAGATACCGTACAAAATGAAGAAAAAGCGCTTCCTTCTTTAAATATAGGCGTGGTTGATGCACCAAACAATGCTTCTTTAACTCCCATAACCGATGATTTAAACGCAAGAGCGGCAGAAATAGAACAAACTTATCTGCCTGAACAAACTTATCTGCCTGAAATAAAAAATAACAATTCTCCGCCTCCGGTATCACTCGGCAAAAAACCTTTAAATGCAGGAAAATTGAGCGCAGGGCTAATGTTCGGTTCTCTGGGAGTTGCTGCTCTAATGCTTATTCCTAAAGGAATTTCAAAAATTGCAAAATTAATCAAACATAAGTAGTACTTTAAAAAGGATACTTGCTTAAAATATACATTATGACCTATAATAGATTTATAAGGTTAATAATATTTTAAGAAAGATTTAATTGACTTATGAAAAAACAAGCAAAAAAGCAAGGTTTTACATTGGCAGAAACCCTATTAACACTTGCTATCATCGGTATTTGCGCTGCAATGCTTATTACAACAATAAAAAATATGAATCCTACAGAACGTTCTAATCTTATTATGGCAAGAAAAGCTGTCGGAAACTTTACCGAAGCAACTAAACAGGTTTTATTATTCAATTCGTCAACGAAAAAAATGGATAATTTAAACTGCGGCGAATCTAAAGATAATGATACAGATGCAACCAAACAGGCAAATGCTAAATGTGTTTTAGAATTATATGCAAAATATCTTCAGGTTACAAAAATAAAAAGTGCTGATTCAACAGGATTGGGCGGTCAGTATTTCGGAGAATTAATTGACGGTTTATTGTTCGGTATTGAATATGACAGCAGATGCAACCTCCATGAAGGAGAAACCATGCAAGTGCTTCCTCCAAGCGAAGGCGTGTTATCCGATGTTATAGTTTCAGGCGCATGCGCTATGATATACTATGATGTAAACGGCAATGAAAAACCTAATATTGTAGGAAAAGACAGATTTGTAATTCCCGTCAGAAAATCAGGAGTAAAAATTCAAGCTAAAACCGTAACAACCGGTTCATAAAAAATTAATATAATTCAAAGCTCCGGAATATTCCGGAGCTTTTTTATTTTTATCAAACCTAAACTAAATTTATCCTAAAATTCTCATTGCATTTTGTTCTGCTAAATCTGCCTTAGAAAGCATAGCCTGAACATTTGCATTTGTTATTTCTTCATTTTTTATGGTATTTGTATCACCTTCAACATAATTAAAAGGTTTTGAAGACGGTATATATGTTCTCTTAGGCTCAGCCGGCTCAGATTGCGCATTTACAGGCTGATTTTGAGCAGGAGCCGTATTATTCTGAACAGCATTGTTTTGCTGCATAACATCTTGAGGATTTTGCTGAACACCTTGCGGCGCTTGAGCATACTGCTGCTGAGGCTGCATACCCTGAGGCTGATTATATGCAGGCATTCCCTGATTTTGAGGTGCCGTCATATTAGCCGGATTATTTATATACTTATTTAAAAGTGAACTTGGAGGAACAGTCTGAGAATTTCCCTGTACTGCAGCACCGTTCGAATTTTGTGCTCCCGCGCCGGATTTATCAGGCAATGCTGCAATAAGCTGTAATAAAAGTGTCGGGTCTTTTTGAATCGCTTGAAGTGCCTGCGGGTCATTTTGAAGAGCTGTTACAAATTCGGGATTTGCTTGAAGTTTAGCAACCATTTGTTCTTCTGTCAGATTTAAATTCTTCATTACAGCTTCCATTTGTTGTGCCTGCGCCTGCATCTGCTTCATCTGCTCTTCTTCGGCGGGGTCATATGGTTTGCCGAATATTTTATTTGTAATATTTTTAACAGGTTTGCCGAATATGCTCTGGAATACAAACATAACAAGCATTAATCTCATTAAGCCGCCTGCAAAACCAACCGTTCTACCCGGAACTTGTCTGAAGAAATCTTTAACTTTGCTGCCAGAAGGATTAGCAATAACATTTTTCCATTTTTGGCCCAAACCTGCCCCGAAGAATTTACCGACAGGTTTTAATAAATATTTTGATATAACGCTATTGCCTTTAACATTACCGAGTGTTGCAAGACCGTACATTGTAGCACATGCCAGAGGTGTTGTAATTGCAAGAGAGCCGATTGTTCCCATAAAATCATCAGCCATTGTTGCTGCTTTTTTCTCTTTCGGTGCATCTTGAACATTATTATAAAGGTTCATAATCATACCGCAAAGGAAAAAGCCTAAGCCTGATTTATCATTTCCGAAATTTGAAATTGCTTCTGAGGGGAACAACGCTAACTGTTGAACAAGTGAGCCTGCTTTTGTACTTGTTGCCTGTCCTGATATAACACTGTGTTTTATTAAGGCATCACCTAAGTTACCTCTGCCGAAAGGTTTCCATTTATCGCCTTTGATTTTTCTTCCGATATCATCTATGAGGTTAACAGGCCACCAGTCGCCTACTATTTTCATCAGGCCTTTATTGCCGTTCATTTTTACATTTGTAAACTCTGAAACATCAATATTAAGTGTTCCGTCTAAGCCTGTTATTTTACCTGATTTTAATTGTCTTAATATTGTTTGTAAACCTTTTTCATCGGTTACAACACCGTCTTTTATAACACCGAAGTTTTCACCGATGGAATGAAGGAGTTTATTACTTACATCAACAGAATCGGCGCCTTCTTTTTTAACAAATTCCAGTACTTCTTTTGCTTTAGTATCACCGACAAGTTTTTTAATTGATGCAAGCTGCTTGCCTTCATCACCAATTTTATCAAGAGCGGTTTTTGCAGTATCAGGAGGAGTTAAAGAGAATATTCTCTTTAAGCCGGAACCTGTACCTTTTGCCCACTGGTTTACAGCTTTTGCTTTTCTGTTTTTAAAAGTTTCAAATACATCATCTAAAGTTTTGCTTTTTCTTAAGAAATTAACAAGGCTGGTTTTAGCATTGCTCAACTTTTGCGCAAAACTCATATAAAGTTTGTTATTATGAAGCGCTTCGCTCACTTTTATACCTAAATCAGGCAGTTTTTCCGTTGAAATTTTACTGTTTCCTAAGGCTGCAAGACCTATAACGGTTGTTAAAGTTAAGCCGAGTGAAACCATGGTCTTTTTAGGATTATGAATATCTACCCCGAAGAAGTTTTTCAACATTTGGGTAAACGGGTTATCGTCTACCGTCTTTTTTATTTCCTGTGAAGCTTGATCGATTGTTTCCTGATTTATTGCACCAAAATTAGGATCATTTGCACTGCTTTCAAAAGTGTCGGGCCTAACGGTCAGCTGGCCGAAATTCTGCCCGTTTTGAGCGTTTTGTGCGGCCGCAGGCATCATATTATTCGGAGCAGCATTTAATGCACCGTTATAGGTGTTATTATTTGCTCCATATTGAAGATTTCTGTTTTGCTGTTGATTTAAGCCCGAAACCATGAGTGGTCCTTAATTTTACCTGTATACAATAATAAACACATGAAGATAAAATTTATTTACTAATAGTAACATTTCTTAATAATTAAAATATTATGGTATAATAAAATGTAAAGAAAATTTTAGATAAATTCTTAAGGTGCAAAAATTGAAAATAGCAGTGTGTGTAAAACAGGTTCCTGATACTAATGATGTTAAATGGAGCGAACAAAATACAATTATAAGGGAAGGGCTTATAAATATTATCAACCCTTATGATGAATACGGAATTCAAACAGCTCTTGAAATTAAGAAAATAAACCCTGATTCTGAAATTATTCTTTTATCCATGGGGCCCGTATGCGCTAAAGAGGTACTTGAATATGGCCTCAGCATGGGGGCGGACAGGGCGGTGCATCTTTGCGATAAAAAATTTTCAGGCGCAGATACAATAGCCACAAGTAAAACTCTTGCCTGCGCCGTAAAAAATGTTATTAAAGACGTTGATATTATAATAACCGGACAATTTGCAATAGACGGAGATACTGCACAAACGGGACCTTGCCTTGCACAGCATTTAAATCTGCCTGTTTTAACATATGTAAAAAATATCTTGGATGCGGATGATAAAAATGTGGTTGCAAAATTGGACAGAGAAGATGAAATTGTTACCACAGAAGTAACCGTGCCTTGCGTTTTATGTGTTTTAAAAAATAATTTAAAAATAAAAAACCCGAATATTGAAGATTATATAAAGGCTCAAAATAAAAAAATTGAAGTTTTAAACCTTGAAGATACAGGAATAGAGTGTGATGAAGCAGGTTTAAAAGGCTCCCCAACCTTTGTTCAAAGGGCTTTCCGCCCTGAAATTAAAAGATGGGTAAGAAAAGTTAAATATAATTATGCAAAAGAAATTTTATCTGATATAAGGGAAGAAAATGGCGAAGAAATCCGATAAAAAAAATAAAAAAGAACAAAAAGAAATAAATGAAACAAAAGAAGAAAAGGAAATAAAAGAGATTTTTGTTCTGACACAGACAATTCAAACCAACGGCGAATTAAAATTTCATAATGTAAGCTATGAACTTTTAAACGCGGCGCAGGATTTAGCTTCAAAATTTTCCGAAAAGCAGAAAGTTTCCGCTGTTGTCGCTTCAAATGAAGATTTTGGCAGCATAAAAAATTCTTTGTATGAAAACGGAGCCGATAAAATTTATCATATAAAAAATGAAAAAATGACTGATTATATGGAAATTGCAAAAGGGATAGAAGAGCTTTGCAAGCTTAAAAATCCTGAAATATTTTTATTTCCGGCAACAAACATCGGAAGAAGCATCGCCCCTTTAATAGCATCAGCATTAAATACAGGGCTCACGGCAGACTGCACCAAACTTGAAATTACAACATTTAAGGATGAAAAAAAACTTGCTTCGACAAGACCCACATTCGGCGGGCAATTAATGGCAACAATTCTGTGCAAAAATAAACCCCAGATGGCAACCGTGCGTCCTTCCGTTTTGCAAAAAAGAACGGATATTTATAAAAATGATGGTGAATTTGAGGAATTTATTCCGAATTTTGAAAATTATGAAAGCCGTGTAAAAATTTTAGCCCGCGAAATTAATAAAAATAAATTTTCTTCGGAACTTGAAAATGCTTCAATAATTGTTGCAGGCGGCAAAGGTTTAAAAAATGAAGAAAACTTTAATAAATTAAGAAAATTTGCAAAACTCACAGGTGCGGCATATGCAGGCTCCCGCGGGGCTGTAGATGCAGGCTTTATTGATAAAGACCATCAGATAGGCCAGACAGGAAAAACCGTTGCGCCGAAAGTTTATATTGCTTTCGGTATTTCAGGTGCAATTCATCATTTAACGGGAATAAATAACGCACAGAAAATTATTGCGATAAACACTGATGAAAACGCTCCAATTATTGAAAATTCAGACATTGCAATAATTGATGATGCCTCAAAAGTTCTTGATGAGCTTCTGGAAGAACTTGAAAAAGAAGATTAATTATCTTTTGTTTCAAGGGTTTGAAGCTTCTTATAAAGCTCGATTTCGTTGCTTGAAATAGTTTTTGGAAGCACAATCAAAATTTTAACGTTTAAATTTCCTGCTCCGCCTTCTTTTTTGGGAAGCCCGAGGCCTTTTAATCTTAAGAGCTTTCCGCTGCTTGTTTTTTCAGGAATTGTAATTGTAACTTTACCGTCCGGTGTTTCAACTTCTTTTTTTCCGCCGAGAACAGCTGTTGCAGGAGTAATTTCAACCGTTTTTATTAAATCATCCCCGTCAATTGTAAAATTCGGGTCTTTAATTTTTACGGTTAAGTATAAATCTCCCTTATTGCCGTAATCATCGCTTCTGCCTTCGTTTTTAAGCCTGATTTTCTGCCCTTCTTTTACAAATTTGGGTACTTTAACGGATAAATTTTTTAAATTCCTTTCAATTCCGGAGCCTGCACAGTGAGAGCAAAAACTGCCGCTTGAATGATTTCCGCCGCAATATCTGCATTTTTGATAATCCGTTACGGTTATATTCTTTGTGCCGCCCGTCATTACATCTTTTATATTTAAAATAAGATTTTGATTTATATCAAGATTTTCTCTCTGCGCACTATTAGGGTTATCCCGCCTTTTTGAAGAAGTTCTGGGGTCTGAACCCATACTTGCTCCGCCCATATTGGAATAAAATCCCTGCCCGCCGCCGAACATATCATTTGTAAATCCCCTGCCGTAAGAGGTCTTGGCACCGCCCCCCATTAAATCGCCGAATATTGCACTGAAAAAGTCTGAAAATCCGCCTGCATTGCCGCCTCTTGCACCTGCATTTGCAAACTGCGAAAAATCAAACCCTGCAAATCCGCCTTGAGAAGGGTCAAAATCTGCTCCGTTTTGAAACCCTGAACCCAGCATATCGTATCTCTGGCGTTTTTCTTTATCCCCCAGAACTTCATATGCTTCATTTATATCTTTAAATTTTTCTTCCGCCCCTTTTTCTTTATTTACATCGGGGTGATATTTGCGCGCAAGCTTTCTGTAGGCTGATTTTATCTCAGCCTCTTTTGCATCTTTTTTTACGCCTAAAATTTCATAATAATCTTTGTATTTCATATTTTTATATTAAATTAAAATATTTATAACTTTTGTATTTTTAATAATTTATTAATAATTGTCATAAATTTTATCCGCCGGATGGGGCAGAAAAAATATTAATGGCGTTTTTTATATCTTTTCCCTTCCACCTCATGCACATTTTCTATCGCAATAAAAGCTGAAGGGTCAATTGCACTTACCGTTTCTTTTATTTTCGGGATTTCAATTTTTGTAATAACACAATACACCATTTTTTGTTTAGCCCCTGAATATCCGCCTTCTGCGCTTAAATATGTAACGCTTTTATCGAGGTTTTTCATAATAGCCTTGCCCACCTGCTCATATTTTGCACTCATAATGAAAACGGATTTTGCTTCGCTCATACCCTGCAGCACAAGATCAATCGCACGGGCCGCAATAAAGTATGTAATAGCGGAATACATTGCCTTATCAGGGCTGTATACAAAACCTGCGGCAAGAAAAATAAATATGTTAAAAAACATTACAATTTCACCGACCCCGAAAGGATACCTTTTAGCAATGTTTATTGCCATAATTTCCGTACCGTCAAGCGCTGCATTACTTTTTAATACAATACCGACCCCGGCGCCCAGAATAATTCCGCCAAAAATTGCCGCAAGCAAAGTATCATTTGTAAATTCATAATGCGTTTCCAAGAAAATTTCAGAAAAAACAGATAACAGAATAACCCCGTAAAACATAAGAAAAACAAACATTTTACCGAATTTTTTAAACGCCATAACAATAAAAGGCAGGTTTAAAACAATTAAAAACAAACCTAAAGGCAGTTTGGTTAAATAGCTTGCCATAATTGAAATACCGACAACACCGCCGTCGATTACTTCTCTCGGGATTAATATGCATTCAAGCGCAAATGCTGCAATTAAACAGCCGAATGCTATAAAAATCATTCTTAAAAATAAAGTTTTAAAAAAATTTTTATCCATGGTTTTATGATAAAATAAAAAAATGAAAAAAGTAATCCTTTTATTATTAATATGTTTTTCATCTCTGTGTTTAACGGGATGCACTTCAAAAGAGCCTAAAGACCTGCTTTCAAAAATTAAATTAAAAAATAAAATAGTAATAGGCATAAAAAATGATTCCAAACCTTTCGGATATATTGAAAACGGTGAATTGAAGGGTTTTGATGTTGATATTGCAAAAAGTGTTTCAAGAAGGCTTTTAGGGGATACAACGGGTGAATTGATAGAATTTATATATGTAACCCCCGAATCAAGAATTATAGACTTAAATTCAAGCAAAGTAGATATTATAATTGCAACAATGAGCGTTAATGCTAACCGCTCGCATGTTGTTGATTTTACGGCTCCTTATTTTGTAGCAGGACAGGCGCTTCTGGTTCCTGACGGTTCAAAAGTTAACTCAATGGAAAGCCTTAACACAAGAAGGGTCGGGATAATTTTAGGCACAACAGGTGAAAGAACTATAAGACAGCTTGCCCCGAATGCCACAATAATAGGTAAAAAAACCTATGATGACACATTTAATCTGCTGAAAGAAAGCAAGGTGGATGCAATCCTTGCGGACGACAGCATTTTATACGGTTTTATTATGGATAAAAAAGGATATAAAATCCTCCCTGCAAGATATACAAAAGAATACTATGCAATTGCACTCCGTAAAGGAAAAGAAACAGAATCTTTAAAAGAAGAATTAAATAAACATCTTGATTATATGCAGCAATCAGGAAGACTAAACAGAATAAAGGAAAAGTGGATTCCAAATTTACATATAAACTGAAAATATGTTATAATTCCCTTAAAAATTGATGGATATTTAAGATAGGGAAAATAAATGAACACAAAAACAAGAAACGCATTCTGGGAAGGTTTATTCTGGATAATACTTATTGCAGGCATTTATATGTCTTTCGGAGTTTATGCAAAAGGCTCGAAGTCTATATACATAGGGCTTATTGCGGGAATTATGGCGCTTTTATTCGCCGCAATAAAAACCGCTAAAATAATGTCTAAAAATAAAGGCTCAGACACTATGGCAGCTATTTCAAACCATATTTATACAGGAGCCATGGCCTTTTTAAAAAGAGAGTACAAAATTTTATCATGTTTTGTTGTTATCGTTGCAATTTTAATTGCAGTATTTTTAAACATAAAAACATCAATCTGTTTTCTTTGCGGTGCATTTTCATCCGCCCTTGCAGGATTTATCGGAATGAGTGTTTCAACAAAATCAAATTCAAGAACGGCACACGCTGCGGGAAAATCTTTAAATAAAGCATTCAGAATAGCATTCAACGGCGGTGTTGTAATGGGTATGACAGTTGTAGGCCTCGGGCTTTTCGGGCTTACACTTCTTTATTTAATATTTAAAGATTATGATATTATTAACGGTTTTGCACTGGGTGCAAGCTCAATTGCCTTATTTGCACGTGTTGGCGGCGGAATATTTACAAAGGCGGCTGATGTCGGTGCGGATTTGGTAGGCAAAGTGGAAGCGGGAATTCCTGAAGATGACCACAGAAACCCTGCCGTTATAGCCGATAATGTTGGCGATAATGTTGGAGATGTTGCAGGAATGGGCGCAGACCTTTTTGAATCTTATGTGGGTTCAATAATTGCGGCAATTACCCTCGGGGCTTTATGTTTAAACCTTATGGGTGCATTTTTGCCCATTATCATAGCTTCAATCGGAATTTTTGCTTCAATCATAGCTGTTTATTTTGTAAGAACAAAAGAAAACGGAAATCCTATGCTTTCTCTTCAGATAGGCACAACAGGAGCGATGCTTCTTGTTCTTGCAGCTTCATACTTCTTTATAAAAAGCTGGTTCCATGATTTAGGCGCAAACGGCATTTTCTTTGCAATCTTAATTGGTGTTATTGCAGGTACTTTAATCGGATATTTAACCGAATATTTTACATCATATAATTTCAGCCCTGTTAAAAACATAGCAAAATCAACAGAAACAGGAACCGCTACAACCGTCATTTCAGGGCTTGATATCGGTATGCTCTCAACATTCTTCCCGATGGCAATAATAAGTATCGCTACAATCAGCGCATTCCTTGTAATAGGCGGAATGGAAAGCTACACGCTCGGAGTTTACGGCATAAGCCTTGCAGCTGTAGGAATGCTTTCAACGGTAGGAATAATTGTTGCAGTTGATGCTTACGGCCCGATTTCAGATAACGCGGGCGGAATTGCCCAGATGGCAAATCTTGATAAAGAAATAAGAGAAAGAACCGATAAACTGGATTCGGTCGGAAATACAACCGCAGCAATAGGAAAAGGCTTTGCTATAGGCTCGGCCGCTCTTACATCGCTTGCTCTTTTATGCGCTTATGCAACGGTTGTAAATCTTTCAGATATTGATATTTTAAACCCGTTTGTAACCTCCGGTATATTATTCGGCGCAGGTCTTCCTTTCTTGTTCTGCTCTTTAACAATGGGCGCTGTAGGCCGTGCGGCAGGAAAAATGGTAAATGAAGTAAGACGCCAGTTTAAAGCAAACCCCGGTATTATGACGGGTGAATGCCAGCCTGATTATAAAAAATGTGTAGATATCTCAACAAAGGCCGCTATTTTGGAAATGCTTCTGCCGGGTATTCTTGCGATAGGCACTCCGCTTGTTGTGGGGCTTGGAACTGCCGCACTCACAAATAAAATAATCGGAGCGCAGGCACTGGGCGGTATGCTTATGGGTGCAATTGCAACAGGAGTTTGTCTTGCAATTATGATGGCAAACACGGGCGGTGCATGGGATAACGCTAAAAAATACATTGAAGAAGGCCATTTCGGCGGTAAAGGTTCAGCCCAGCATGCAGCAAGCGTTGTGGGCGATACTATCGGCGATCCTTTCAAAGATACCTCAGGCCCTTCATTAAACATTTTAATAAAACTTATGACCATTGTGTCATTAGTCTGTGCGACATTGTTTATTGGCTGAAATTAAGTTAAAAAACATATGTGGCTGTAAAAAACGAAAAATTTTTAATACAAACAAAAGGATTTAATGACATCATTGACATTACATTAAAAGTTAGTGATGTCATTAAAAATTCCGCACAAATTCATGATGTTAAAAACGGGGTAGTACATATATTTGTACAGGGCTCTACCGCAGCTTTAACCACGCTTGAATATGAACCGGGACTTATAAAAGATATTCCTGAAATTCTGGATGAATTAATCCCTAAAAACAGGGGTTATAAACATGATAAAACATGGCATGACGGAAACGGATCTGCACATATCAGGGCATCATTTTTAGGAAGCAGTGTAACGATTCCTTATGTAAACGGCGAAATGGAGCTCGGACAATGGCAGCAAATTGTTCTGATTGATTTTGATAACAAACCCCGCACCCGCAGCGTTATTGTACAGGTAATTTATTAAGTATTATTATATTAAAATCCTGATATAATAAATTTATCAGCAAAACGGGTGTCATTATGAATAAAAATGATTTAATTAAAAACTTAAATGATAATGAATACATTTTATTAAAATCAAAAGATGATTTAACTTTTGAACACGATAAAAGCACTCCGCTTTATGAATTAACAGGTTTTTCGGGCACTGCAGGCGAAGCTGTTATTAATAACAAAGGAAAAATAACCCTCTTTGTTGACCCCAGATACCATATTCAGGCAGAAATTGAAACAAAAGACAAAAATATCACCGTTATAAAAATGGATATGAAAACAAGTTTTACGGACGCACTCAAGAAATATCTGCCTGAAAAAAGTACACTTTACATTCCTTCAAAATCCACAAGGCTTGCTTCTTTTAAGGTATATAAAAAAAATTTAACAAAAATAAATATAATTCCTTACGATACGGAAGATAAATTTGCCGCACGGGCAGAAATTGAACAGGTAAATCCTGAAATAACAGGTATTTCTTATGATAAAAAAATCGAAAAATTAATCCGTGCAATAAAAGGACAAAATATCTTTATTTCAAGTATGGAAGATGTTTCATATCTTTTAAATTTAAGAAGCTACCAAACACCTGAAACATCTGTTATTAAAGCAAAAATGCTTATTTTAAACGATGAAATAATTGTGTTTTCAAATGATAAATTGCCCGTCCTTAAAGGGGTTAAAATTTATCCCTTTAATAAAATGAAATCAATTTTATCAAAAATCAATGAACCTGTTTTGATTGATGAAAATACAATTTCTTTATACGATTTTAACCTTATTAAAACCCCGAAAGCCTTGAAGCGGAATCCTGCAGCAAAAATGGCTTCCGTTAAAAATAAGGCTGAAATTAATCATTATAAAAAAGCCTTTAAAAAGCTTGACTGTGCTCTTTATGCCTTTAAATCAAAAATTCAGGCAGGATTATCCGAATTTCAATTAAAGGAAATTTTTGAAAAAGAATTAATTAAAGCGGGGGCAAAATGTACAAGTTTTAAAACCATCCTTGCAATAAGCGAAAATTCAAGCTCCATCCATTATTCAAACTATGATAAAAAAAGAATTTTAAAAGAAGGGGATACAATCCTGCTTGATTGCGGAGGGTATTATGAAGGAGGCTATGCAACAGATATAACAAGGGTTTTCCTTTGCGGAAGCAAGACAAAAGATAAGGTAAAAGAGGTTTATACAGCAGTTTTAAAAGCGCAATTAAACTGTTATTTTACGGATTATGAAACAACAAAAGTGCATGATGACCTTGCAAGAAAGCTTTTGAAGAAATACGAAAAAGAAGGATTTTTATTCCCGCATTCTTTAGGACACGGGGTGGGCATCCCTGTACATCAAGCCCCGCCGACTTTAACACCAAATCCCAAATATGATAAAAAACTAAAAAACAATATGGTATTTACAATTGAACCGGGGCTTTATAAAGAAGGAGAATTCGGCATAAGGCTTGAAAATACTGTATATTTTAACGGCGGGAAAAAAATTACGTTTTCAAAATTCCCTTATGAAGAAAATTTGATAAATTATGATATGCTGAATAAAAAAGAACGAAAATGGCTCGAAAGCTGGCAGGATATGGCAAAAAAGAATATTGAGGATACAAAGTGTTAGAAATTACAAGCGTTCAAAACCCTTTAGTAAAAGAAATTGTGAAACTTCATCAAAAAAAATACAGAGATGAATTTATTATAGTTGAAGGTAAAAAAGCACTTGAAGGCGCAAAAGAAGCTAATCTTAAAATAAAATATGTTTTTTCATGCGACAGCGAGCTTCTTTCGGATTATAAAAACTGCGCTTATCTTGTAAATGAAAAAGTAATGGAAAAAATTTCCACAACGGAAAGCGCCCCGAATATTATGGGAGTAGTAAAAAAGCCTGAATATCCGCTGAAAAATTTTAGAAATTACAAAAAAATAATCCTGCTTGATTCAATAAAAGATTCAGGCAATTTAGGGACTATAATAAGAACGGCCGCCGCCTTTAATATAGACGGGATAATGCTTTTTGGAGATTGTACGGATGAATTTTCGCCAAAAACCATCCGTTCTGCTGCAGGAAATATTTTTAAAACCCCGATTGTCCATGCTCCGTTTAGTGAATTGAAAGAATTTAAAAAAACCCATAAAATGATAACAACGGTAGTTAATTCTAAAAATTCTGCAGCTTCATTTAAAGCCGAAAGCCCCGTTATTATTATGTTTGGCTCCGAAGCACAAGGTTTATGTAAAGAATTATTAACACTATCCGATATTTCATATACAATCCCCATGAAAGAGGGCGTAGAATCCCTTAATTTAGCCGTTTCAGCGGGTATTATCCTCTATGAAATGTATAAAAACGAAGGTTAAAAAATCTTTTATTGTATTTTTTTGCCGCTTGTAGTAATATTAAAAAGGTCGCCGAAGGCGGTTTTGGCGTTCCATGATTATTATTGTAAAGGAGCATTAATGAAAGTATCGCGTATTCATTCATCAATCAATAATCAATACAAAAAGCAGAATAGCGCGTTTACACAAAACCTCGCCGCGAATACTTTCAAAACAACCTTTAACAATAATAATTACAATAATAAATTAAACCAGAATGATGTTTTTGTACGTCTTGCAGCTGCAAGCACAAGAGATGCCCGCATTGAAAAAGAATTAACAGATATGGGCTTGATATAAGGTTTTAAACATCAACCTTTAAAAAGGGGAATAAGAATTGAAAATTGCCGTTATAGGTCTAGGTTGCTGGGGATTAGTATTAACAAAGTTATTAACAAATAACTTTGAAGAAGTTTGCGGCTGGTCAAGAAAAGAAGATTTATCAAAAGAATTGCTTGAAACAGGCAAAACAAGCGTACCGTTTGAGGTTTCACTTGATGAAAAGGTGAAAATCACATCCGATATGAAGCATGCAATTGAAAACGCTGATATCATTCTGCTTGTTGTTTCAACATCCGCAATACGCCCTGTTTGCAAACAATTAAAAGAAGCGGGGATTAAAGATAATCAAATTCTTGTAAATACGTCAAAAGGGCTTGAATTACCTTCTTTAAAAAGAATGAGCGAAGTTATAAAGGATGAACTTCCAAATCAAAAATTTGCGGTATTATCAGGCCCCACCCTTGCAAAAGAAGTATTAATGGGCTATCCAACGGCTGCATCCGTTGCATCGAATGACATTGAAACGGCTAAAACCGTTCAAAAAATGCTC
Organism: Candidatus Gastranaerophilales bacterium; assembly: GCA_910587055.1. Classification (GTDB taxonomy): domain Bacteria; phylum Cyanobacteriota; class Vampirovibrionia; order Gastranaerophilales; family Gastranaerophilaceae; genus MGBC122484. Next base: position 26,933 of record CAJUKY010000005.1, read on the forward strand.
ACGGTTAAGGATAAATTCAGATTATATACAAATACCGATATTATAGGCGTTGAGCTCGGCGGCAGTTTAAAAAACGTTATTGCAATAGCTGCAGGCTTTTTGGATGAAATGAATTTCGGAGATAACTCTAAAGGTGCGCTTCTTGCACGCGGAATGGCAGAAATTGCCCGTGTCGCCGTTGAATTGGGCGCCAATCCTTCTACAATGTGGGGATTATCAGGAATGGGCGATTTAATTGCAACCTGTTCAAGCCATTTAAGCCGCAATAACACGGTGGGCCGTCTTTTGGCACAGGGTAAAAAAATTGATGATATTCTGGCTGATTTAGGCTCTGTAGCGGAAGGGGTTAAAACTTCAAAAGCAGTGTGCGAACTTGCGGAAAAATTAAATATTGAAGTTCCGATTTCAAATGCTATTTATAAAGCCGTTTATTCAAAAGAAAATTCAAAGGAAATTTTCTTAAGCCTTATGAACAGACAGCTCAAAGGCGAAGAAGAGTTTGTTAAAAAATGAACAGGAAGCTTTTTAATCCTTTTTAATCCGGCTGATTGAAAATAAAATTATAAGAAGCCCGCAATTTTTGTATGCGGGCTGTTTTTATATGCGGGCTTCTAATTTACAAAACCATTTAATTTTATTCATCAATATAAGATATGATTTTTTCGATATTCTTGGAAATGGTGTTCAGCTTGCTTTCCATGCTGTCCACACGTGAAGCCAGACTCTTTGTCTGTGTTGTATTATCATAGAATAAATCAATAAACGATTTTACATCAAAACCTTCGGATTGTTTTTGAAGCAGAAGCGAAATTTTTTCATCCAGCTCTTCAAGGCGCATTTCCTGAATTTTATATTTTTTATACACCCCGTTCAATGCTTCTTCAATCTTTTGCGGCGCTGCATAATCCCTTTCGCTTTGAACAAGTCTTGATTTTACTTCTTCAACATTAAATTTTTCGGTATTTTCAATTTTTTTAGAAAGCATGCCAACCATATTAGAAAGGTTTTCAAGCCTTGAATTTGTATTTTTCAGCCAGCCGCCGATATTTTGAAAATCCGCACCGATATTTTTATTTGATTTTTCAAAGCTTAATCTTAATTTTGCAAGATCGGCTTCCAAATCAGACATTGAATACCCTTCATCCGCCGCTTTTGCTTCGTTTTCAATCTGAACCGGCACAGTGTTTTCTCTTCTTTTTTGAAGATTATCAAGATAAGTTTCAATATTTATAAGGTTATTTTTAACATTATCAATAACGGTGCTTGCAATTCTCTCAGAAGCCTGATTTACCATAACTTCAAATCTTTGTGAGGCTTCATTGGCTGAATCGTTTATTATATTGATAATTTTTTCTGATGTATTAATCGCATTTGTATCAACTTTTGAAGATATAGTATTTTTAATATCCTCGCAAACACTCTCTCTGAAAGAAAATGCGTTTTTGATTTCATCATAAATCATGTCTTTGAGTGAATCAATTTTGCCGGATAAATCTCCTGAAATTCCGCCGATTTTTTGCTGGATTTCATTGGATAAATTGTATTGATGATCAAACTTTTCACCAATTTTCTGCAAAACTTCATTGGATAAATTATACTGATGGTCAAATTTTTCAACAAGTATATGATTTACATCTTCATTAAAAGAATTAATCCGTTCTAAAGTGCTTACTTGATTGTTTTGAAGTGCATTTTTTAAATCTTCGATTAAAAATTCTACATTTTTAAGATTTTCAAGCTTTTCTTCCAAAACGGCTTTAAATTCATTCGGAGCGTTATTTTTAATGTAAACAGTATTTGATAAAACTTCGCCTACATTTTTATAAATATCTCCTATGATTTCTTCTTTTTTATCAAGGGTAGCAAAGCCTTCTTTAATTTCAGCAAAAATATTATCCTTTAAATATTCAAGCTGGGAAATCAATCCGTCCAGTTTAACGCTTGCCGCAACCTTTTGCGCGTCTTCCTCTTTTTCTGTATCAGGTTTGAAAACACTTACAATCTTTGCAATCTTCTGGATTACTTCCTTCATCCTTAAATCCATATGGGATTTTATAAGCTTAATCTGTTCTTCCTTATCAACATTCGCTTCAAGCAAAGATTGAACTTTATCATCAATCCCTCTAATCAGGCTTGACGGAATTTCGCTGTTAGGATTAAGATTTTCAAGTTTAAATGAAAGCTCTGAATTTAAATTTTGAATTTCGCCGAGCAGCTCTTTTCCGTTATGAATTTGCTGTAAGTTGCATCTTTCAACCTTGCTTTCAATTTCAGCCAATAGCTCCTGCTGGCTTGCTTCCTGCAAAGATGTAACGGAATTTTTGCCTGCACCTTCAAGCGCCTGTTTAACAAGCTTTTCAAGTTTGCTATCCAGCATTTCAAAGTTTGTTTTGGAATTTTTATTTATACCTAAAATTCCTGCCTGAATGTCACTTTTTAAAGCATTCAGGGTTTCGCTTGTCTGCAATTGGTTCAGGCTTATGGCATCATTAATCCTGTCTACGCCTTCCTGATTTAATGTTTCAAAGGTGGATTCAATAGAATTTAATTTATCTCTAAATTTATCTTCATAATCTGAAATTTTAGCTAAAACTTCATCAATATTGGTTTTATGGTCATTAAATTCCTTTGTAATATTGAAATTGATGTTTTCAACCGTTTCCATAATGTGGTTGGACATATTTTGAAGGTCAACTTTTACGCTGTCTAAATCTCCTGAATTAGAAGATTTAAATTCATCCTTAATGGATGCTGTGATAAGCTCAACCCTTGCGGTTATGGTATCAACCACCTGCGCAAACTGCTGTTTTAATTCTGTAATATTGGCTGAATTTTCAGATACAACATGGTTTCTGAAAATTTCTAATTTATCGGAAATTCTGGGCACGGTTTCATTCAATTGCTGTAAAACCTGAATGCTTGTACCGTCCTGCGCTCTTTCAAAATTTTCTCTTAAAGATGCAATGGAAGCATTGATTTCTTTTGTAATATCTCCCATCATGCCGGATAATTGTTTCAGAGCATCAGCGGATTTTAATGTTTCAACACATTCTAAAATTTTTGCCAGCGGCTCTTCAAATGCTTTAGCAGAACCGTTTGCGCCTAAATCTGCTTCAAGAGAGCAAATTCTGTTTGAAACTTCGCTGAATTCGGTTTTTAAAATTTCAACAGCATTTACAAGGTGCTGCTTTTCAGATTCTTCCTGTTTTTGTAAAAGTTCTTCAATTTTGCCCATATGACTCTGCACAAAATCATGGGAAAGCTCAATCGTTTCAGAGTTGCTTTTTATAATACTGTTTGCAATTTCTTCAAAATTAGCATTTGAAGACAGGTTAACAAGTGCATTCTTTAAATTTTGATAATCTTCATTTAAGCTTTGTAATTGAAGTTTAATTTCTTCGGTTCTGCCTGTAATGCCGTCTGTTACCGTTGTATAAACTTTTTGAATTTCACCTGTTAACTGCGCTAAATTATTGTTAATATTGCTTGATTCGGATACAAATTTTTCGCCGATTTCACCGTAGCTTTTATTTATTATGTCGACAACATCACCGAATTTTGTAATAATTTCATCTTTTGAATATTTGGAATTATCCCTTATTTCATTGAATAAATTTTTAACATCTGTTTTAATTTCATCAATTGTACCGAAATTCAGGCTGCTTAATCTCATTTCAATATCTGTAATCGTAAGCCTGAACTGTTCTTTATTTTCAATATCATTTTTTTCGATATAAGCTTTTAAATCGCTTAAAAATGAGGTTAAAATCGTGATTTTTTCATTAATGTAATTTGCCTCTTCTTTTGAGCAGACATTATGAAGCCTGTTTGAAAGCGTGTCGATTTTTTCTCCGGCACTTATGATATTTGAAGAATTTTTAATAATTTCTTCAAGTGCAAATTTTATCTGGTTTAATTCATCCTTCTGGCTGTATCCCTGCACCTGTGTTAAAAATTCGGCAAAGTTTTTATTGAGGGTAGATGTTATATTGTCAAAACCTCTTGAAAAAGCGGCAAAATCGTTGCTTAATTTCACCATCTCAGCAGCGGTGCCTGCGGTTCTAAGAGCCTCAATGCTCTGGGAAAATTTCTGGAACTGCAGTTCCTGACTGTTCATTTTAGTGTAGATGGAATTCAGGTCGGTTGATAATTTTGAAATCTGCATTTCAAATTTGGGATTTGATATCTGGGCGGCAGCGCTTTTAATGGAATCTTCGACCCCGAAAAGCATTTCCTGCAATGCTCCGTGTCTTTCTTCCGCTGTTTTTTTAATTTCGTTTGAAATAATTTGAAGCATTTTTTCACTGCTCAAGTTTGTTTGATTTTCAAACCTTTGAAGCATAGTGTTAAATGCGTTGTTAATTTCGGCAGGCGTTAAAGAGGGTTTGTTATATAAGCCTCTGATAGCGTCTGTAAGCTGCTCTACTCTAATCTCTAAGTTATCCGCCATAGTTTAAAACCTAAAATCCTATAAAATCCCCTAATTTTAAACAACATTTTAATACAAAACCATTCTGTATTTCCACCTTTGTTGAGTTTTGTTTACAATCGTAAAAAGAAGTTTGAAAACTAAGATGATTTTTATATAAAACACCAGGCTTTGTATTAATAATTCCAATCTTTGTCATTGCGAAGGAGTGAAACGACTGCGGCAATCTAACTGCTTGTTTTTCTGGATTGCTTCGTCACTTCGCTTCTCGCAATGACAAAGGGAATGTAAACATTACATGGTTAAAAGCTGTTAATCCTTAATAATAAAGATTTATAGCATTAAGCATAAGCGAATAATAATTTCTTGGTGAACATAAATGTGAGAGTGTTTGAGTTAGCGCGCTTATCAGCTGAAAGCGCTAACGAGTTCTCAAACAATAAAAAGTGAACCTTAGAAATTATATGAGTGTTGCAAAGACTGCTATAAATTTTATTATTAAGGATTATTGAAATGATATATTTTATGGAAAAAAATCCACCTTGAAAACAATCTTTATAATTGCAGGATATCCGAAGCATCCGCAATTTTATACCTTATTAATTTAACAAGAAAAGCAAAAGGCGTTGTATCTTTTGTTTCTTGCATATCGTTATCAAGTGCTGTTTCCAATACATAAAGCAAGCTTAAAACCTCCAATAAATTTTCAAGCAAAAGCTCTTTGTCTTCTTCATTCATATTAACTATTTCCTACTCATATAGCATATTATACACTTATAAAGCATAATGTCAATAAAAACTTACTATAATGTGCTTTTTCTAACTATAAAGTATATAATCAAACTTATGAGTATAAATGAAAGCATAAGTACAGAAATTAAAATACTCCTTGCAAAAAAATGCTGGACACAAGAAAAATTGGCACAGGAGCTGGGCAAAAGGCTTAATAAAAAATATACGGGCAACAATCTTACGAAAAAAATCCGCTCCGAAACCATTCCTTATAGAGAAATTAAGCTCATAGCAGATATTTTAGGTTATAAAATTGTATTTGAAGATATAAATTCGTAGGGCGCGTTTCAATACACCATAACAATATTTTGTTAAAATCGGTGCAATTTATTGCACCGCAAGGTCTTTATCTCCCCAAATTATCAAAATTATCCATCAGAGACAACTGTTTTATCATCTTCAAATCTTTAAGCATTAAATCTCTTGGAGAGCCTGCTTCAAGCGAATGATTACGCAAAAGATAAGAAGGGTGAAAAATCGGCACGAAAATTGTTCCTTTTGAGCCCTTATAAATTTTTCCTCTGCACCTTGTAATGCCCCTTCCCTTAATAAAGCTCTCAAGTGCCGTTGCTCCGCACAAAATAATAATTCTGGGCTTAATTGTATCAATCTGGAATTTTAAAAACGGCGCACAGGCCTTTTTTTCATCGGGTTCAGGTTTTCTGTTGCCCGGAGGACGGCATTTTAAAGTATTACAGATATAAATATCTTTTTTTCTGTCTATTCCCGCTTTTATAAAAAATTCATCCAAAAGCTGCCCGGCACGCCCTACAAAAGGCACGCCGAGCCTGTCTTCATCCGCGCCCGGTGCTTCTCCTATAAGCATAATTTGAGCATTCGGATTACCGTCAGAAAAAACAAGGTTTGTCCTTGTAGAACATAAAGGACAACCCTTGCAGTTTTTTAATTTTTCTTTTAAATCATCAAGAGCACTCATAAAGCCCCTATTTCTTAGCTTTTATACTCTTTTTCAAATCCGAATAATGAACTTACGGATTGATCATCATGAATTCTTGAAATTGCCTCGCCCAATAACGGTGCTACTGATAACTGGGTTATCTTCGTAGGAATAAATTCGTTATTGTTCAAAGGTATGGTGTTTGTTACGATAACTTCTTTAATGGGTGCTTCATCAAGCCTTTTTAGCGCAGGACCTGAGAATACGGGATGCACCGCACAAACATAAACATCTTTTGCACCTTCTCTTTTCAATAATTTTGCAGCTTCACAGATTGTTCCTGCCGTATCAATCATATCATCAAACATAACACAGATTTTATCTTTAACATCGCCTATTACATGGTCTGCAACCGCAACGTTGTGCTGTGTTCTTCTTTTATCAATAATTGCAAGAGGACAATCCATAGCTTTTGCAAATGCCCTTGTTCTCTGTACACCGCCTGTATCGGGAGAAACAGCTACAAGTTCTGATTTCGGAAGATTTAATTTTTTCATATAATTAACAATAATCGGTGTTGCATAAATGTGATCCACAAGAATATTAAAGAAGCCTTGAATTTGGCCTGTGTGTAAATCCATTGCAAGCACTCTGTCTGCCCCTGCAGTTGTTAAAAGGTCAGCCACAAGTTTTGCGGTGATTGCTTCTCTGCCTGAAGTTTTTCTGTCTTGTCTTGCATAGCCGTAATAAGGAATAACGGCAGTAATGGTTTTTGCGGAAGCTCTTTTAAATGCATCAATTATAATTAAAAGCTCAACAAGATTTTCATTAACAGGATTGCATAAAGGCTGAACCACAAAAACATCATCACCTCTTATGGAATCTTGAATTTGAACGTAAATTTCACCGTCGGAGAAATTTTTAATAATCATAGGCCCTACCGTTGTGCCCAGATATTGTGCAATCTCCTCAGCTAGAACAGTATTCGAACGACCGCAAAAGAGTTTAATTTCATGTGTGGGGAGCACATTTTTTTCTCTTGCAGGCATAGTTTCAAGCCCTAATTTCATTTTATTCTCCTTTTTATTTAACGTAATTTTTGATTTCTTTCTGGGGGCTTCTTGTCAAACCTAATGAATTTGCCCCTACATCTTTTGTAATAACGGAACCCGCCGCAATAAAGGCTTTTTCTCCCAATTCCACAGGCGCTACAAGCACCGTATTAGAACCGATTGAAGCCCCGTCATTTATTATTGTTTGTTTTTTTTCTTTTGTAATTGAATTATAATTGGCCGTAATGGTTCCTGCACCTATATTTACGCCTGAACCCACTTTTGTATCGCCCACATAGCTTAAATGTGAAATATTTGTGTGAGATTTAACGTAAGATTTTTTTAATTCCACAAAATTGCCGATTTTAACATAATCTTCAATTGTGCAATCCCCGCGCAGATGCGAAAAAGGCCCTATTTTGCAATTTTTCCCGATTTTATTTTTACCGTTTATAAAGGTATTGGGGAAAATAACGGTATCGGCGCCGATTTCAGTTTCAGGCGAAATTTGCGTATTTTCGGGAGATACAATTGTAACTCCTTCATCCATTAATTTATTTAAATGCCTGTCGTTCATAATTTTAAAAGCTTCAGCCAGCTGTATTCTTGAATTAATACCGAGCGTTTCATCGGAATTTTCCAAAATATACCCTGAAACTTTGAGCCCGTTTTCATTTCCCCATTTTATAATATCGGTCAAATAATATTCGTTTTGTGCATTATCATTTTTTAAATTATCAAAAAAGCCTTTTGCTTTTTGCCAGTCTATACAGTACATGCCGGCATTTATTTCATTTATGGCTTTTTGAGTATCATTACAATCTTTTTCTTCCACAATTTCCGAAACATTGCCCGAAGCACTGCGCACAATTCTGCCATACCCTTTAGGATTGTTCAAAACAGATGTCATAACAGTAATTGCAGCATTATTTTCATTATGAAAATCAACAAATTTTTCAAGACTTTCCGATGTTATTAAAGGAGTATCTCCGCATAAAATAAGTACATTACCCTTAAAATCTTTAAGTTCATTTTTCGCCATGCTGACCGCATGACCTGTTCCCAGCTGTTCTCTTTGAAATACACAGGAAGATTCGGGGTGTTTTTTATTTACGAAATCCTGAACATCTTCACCCTTATGCCCAACAACCACAATATTTTCAAATGAACCTGCTTCTTCACAGGCAGATAAAACCCAGCTTACTAAAGGTTTATTAAAAATTTCATGCAAAACTTTAGGTTTATCGGATTTCATTCTTGTGCCTTTACCTGCAGCAAGAACAATTGATTTTACCTGAATTTTTGCACTTTCACTCATAAAAAATCCTGAATTACAGATTTACAATCGGGCTTAACTTTTTTTATCTGCATTCTCTCATGAAAGTCAAGCAAATAAAAGGGATAATAAAGCTTTTATGAACATTTTTTTACAAAAGGGGGAATTAATCCGTATCATCAATATCGTATATTATATTTTCAAGTTCTGTTAAGCTTTTCTGCACATTTTTTAACATAAGTTTAATTTCGCATGATTTTTCTTCATGGGTATTCTATGTTTCAACTAAATTTATCTGTGCTTTTAAATTTAAAAATATTTTTTCTAAATCGTAAATATTAATCTTAACATCTTTCATAATTTTCCTCAAAACAAAATATGGTACGAAATTATTATATCATATTTTAAAAAAAACTATAGATAAATCTATAATTTATTTACAATTTATCTAAAGTCCAATAATTCTATAAAATTAAATTTATGAGGAAAAAACTTATAAACTTTAAAGGCGGCAAGGGAAGTGTTTCATACGGCGTAATACTGCCAAAATCTTTACTTGAATCAATCGGATGCGATTTAGATAATATGAAAAATATCACCGTCGATATAAAATTGGATTCTAAAACAGGAAAAATAACAATTTGCGACCCTAAAACCTTAGAAAGCTAAATTGTTATATAATAAATTAACCGCACAATTAAAATTTAATACTACGGGCAAGCCCTAAACCTTGCTTTTCCTTCGCAAAACAACATCTTTTTAAGGTGAACTGATTGCAGAAAGGAGGTGAGAACAGTGAATATTAGAATAACTGAAAAAGCGCTAATAATCATTTTACTGATAATACTAGCGCTTAAACATCTAATTTCATAGGGCTTTTAATGTGCAGGGACTCAACCTGCACGCCCGATATCTATATTATAAACCGTTTTTAATAATTTTCAAGGAGAATAAAATGAAAAGCGATGCAATTAAAGAAGGTATAGCAAAAGCTCCCCACAGAGCCCTTTTATATGCAGGGGGCTTATCCGATAAAAACATTAAACGCCCGTTTATTGGAATAGCAAGTTCTTTTTCAGATCTGGTTCCCGGGCATATGGGAATGAGAGATTTAGAAAGACAAATTGAAAAAGGAATTCATTCAAACGGCGGCCAGGCATTTATTTTTGGCACCCCTGCCGTTTGCGACGGTATAGCCATGGGGCATTCAGGCATGAGCTATTCTCTGCCGAGCCGTGATTTAATCGCTGATTGCGTTGAAACAGTAGCAGGCGCACACCAGCTTGACGGGCTTGTATTGCTTACAAATTGCGATAAAATCACCCCCGGTATGCTTATTGCCGCACTAAGATTAAATATCCCGACAGTTGTTGTAACGGCGGGCCCTTCTCTTGAAGGACACTGCAAAGGCGAAACCTTGACATTTATCAGGGGTTCAAGCGAAGCTGTAGGCAGATACAGAGCAGGAGAAATCACCGAAGAAAAACTCCATGAAATGGAACATTACGCATGTCCTACCGCAGGCGCATGTCAGGGGCTTTATACCGCAAATACCCTTGCATGTTTAACCGAAGTTATGGGCATGAGCATTACAGGCTGCGCTTCAGCTGCTGCCGTATCATCCAAAAAAAGAAGAATAGCTTTTGATTCAGGCTTCCTTGCCGTAGATCTGGTTCGAAACAATATTAAACCTAAAGATATTGTGACAAAAGATTCTATGAGAAATGCCATTGTGGTTGATTTAGCACTGGGCGGCAGCACAAATTCAATTCTGCACCTTCTTGCAATAGCAAATACTGCAGGAATTGATTTAACTCTTGATGATTTTGAAGAATTGAGCTTCAAAATACCGCAGATAATAAAACTTGACCCGTCTGCACTCCCGACGATGACAGATTTTGATAACGCAGGCGGAATCCCCGGTACATTAAAAACATTGTGGGGTAAAACTCCCGAACTTAAAAATACGATAAATATTGAAGGAAAAACCGTGGAACAAAAAGCAAATGAAGCATGGGTGGATAATAACGTTATAAAACCCTTTGATAACCCGATTACAAGCAACCCCGGACTTGCAATTTTACACGGAAACCTTGCACTTGACGGCGCTGTTGTAAAAATTTCAGGCGTGGCTCCGGAATGTTTTGAATTTGAAGGTGTTGCAAAATGTTACGACAGAGAAGAAGATGCCATGAAAGGCATTGAAACCGATGAAGTAAAAGCGGGAGATGTTGTTGTAATAAGATATGAAGGCCCGAAAGGCGGTCCCGGCATGAGAGAAATGCTCGCTCCTACATCGCTTCTTGTGGGAAAAGGACTCGGCAAAAGCTGCGCGCTTATAACAGACGGCAGATTTTCAGGCGGTACACGCGGCCTGTGCATCGGGCATATCTGCCCTGAAGCGCTTGACGGCGGCATTATAGGAATTATAAAAGACGGTGATAAGATAAAAATTGATATTAATAAAAGAACAATTGACCTTCTTGTGGATGAAAAAGAACTTGAAGAAAGAAGAAAAAATTTCACACCTAAAACAAAACAAATCCCGAGAGGTTTTCTTTCAAAATACGCAAAAACCGTATCAGGAGCAAATCTTGGTGCAATTTGCGAATAATATTAAGTAACATTTCTTAACATTATTAAAGCAAAGGGGTAAAAAAATTTTTTCTCATGTTTTATATGAACACCCGAAAAAATAAGATGAGGATTTTAAAAAATATAAAATATAGATATACCGCATGCGGTATAAATTGTCACCCCGATAAAAAAGTTCATCAAGGACAAATATAAGAGAGAAGAGAGAAAAAAACCCGGAAAATAAACTTTCCCGGGTTTTTTAAATATTTAAATTTATTTGAAAATCCGGCTTCAAATACCAGTTAAAAATTAAAATTGAATTTGAGCCATCTCGTCAATTGATGCAAATACACTGCTTGCACCGCAGTCTACAAACTGCACCTGTCCCGTTACACCGCTTGAAAGATCAGAAGCCAGATATAAACCTGCTTTACCCACATCTTCAAGAGAAGGTGTTCTTTTTAAAGGCGCTTTTAAAATATTTGCTTTAAGCATTCTGTCAAAACCTGAAATACCTTTAGCGGCAAGAGTTTTAACAGGTCCTGCAGAAAGACAGTTGCATCTGATATTGTATTTTCCAAGGTCATAAGAAATAAATCTCATGGAAGATTCAAGCGCAGCTTTTGCAACACCCATAATATTATAATTTGCAACCACTTTTGTAGCGCCGAGGTATGTTAAGGCTAAAATTGAACCGCCGCCTGATGTTTCCATCTGGGGTTTAGCGTATTTTGAAATTGTAAGCAAAGAATAAGCGCTTACATGCATTGCAAGGTCCCAGCCTTCTTTAGATGTTGTATAAAATTCACCCATTAAATCATCTTTATTTGCAAAAGCAACCGCATGCACTACAAAATCAAGAGAATCATATGTTTTTGCATACTGTTCAAAAACTTTTTTAACATCTTCATCTTTTGTAACATCGCATTCTACGCACATTTTAGCGTTCATTTCTTCTGCGATTGGTTTTACCCTTTTTTCCATTGCTTCATTTGCATAGGTAAAAGCGATTTCACCGCCTTCTTTATGAATTTGCTCCGCTATGGCATTAGCTATCCCGAATTTATTCGAAACACCGAATATAATGCCTTTTTTGCCTTCCATAATACCCATAATTTATTTGCTCCTTTTAATTAGATTTTTAATCATATTACAATAAACACAATCAAAATACAAAAGCTCTGTAATATTGATATTATGCATCAATAATATTAATATTTGTCATTGCGAGGGAGTATTAACGACCGCGGCAATCTAAAAAAGAAATCAGAATTCTCTTAGATTACTGCGCTTCCGCCTGCTGTTTACAATGGCAGAGATTAATTTTTCATATTCAAACATATAAAATAAAACTATATGCTTCCCAGTATCTTCAATTCAAATTCGGGAGTAACCTCTTCAAGACAAATCACGGGAATATCCGTATATAATTCGGATACAAGCACAAAGAGCATATGCCTTAAATGTTGCGGTGCAACAAGCACAATGTCTTTATCCCCTTCTTTTTTAGCGGATATTTTTTCAATGGTTTTTGTGAATTGTTCAAATTTTACTCCGTCAATTTTTACAATTCCCGTTTCGCCGTCTGCCGAATCAGACTGTGCTTCAAGCATTTCTATAACTTTATCATTTACTTCATACCCTGATATTTCTTTATCATCATTGCTTAAAGACCAGCAAATCTGGCGGGATAGAGAAACCCTTAATTTATCAAGTAAATTTGCTTTTGAAGCGTCATCTGCAAAATCATTAATTTTTTCAAAAATATAAATTAAATCTTTAACGCTCACTCTTTCTCTTATTAAAGAACAGAAAAGGTATTTTAATTCCGATAATGAAATAAATTCGCCCAAAATATTATCAATTAAAAGCGCGTTATTCTCGCTTACAATTTCAATATAACGGTTCAGGTCATTATAGTTGAATATTTCATTTACACACTTAATTGCAAAATATTTTAAATACTGTGCAATGTATTCGCAAGGGTTTAACCCTTTTGCCCAGAAATCTTTCGCTTCGTTTTCTTCTATCCAGACAATTTTTCTTCCCGTGATAAAATCTACCGTTTTAATTGAATTTTTCGGATATTTTTTTAAGTTTAATTCATCACAAAAATACATAATATGATCAGGATATGCCTGTGCCTGTGCAACAGGAATAGAATGGATATTGATGGTAAATGTGTATTCGTTTAATTCGGGGTTTTCCAAAAATAACACTTTAGGAATAATATATCCTACTTCATTTGTTAATTCCTGCCTTACTTTTACGGTTTCAGCAAGAATATTTGTACCGTTTTTAGACGGATTATTTAATGAATAAATTTCTTCGGATAAATGTATAGAAAGTCTTTCTTCGCCTAGAGAATTTGCCATTTTTGAAGGGGCAAGAAGGCTTTTTAACTGTTTTTTTAAATTATTAAGGTCGTTTACTTCTTTTGCAATTTCTTCGTTTAAAACTTCTCTTTCATCCGGTTTTGCAGATTCTAAAAAATGTTTTAAATCTTCAATCCGCTCCCTTTTTTCTCTGATTTTTCTTTGAAAATTTAAACACAATTCATAGGGTTCTTCTTTTGAATAGAGCATACGCTCCATTTTGGTTTTATACCCCTGAATATCTTCAAATTCACTTTCATCTTTTGAAAATTCAACTTCCTTCATAAAGATAATATTGTAAACAACCTTGTTGTCCGTTTCGCCTTCATGAAGAGAGTATAAATCCCACCCCTGTTTTGACATAGAATTTAAAGTGTTTTCTAAACCCGCAATATCTTCAACGGGACAGGTTTTTATGCAAAATTCCTGACGTGTGCTTTTAAACATATTTTTATTTTAACATAAAAAATCGGTTTAAACTAAAAATACAATCGGAATTGGTATAACAAATTGCACCTTAAATATAACTGCAGTTACCATAAAATCTATAACAATGTATTGTTTTGCAAAATGATAATATTCTAATCTTATTTATGTTACAATATTTGTAACCACGCTCCACGGGGTGTTGCAAACTCTTGACCGGAAGCATATGCCGGGTGCAGAGCCTACCGTGAGGGCATAAAAAATAAAATTGAATATTAAAATATTGTTGATGCCGTTTTTTAAGATGGCGAATGTACTGCCCCACCGTGTCAGGATGGAAACATAGCAGCACAGGGCAGATGCAGGCGGGTATTTTAAAATTCGGAGGAGATATTTTAATTGCAGGTTTTGTTTTTTATTTTCGATAGGTAGTGGCGTGGTTTATATCAAATTTTAAATATATGGGGAATTTCGGATGCCGAAGAAAAATGAAATAGAAATTGTTTTAGACGTTGAAACTACAGGGCTTGACTATACAAAAGAAAAAATTATAGAATTTGGCGCGGTAAAGCTTGTTAACGGTAAAATAACGGAAAAATTTGAAACCCTGATTAACGCTAAACAGCATATAAGAAAATCATCCGAGGCAATTCACGGTATCACGGAAGAAATGCTGGTTGACGCCCCTGTTGAGGAAGAAATTTTCCCTAAAATTTTTGAATTTATAGGGAATTATCCTATTGTTGCACATAATGCAATTTTTGATTTCAGTTTTTTAAACAGAACCTCAAAAAGGCTTTATAATAAACCTTTAGAAAATCATCATATAGATACGCAGATTATGTTTAAAGAAGTTTATCCCCAGCTTGAATCCTGCGGTTTAGAATCTTTAATGAATACTTTCAATGTTGATTTCTCAACCCGTCACAGAGCATTTGCCGATGCTGAGGGCTTAGCGCTCTGTTATCCCAAATTAAAAGAATTATATTTTCAAAAATATGAATGGCAGTTGAGCCAGCTGAATAATATTGAATACCTTTTTGAAAGATATTTAAGGCTTCAGCAGGCAATTAGCGTTATGCAGTCTGAAATTCAGGATTTACGTTCAATTTTTAAGGTTTATTTTGAAAAAGGCGGCAAAGATATCGTTTCAAATTCAGGCGAAATTTTAACCTATAATTGCAAAAAAACTTTTTCATACGATTTTGTTCAAATTAAAGATATCTTGGATGAAATCGGTGCTCTGCCAAAAGCTGTACGCTTAAATAACGCATTTATTGACAGACTTGTAGGCGGCACCAGCCTTGATTCTGAAATTAAAGACAAAATTAAAGCCGCAAGATGCGAGATAACGGAAAATAAAACATTTAATGTTGTAAAACCCGAAAAATGTCATCAAACTGTCTCTTAAATTTTTTCAAGCTATTATTGAGTTTTAGGGGTATATTGTAAACTTTTATTACTTTTTATTACAATATTTTAAGTAAAAAGTATATAAAAAAGCAATATTTTTTGCAGCAAATACTTTATATAAGTACGAGAGAGAAATTAGAAACCACCAAAAACCAAACCACAAAAGAAAAACAAACCACTAAAACGAGAGAAGAAAAAGAGAAAACCACAAACCACAAAACAAAATTTACCACCCCGAACAAAGAGAGAAAAAGAGAGAAAAGGCAGCGGTAACAGGCCTTAAACTTGCTTACCAAATTTTACTACCACACGAGGATACTTACA
The DNA here is from genome assembly GCA_910587055.1 of Candidatus Gastranaerophilales bacterium. Classification (GTDB taxonomy): domain Bacteria; phylum Cyanobacteriota; class Vampirovibrionia; order Gastranaerophilales; family Gastranaerophilaceae; genus MGBC122484. The sequence goes on from CAJUKY010000005.1 coordinate 42,495, forward strand.
AAATTTTAAGGACCGCAAAACGGTCCTTTTTATTTGCTTTTACGAGATTTAATTAGATTTCATTAATAAATTAATGGCGGAAATAATCGCATATAAGCTTGCTTTTCTTGAATTTTAAAAGGTTTATAACCTTCTTTAGTGCAGGGTGCGGCTCGCTTAATTTTTTATACTTATCTACAAGTATTGCTTTTTTGATAAGAGTCCTGTTGTATGCCTCTGCCATAGAAGCGTTTGAATCTATATAGGGGCCAAGTTCCGTTAATTGTTTTTTACAGTTTAAGATTTCAATCTCAATGCGTTTTATAAGCTTTTTATTCATAACTTTATGGGGATTAATTACCTTATCGATATTAGTATATGGGATTTTTGTCTTTTTAAGTTCATCCAAAAAATGGAAAATTATATGTTGAATATGTTAAAATATGATATATTGTAACAAAAAAGAAACAAAACTTTGCAGATTTTTAAGGATAAAAATGGCTAAAAAACAGGTTATAGCTTATCTTCACACCCACTGGGACAGAGAATGGTACAGAACAAAAGAAGAATTCAATTTAAGGCTGCTTGAAGTTTTTGATGAAATTCTTTATGAGCTTGAAACCGGCTCTGCGCCTTATTTTTACTTTGACGGGCAAACCTGTGCGCTTGAAGATTATTTAAAATTCCGCCCCGAAAAACTTGATACGGTAAAAGCCTTGATAGAGAAGGGAAAGCTGGATATCGGGCCGTTTTTTGTAAGCGCGGATAATTTTCTTGTTAACGGCATTTCTTTAATCAGAAATCTAAATTTAGGAATTAAAAGCGCTAAAACTCTTGGCAGTAAAGAGTTTATAGGGTATCTTCCCGATACTTTCGGACATTCTAAAAGTATTTTTAAAATTTTAAAATCTTTTAATATCCCGTATGCCCTTGCATGGCGCGGGGTTCCGGCTTTAGAGGATAATGATTTTCAAATAAACGGTATAAATACAACAAAACTTGTTTACGGATATTTTATGGATGCCCTGCATCCTTTGTGTAACAAGGATTTAGAGGATATTCAAAAAGAAGAATGGCAAAAAACCGCAGATAATCTGGAAAATATTTTAGACAGAATTGCAAAAAATTCTTCAGGTAAGGTACTTTTGCCTGTCGGGGCGGATCATCTGGCTGTTTTAAAAAATTCTTCCGCTATTATTAAGAATGTAAACAAATATTTAAAAAATTACGAAATTAAGCTTTCAAATCCGTTTGAATACGTTCAAAACGCTGATTATACAAAGCTTTCAATGGATGGTGAGCTTTTAGATAACTCTGAAACCTACATTCTGCCGGGGGTTTATTCTTCAAGAATTCCGCAAAAGGTTGATAATGCTAAACTTCAGTGGGATTTATTCAGAATTGTCGAACCTTTTAATTATTTTATGAAAAAAGAGTTTCAAAATGGCGGAAATTATACACCATCACTGGATTATGCCGTTAAAACACTTCTAAAAAACCACGCCCATGATTCAATTTACGGCTGTTCGATTGATGAAGTGCATAAATGCGTGCAATCCAGATTTGATAAGGTAAAAGCCATAACTGACGGGATAAAACATAGGTTAATAAGGGATTTTAAGCGTTTATACCTTAAAAATGCTGATACAGCAGGGGTTTCAGACATTGACGGAAATTTAAACGGTAAAAGTTCACGTTCAAAAATCGGTGTGTTTAATTTTTCAAATTATGAATATTCAGGTACAGCAAGGATTATAACTGATTTTAAGATGCAAAATGCGCAATTGATAAGGAAATTCAGGGCCTTTTCAGATGAAATCCTTTACGATACAAGGCAAATCCCCGTTACGGAACAGTATTTGCCTGCTTATGAATATCTAATAGAGGTAAACTCCTTGCCTCCGTTTTCTTTTAACCAAGTTGAAAATGTTAAAATTGAGTCATCACTTGAAATAACGGAAAATAAAATCTCTAATTCCTTTCTGGAATTGAATTTAACACGTAAAAACGGCAGATTAAGCGTAAATTTTGTTGATAAAAAGACGGGTGAAAAATTTACCGATGCGCTCAAAATTCTTGATACAAAAGATATCGGGGATTCTTATAACTGTGCACCTGTGGGAAAACCTGCAGAGCTCAAGCTTTTAGATGCTAAAGTTATTGAAAAAGGCCCGATTAGAGCTGTTTTAAGGCTTATTTTTGAGCACAATTTTAAGCTTGATGTTTCGCTTACAAATACAGGCAGATTTTTTGAATTTGAGGCTAAATTCAATAATAATAAGAAAAACAGAAAAATTCAAGCGTGCCTGAAAGTGAAAAAGCCTATAGAATCTACATTTGCGGAGGATGCCGCAGGATATATTCAAAGAAAACACGATTATAATTGGCTTTTAAGCGATAATATGCCAGCAAAGCCTAAAATAGAAGTAAAAACAAATTCTTACCCAATGCAAAAATGGGTAATGGCGCAGAATTTGGGCGTTTTAACACTCGGTTTGAGTGAATATGAAATTTATAAAAATGAATTAAAAATCACTCTAATCCGCGGTACGGGGCGGATTTCGGAACCGAAAAATCCTGCCAGATTTATCCCCGCAGGTCCGCCGATTGAAGCTCCGGATTTGCAATGTTTAGGATTTCACACCTTAAATTTTGCTGTTGTCTTAAACCCTGATATAGCTTCAATTCAACAAGATGCAGAGGTCTTTTATCAGCCTGCAGTGGGGATTTTAGGAGATTTTAATCTGCCGCGTTCAAAAAAATTATTGAATCTGCCTGAAAATTTGATTTTTTACGGATTAAAACCCTCTGATAACAATACTTTTGGCGTATTTTACAATTCATCCGATAAAAATATCGTGTACAAAAATAAAACAGTGTTACCTGAAAGCATTGAATTTATTGAATTATAGAGATATCAGCAAATTATTTAACTGCTGTTTCCTCACTCGCAGATTCTGTTTCAACAAGATTAACCATTGCATTTTCCATAATTGTGCGATTGCTTTCAACTTTTGAAAGAGCATTCCTTTTTTTGTATAAAAGGTAGAAAAACGCAATAATAACAGCGGTTGCGCCCACAATTACAAACTCAATATGGTCTTTAATTTTTTCGCCGAAAATCATCAGCACCGCACTTACAATGAAAAAGCGCATGCCGCGTCCCACAACGGATGCAGCCATAAAGGCCCAAAAATTCATATTCAAAATGCCGCTTGCAATTGTAAAAACCTTATAAGGAATTGGCGTAAAAGCCGCAAAGAATACGGCTTGCGGACCGTATTTATTATAAAGAGTCTCCACTTTTTCAAACTGATCAGCGGCTCTGCGGTTTCCGTTTTTGCTGATAAGCCCGAATAGCCAGTTAAATACGGGTCTCCCGCCAAATCTGCCTATGAAGTATCCTATAGCACCGCCTATTGCAGATGCTATGGTGCATACAAAAGCAAAGTATAAGGCGCTTTGCGGGGCTTTTAAATCCATTGCAATCAATAAAAAATCAGGCGGCGGAACAAGGAAAAAGCTTTCTATACAAGAATTTAGAGCTAATCCTATTGTGCCGAGTTCCGTAAAATATTGATTTATAGCGTTTAACATATAATTTCTGTTCCTTAAAAGTATTTGTATATAGGGTTTTTAAACTTTTTATTAATGTTTAAGCACCTGTTTATCGGTATTTTCAGGATTTTCGGGTTTTAGTCCTATAAGCCCTGCTAAATCACGGATTACTTTTCCGTTTTTATCGATGGCAGTTGCCCGTACCTCAGCTATAGTGCAGATTTTGCCGGTTTCTTTAATTTTTACAACCTGATAAAATGTAACACTTGCCGCGCTGTGCTCTTTTACAATAGTACTAACAACAACATTATTCAAGAGTTTTGCGGGAAATTTGTATTTTATGTTAATATCTACAACGGGCATAACAATCCCGAAATCCCGCGCCAGTTCATCAATTCGAACCCCGTTATTAAAAAGCCATTCAACACGCCCCGCTTCCATCCACCTCAGGTATGTTCCATGCCACACTACCCCGTATGCGTCTGTATCAGCGTATTGTACCTTATATTCCAAATTTATTTCAGAGTTCATCTTATTTCTTTCTTTTTTTATTCTGTTTTTCAAGAGAGGTTAAATCCCTTGTGTAAGTAACAAAAGAGGGCGGCTGAATAACCGTTCTTACAAGCAGAATGTTATCATTTGTGTATGCTTCAACCGTTATGGAGTTTATTTTGTCATCCGGTGAAATTTTTACGCTGCCATTATGCTCGCATTTGTCTATGATACAGTAGGCGGAGGCTTTTTTAGAGAATGGATTTTTATTTACGGCGTTTAATTCTTCAACCAGTTTTTTTGAAACGACGGAAGCTTTTACCTTTGAATTTATTGAAAATTCGCTTAATGCTTTTGAAGTGAAAATACTTGCATTTGTTTGTACAAGGGCATTTTTCCTGTTTTCTGCCTTAAGTAAAAAATTCGGTGAAATATAAAGCCCGATACAAATTATAAGCAAAATCAGAATAAAAATTTCAAAAAATGTGATTTTATTCGGGTTTTCATCTTTTTTTGCAGGCTCTGTTGCTTTATTTTCGGTATTTTCCGGTGTTTCGTTTATTTTATTTTCATCCATTTTATTATTTTCTCCATTTTAATTGTATTCTTGTTATATAAGGCTTTTTGGCCTGCATTATATGGCTATTTTTCAACTACGAGAAAAGATTTCACCCTTCTTTGAGAACCGAAACTTGAAAAAATTTCCGTATCTTTAAAGTTTACAGAAGTTGAAGCTCCGCCGTCAAGTGCCATTGCTTTGTCAAACTTCATTTTTTTACAAAAATCTCTGATTTCTGCCATACTCACCTTGTTTTGATTTGTAAAGATTATGAAATATAAAATCTCGCTTTTCAAGGCTAAAACTGTTCTTTCTCTTCGTTTTAAGACATCTGCCGCCTGAAGTTTTACTTTGTTATTTTCCATTACAACAAAACTTTCTTTTTCAAGATTCATAACCGGGTAAATCATAGGCCCGCCTTGAATAGAATGTTTTATGGTCTTGCCTTCGGGCACTGTTGCAAAGTGATTATCAATATCAAAAGAAAGATTTCCTCTGTCATTTTCTAAAATTCTAAATTCCGCACGGTTTAAAATTCCTTCCAATCTATTGGCTTTGCCGGCATTTTGAATTAATTTCATATTGGAAAAAGGCGTCTCCGCTACTTTTCCGTCGATTGTAACATATGAAACAGCATCTCCTGTTAAAATATCAAAAAATCCGCCGTTTAAAACGAGAGCAAAATTATCATTATTTTTATAAATATCGGAAGCGGTAGTAAGCTTTTCAGCCACATAAGGCTTTACTTTATCTCCGATTTTTTTTGTATTTAATTTAAAAATATAAACACCCGGAGTATTATGAATCATTGAAATTTCATCTTCAGCAGTCTTTGAAAACGCAACTCCTGAAAGGTTTTGCGCTATTATGAATATAAATATTGCAAATATTAATTTTTTAAACATATATTACAGGTCCTTAACTTTCTTAATAATAAATATTGAAACGATAAATGCAGCTATGGGAAATGCCGCGGCTAAAAATGGCGGCATAACGCTTTTTTGCGCCATTAAATCAAAAAACGGCAGCGTTATGTAATAAGCAAAAATCATCCCTACAGCTATGGTAAAACCTATAAGCCTCTGGCTTCTTGGCGGTGAAAACCCGAGCAGACAGCCTATTGCGGCAAATAATATACAGGTTAAAGGATGCAGATATCTTTGATAATATTTCGTCAGAATAAAATTATATTCATCGGTAAAATCCTGTTTTTTAAGAATATCTTTATATTCTTTCAATTCTTTTGTTGTAAAAAATCTGTCCCTTTTAGTGGAGTTTAAAATCATTGTATAGACATCTTTTGCAAGTTTTCCTTCAAGAATTTTATAATTTTTAATATCATCGATATCGGTATAAACTCCGTTTTTATTGATTTTATACTCTTTAGCCTCGGGCAAAAGCCAATAATCATCCTTTAAAAGAGCATACGGTGCAAAGACAATGCTTTTAAATGTCATTGCATCGTCATATTTTTCGTTTGCAAAATTAATAACAATAAGATTTTTAATCCCATCCGTCATAAAATTTGAAATGATAATGCCGCGTGTCGGAATTTGATTTTTATCTTTTTGAAGGTATACAAAATGCTTGTTAAAATGCGCTCCTTCGCCCGTTGCTTTTGAGGCGTAGGGAATCATTTTATCGCTTACATAAAAACATAAAACGGAAAGAAATAAGCTAAAAACCAGTACGGGCGCCATAATTCTGCTGAATGAAAGTCCGATGCCCCTTAAAATGCTGAGCTCTGAATCTTTTGAAAGTTTATCAAAAGTAAAAAGCGTGCCGAGCAAAATACCTACAGGAATTGCTTTTCCGAGAACTTTCGGCAGTTCATAAACAAGGTATTTAAGCCCCTCCATTATAGTCCACGCGTGGGTAAATATTTTCTTAATAATTTTAACAAGTGTTTCAGGCGCAATCCACACGATTATAAACAGCAAAAGGCACACAAGCGTTGCTTTTAAAACCTGTTTAAATATAAATTTATCAAATATGCTGATTTTAAACACTTAATTTTCCTTATAAAGTGAAGTCTTTACCAAGGTAAAACTCTTTTGCAACAGGGTCTTCGGCTACTTCTTTACTTTTACCCTGAATTTTAATTTTGCCGTCAAAAATTACATAGGCTCTATCCGTAATAGAAAGAGTTGCTTTCGGATTGTGGTCTGTAATTAACACCCCGAGACCTTTTTCACGTGCCAGTTTATAAATATTTTCTTTAATATCCCCGATTGCAATAGGGTCAATCCCTGTAAAAGGCTCGTCCAAAAGGATAAAATGCGGAGTAGCGGCAAGTGCGCGGGCTATTTCCACCCTTCTTCTCTCACCGCCTGAAAGCGATACTGCGCTTGATTTTCTGTGGCGTGTCATGCCAAATTCTTCCAAAAGTTCTTCAAGCTTTTCTTTTTTCTGTTTTTTATCAAGTTTATCATTCAATTCAAGAACCAGTTTTAAATTATCTTCAACCGAAAGTTTCCTGAATATCGAAGCTTCCTGCGGAAGATACCCCACGCCGAGTTTTGCCCTTTCATTCATAGGCATTTTTGTCATATTAATGGTTTCATTTGTTTCTTTATTTAAAAGGCTTACCGTACCTGAATTTGCTTTAACAAGCCCTACTATCATATAGAATGTGGTTGTTTTTCCGGCGCCGTTTGGCCCTAAAAGCCCTACCACTTCCCCTTTATTAACCTCAAAAGATACATCATTTACAACCGATCTGTCGCCGTAAATTTTGATAAGATTCTGCGCAATAATTTTCATTTAATAAACCTCCGGTTTCCCCTCAATAAATTGCCGGTTCAACCTTGTTAAAAAACATTATACTATAAAAATTCCTTTCCTTTTATTTTATAAAAATTTTGCAATATCTGTTTTAATTTTTGTCATTGCAAAGGAGTGAAACGACTGCGGCAATCTAACTGCTTGTTTTTCTGGATTGCTTCGTCACTTCGCTTCTCGCAATGACAAAGGGAATGTAAACATTACATGGTTAAAAGCTGTTAATCCTTAATAATAAAGATTTATAGCATTAAGCATAAGCGAATAATAATTTCTTGGTGAACATAAATGTGAGAGTGTTTGAGTTAGCGCGCTTATCAGCTGAAAGCGCTAACGAGTTCTCAAACAATAAAAAGTGAACCTTAGAAATTATATGAGTGTTGCCAAACTGCTATAAATCTTTATTATTAAGGATTATTATGAAGATAAAAATCTGGATTGCCACGCCTCCTTTTGCCGAAATTTAATTTCGTGCAAAATGGGTTCTCTTGGAGGGCTCCCGTTGGTCGCTCGCAATGACAGAGGAGATGTAAACATTACAAGATTAAAGGCTGTTATTTTCTTGAAATAAAATATTTTACAATAAAGGACCGTTAAAAATTCGCGTCGGCTGTTTAATTTTGAACTTCTTGGTTGAACTTTGACCGGGGGAATCCCGTGTCCTGTTTGTAAAATATTTTATGGAGAGAAAATCTTAAAAGATAAGATTTTAAATTCGGCAATGATTGTATGGCAGAAGGTGATAGGAATTATTTAATAACACCTTCGGTTTTTAACATAGCTTTCACTTCCGAAAGAATATCGGCTTTGGTCTTTTCATAATCGGTAATTTCACGATTAAACATTTCACCTTCGCCTGAAACAAACCAGTTGAGATTGACATTAAGTTTTTTACGCAATTGAGTACATAAAAGAATTGAGGGTGTACGCGTTCCACGTTCATACCCTGTGAGTGTACTTGATGACATTTCCAGCTCAATAGCGAATTTTGCCATCGATAGACCCAATCTTTTTCTGATTTTTTTCAAGTTTTCTTTATACATATGAAACCACCAAATAAAAATTACTCAATTGTACTTGACAAATTTTACTCAATTGCGTATAATAAAAATATAGTTAAATATTAGCCATATCACCCGAATAGTATCATAAAATATTCATTCGGGCAAAGTTTTTATATGCAAAAAGGTAGAATTTATGAACGCTGAACATAAATCTCTGGATGAAATAAGGGTGGATATATCCTCCTGCGCCTGTGAAGCGGAAGTTTTATTTGCACAAATTTATGAAATGGAAATTAACAGAAAAACAATTCTGCTTTCTGAAATAGGTATAAAAATATGTAAAGAACTCGAGAAAAAATGTGAAGATTTAGAAAAATTCACAGAAAAATTAACGAGAGTTAAATAAATATCCGCAATATGGTTTAGTTTATTTTCCTGAAAATATAGTATAATCTTTTTGTAAAGGAAGGGTTATTTTGTTAAATAATATAAAAAGTTTGGAAAATAAAGACTATGCCGAATTAAAAGAAAGATTAATTTCCCTTTTTAATACGGTTGTGGAAGATAATAAAAAGATAAATCTTGTTGATATTGATAATTTAAGAAAAACTGCAATCGCAATTAAAGCCTTTGATTTAGTATCTTTTTCAATGTCTTTGTTTGCTTATTTAAATTATAAACTCCATAAATTAAATTATTATAAAACACTTGCAATTTTAAACGATGCAAAATATCTTGCAATGTCATCAGCTTCATATCCCGCACAAAAAATCAATAATTTTTTTACGGGATTGATTGAATTTGAAGAGGGAAATTATGATGTTTCTCTGGAATTAATAAACAGGGCTTTAAACATCATTGTTTCTGATGAATTTGACTTTGATTTTAATGAAAAAATTTCAGGCTTTGAAGATAAAATTAAAAAATTACAGCAAAAAAAGATAATTTCATCCGAAAAGCCGAGCTTCATCCCCGAACACCACGGTGAAGACCCGCTCATTGCGCTTTTAAAAGTGGGAAGAACCATTGCGCTTGAAACAAACCTTGATAATCTTTTAACAATAATAGCGCAGGAAATAAAACTGGCGCTTGATGCGGACAGATGTACGGTTTTCCTTCTTGATGAAGAGAAAAAAGAATTGTGGTCTAAGGTTGCACTCGGGATGAATACAAAAGAAATAAGGTTTGATTCAAGCCTCGGCCTTGCAGGACATGTTGCAACAACCGGCGAAACGGTTAATATTAAAGAAGCATATAAAGATAAAAGGTTTAATAAAGAGATTGATAAAAAATCAGGCTATGTTACAAAATCAATCCTTTGTATGCCGATTAGAAATTTAAGCCACCAGATTGTGGGCGTATTTCAGGTTTTAAACAAAAAAGACGGATACTTCACGGAAAAAGATGAAGATTTATTGATTGCAATAGGATCATCCGCAGGTATTGCGCTTGAAAATGCAACATTATTCAATAAACAAAAACAATTTATCGAAGAGCAAAAGCTTTTATTATCAAGCTTTGTAGATACATTATCAGCCTCTATTGATGCCAGAGATAAAATAACCTCAGGCCATTCAAAAAGGGTTACAATGTACACTATGCTTATCTGCGATAAATTAAATTTTGATGATAAGCAAAAAGAAGTAATAAGACAGGCATCTTTGCTGCATGATATAGGAAAAATCGGCATTAGAGATTCCGTTCTCCAAAAAGAAGGTAAATTAACGGATGATGAATATAAACATATTCAAGAACACGTTAAAATTACCTATGACATACTTTCAAGGATTTATTTTTCAAAAGAATATGAAGATATAGCACGCATTGCAGCATCTCACCATGAAAAATTTGACGGCAGCGGATATTACAGAAAACTTTCAGGAAACAATATTCCTTTAGGCGGAAGAATTTTAGCCGTATCCGATGTATTTGATGCCATAACATCAAAAAGACATTACAGGTCTAAAATGCCTATTGAAAAAGCAATTGACATTTTAATAAAAGATTCGGGCACCCATTTTGACAGCAGAATGGTAGATACATTCTTATCAATTGAAACTGATAAAATAATAAATGTTATGATAACCGATAGCAAAAAACTTGAAGATAATGATAAAATAGTATTAAGTAATTATAATCTTCTGAATCTTTATAACCTGATTGTTAATCACAATGAAAGAGAACATACATCGGAAGAAGACAGGTTTATTTCAACATTTTTAAAATACTACAACGATAACGTTGAAGAAAACAAGGATGAATAAAAAAAATAAAAAACTTAATAAAAAATATATAAGCAAAAAAGCAGTCTGCTCAACCTTACTGTGCGCATTTTTGTTCGCTCAGGAAGCTGCCTTTTGCGCAGGAGCTTTTCCTGTAAGTTCAGGTTCTGAAGAAGAAAGGGTTCTGGGGATTGAGCCTGTGCGTCCTGCCGTAAATAACAAGCCCAAAGCACAGGAAACTACAATTTCTTTTAATTTAAGCACGGTTGTAGACAGCTTTTTAAATTTAGACACAAACCTTGCTAATAATTATGAAAATTTAGACGAAAAAGCACGTCAAAGACAAGATTATATCGATACTACAAAAAGGTTTAATCAGGGAAATGTTTCTGTAGCATATAACGATTATTTAAAAATATTATCTGAAATTGAAAATGATATTTCGCTTTTAATATTTGCAAACAGTATGTATGAAATAGGGTTTTTTACCCTTGGAGATGTGGGGCTTGCAAAAGTTAAAAACCAGACATATTTTCAAAGCCAGATTGATAATTTAAAAAAGAGCCATAAAGATACATATCCTCTTGATAAGCAGGAAGAAATATATCTTGCAAAAGCTTATTCATCAATTTATTTTGATAATACACCTGAAGAAATAGCCTTTGATTTAAGCAAAAAATCAACCCTGCTTGAAAAATCAGATTATGCAAATTTTATTATGGCACAGGCTCTTTTAGAATCAAGACAGTATCAGCAGGCTTTAATGTTTATTGATGAAGCCATTAAAAGAAATCCCGATAATCCTGCTTATTTATGCTATAAAATAAAGGTTTTAAATAATTCGGGCAAACACAAAGAAGCATATAAATTTTTGGAAAAATATGAAAATTCAGAAGTTATAACACCTGAATACAGTACAAAATTTTTAATAGAAAAAGAAAATGTGCTTGCAAGCCTTACAAATAACGAAAATGATAAAAAATTTCATTTAATTAACATTAATTACCTTAAAGGAGATTATTATAAAGTAATTAACGAGTGCCAGAATATATTAAATTTCAATAAGAATAATTATAAAATCTTAACATTGCAGGCACAGAGCCAGTTAAACACAGGAAAAGACGAGCTTGCAAAGAAAAACCTTCTGCAAAGTTTTAATTTAAATAAAAATTATGCGCCTACCCTTACGGGGCTTGGAGATATAGCTTATCTTGAAGGAGATAATCTAAAAGCTGTTGAATATTATAAAAAGGCTTCAAAATTAGATAAAAACAATATTTTAACACAAATGAAGCTAATATTCTGTTATAAAAAGATACAGGGAAGCGAAAAAACCATAGCAAAAATTGAAAAGCAAATAGAGCTTTTAGCAGGCAAAAAAAGTCTTTTTTATGAATATTATATGGCTTCCGTTACAATTTTAAAAAACAATAAGGCTTTAAAAAGAGAATATTTACTAAAAGCACTTGCTGAAAATTTGTTGTTTGAAAGCGCGCAGAGTGCTTATCTTGCATATTTAAACGAAAATAAAAAACAAAAACCCATGGAAAACTTTCTGCATATGATATCTTTTGTAAATAATTATAATTACAATTATTACTATTTTAAAGGATTATCAGATATGGCAAACGGTGATAAAGCGCTTGCACAGGCTGATATGAAGCATTGTCTTTCAATTAATCCTGATTTTGAACCTGCGGGTAAATTTTTATCCGGCATGGAAGCAGATGTTATTTAGTTTGAATAGGCTCGAAAACCCCTTCAAATATGGCTTTTTTAAATTAAATCTTCCCTGAATGTTATCTTTTTGTTTGTGCGGGTGCCTTGTAGAGCATATACTTCAACCCCGAGATATTCTAGCATGCTTGAATCGTCCGTAAAATTTTTATCTTGCAATTTTTTATGAGCATCAAAAATTGTTTCAAAATCAAACCCCTGCGGAGTTTGCGCGCAAAATACGGTATTTCTGTCTATAGTTTTTATTATTTTGCCTGTTTCATCCATTATTTTTATTGTATCCGTTGCATAAACTCCGACACATACACCTTTATATTCTTTTAATTTTTCAATTGTTTCTTTAATCGTTTCAGGTTCTATAAAAGGCCTTGCGCCGTCATGGATTAAAACAATATCACATCCTCCTGCATCTTTACAGGTTAAAAGCCCGTTAAATATTGATTTCTGGCGGGTTTCTCCAAAAGGTGCAAATTTTATTTTATTGCAGGCTGTAAATTTTTCAATATGTTCTTTAACATCATCATGGCAAGGAATTATTATTTCATCGCAAAAAGGAAGAAATTTTTCAATAGCGGTAATTATTACTGATTTCCCGTTCTTTAAAGGCTCAAGCAGCTTGTTTGAGCCGAATCTGTTTGAAACTCCGCCCGCCGTTATAATTGCGGTAATTTTGTCAAAAGTGTTCATAGCTTAAATCTTCCGTTAATTCTCTGCCGTCAATTAAAATTTTATCTTCCGTTATTTTTCCTATAACGCTGATATTTTTACCGTCTAAAAGCGGGAAAATCTTTTCAAAATCTGATTTTTCAAGACATATCAAAAGCCCATAGTCTTCTCCGCCAAATAAAACATCATTAAAATCATCATTTTTCTTTAAAATTTTATCAAATTCTATGCTAAAACCTGTGCCTGAGGCCTCGGAGATTTTTTTCATCCCGTCATAAAGCCCGTCGGATGTATCCATCATAGCGTAAGGCTGTTTGCAGTTTTTAGCGATAATGTCGCTTATTTCAGGGTAAAGCTCGGGCTCTATGTGGCTTTTTATAAAGTATTCTCTGTTTTCATCCGTACATTCAAAAATACCGTTTAAAATTTTAAACCCTGCGGCACTTGACCCGTGGTATCCCGCAAGAAGCACGATATATCCCGGTTTTGCATTTTTTCTTGATGATATGTTTCTGTTTTTTGTATTTCCGAAAACGGTTATTGCGGCCGTGATTTTATCTCCGCCTGTTAAATCGCCCCCGATTATTTTAAGCCCGTATTTTTGACAGATTTCATCCGCACCCGTATAAAAATCTTTAATAAAATCTTCATTTAACGCACCTGAAAGCGAAACGGTTAAATATTCAGGTTTTGCACCGGATGATAAAATATCGCTGATATTTACAAGAAGAGCTTTTTTACCGAGGACATAAGGCGAAATTGTATTTAAATCAAAATGCACACCTTCAACAAGCGAATCAGAAGACACAACAAGACCGCATTCCCGAAGATATGCACAATCATCCCCGAGATATGATGAATCCTCAAGAGTATTTGATATAATTTGCAAAAACCGCGCTTCTTTTTTCATAAAAAAGCCTGTATATTAATTTTCCAAGTATTTAACAAGACAAAAAAGCCCTGCAAGATAGCCGTTTTTGCCAAAACCTGAAATCTGACCTATGCAGGAAAGGGCAGTTATTGATTTTTTTCTGAAATCTTCTCTGGCATTGATATTTGAAAGGTGAATTTCAACGGTTGGAATATTTACAGCCTTAATTGCATCAGCTATTGCAACGGATGTATGCGTATAAGCTGCAGGATTAATGATTATACCGTTATAAAGCTCTTTTGCGGATTGAATTTTATCCACAATTTCTCCTTCATGGTTTGATTGAAAAAACTCAATTTCAACCCCGCTAAAAGATTTAGAATATTCAAGTATTTCTTTTTCAATATCCAAAAGTGTTACGGTACCGTATATTTCAGGTTCTCTTGTACCAAGCAAATTTAAATTCGGACCATTTAAAACAAGAATTTTCATTAAATTTCCTCTTTTCTTTTATAAGGATTTTTCTTTATCATACAGGAATTTCCCCGTAATTAAAATATCATTTTTTAATTTTTTAGCGTTTAAATCCTTTAATTGTATACAGTCATCAGGCGAATTAAAGAAAAATCCGTCTATAAAAGACTTACCCCCGCCGAAAATTTTCGGTGCCATAAATATTGAAATTTCATCCGCTTCGCCTGAATCCATTATGCTTGAATTTAAGCCGCACCCGCCTTCAACAAGCACATTATATATACCGAGAGAATAAAGTGTCTTAAAAAGACTGTCATACCCTTCAAAATTAATTTTTTGAATGTGTTCAGGATATTTATTTTTTGAATTGGTAATAATAATTATCTTTTCCGTATTATTCTTAAAAACATTGTATTCAAGCGGAATTACTCCTTTTTTATCCATAATAATTCTTATAGGATTTTTAGCACCTTTAATCCTTGCGGTTAAATTGGGATTATCAGCTAAAACAGTTCCTGAACCTGTCATTATGGCCTGATATTCGCCTCTCATTTTATGAACAAGATTTCTTGAATAATCATCCGTTATCCATTTTGATTTTCCGTTTTGAAGGGCAATTTTCGAATCCATCGTAATTGCCGTTTTAATCATAATATAAGGTTTTTTTTGCATGATATTTTTTATAAAAACCTTGTTTAATTCTTTTGCTTCATCTTCTAAAACCCCTGTTATTACTTCAATTCCTGCATTTTGAAGTTTTTTAATACCGCCCCCCGATACAACAGGATTAGGATCTTTCATTGCACAAACAACTTTTTTAATTCTGCTTTCTATTATTAAATCAGCACATGGCGGAGTTTTCCCGAAATGCGAGCACGGTTCAAGATTAACAAAAAGAGTTGAGCCTTTTAAATTTTTACCGCAATTAAGAATTGCATTCCTTTCAGCGTGGTTTCCACCGAATTTTTGATGATATCCTTCCGTTAAAATATTCCCGTCATCATCCGCAATAACACACCCCACCATAGGATTGGGAGAAACGGCACCCTGCCCTTTTTTTGCAAGGAGTAAACATCTTTTCATCATTTTTTTATAAAATTTATTCATAATTTTTACATTGTTTTTAGCGCTTCAAGAAGCTTAATGATTGAAGGATACAAAATAACGATAAACATCGCGGGAAGCAAAAATAAAACCATAGGAATTGTCATTTTAGCCGATGAAGTCTGCACAAGTTCTTCCACTCTCTGTTTTTTTCTGCTTCTTAAAGTATCACAATAAACGGATAGCGGCTGAACAACGCTTGTTCCCATAGTTTCCGATTGAAGCAAAAGCGCAACAAAGGATTGCAAATCCTTGCAGCGTATCCTTCTTGTAAGGTTTTTAAGCGCGTCATGACGCGGTATACCTGATGCTACATCTTGAGAAAGCCTTATAAATTCATACCCTATTGTAGGGGAAAATGATTTAAATTCACGTCCTACACGTTCTATTGCGCTGTCTAAACCAAGCCCCGCCTCCACACAAACAGACAGCATATCAATTGCATCCGGAAAATTCTTATTAAAATCCTTTTCTCTTGATTTTATAAGCTTTTTTATCCTCATTTCAGGATACTTATACGCAAAATATATTGCAACAATGCTCAAACCCAGAACAATGGTATTTAATTTATAGATTACAAGAAAAATAATACAAAGCATTGACACAATTAAAACAACCATGAGTCTTCTGTTTTCAAAATCCAAAATATCATCCTCGGATGACGGAGCGCCGACTCTGACTAAAAGTTCCTTGATTTTGTTTTTAAAATTTACATCCTTAATATTTCCTGCGGTAAAAGGTTTTAATATTTCAAGAACATTATCAAAAAATTGTTTTGAGCTTGTTTTATATTTTTTTCCGGCGCTTTTTAGTCTTGTTTTTAAAAAACTGTCTTCTTTCTCAAGAATGATAAAAGTTATATATGCTGCCCAGAGAGCGAATATTAAAGGTATTACAAGATAATTCATTTAGTTTTCCTATATTTCAATTGAGAGAATTTTTGTTATGCAATAAATCCCTAAAATTACCATGCCTATTGCAGTTAAAAGAGCTATATTTCCCTGCTGCGTATGCAAAAGAGGGTCCATATATCCGGGGGATATAAAAAATAGAACAACTGCAATTAAAGGAGGAACAAGGGTTAAGATTATTCCTGAAAATTTTGACTGGGCGGTTTGAGCCCTTAATTGCCCGAGCATTTTAAACCGTTCTCTTATTGTAACGGAAAGACCGTCCAGAATTCTTGCTAAATTTCCCCCTACCTCTCTTTGAAGAAGTACTGCTGTTGTAAAAAATTTTAAATCCATACTGAACGGCATGGTTTTTGTTAAAGATAAAATTGCATCTTTTGTATCAATACCGAAAGCAATTTCATCTACGGTATTTTTAAAAACCTGATTAATGGGAGAAGGCATTTCTTTAACTATCACATCAAATGCACTGTATAAAGAATGCCCCGCTCTTAAAGAGCTTGATAATAAATCAAGAGCTTCAGGAAACTGTTGTGTAAAAAGATTTGTTCTTTTCATTATTAAAAATTTTACGGCAACAAAAGGAATGCTTGCCGCAAAAATACCCAATAGAGCACAATATGGTGTAGTAAAAGCCGCTATTAAAAAGAAAGGAAATGCACAGAGCGCTGAAATTAAGATGAATACATCCACCTGAATATCAAGCCCTGCATAGTAAAGCTGATCTTTCAAAAATTCTGCGGGCTTGAAGTTTTTTAAATATTTTCCTAAAAAACCAAATTTAAAATCGTTTCCGATTGTGATAAAATCCGCAGGTATTCTGCCATCCTGTTCGCTGCCGCTTTTTTTAATATTTTCAAGACGCTTTTCTATTTCAGGTGCTCTTGGAATACGCACCTTATATAAATTTGCAACAAATATAAAGCATAAAAAGCCTAGTATTATTGAAACCAGCAAGGGCATTATCATCTTTTGAGCCTTTTTAATATATCAAGATCCGCATGGGTCATTTTCTTCTGCTGTGCCTCTGCAGCGCGGAGTCTCGGGTTAATTTCTTCATTTTGAAGAGTGTTTGCCTGAGTATTTCTTGTTAAATAGGTGTGGCGGTGATTTTTATCAAAATATTGATTATTAATTTCAATTCCTCTGGCTTTAATTTTTTCCGCAAATTTAGGACGCACTCCTGTTGAAACATGCATTCCCATAACAACTTTATTCCCCATGCCGGTTTGTTCCCATTTAAAAATATCCTGCATGGAAATAGTGTTTTCTTCCATACCGACGATTTCGGAAACCTTTGTAACTTTTCTTGAACCGTCTTGAAGTCTTGAAACCTGAATAATTATATTTATGGCTGATGCTATCTGGTTTTTGATGTTGCGCTCGGGCAGGTCAATGCCTGAATACATAACCATGGTTTCAAGACGGGACAGGGCATCGCGCGGAGAATTGGCATGAAGTGTTGTTAAAGAACCGTCATGGCCTGTATTCATAGCTTGAAGCATATCAAGGGTTTCAGCTCCGCGGCATTCACCGATAATTATTCTGTCAGGGCGCATACGAAGAGTGTTTATAACCAAATCCCTTGCCGTAATTGCACCTTCGCCTTCAATATTGGCAGGACGGGTTTCAAGTCTTACAATGTGTTCCTGTTGTAAAGAAAGCTCGGCTGAATCTTCAATAGTGATAATTCTTTCTCCCGGCGGGATTTTAGCGGATAAACTGTTTAAAAGAGTGGTTTTGCCGGCACCCGTTCCTCCTGAAATTACAATATTACAGCGTGCGGCAACGGCAGCTTCAAGCACTTCCGCCATTTCCTTGCTTATTGAGCCCCATTTTAAAAGACTTTCCATAGTTCCTGCATCCGCTTTAAATCTTCTGATTGAAAGAGAAGGACCATCCAGCGCAAGGGGCGGGATTATAGCATTTACACGTGAACCGTCTGCAAGCCTTGCATCCACCATCGGAGACTTTTCATCAATTCTTCTGCCGATTTTGCTTACAATTCTTTCAATGATATTCTTCAGGTGGTTATTATCTTTAAAAACGATGGATGTTTTATAAAGCTTGCCGTTTTTTTCAACATAGATGTTTTTTGCCCCGTTAACAAGAATATCACTTATTGTAGGGTCTTCTAAAAGAGGGTCTAAAGGCCCGAAGCCCTTTGCTTCCTGAATAATTTCTTTTATTAATTTATCGCGCTCGGTTTTATTCAAAGGAACCGAACGGAAATTTGTATTCAATTGGCCTTCTATAAACTGGCGTATAAGGTCTTTTTGTTCGTTATCATTATAAGTTGACCAGCTCGGAGTTGAATTTACTTTTTCAATTAAAAGAGAATGAAGTTTTTCCTTTAAAGATGAAAATTCTTCACTTAAAGGTGCAATATTTGAAATAACATTATTATCATTTTTTTTAACCGGCTGATTATTTTGTGTGGAATTTAATCTATCTTTGAGTGACAATTAACTATTCTCCTTTTTCTTAAAAATATCAAGAAGTTTAAAGCTTTTTTCACGCTTCTGCGGTTTTTGGGTATTTGCATATGTGAAATTATCGGATAACAGCGCCGCAAGTTCTTTAAAGCTTTTTGCAATATTAGAATGCGGATTAATTTCACAAACAGGCAGACCTTTATTTATGGCGTTTATTATGGTGAAATAGTTATTCGGTATTTTAAAATATACAGGATGCCCGAGAACATCTTCAACATCTTCCACCTTGATTTCATCATTTTCCATATAACGGTTTATAATGATTTTAATTTTGTCTTTTGTATACCCGAGACGCTTAAATAAATCAAAGCATCTCTGGCAGTTTCTAACGGAAGGAAGATTTATAATTGAAATTAAAAGTACAAGGTCTGAATTATCAAGAGCGGTAATCGTTTTACTGTCAAAACTTGCCGTTGTATCAATAATGATATAAGAAAATACATTTCTTAAAACATTTATAAGCGTTGTAATGTTTTCTGATGTAATAACTTCCGCCTGTTCTAAATCCGGAGGATCGGCAAGCACATAAAGACTTGAATTTCCATATTTTTCAAGAGTAGAGAGTAAAAACCCCTCGTCAATACGTTCCAGATTGTTGATAACATATGATGTATCAAAAGAAGGATTTAAATCCAAAAATGTTGTTACATCGCCCATTTGCATATTTAAATCAACAAGGGCAACTCTTTCTTTTGTCATATTGGCAATTTCTACCGCTAAATTTGTTGCAATTGCTGTTTTGCCTATGCCGCCTTTATTTGAAAATGTTGTTATAACTTTGCATTTTGTTGTATCGTTAATATTTCCTAAGATTAAATCTTTTAATTTTTCAACGGCTGTAACAAAATCGTTTTCAATTAAAGGTTTTGTAAGAAATTCTCTTGCACCGGCCCTTAGCGCCTTAATAACGGTTTCAGGACTCATATCATAAGAAAGCACTATAATTTTAGAATTTTTCAGGGAATTTGATATTTTAACAATTATATCAAGCGCCATTTGAGTTTTCTGGGAAATATCCACAATAATTAAATGGGGTCTGCTTTCCGTTATGAAATTCATCGCGGTAAGGACATCATTAAATTCTTGAGTTACGTTTATATCTTCAATGCGGGCAAGATAATTTAAAATAATTTCTCTGGAATTATTTTCAGGATCTATTATAACGGTATCTATCTTTATTCCCATAGGTTTTTACCTTAAATATTATCTATTTGCGTCATATTATCTACAATTTTTGGTGTGATAAATATAACAAGCTCTGAATCATTTGTAACATCATTTGAATTTCTAAACAATACACCCAACACAGGAATATTCCCCAAAACCGGCACCTGGGTCTTGCTTTTTGTGGAAGTATTGGTTAAAAGTCCTGCAATAATAAGGGTTTCTCCATCCATAAGCTCAACCGTGGTATCAACTTTTCTTGTTTTAAACCCGGGAACCTGCGTTCTATCCCCTGTTACAATTCCCGCTGAACGGTCGATTTCAGATACCTCAGGGCTTAGTTTTAATCTTACTCTTCCTGTTTTTTCCATAATTGTGGGTTTAAATTTTAAAATAACCCCTGTATCTTTAAATTTATATGAAACATTACCGTAATCTCCGATTTCTGATGGGATAGGAACTTCATTACCTACGTTAAAACTTGCTTCTTCATTATTTACGGCAAGAAGTTTCGGTTCCGCAAGAATTTTTATATCTCCTTTGGTTTCGGCAGCGCTTATTGCCATAGAAATTTTGCTTGATTGATTGTAAAGGTAATAATTAAATCCGTTGTTTGAAAAAACCTGATTTAATTTTGTAAGAGGGTTCCCTGCAATTAAGCTTGATAAATATTCGCTTAAACTTTTAGCATCTTTACCTATACCAAACTGCACTCCTAAATCTTTTGTAAAGTTCTTTGAAACTTCTGTTACACGAACCTCAAGCTGCACCTGTTTTGCAGGGCTTTCCGTTAAATCAGTCAGATTTACCTCATATGCTTTTGCAAGATTTTGAATCTGGTCTTTAATTGAAGCGGAGCTTATAAACCCGCTCATAACCGCGCCGTTGTTATTGAAAATTATCGTAATATCTTCATTTGGAGCTATCATATTAACAGCTTCAAGAAAACTGTCTGCATCCTGCTGTACAACAAGGTTATAAAATACGGGAGAATCTGAATTTTTACCCCAGAAAATTAAACTTGTAGAACCTGTTTTTTTACCGTTAATAATTAATTGTTTCGGAGAAACCACAACAACGTCGGCAACGTTTGGATCTGCTATGGAAACTCTTTTAATTCCCGTATCAAAATTCAAAATCTGAGATTTTCCAACCATACCGTAAAGTTTTTTATTGTTATCGGAAATTGTATTCTGTGAAACGGAAGATTTTGCCTGGGTTGAATTTACAATCGGAATATCGCCTGCAATAGCACCGGTATCAACATCTCTAAATTCGGCAAAAGCATTTTGCACCTGTGCTATTAAAAATATTAAAATTGTAAGTTTAAAAATATTTTTCATTTTAAAAATCCACTGTTTTTACAACACTTCCCTGAATTATTTCAACCGTTTCAATATTTTTTTGGCGGGGAGCCGTGTTTACCGCAGGAACTGTGTAGGTTTGTTCATTTACGGGCTCGCTTACGGTTTCGCTTGCTTTTGCTTCTTTTTCAAGTTCTTCATTTGTCACCACATATGAAGAATATTTAAAAGGATCATATGAAAAAGAATATTCCGTTTCATCGTTTGAATTTTTTTGAACGGGAATAAGTTTATCTGTGGTCATACCGTTTATAAAAGGGCCTACATCTTCTTCTTTTATTTCAAAAATAATAAGCTTATTTGCCTTGTTTGTTGTATCCGCAACTTTTAAAACTCTGACATTTGATGCTTGAAAAGTGCTCTGTGCCGTATAAACATCAAGATAGGTATTATCTTTTACAAAAGGCGGAATTTTATTGGCTGCAACAGTTGCAGCAACCGCTCTAAACCCGGGTTTTGGTTCATCTCCGCTTGCAGGGTCTTCCTTTGCAACTATATCTTTTAAAATAATCGGTCTGCCCTTTTTTGTTTCGACAGAGGTTTTAGCACCTATTGCAAGTTTGCTGTTTGTACAGGCGCCGTTTATTTTCATTTCAAGATATTTCATTTCAATATCTTCTTCTTTAATAACATAGTCTTTGGGTAAATCCCTTTTTGCAACAACATAAAATGTTGTATTTTCAGGATTCATTGCATATATTTCGGCGCTTTGTGTCAGTTTTTTTATTAATTCTTCCTGTTTTGCATTTTTTTCATACTGTTCCACAACAAAAAGGTAAGTTATTATAAAAATTGCAAGACCCACTAAAACTGATATTATTAACTGGTTTTTATTTTTCTTAATACTCATAAACTAAAAATCACTTTTTCCTTGGTAAATATTCTACTACATTTTGTTGTGTAAGGAAAATGATTAAGTAATTTGAAGAAAAATTAAATTTACATGTTTGTATTATTTAATATTGTCATTTAAAAATATTAAAAATTCTTTAAGTGCGGTTTTTGCAAAATCTTGTTTAATTGTACATCTTTCCTTAAATTTTGAATTATATTTTACGGTTTTTATAATATTACCGTTTTTTATCCCCAAACCTATATAAACGGTTCCCGCAGGATTATTGATATCATCGGAAGTGCCGGCATATCCCGTTGTTGCAATAGCGCAATCAGCATATTGAAAAAGCCCCTCTGTCATTTCATATGCGGTTTCTTTGCTTACAACACCATAATTTTTAATTGTTTCGGGATTTACATTTAAAAATTTTTCTTTTGCAGAAGGAGCATAAGTTACAAAATTTTGCTCAATAAAATTCGAAGCACCGTCAATATCTGTGAGATAAGAGCTTATAAGTCCGCCTGTACAAGATTCTGCGGCTGATAATTTAAGATTATTTTTTAATAAAATATCTTTTATTTTATATAAAGTTTCATCCATAAATTTAATATACAGGAACATCTAAAGGCTCAATAAGCATAATTTCAAACCTTTGCCCTTTTTTGATAACTGCGGCATTGCCTTGTCTGAAAATATCTGCAATGCTGTCACAAAGAAGATAACCTCCTCCTGCAAGAGTTCCTCCTATTGCAGCAAAAGGAGTTACAAGATATTTACCGCCTTTAAACAGTTCCTCACCTGAATTTACACCCCAGTCCACGCTTTTTTTAATTATATTTCCTGATTTATCAGCATTTTCGAGAAAGGCTTCTTTATATCCGCCGCCGCCTATACCACCATCATTCGTCAGCTTAAGATTAGCGCTTATTCCGGCTCTTATAGGCAGCTGTTTACCGTTTGGCGCAACAACATGGTCAAAGTTTAAATATAAAACTGCGGATTTTGATAATCTTTTTTTGCGGATGACATTAGCGGTATTGCCTCTTACAAGAGTTCCTTTCGGAAGAACAACCAAACCGTCTGTATAGATATCCTGCGTTAGATATGAACTGAACATGTCCCCTTTTCGCAAGGTTTCTGTTGTAACGGTGTTCGCCGCTTCAAGCTGTAATTTTGTTCCTGCAGGTATTCTTTTTGTCTGGGCATCCGCTTTTATTTGATAAGCAAAAGATGCTCCGGTATAAAATGCTGTAAACAGCAAAAATGCAAACAATATAACTATTTTTTTCATTTAAAAATTCCTCTGATATTATTTTAAATCGCTGATATAGATTTTTCCGAATTTTGCGGATAAATCATCAATGTGGTGAACTATATAATAATAATTCTCTAAATCTTTTTCCCCTAAATCAACCATAGCACCCCAATCCGCTCTGCCGTGATGGGCTGCTATCATTTTTGCAATCTGGGGTTGATTGTTTGACATACAAAGGGTAAAGCCGTATTGAGAATGGCTTATCCAGTCTTTTTTAAATTCTTCATTATATTCAACAAATCCTGTCTCAAAATCAATTTTATATTCAAATATTTTCCCGATATCATGCAGAATACAGGCTGCATACAAAATATCTTTATTGATTTTCTTAAACATAACAGGGTAAATGCTTTTTGCAAATTCAACACATTCAAAAATATGCTGGATTAATCCGCCTAAATAATTATGGTGCATCGCTTTTGCCGCGGGAGAAATTTTAATTAATTCTTCGTTTTTAAGAAGAGTATCTTTAACAAATTTTTTCAATTCTTCGTTTTTAAATTCTTCAACAGTGTTTAAAATGCTTTTAAAGCGCTCTTCTCTTGTATTTTCATCCAGCCCGAGAGCCGCTTCCTTAATAAGCTCCATATTGCTTACAAGGCAGTTATTAAATTTTTCGTTAAAGCTGGCGCCCGTAATTTTTACAACATTTCCCGTCCTAAAAAGCTTAGGATCTAATCTGTTAAGGGTTTCTTCCCATAAAATACAATTCAGAACAGAATTTTCACCGATATTTCTTAATTGAAGCTTGCCCATTTTTGTACCGGCTTTTGTATCGCCGACACTGTAGCTCATTACTTCATAATCTGCATTCAAATCAACCATTCAACAATTTTATGACAATTTTTACAATTTGTAAAGATACAAATCAGGGGCTTTGAGTACTGTCCCATGGTGTATGCAGTTTAAAATTGGGAGGCTCTTTTTCCTTATTGTTTGTAAGCTTATCAAGAGTTTGATTATTAATTTCTCCCCCGATTAACATAATAATAGAGGTGTAATAAAGCCACACCATCAAAATTGCAAAGGTTCCGATTGTTCCGTATACCTTATTATATGTACCGAGTTCATTTACATATAATGAAAAAAGCCAGCTTCCCAAAAGCCAGAATACACAGAAAAATAAAGCACCGGGGACGATACTTTTTCTTTTAAGCGAAAAATCTCTCGCAGGAAGTACATAATAATTTATCATTGCAAGAATAAACAGTAAAATAAATGCAACAGGCCACCTTAAAATTAAAATTGTATTAATAAATTCATCAGGCAGATGCAGATAGGGAGAAATTACATATAGAATTACCTTGCCAAAGATAACAAGGTTTATTGAGATAAAAAGAAAAAATGTATCTACAAAAACCATTAAAATTGAAAGAAGTCTTACGCGGATAAATGTCCGGTTTTCTTGAACCTTATTTGCGCGGTTCAAGCCTTTTATAATAACGGCAATAGCATTGGATGCCAGAAACAATGTCACAAAAAACCCTACAATACCGACAAGTCCTCCGTTTTGAAATAATGTAACTTCTTTTAATACCGAATTTATTAATCTTATAACATCTGCGGGAGCTATAGCTGAAAGCGCCGCAAGCAGTTTTGTCATAAAAAATTGTTTGCCAAGCCACCCGAATACCGCCGTTAAAAAAAGCATAAAGGGAAAAATACCTATAACAAGCATGTACGCCATTTCTGCCGCAGCATTCGGAAAATCTTCATGGATTATGCTGTCCACGAGGTTTAAAAAATATTCTTTTACAAGTTTAAACATCTTTTAATCTCACACACCAGAAGTTCATAAGCTGCATTTAACGGTTTTTTGATTGTGCACCCTGCAGCATGAATGTGGCCTCCTCCGTTAAATTTTTTCACAATCTCGCATACATCAACATTATCACTTCTTAAACTTACTTTTGTTGCCGTATTTCCGTTTTCTTTTAAAACAGCGGAGATTTCAACGGTTTTTATTGTTCTCAAAGCTTCTGCAATGCCTTCCGTATATTCATTGTTTGCATTAAATTTTTCAAAATCATTCTCATCAATAAGAGCGGCTGCAACCCTGTCATTAAAAAGAAATTTTGCTTTTGAAATAATTGAAGCTTGAAAAAGCACCATATTTTTGGCTTTTTTGTTGTAACATCTTTTGGTAATATCGGCATTATCCACACCGAGTTTTATTAAATCCGCAGCAATTTCAAGAGTTTCAGATTTTGTATTTTCATAACGGAACCCTCCTGTATCGGTTAAAATCGAAACATAAAGGCAATCTGCCATATCTTTTGTAATTTCAATATTACGGCTTTTAAAAATATTATATAGAACTTCACCCGCGCTGGATGCGTCTCCTTTAATATAATTCAGCTTCGCATAGCCTTTATTTGTTTTATGGTGATCAATATTAATTGTCATTTTGGCATTATCAAATATCTGCCTTGCGGATTCAACCATTCTGTCTATTGAAGCAACATCCATAGCTATGACAAGATCATAAATATTTTGCACATTATCAAGATTTTTGCTTGAATTTATTTCAGGCAGAAACTTATAAGTTTCAGGAACGCCTGATGATGCCGGTGTTTGAACAAGGGTATCGGCTTTATTCCCTATAAATAATTTTAAGGCGCACATTGACCCCAATGTGTCCCCGTCAGGGTTAACATGGGATATTATAAGGATTTTTTCAGCCCTTTTTATTTCATCAAATATTTTATCTATAGTATTTTCCATTAACTTTTAGAATACCATAAATATTTTTGATACAAAGATTTATTTAAAATATTATTAAAATCTTACGGGATACGGGCTTCCGTCACAGTTTGAATAACATACATCCCAGCTGTTTTGTGTAATTTTTGCGGCACAGGTTTTGCCGTTAGAACCGGCTGTACAATTTTCTTCAATAAATTCATCCCCTTCATTTACACCATAGGGAAGAACAGAGCCTGAAAAATAAAGACCGTAATAAAATATATCTTTCCCGACCATATTGGGTTTTTTATTGCCGTTTACATCCACCATAAATACACCGCAAAGAGCTTTCAAATCACCGCCCCAATTACAGCTGCTTCCGGTAGGTTTATCAACCGTATCATCATCGCCGCTATCGCCGCTGCCGTCATCTTCACTCAAAAATGAATTAGCATCAGTAAATGCAACAAGAGAACCGTCATTTAAAAGAACTCTTGTTTTCGCTTTAAACATACTATTTATTTCTAAATCAGAACCGTCAAGTCCTTTTACAGCATAAGAACACTGTCTGCTCGGAGTAACTTCCCCGTTGCATATATACCCTACACTTAACCTGGGCATAATTGTATTTTGAAGGATATTTTCAATACCGGATTCCGTCTGCCATGTCCAGGTGTTTATTGTACCGCTTGTTATCGTTGAATTGTATATAGCCTGATTTAAAGTAGCTGCTGATTTTTTAAGCTGTTCAATTGTGTGTTTTTTATTTGTCTCGTGTATCATTGTAGGAATTGTTATTGCCGCAATAACTCCTATAACAGCCAAAGTTAAAAATACCTCAACAAGTGTAAAACCTTTTTTCATTATCTTTAATCTCACAATTTCTAATTCTGACAAACTATAATTCTATTTAACCATATTTTTTTATATTTTAAAAGCGATTAAACGGTTGAGATATTTTTTAAAAATTTATATGCAATATTCTGTTTTTAGTATTTTGTTCAAAATATTTCTTGTTTTCCACAGTTTTATAAAAATTTTCTTCCAGATCGTAAATATCTGTTGAAGTTAATTTATTATTAAGGTTTTTAAGGATTTTTTCAGCCTTCCCGTACTGATTAAGATTCATTAAAATATCTATTTTTAATCTGTAGCATTCTGATAAAAATTCAGCATTGTTTATTTTTTTATTTAAAATTTCATCAACAATATCCAGAGCCTTTTTATATTCATCCAAAAGATTGTATGCTTTTGCTTCAAAGAAAAGTCCCGCAGGGTTTTCAGGGTTTATTTTATTTGCCTTTTTAAAATTTTTAAGCGCTCTTTCAATGTTTCTTTTTTCTAAAAGAATTTCTCCTTTGAGCATAAGGCTTTTAAAATGATTTTTGCTGCTTTTAAGCGCTTTATTAATATATTTGTATGCAAGTTTTAAATTATTCTCATAATGAAAATAATCGAAAGCAAACCTGTAATATTTTTCTGCCTCAAAATAGACAATATTCATGTTTAATTTTTCTACCCTAAAATAATACGGTTTTTATTCTACATGTGTTTTTAATTTCGGGCATGAATATTTTCTTTGAAATGCGAAAAACCATGTGTATTAAGTTGTTTTAAGGTTTTTTAATATATTAATATTCTTTAACAAAAATTATTAACAAAAGGGTTTTTAAAAACGGTTTTTGTTATAATGTCATAAATTACTTATTTTTAAACTGGGGAGGCAAAACGAGTGAATACTCTGAAAGAAAACAACGAAATTAAACTATCCGAAAACGCAAAAAAAGTATTGGAAAAAAGATATTTAAAAAGAGATATCAAAGGCAATGTAACAGAAACGCCAAAAGAGTTATTTGAGCGCGTGGCATTTACAATTGCTGATGCCGATAAAACATTCGGGGTTGATGAATCTGAAATTCAAAAAACTAAAAAACAATTTTTTGATATGATAGCAGATGCTTATTTTATGCCAAATTCCCCTACTTTAATGAATGCAGGAAGAGAACTCGGTCAATTAAGCGCCTGTTTTGTACTCCCTGTGGAAGATAGTCTTGAAGGAATTTTTGAAACGGTTAAAAATACCGCTTTAATTCATAAATCAGGAGGCGGAACCGGTTTTTCTTTCTCAAGATTAAGACCCAAAAATGATGTAGTTCACTCAACAATGGGTGTATCTTCAGGCCCCGTAAGCTTTATGGAAGTATTTAACGCTGCAACCGAAGCCGTTAAACAGGGCGGTACAAGACGCGGCGCCAATATGGGCATTTTAAGAATAGATCACCCCGATATTTTAGAATTTATCAATTGTAAAAGCGATTTAACAAAGTTAAATAATTTTAATATATCCGTTGCCATAACAGATAAATTTATGGATGCGCTTGAACGCGATGATGATTATGAATTAATTCATCCTAATACTAAAGCTGTTGTTCAAAAATTAAAAGCAAGGGAAATCTTTAATTTAATTGTAAAAGGCGCATGGAGCTCAGGTGAGCCGGGTGTAATATTTATTGATAAAATGAATAAAGATAACCCGACACCTCTTGTTGGCGATATTGAATCTACAAACCCCTGCGGAGAAGTTCCGCTTCTTCCTTATGAAGCCTGCAACCTCGGTTCAATCAACCTTGGCAAAATGGTTGAAACTAACAGTAACGGTAATCCTTCAATTAACTGGGATAAACTTGCTGAAATTTCAAGACTTGCAATTCATTTCCTTGATAACGTTATTGTTGCAAACAATTATCCGCTTCCAAAAATTGCACAAATGGTTCAAGACAACAGAAAAATCGGCCTCGGTGTTATGGGCTGGGCTGATATGCTTATGAAAATGGGTGTTTCATATAATTCAGAAGAAGGATGTAAACTTGGCAGACAGGTAATGGAATTTATTGATTACCATTCAAAAGTTGAAAGTATTGAATTATCTAAAAAACGCGGTAAATTCAATAACTTTGCAGGTTCTGTTTATGACAGAGGAAATTATTTGTCAGAAAAATACAAAGGAAAATCAGCAGGGCTTATTACTGATGAAATGTGGGCAGAACTCGATACCGAAATTGCAAACTATGGTATCAGAAACGCAACCACAACATGTATCGCCCCGACAGGTACAATTTCAATGATTGCAGGAGCTTCAGGCGGTGTTGAACCTCTATTCGGACTTGTTTTCAAAAGAAACATTATGGATAATACCGAAATGTATGAAGTAAACCCTAATTTCAAAAATTATGCAATTGAAAAAGGCATCTATTCTGATGAACTTATGGGCGAAATTTCAAAAACAGGCTCTGTTGCTCATATCGATGGTATTGATGAAAAAACTAAAGAAATCTTTGTAACGGCGCATGATATTTCTCCGAAATCTCACGTTATGATGCAGGCGGCATTCCAATTGCATACAGATAATGCTGTTTCAAAAACGGTGAATTTTGAAGAAGATGCAACCATGGAAGATGTGGCGGAAGCATACATTCTTGCCTATAAGAACGACTTAAAAGGCATTACCGTATACAGAAATAATTCAAGATATTCTCAGCCTATGCTTATTGAAGGCAAAAAAGATGATAAAAAGACTGAAGCTGCAGTTGAAACAAAACCCGAACAAAAAGAACACAAAGAATTAAAGATTGAAAAAACCGAAATCGATGAACACGGGGTTGAAATAAAAACCGTTGTGTGTCCTGAATGCGGAAATTCAATTAAAATGGCGGAAGGCTGCTTCATCTGTTTAAATTGCGGCTATTCAGGCTGTTCATAAAAATAAAAAATTATAAAAATCCCGCAAAATTGATTGCGGGATTTTTAATTAAAAAATCATATTATTTTTTTTCAGTTTTTGGTTTAAAATCTCCGGGTTCAAAAACCAGAATAATACAAAATGCAATTATTGACAGAGCAACTATTATGTAAGCTAAATTTTGTAACATTAATCTTCATCCTCAAGTTTATTTGTATAATATCTTATTTTATGTACTATAACACTCATTGATATCAGCATACCAATAAATGTCAATATTAACAACGTTGTCATTGCATTGCTTATGCTAAAGTTTTTATTAAAATACCATCCTGTAATACCATAAAGCGCGGTAACAAAGAATGTTAACAATAATTTATAATAACTGATTTTTTCTTTCAAAAAATCGTTCATAAGTCCATTATACACAAAAAGTCCATTATTTGCTAATACCAAACAGGCGGATGATTTTATAAATATTTCCCGCAATATTTTTATTGTAAAATATTAAGGAGATAAAAAATGGAAAAATACGTTTGCCTTTTATGCGGATATGTTTATGACCCTGAAGAAGGCGACCCTGATAACGAAATAGCAGCAGGCACACCTTTTGAAAGTTTGCCCGAAGATTATAAATGTCCCGTATGCCACGCAGGAAAAGGCCAATTTGTAAAAAAAGACTAAACAGACACGCCTTAAAAATTAAGGGGCTGAAAAGGAAGAATAATGGAAGTTTTGGAAAATGATATAAAAGATGCCCGCACCATTCAGGCAAGAAAAATCGTTGAAGAGGCGGAAAATGCTGTCTTTCATCTTTTTAAAAAAACTGATGAAATCGCAGAATATAATCAGCTAAAAGTATTAAAGGCTTTTCAAAAAAATAAAATCGGAGAAGAACATTTTTATACGGTAACGGGCTACGGGCACGACGATCTTGGCCGCGAGGCTCTGGATAATGTTTTTAAAGATACATTTAATTGCGAAGCCGCAATTGTGCGTCCGCACTTTGTTTCGGGCACACATACCATTGCCTGTGCGCTTTTTGGCGTTTTAAGGCCAAATGACAGGCTTGTTTCAATTGCAGGCGCACCTTATGATACACTTGATGAAATTATAGGAAAAAACGAAAACCACGAATTTTACAATTGTTCCCTCAAAGCCATGGGTGTAAAATATGATGAAATCCCGCTTTTGAATGATTTAGACGTTGATTTTGAAGCTATCCCGAAATATATTAAACCCGATACAAAAATGGTTACAATCCAGCGTTCAAGGGGTTATAGCCTCAGAAATTCTTTAACCGTTGAAGATATTGAAAGAATTATAAAAATTGTAAAAAGCGTAAACCCCAAAACCGTCTGCTTTGTAGATAATTGTTACGGCGAATTTACACAAAAGCTTGAACCGACGGATGTCGGAGCGGATTTAATTGCAGGAAGCCTTATTAAAAATCCGGGCGGCGGCATAGTTGAAGCAGGCGGATACCTTGCAGGCAGAAAAGATTTAATTGAAATGTGCGCAAGAAGGCTGACAGCACCCGGCATAGGAACGGAAGGCGGCGCAATGTTTAACCAGACGCGCGTTATGCTGCAGGGGTTTTTTATGGCTCCTGCCGTTGTTTCATACGCTGTTAAAGGGGCAATTCTTGCGGCTAAAGTGTTTGAAAATGTCGGTTTTAAAACCCATCCGCTATCAGATTGCACAAGGTGTGATTTAATTCAAACCATAAAATTTGAAAAACAGGAGGCGCAGGAGGCTTTTTGCCGCGCATTGCAGAAATATTCACCTGTTGAAAGCTATCTGACACCAATTCCTGACGGGGTTCCCGGGTATGAAGATAAGCTTATTATGGCAGGCGGAAGCTTTATAGAAGGCTCTACGATTGAATTATCGGCTGACGGGCCCTGCCGTCCTCCTTATGCTGTTTATATGCAGGGCGGATTAAGTTATTTCCATGTAAAATTAGCTCTTATCGGTATCTTGAAAGAATTGCTTTAATATCTTTTTTATTGAACTCAAAACTTTTTCAAATTGTTTACAGTCGGTGTGAAGTTCTTTGCAAAATTTTATGCCAAGGTTTGAAAGAGCTTTTATTTCAGGATTGTTTGTAATTCCGTGTATTTTTTCAAATAAAGCATTCAGTGCTTTTGTGCCTTCAATTTGCTCTAATATAAAATCATCTAAATTTGTATGGCTGATTTTATTTTTCATGGCTAAGACCTATTTTCTTTAATTATAGCATTTACGGTTTATTATAACGTAAAGTTAACAAAATTTTACGTATAAACTATACGTATGAATGAGGATGTATATAAAAAACTAGCCTTAAACATTAAAAAGTATAGAAAACTGAAAGGACTAACACAAGAAAATCTTGCAGATAATATTGACATAGGTATTAATCATATGGGTAAAATTGAAATTGCATATTCAAAGCCCTCTTTTGATACAATAATAGACATTGCAAATGCTCTTGATATAAGCCTAAAAGAGCTTTTTGATTTTGATAATCCCCCTTCTTGAAAAATATAAAAACTCGTTTATAATAAAAATATAAAGGGCAGGGATGCTGTAACATCCCATTTAAAAGCCCTATGATATTAATAGTTTGAGCGCTAAGATAATTAATAAAATTATTATTAGCGCTTTTTCACTAATTATCATTGTTTCTCACCCCCTTTCCAACTTTCATACTGCAGTTATGTTGTTTGGACAGGGAAAGCGAGCTTTCAGGGCTTACCCGAAAATTATCTTATAATAATATCTCTGTTTTTAAATCCTTTAAAAATGGGAATTTAACCTTTTTGCCTGCAGAGGGGAAAATCATTATAATGTTTTTATGGATGAAAATATCGAATTAAAAATCCAAAATACAAAAACGCGCGCCTTAAATATTCTTGAAAACACAAAACTTTATGAATATAAAGGGGTGGTATCAAAGCTTTTAGGGCTTACGGTGGATGTAAAGCTACCCGGGCTTAAAATCGGTGATTTATGCTATATTCAAACTTATACGGGTGAAAAAAAAGCGGCGGAAGTTCAAGCCTTTAAGGGCGATGTTGCACAGCTTCTTTTGCTTTATGACGGCGAGGGTATAGGTCAGGGCAGCCTTGTTGAAAGCACCGGCGGGCCTATTATGCTTCCTGTGGGTGATTTTTTATTGGGGCGCCTTATAAACCCTCTCGGAGAGCCTATGGACGGGCGTCCTCTGGATATTACAAATGCTGAATATGTTAATATAAACGGCTCCGTTCCGGATGCGTTCAGCCGTCCGATTATTAAAGATTCGCTTTCTACAGGTATCAGGGCGATTGATTCTCTTCTTACAATGGGCACAGGACAGCGCATGGGGCTTTTTGCAGGTTCGGGAGTAGGTAAAAGTACTACTCTTGGTATGATTGCAAGAAATTCGGAAGCGGATGTAAACGTTATGGCGCTGATTGGAGAACGCGGACGTGAAGTTAAAGAATTTATGGAAGATTCTCTCGGGCCAGAGGGTATGAAAAGGTCTGTGGTAGTGTGCGCAACGGGCGACCTTCCCCCTCTAATCCGTATGAAATGCCTGCTTGCGGCAACATCGGTCTGCGAATATTTCAGAGATAAGGGCAAAAAAGTATTTTTAATGACAGATACCGTGACAAGGTGCGCTATGGCAGGGCGTGAAGTAGGACTGTCACTCGGTGAGCCGCCTACCATGAAAGGATATCCGCCTTCAATATTCAGCTGGCTCCAGCGTGCTTTGGAGCGCACGGGAAATTCTGAAAAAGGCTCTATTACGGCACTTTACACTGTTCTTATGGAAGGGGACGACATCACAGACCCGATTGTGGATATTGTGCGCGGTATTGTAGACGGGCACATTTTCTTATCAAGAAAGGTGGCGGAGCAGAACCACTACCCCGCAATTGATACTCTGGGGTCGATTTCAAGGCTTTTTACCACAATAACCGATAAAGAACATCAGGAAGCCGCAAGCAAAATGAGAAAAATCCTTGCACTTTACCGCGAAAACAAGGATTTGATTGATGTCGGTATGTATCAGGCGGGTTCAAACCCGAAACTTGATATTGCAATTCAGCTGATGCCTGAAATTAACGGTTTTTTACAGCAAAAAACCACTGATATTGTTTCAATGGATACAACAATAAAAACCCTTAAAGATATGATGAGAAATGTGGATATTTAGATGCTGTCAGGCATTTTTACGAAGGAAAATTGTTTCGCAATAAAGGACCGTAAAAAAAATTTGCCGGATGCAGCAAAATATCAATAAATAATATAAAGCTGCAAATTTCCCGTGTCCTGTTTGCGAAACAATTTTCCTTCGTAAAAATCTTAAATTTGAATTTATCCCATTGCTTTTGTAATGGCATCAATCAGTTTATGTACTTCCGTGGTCTTGATTTTAAGGGTTTTAACCTGTTTTTGAACAGTCTCGGACGAGATTTTCGGGATTATTGCTTCTTTAAAGCCGAGTTTTTGCGCTTCTTTCAGGCGTTTTTCAAGATTATCCACACTGCGGATTTCCCCCGAAAGCCCAATTTCACCCATAATAACGGTATCTTTTTTACAGCAGACATCTTTTACACAGGCTAATACCGCCATTGCAATCCCTAAATCCGCCGCAGGTTCAATTATATCCACTCCGCCGATTACATTTATGTAAACATCCTGTTTTGAAAGGTTTAAACCCACCCTTTTTTCAAGCACGGCAAGAATTTGAAGAAGTCTGTTGTATTCTACCCCGCGTGCAACACGTCTGGGGCTCGGGTACGGAGTATTTCCCACAAGCGCCTGCACCTCTAAAAGTAATGTACGCGTGCCTTCTACCGTTGCAATAACTGTACAGCCGGGGCAATTTTCCGCTCCGCGTTCTGAAAGAAAGATTTCGGAAGGATTTTTAATTTCAACCAGCCCGCAGTCATTCATTGCAAAAACGCCGACTTCACTTGTCGTGCCGAAACGGTTTTTAATACTGCGCAGCATTCTATATGTTCTGAATTTGTCCCCTTCAAAATTTATAACGCAGTCTACCATATGCTCTAAAACCTTTGGCCCTGCAATATTTCCCTCTTTTGTAACATGTCCTATCACAATAGTGGTAACGTTTTTAGTCTTTGCAATGCGCATTAAAAGGTTTGTGCATTCTCTTATCTGCGATACTGTGCCTGAAGAGCTTGTTATCTGGGCGCTAAAGACGGATTGAATACTGTCAACGATTAAAAAATCGGGTTTCAATTCATCAATTTGCTTTAAAATTTCTTCTAAGCAATTTTGAGCCGTCACATATAAATTATCCGAATTGGCATTCAGCCTCTGCGCCCTTAATTTTACCTGACTCGGGGATTCTTCCGCACAGATGTATAAAATTTTTTTGCCTGAATCTCCGATATTTTTTGCTGCCTGCAAAACAAGTGTGGACTTGCCTATCCCCGGGTCGCCTGCCAGAAGCACAAGACTCCCTTCAACAAAGCCGCCCCCTAAAACTCTGTCCAGTTCTTCAATTTCAGATTTTATTCTTATGGATTCATCAAGTTTAATTTCATCAATTTTACTGTAGGTTAAATTGCTTGATACTACAATATTTGCGGGAGAATTTGTTTTAATTTCAACTTTCGTCTGAGTTATTTCTTCGGTAAATGTTGAAAAATTTCCGCAATCAGGGCATCTGCCAAGGTAAGAAGCCGTTTCATACCCGCAATTTTGACATACCCATTTTGTTCTCACTTTTGCCATAAATTTCATTATACATCAAAATTTATACTTTAGTATGACAAATTTCTAACGAAGGGATAATTACGCAAAACCAAAAAATAATCTAGTATAGAACTATACAAAACACAATTTATGCAATTTATATCTAACTGGTGATGGCAATACAGTGGAACTGAGAATATCGGTTCCTTTTTTTTGAGCCGGATATAAAAAATGCGTAATTTCAACTGTAATTTAAAATTTCAGCTGTATTCAAATGGGGCCCAA
Organism: Candidatus Gastranaerophilales bacterium; assembly: GCA_910587055.1. Classification (GTDB taxonomy): domain Bacteria; phylum Cyanobacteriota; class Vampirovibrionia; order Gastranaerophilales; family Gastranaerophilaceae; genus MGBC122484. The sequence continues at coordinate 78,432 of CAJUKY010000005.1, forward strand.
ACTACAGCCCGAATTTTAAATTATACTCCCGTTTTATATTTTCTGGTTTCAAGAATTACCATCAAACAAGATACATCAGCAGGTTTTACACCGCCTATTCTTAAAGCTTGCCCGAGTGTCTTCGGGCGGATTTTTGTTAAAATTTCTCTTGTTTCGGTTGAAATTTGTTTTAAATTTGTATACTCAAAATCATCCGGAATTTTAATTTTTTCAAGCTTGTCTGCTGAATTAACCTGCTCTTTTTGTCTTTTAATATAGCCGTCATATTTTATTAAAATTTCAGCCTCTTCAAGCACTTCTTTAATAAAATATTTGTCTTCCATATCCATTATATTTGGAGTATATCCTAATTCATATAGCACTTTATAGCCAATATTCGGTCTTTTTAGCAATTGATAGGCACTTTGCCCGATTTCTAAATTTTCATTAATTTTGTTTAATATTTCTTTATTTTTTCCATCAGGCGAAATTTTTGTATTTTTTAAATTAACAATTTCATCTTCAATTGCCTGTTTTTTATTTAAAAATCTTTGATAATTTTCTTCTTTTACAAGTCCGATTTTATAACCTGTTTCCATAAGACGGAAATCTGCATTGTCCTGTCTTAAAATAAGCCTGTATTCGCTTCTTGAAGTCAGCATTCTGTAGGGTTCGGCTAAATCTTTTGTAACTAAATCATCAATTAAGGTTCCTATATAAGAACTTGCTCTGTCTAACTCAAGCATATCTTGATTATTAGCATATCTTACAGCGTTTATTCCCGCAATTAATCCCTGCGCCGCCGCTTCTTCATATCCTGATGTACCGTTTATCTGCCCTGCTAAAAATAAACCTTTGATTTTTTTTGTCATCAGGCTGTGGCTTAATTCTACGGCAGGAACCGAATCATATTCAACAGCATAAGCAGGTTTTATAACCGACACATTTTCAAGCCCGGGGAGTGAATGAAGCATTTGAATCTGTACTTCTATCGGAAGGCTTGTTGAAAATCCTTGAACATAGGTTTCATAAGTGCCTGCTCCTTCGGGTTCAATAAAAATATGATGTGACGGGTTGTGTGCAAACCTTACAACCTTATCTTCAATTGAAGGACAGTATCTGGGGCCAATTCCTGTTATCATCCCTTGATACATCGGAGATTTATCAAGATTATCTTTTATAATTTTGTGCGTGGTTTCATTTGTTTTTGTCAAATAGCAGGGAACCATCGGACGAATGGTGTGATTTTTCTTAAAAGAAAAGAAATTTAAACATCCGCTGTAATAAGGATTATCATCAGGGCTGTCAGGAGGTTGTACCGTTAATTTTGAATAATCAATTGTTCTGCTGTCTACCCTTGCAGGAGTACCTGTTTTAAGTTTTTTTAACGGCAGACCTAATTTTAAAAGACTTTCCGAAAGCCCGATTGCTGCCTGTTCTCCAAGGCGTCCTGCTCTGAAAGATTTTAAGCCTACGTAAATTCTGCCTTCAAGGCTTGTTCCTGTTGTTAAAATAATACTTTTTGCATAATATTCTAAGCCAAGCTCATCAACAACACCCTTAATTTCATTATTATGCGCAAGAAGTCCTGTAATTTGAGTTTGTTTTAAAGAAATGTTTTTTTCGCTCTCAATTAAATTCCTCATAAAAGCCTTATATTCTTTTTTGTCGGATTGTGCCCTTAAAGCACGCACCGCAGGGCCTTTAGAAGAATTCAACATCTTAAATTGCATATATGTGTTATCTGTGACATCCCCCATTACACCGCCAAGAGCATCAATTTCTCTTACAAGATTTGATTTTGCGGGGCCGCCGACAGCAGGATTACAGGGCATAAGTGCAATATTATCAAGGTTTAAACTGCAAAATAAAACCTTTGCACCAAGCCTTGAGGCGGCAATTGCCGCCTCACAACCCGCATGTCCTGCTCCAACCACTATAACATCATAATTAAACAATTTGTGTGGTTTTCCTTTTATTTAAGAGCATTTAAAACATCAAGCGTGCAATCAACCCCGCCTGTTACTCTTGAATCTTTTTTAATAATTATATCAAGTTTTTTTGCAACTCTTACTTTTTCAGCAGCTGCTACAACTTTAGCTGTTAAATCATTTTCATATCTTGTTCTTGTTGTAATATAATCCTGCTGTTTGATTTTTAATTGTTTCATGGATTCTGTGCCGATTGCTTTCTTTTCCGCATCGGTTTTTGCAGCAAGAATCTTTTTATCTTGAGCTGTAGTATATGCTTTAATTGCATTTACTTTTTTATCAAGTTCTGCTGTATATTTTTTTGCAAGGGCATAATCTGTTGAAACTTTTCCGTAATCAACATAGCCTATGGCTGCAAATGAAGCGTTCATGCCAACTATTGATACTAAAGCTAAAAGCGCTGTTATAACTGTTTTTTTCATAATTTTTCCTCCTTTTTTAAATTTATAAATCTATAAGATTTTTATATCTATAAAATTACCTTTGCACCTTCCATGGATACAGGAAGCGTATATATTTGCGCATTTACATTTATATTATTCCATGCGGCAGTTACTATCTCTTTAATTTCTTCATTTTTTGTTCCGTTTTGAATAACTGCAACAGATGGCCCAGCACCTGCCAGAACACATCCTAAAACACCATCAATATGTTTTAATTCATTCATAATTTGTGTCAGGCCCGGTACAAGTTTTGTTCTATACGGTTGATGCAGCCTGTCTTTCAACGACAGTTTTAAAAGCTCCTCATCTTTTGTATGAATGGCTTCCACAAACATACCGCAGTGTCTTAAATTATATACCGCATCTTTCATGGGAACATTTTCAGGAAGAACACTTCTTGAAATTCCTGTTGAAAGCTCATAATCAGGAATACAAATTGTAACCATCCAATCATCAGGCCATGGTAATTTTCTTGCCGTAACCGAGCCATCCTCTTCCCAGTCGGATAATATAACCCCGCCCAAAATTGCAGGTGCTATATTATCGGGATGCCCTTCAATCTCTGTTGCTATAGATAATAATACCGCAGTATCCGCAGGACGCCCCAGAAGTTCATTTGCCGCAATCAGCCCTCCTACTATAACGGAAGCGGAAGACCCCATGCCGCGTGCTATGGGAATACCTGTCTTGATTGAAATTTTTAATTCATTCGGGCTCTGGCCTATATAGTTATACAATAGTTCAATTGCCTTATAAACAATATTGCTCTTATCTTTAGGAACATTATCCAAATTATCTTCTTCATTATTTTCATTTAAAATATTTATTTCAATTCCAGAACCGGGTAATACTGTTTCTTCAACAGTTACAGTATTATAAACAGGCAGTGCAAGCCCCAGACAGTCAAAACCGCACCCCAGATTTGCAATAGTTGCAGGTACTTGAACCGATACTTTCATTTTATCCCCTTATCTTACTTGTACCGGCATAATTAAGCAGATATAGTTATTATCTTCTTCATTATTTTCTGCCTCGGGTTTAAATATTGAAGCTGAAAGATTTGTGCACATTTCAATTTTAACGTTTTTAGAATCCATATTTTTCAGGCTGTCTAAAACATATTTATAATTAAATGCAATTAAAAGATTTTCATAATTGTATTCTATATCAAGAAAATCTTTTCCGGAGCCTGATTCTGGCGTGTCGGTGCTTATTTCCAAACTGTTGTTTTCAAAGTTAAATTTCATAATGTTTGTACGCTCGTTTACCATAACGGAAACAAGCTCAATTGCCTGAATTAATTGTTCTCTGTCAATTGTAACGGTTTTTTCGTTTGTTGTCGGGATTAATTGCTGATATTTCGGATACGTGCCTTCAATTAATCTTGACTGGAATGTTACATTTTCAAATTCAAAAACAATTTTATTTTTCTTTAATATAAATTTAACGCTTTCATCCTTCAACATTGAAATTATTCTTGAAACCTCAACCAGTGTACGCGAAGGTGATATAAACATAACTTCTTCATCTTTTGAATCAATATCTTTTCTTGCACGGGTAAGCCGGTTTCCATCCGTTGCAACCATTTCCAGAATATTTGCATTTATATTAAAGCAAACTCCTGAAAGAACACTGCCTGTTTCATTTTGGGCTGTTGAAAACGCTGTCTGTTTAATTCCCTTATTTAAAAGACCTGTTTTTATTTTAAATTCTTTGCACTCTTCCCCGTCTTGTGTTTCTTCAAACACTTTCGGGTATTCGTTTGCATTTATTCCTATAAGTTCAAATTTTGATTTGCCACAGGAAATTGTTACAACATTTGTTTCATCATCCAGTTTTAAAACAATGGGTTTATTTGGAAGCTTATTAACTATCTCTTCCAGAGTTTTGGCAGAAAGTGTAGTTTTTCCTTCACTTACAACTTCTGCATTTAATTTAAAACTTATTCCAAGATTTAAATCCGTTGCTATAAATACAACTCTGTCGTTTGATATTGTTTCAATTAATATATTTGATAAAACAGGCTGTACCCCTTTTGATGATGTGATATTTTTTACAACTTTGATACCGTTTAGAAAATCTTCCTTGTTTAAAACAATTTCCATTGAATCTTCCTTTTTTGTTTTTTTAAACTTTTTATACCGAGTTTTATATTATATAAAATAATTATATTATAAAAATTTAATAATATATAATAAGGGTTTTAAAATTGTGCAAAAATATTCTTAATGCTTGATATTATTGAATTTCAACATGTGTAAAACTTGTGTAAATTTTTAAACAGCTTTTGACAGAGTGATACAAATTATATTGTTGATACCGTTTTCTTTTAAGGTCTTTATAATTTCATCCAGAGTGGAGCCGGTTGTGATAATATCATCAATAATTATAAAGTTCTTATCTTTAAAACCCTTGTATTTATTAATATTTACCCTGAAAGAATTTTTAACATTTTCTCTTCTTTTATTTTTGCTTACTTTATATTGAGGGGTTGTATTTTTAACTTTTATTAAGAAGTTGTCTAAAACCTTAATATTTTGTCCTTTGTTGTGTTGAATTTCCTTGAATTCCTTAACTATTTCACAGACATTATTATACCCGCGCTCTTTAATATTTCTTTTTGAGGTTGGAACAGGTATAAATACTGCATTTTGGAATTTTTTAACAGACCCGTGTTTTTTCTGTTCAAAACTCAAAATTTTATCATAATATTCGGATAAAAAACGTGCCAAAACCTTTGCTGCAGCTTTTTTATGGTGAAATTTTAATTTGTGTATTAATTCTTTTATGACCCCCTTGTAAACAGAAGCGGAATAAATTTCAACACCCCTGATTAACCCCTGTGGAAAACCGGATAAAATTTCAACATCTTTTGAACAGGTTTTACACAGAATTTTATTATCTTTTGAACAGCCGCAAATACAGCAATTTTCTTTATAAATTAAAGCTAAAAACCTTTCAAATACACAGCTTGAAAGGTTTTTAAACCGGTTAAATAAAATGTTAAGTTTTTTCACGAAAAATTTATTCTTTTAAGCTAAACAATTTCTATTGTTAAATTTGTTAAACAAATACCCGTATAGCGGGAGGTTATTTGCCCACAATACCTGTTAACGGTGAAGAAGCGCTTGCATATTGCTTTACAGGAATTCTTCCCGCTTCATATGCTGCACGGCCGGCCATAACCCCGTATTTAAAGGCTTCTGCCATTTTAACAGGGTCTTGAGCTTTTGCTATTGCTGTATTTATAAGACAAAAATCAGCACCTTTTTCCATAACGGCAGAAGCATCCGAAGGAACGCCGATTCCTGCATCTACAACAACAGGAATATTTGATTGTTCAATTATAATTTTAATATTTTCCATAGTTACAACCCCTTGCCCCGAGCCGATTGGAGAGGCTAAAGGCATAACCGTGGCACAGCCTATTTCTTCTAACCTTTTTGCTAAGATAGGATCAGCGTTAATATAAGGAAGAACCACAAAACCTTCATCTACAAGGACTTTAGCCGCATTTAAAGTTTCAATGGGATCAGGTAATAAAAATTTAGGATCGGGAATTACTTCAAGCTTAATCCAGTTATTTATACCCATAGCCCTTGAAAGATGAGCAATACGGATAGCTTCTTCCGCTGTGGCACACCCTGCGGTATTTGGTAAAATCCAGTATTTATTCAAATCAATATTATCCATTAAACCCACATGGCCTGCACATTTTTCATCCACCCTTCTTATTGCAACGGTTACAATCTCTGCACCGCTTGCCGCATGGGCTTTTTTCATTGTTTCAAAATCGTCAAATTTTCCTGTGCCAACCATCAATCTTGTTGAAAATTCACGGTCTGCGATTTTTATCGTCATAATTTACCCCCTAAAAACAAAAACTTTATTATATAATAATTTTATGACAAAAACAGATAAAAACAGTATACAAATTACTGATAATAAACAAATAAATGAACAACAAATACCTCAATATAAAAATTTAGAAGATTTTGATTATTTTCTTCCGGAAAAATTAATTGCGCAATTTCCTCTAAAAAAACGTGATAATTCAAGAATGATGGTTATTTCAAGGGAAAAAAAGAGCGTTGAAAATAAACACTTCTTTGATTTTATAAATTACCTTAATGAAGGAGATGTTTTAGTATTAAACAATACGAAAGTTATCCCCGCAAGGCTTACAGGGCGGAAAGAAACGGGCGCAAATATTGAAATATTTCTGCTTCACCCTGCATCAAATATTGATAAAAGTAAGGAAAACAGCCCAAAAACCTTATGGTATGCGCTTATTAAAAATTTAAAACGCCTGAAACCCGATGATATTATATATATTTCAGATGAATTATCCGTAAAACTCATTGAAAAAGGGATTTCTACACAATCCGGACCGGATGAAAACCTTGTAGAGCTTATATTTAAGGGTCCTGCTCTCTCGAACGTGCTTGAAAAATACGGTGAAATTCCCCTGCCGCCTTACATTCAGCGAAAAAATATTCAGGAGGATAAAGAAACATATCAAACGGTTTTTGCAAAAATACCGGGAAGCGTTGCAGCGCCTACGGCAGGGCTTCATTTTACGCCCGAAATACTTGATACTATTAGAAAAAAAGGTGTAAAAATCGTCTATATTACGCTCAATGTGGGGCTTGGAACATTTTTGCCCGTGAAAGAAAATAATATTTTAGACCACAAAATGCATACCGAAAGTTTTGAAATTTCAGAAGATACTGCAAAAATAATAAATGGGGCTTTAAATCCCGAAAACGAGGCGAAAAAAAACAGTATAATTGCCGTAGGCACAACCGTAACAAGGACTCTGGAAGCTGTTTATAAAAAATACGGAAAAATCCTGCCTGTTAAAGATGAAACGGATATTTTTATTTATCCGCCTTATGAATTTAAAGTGGTGGATAAGCTTTTAACCAATTTTCACCTGCCTAAATCTACGCTTATAATGCTGGTTTGTGCCCTTGCAGGACATGATTTTACGCTTTCCTGCTACAAAAAAGCCGTAGAAGAAAAATACAGATTTTTCAGCTACGGCGATTGTATGTTTATAGATTTTTAATTATCTGAGTTTATTCTATCTATAAAATTATCTTCTTTTATTTCATCACTGATTATGTCAGTATGATCTTCCAATTCATTTTTATTAGCAGCATTTATTGTTTCAATATCAAGTTCTAAAAATCGGATTTTTTCTCGAAGCTCTTCTGCAATAATTCTAAGTTGATCAATATCGACAAAATCGCCATCTCTTGTATAGGATTCTATTATTTTAAGATCATTACGTGATAGTGAAGGATGCATTTCATCTTCTGAAGAAGATGATCCTTCAGCTTCCAAATCATCAATACCACGTTCAACATCATCCAGATGAACTTGTCCTTCTGCCGAATATTGATGAATAAAAGTTTCAATTGCCTGAAGATCTCCTTCTAATTTGCCAAGCTCTTCATAATCCCTTTTTAAGGTATCCAGATTTTCTTCATTTGCCTTTTGTTTTTCTAATATTTCCAGTTTTCGCTTGGAAATTCTTCCCCAGCCCTCTGTTTCGTCAGTAAATTTTTCGTTTACTTCGTTCATTAATTCCTGTTTTTGCTGCAGTATATCAGACAATTCTTTTTCATTTGCCTGTTTTTGTTCCGTCAATTCTAATTTTCTTTCAGCTGATTCCTTCATACTGGGAGGATTTTGTCCAAACCATCCTTTAATGTCGTTAATAATTCCTTTGCCGAAAGCTTTTAATTTTTCACCAAAGCTTATATTTTTGTCATCAGCGCCATCATTGCATTCTACTTCAACCTGTTCATTTTCATCGGATACTTCTCTTGTTCCGGTATCTTTAGAAGATTCTTCCAAAACCTCTTTTAAAACATCGGTACCCATTTCCACGGCTTTTGCGGCTGCAGATGCTCCGATACCCGAAATGTTCATGTCAGTCATTTTAACTTCCTTTCTTTTACCCTAAAAAACATTTATAAGGAAGTTTTCGGCTGAATGAAAGAAAAACTTGAACAAAATTTGTAAAAACTTTACATAAATTAACATTCAGGGATAAAACTACATCCCGATATAATTCTTTAAATTTCCGCTTAAATTCTGATTTTTGCAGAGTTTTTTAAGCTTGGAAATTGCACGTGTTTCAATCTGGCGGATTCTTTCTCTTGAAACCCCGTATCTGGTGCCGATTTCATCCAGAGTTTTTTTCTGTCCGTTATCATCAAGCCCGTAGCGCATAATTAAAACATCTTTTTCTTTTTGATTAAGCTGATTTAACATTTTATGCACATCATCAAGTAAATTTTCCTGCGTAACTTTTGTATCGGGGGTTAAATGGCTTTCATCTACAATAAAATCCGCAATTTTTGATGAATCATCTTTTTGATTAGCAGGTGTTTCGATACTAATTGTGCTTTGAGCAGACTTCATAAGCGCTGATAATTTTGATAGCGGCATATTAATTTTTGCCGCTATTTCTTCTTTTGTAGGCATTCTGTTTAATTCTGTTGAAAGCTCAATTGAAGCACGTTTAATTTTCCCCAGAGTCTCAATCATATGCACGGGAAGCCTTATCATTCTTGATTTATCAGCAATTCCGCGTGTTATGGATTGTTGTATCCACCATGTAGCATATGTTGAAAATTTGTAACCCTTTGTGTAATCAAATTTTTCAGCTGCCTTCATTAAGCCCATATTTCCCTCCTGAATTAAATCCAGAAAAGAAAGCCCTCTGCCTATATATTTTTTAGCAATACTTACAACAAGCCTTAGGTTTGAGCTTATAAGCGTTTCTTTAGCTTTTTGAGAATTTTTTTCTTTAATTTCTTTTGCTACAGCCATTTCTTCATCATAAGAAAGCAGAGGAATTTTTCCTATCTGCTGCAGATACATTTTAACGGAGTCATCCGCTATAACGCTTTTATAGTCTACTTTTTCAGCTTTATTAACATCTAAAACAGAATCTTCATCATCATTTTCAGATTCTAAATTTTCATTTTGTTCTTCTAACTCTTCAAAGTCTTTATCATCATCTTTTTTGTTTTTTGTTTTCATTGGATTCTCCTAAAAAGACAAAGTTATTATAACTTATTTTTTGAATTTTGCCCAATTGTTTAAGTATATTCGATTTGTCTTACTGTTTCGTAAATTACTACAGCAGCACAGGAAGACACATTCAATGATTCAAATTTAGAAGGAACTTTGATTTTAAAATCAGCTTTGTTTAAAAGTGTTTTTGAAATGCCGTCCCCTTCTGCGCCAAGTATAAGAGCAAAATTCATGTCTTTATAATTAATGTCAAAATAATTATCACTGTTGTTCATATCCAAAGCAATTATCCACCAGTCGTTATTCTTTAAAAAATCAACAGCACCTGAAAGACTATTTGCTTTTATTATGGGAATATGATTAACGGCTCCTGCCGATGTTTTTTCCACAACCGGCGTAACAGGGCAGCTTCTGTGGTTTCCGACTAAAATTCCGTCATACCCTGCAGCGGTTGCGGTTCTTATAATTGCGCCAAAGTTATGAGGGTCTGAAACACCGTCCAATACTACAATTTTTCTGTATTTTTTATCGGGGCATGCCTCAATAAATTTTTCTAAAGACATATATTCAACAGGCGAAACCGAAGCTACAACCCCCTGTAAATTAACATCTTCGCCCGTTTCTTCTTTTATAATATCAAGATATTTGTTAAGATTTGTAAATTGAATTATTACGGAATTATTAAGAGCTTCTTCTTTAATTTTTTTTAGCCGATTATCCAAACCGATATTTTTTGAAATGTAAATTTTGTTGATTCTTTTGGGGTTTTTTAATAATGTTTCAAGTACTGCATTTTTTCCCCAAATATAATTTTTCATCTATTTTATACTCCACATACTGTATTTTTTACAAAAACGGTTTTTAATTTGATTTAATTATTGTATTATAAATTCTATATTATGAGTATTATTAGAGTAAAAGAAAAATAGAACAATGTTCAATTTTGCGGGTACAACACACAAACAAATAGTTGGAATTTCAGTTACACCGAATATCGGTGTAGAAGTCCTTATTACTGATAGAAAATCTAATCAGGTAATTAAGTATGGACGCAGATTTATTGAATATAATTTCTCAACAAGAGAAATACAGGATTACGGAGCATTTAAAAGCGCCGTTATTGACTTATTCAATGAACTGGATATTAATCCGAAGTCAAACGTCTTTTTGACTTTACCAAACGTGCATTTTGACTTTATGAATCTTCCTTTAATTATCGGTGAAGAGGCTATCGGCAATGCTATTTTAGCCAAAGCGGAAGAATCCTATATATTTAAAAGAGTAGAACCCGTTTCAGCATGGCTTGATATAAATACAAACGCAAACACAGATACAAGACACATTGTTTATACATCTTTCCAAAAAACCGTTGTAGATGAAATCAAAGACGTTTTTGCAGATATCGGTTCAAACCTTGTAGGTATTGAATCATCTTACAGTGCAATTTTAAGAGGTGTATATTTTTCTAATATATGTTCTAAAGAAATTGCTGAAAATTACAGCTGGAACGTATTGTTAATTAATACAAACAGCTACGCGATATTCTCTTTAGTAGGTACAAGACTGGTTGATTATCAGGAAGTTCCTCTTGCAATTAAGTCATTCTCTTATGAAGAAGCTTATCAGGCAATTACAACTTCCGTTTCTCAAATATTACCGGATTATCCGGCGAAGAAATTATTAATAGTTTCTCAGGCAGATGATATTTGTGCTGAGGTATTAAAAACACAAATTATCTTTGATGAACAAATTGAAACTATTGATTGTAACAAATATGCAAAAAGACCTTTTGTGGATGTTGCTCCTGAAATTACAAGCAAAGAAGCATCTTCAATCACACTATCAGCTCTGGGTGCCGCAAACAGCCAGATGTCCGATTTCCTTGTATTGAATATCTTCGGAAAAGGCGCCGCAAGCCAGCAGACATTATATGCAACATTTACATTCCTTGATAAAGAAATTCTTGTAACACCTGATTTTATCAGAGGTTTATCCGTTGTGCTTGCCATAGTGATATTCCTTATAGGTGCTTTAATATACGGACTTTTATGCTTCTTATATTCGGTTAAAGAAAGCGAACTGCAAAAAACCAAAAATGCCATTTCAAAAGCCGAGCAGGATATCAGCACCCTTCAAAGTCAGGGCGGCATTGTAGATATAAATGCTATTGTAAGTAAAATAATGAATGATAATAAAAAAGCAATAAGTTTCTATGATTCTCTGGCTTCAGATATTCCAAATAACGTATGGCTTACTTATTATTATAATAAAGAAGGCGAAAAGGTTGCTGTTGAAGGTATTTCAACCACAATTAACGATATTTACGGTTATTATAAAAGCTTGAAAATTATTTCACCTCAATCAAGCATTAAATTAAACAGACTTCAAGTAGTAACAGGTCCTCTTGATGATATGGAATTTGCCGTAAACGATAATCAAAAGATATTTGATTTTGAAATTGCAAACGTGGCATCTCCGAAATCATTAAAAGGAAATTCGACAGAAAATAATCAACAACAAGCAGGTTCAACACCTCAGCAAAACGGTGGAACTTCTGGAACAAATGTTGCTCCGCCCGTTCTTCCTAAATTAGAACCTGTTGATATGAATTAAGTTAAGGAAATTTACCAAAAATGATGCAGATAGTAAAAGATAACTGGCTTTATTTTCTAATAGTAATTGTAGTATTTGTCTTTGGTTTCAAAGTTATACCTCCTCAGGTAACAAAGACTCTTGATATTGTAAATATGGCAAACTCATCAAAAAAAGAATTGAGTGAAAAACAAGCCACAGAAAACAATTTAAGAATACAGGCAGAGTTATCAAATAAAGCAAAAGCACCGGTTGTAGACGGAAAGAAAATCTATGAGCTTGAAGGCGCTCAGTTTAGCCCTGAAGCTTCATTTGCTCCGTTATTTGAGGTTGTTTTATCAATTGCTCAAAATTCAGGTGTAAGAATAAGATCAATAGATTATAACTATACCCCTGAAGCTGATCCTGTTTTTGCAGCTCACCTTCCTGAATATAATGTTTGTGAGCTCGGTATAGTTGCGGTAGGGACATATTCCCAGCTTCAAAATTTCTTTAAAGGATTAATGAAGGATTCAAATTTAAATTATCTTGCTGAAATTGAAATGCAGCCCTGGGAAAAAGACAAAACAATTCTTATATCCAATGTAAAAGTAAGGCTTTATACAAAAACCCCGGGTGCCCCTACTCAGGTTCAAGTGCCTGCTTCTGCTCCCGATGCACCGGCAGCCCCTGCAGCACCTGCTCTTCCTTAAAAAGGAAATAAAATAAGTTTAAAATTGACCGGCTTAAGAAAAACAGCCGGTCTTTTTATTATAAAAATATTTTTGGTATGTATTCCTTGCATGTTTTTTGACTGCCCGAAAGAGTAATATTAATTTTTTAATAAAAATATAAAATAATTTTAAAGTCAGATTATTTTTTTAAGGAATGAAACAATATGCAAAGCACGCAAAACAAACACAATGCGGGCCTCACTTTTATGCAGGCGCCTGAAGTAAAAATGGAAGAATTAAACAATTTGTTTTTTGAATTAACAGCAAAAAATTGCAATTTAAAATGTTCTCATTGTTATATCAAAAGAAATCCTTATAAACAGGAAAAAGATTTTATACACCTCGATAAAATAAAACAATCTTTAATTATTGCAAAAAAAGAGAACCTCAAATGCATTTATTTAACAGGCGGAGAACCCATGCTCCACCCTGATTTTAATACCATTTTAAGGCTTTGCTTAAAAGTTTCAAACACGTCCGTTATGACAAACGGCACCCTCATTAATGATAAAAAAGCCAGATTTTTAAGAAAAATTGATGATGAATCAAATTTTGAAACAATATACAGAATAAGCTTAGACCACTATAATGAACAGAAAAACGATGAAATAAGAGGCAGAGGCAGTTTCAGAAAAGCGCTTCTTGCCATTCAAAGTCTTTATAAATATGAATTTAACCCGATTATTTCAACCGTAAATTACTATAACGAAACAAAAGAAGAACTTTTTGAAGGGTTCAGGGAAGTGCTTTCAAAAATTGATTTTGAATTTGAGGATATAAATTTAAAAATTATCCCCTATTTTAACCCCGCAGCCAATACTTTTAATCAGGTTGAAACAAACGAATTTGATAAAAACGCGCTTGATTGCTCAAATTCAAGAATAGTAAGCACAAACGGGGTATTTTGCTGTCCTGTTTTATGTAATGATTTTAGAGCCCGCACAGGCGCTTCTCTTGAAGAGTATTCTAAAAAAGTATATCTTGATACAGAAAAATGTTTTACCTGCGTTAAACACGGCAGCAAAGCCTTCTCAAACGACTGGGTATAAAGATATAGAAAAACCGTTTTGCGCCTTAAATTTTTTAAGGCGCGTTTTTATTTATAAATTCATCTTCAAATTCATAGACCTTTAAATAAAGCATATCCGCGGTATTATAAAGAAGTTTGATAACAGGGCAAATCCTTGCCGTTTCTTCATTATCAGCATGCCTTGCGCAATAATCGGAAACAATATATGTAATATCCATGATATCGCAGGATAATTTTATTATTTCTTTGTAAAACTCTTTCATACTAAATGTTTCCAGCCCTATAAGAATATCATTCTATACTAATTGTAAGAATTTCAGTCTATATTGTCAAGTATGAAATCAGACGATAAAGAGTTTCTTAAAAAACTCGGACAAAATATTAAAAAATACAGAAAATTAAAAAAATTTTCGCAGGAAAAATTAGCGGAACTGGCCGGCGTTCATTATACCACTATTGGTAAGGCAGAAATCGGGCAAGTAAATGTTTCAAGTTTAAGGCTTAAAAAATTTGCCGAAACCCTTGACGTTAATATCAAAGATTTTTTTGAATTTTAATCTATTCCTAAAATCATAATCGGAATTAATAAAAGAGTAGAAAGCACATTTGCAGCCGTATTTACCTTGTATAATTTTTCATAAGTACCGTCTTTAACGGTTTTTACATCATATCCAAATGCGTAATTTACCTGTATAAAATCTTTTTCATATTCCTTCGGGAAAGCATCAAAAGGCTCTGAAAGACTGAGAGTTTGAAGCACGGTTGCATTAAACATTTCATTTTGCGAAGATTGTATTATCTCGCTTTCGGCAATTTTGCCCTCCCTGCTTATTTTAAGGCGTACAACAGCATAAGCCTCTTTCTGATTTTTCGGTACAGTCCAATTCTTTTTAATTTTTGTATCCATCTTTTTAACATAACTTCCCAAAAGAGCTTTTTCCTGCTCGGATAAAGGCGGAATTAAATATTTTTCAGGACATTCCTTAAGTTCGTTTTTATCGGCATACGCTTTAATCTTTGTAAAATCAGTCTTAAACTCTGATATATCTTTCATTTTCAATTCATCAACAATGGCATAATTAACCGCAGCCTTTTCGCTATAAGGTTTAATTGAAATCACGCCCGCTTTTCCGTTTTTAAAATCCGCAAAAAATGATGCTACCTGTTCGGTCTTATTCTTTGAAAGATATCTGAATCGAAAAACCGTGCCATCCATGCCTTTATAGTTTAATTTATAAATATTATCGGTATCCAAAAGCCTTATGGGGTCTTTAATATCCGCCACATTTACCCACTTTGATTTCTGTACCGCGTTAACAGTCTTGATATCGGGTTCCTGCCGTGTTTTTTGTGCAAGAACATTATAATCAAAAGTAAATTCCACATCGATGGTATCCGATTTAACGTTTTCAGGAAACGGTTTATAGGGTGTAGCGGATTTAATGGCAGAAATTGCAGCATCATCAACGGTTTTTTTACCGGAAGACTGCACTATATCGCATTTTACAAGACTGCCGTCTTTTGAAAGCTTAAATTTTGTTTTAACACTGTTTGAAACATCCGCTCTCGGCGGATTCCAGTTTTTCCTTATCTTTTTTTCAAGTTCTGTTATATAAGGGTTCCAATCTACAGCATTTTGTATATTTGTGTTGTCTGCCTGTTTTATAGCGGCATTTTCCGCATAACACGGAGCAAAACCTAATAAAAACACAGTTAAAACAGTTAAAATAATTCTCATAAATTCCGCTTTCTTTTTCAAAATTATACCATCCCCGCTCCATAAAAAGAAAAAATAATTTTACCCTTCTCATCAATTTTCTTTTTCTAAATCTTAATTAAAATATTTTTATGAAGAAAATTTGCAGCGGGTTAATAATTCTTATCATATTTTTATTTGCACCTGTTTGCAGGGCTGAAACCCTTAAAGGCGGCACAACGTTTGATGTTATCCCTAAAGGATTTTTCGGCATATGGCATGTAACCTCAAAAATGGAAAGTTCAAATAATCCAAAAATGTTTAATAAATTAAGTGTGGATATCTGGAACCTTTCAGGCGCAGGTAACGTCTTAATTCTTGAAAACGCCATGACAGGCGCAAAATCGTGGATTGAGGTAGAATCAAACAAAGGCAGTTTTGACGGCAAAACCTTAAAATTCAACAGAAGAAAAGAAAAAAAAGAGGGAAAATACACCGTCGTTGAAAAAGAAAGCCCCGAATTTGTACTGGATGGCAATATCTTTAAAGGGTTTGATACTTTTATTGTTGAAAAATATGAAAATAACAAACTTATTTCTAAAGATATAGTAAAATATATTGTAATAGGGCAAAAAATATCAGGAGAGAGCAGAATAAATGAGTGAAAAAATATATGATTTATTGGTTTTAGGAGGAGGACCCGCGGGAATTTCAGCCGCCCTTTATGCAAAAAGAGGAAACGTGGATGTTGCAATAATTGATACATCAACTCTTGGCGGCCAGCCTGTTAATTACCTTGAAATCGAGAATTATTTAGGTTTTGATACGATTGAAGGATGGGAACTGGCGGAAAAATTTGAACACCACCTTGATAAATTTAATGTTCCGAAATTTATGATGGAAGAAATTCAAAGCGTAGATTTAGTTTCAGACATTAAAACAATTAAAACGCTGAAAGGTGAATACAAAGCCCGCACGGTAATTATTGCAACAGGCGCCAGTGCTGCAAAACTCGGCATCAAGGGTGAAATTGAGCATATAGGAAAAGGTGTAAGCTATTGCGCTGTGTGTGACGGAGCATTTTATAAAGATAAAACCGTGGCTGTTGTAGGCGGCGGAAACGCAGCGGTTGAAGAAGGCGCATACCTTACAAAGTTTGCAAAAAAAGTGTATATAATTCACCGCAGAGATGAGCTCCGTGCAGATAAAATCGTTCAGGAGCGCGCATTTAAGAATGATAAAATTGAATTTATTTTTGATACCGTGCCTTTGGAAATTAATTCAAACAATGAGGGGTGTGTGGGCAATTTGAAAATTCAAAATGTTAAAACAAATAAAATCGAAGATTTAGCAGTGGACGGAGTTTTCCCGTATATCGGTTTTACCCCGAATGTTAAAGATTTTTCAGGGCAGGTAATGCAGGATGAAAGAGGCTTTATCAAGGTGGATGAACAGATGAGAACAAGCACCATGGGCGTTTTTGCGGCGGGTGATGTTCGTATTACCCCTTTAAGACAGGTAATCACGGCCGTTTCAGACGGTGCGGTTGCGGGAATTTCAGCCGTAAAATATATTGAAGAACTCAAAATGGCTGCAGTGCAGGCATAATAAAAAATTAAAGCCCTCTTTATGAGGGCTTTTTAGCAGTATATCAGGAGAATAGCAAAATGAAAGCATTAATATTTGATGAAGGATTAAAATTTGTAGAAAATTACAAAGAACCTGTATTAAAAGCAGGCGAAGCTCTTATAAGAACAACATTTGCGGGAGTCTGCAACACAGATGAAGAAATTACAAAAGGCTATATGGGCTATAAAGGGGTTCTCGGGCATGAATTTACGGGGGTGGTTGAAAAAGTATTTGATAAAGAAAATGAAAAATGGCTCGGTAAAAGAGTTGTGGGTGAAATTAACGCGGGATGTAAAAATTGCAGCTGGTGTGCCAAAGGTCTTGAGCGCCACTGCCCGAACAGAGGGACGCTCGGCATATGGCAGAAAGAAGGGTGTTTCAGCGAATATTTTACCCTTCCTGTTTCAAATCTGCTTGAAATTCCCGATAATGTGACGGATGAAGAAGCTGTTTTTATTGAGCCTCTGGCTGCAGCATATGAAATAATCGAGCAGGTGCATATTGAGCCTGCCCACAAAGTGGCACTTCTCGGAGACGGAAAACTCGGCTTATCAATCGCACTTGTTTTGGGTGCTTTAAATATTGATATTACCCACATCGGAAAACACCAGAATAAGCTTGATATATCAGCTGCGGCCGGTAATAAAACAATGCTTTTAGATAATGCAAAGGGCTTAGAACAATCTTTTGATGTTGTAATAGAGGCTACAGGCTCTAAAGGCGGATTTGAAACATCTTTAAGCCTTGTGAAACCAAGAGGTATACTTGTTTTAAAAAGTACAATTGCAGCAAAAGAAGGCTTAAACCTTGCGCCTGTCGTTATTAATGAAATAACCGTTGTTGGCTCCCGCTGCGGGCAATTTGCCCCCGTTATGAGGCTTTTAAAGCGCAAAGCGGTTGATGTTAAACCTTTAATTACAAAAATTATGCCGTTTAATGAGGGAGTTAAAGCTTTTGAATTAAACAGGCAGAAAGATACACTTAAAGTTATTTTGAAATTTTAATTGTATTATTGCAAATGGAGCCTCAAATATTCATTACGAACGTAGTGAAGCAACCCGACATTAATTTACAAGGTTTTTTTGGATTGCCACGGTCACTTCGTTCCTTCGCAATGACAAAAAGCCTGCATCTACATTCTTTTCAAATCTTCAATTGCATGAACAAATTCATCTGTCAGTTCTTCAGAATATTTTTTACCGCGTAGTTTTTTAATTTCTTCAAGAGCTTCTTCTTCCGTATAGGCCTTGCGGTAAGGGCGTTCTGAAATCATGGCGTAATATGAATCAACAATTAAAATTATTTGTGAAATTAAAGGAATATCATCCCCTTTTTTCTTGCTCGGGTATCCCGTTCCGTCCCAGTTTTCATGGTGGTGTTCAATAATCGGGATAATATTTGAAACATGGCTTATAGGTTTTAAAATTTCCTGTGCTGCATAAATAGGGTGCTTTGTGATAGTTGCCTTTTCTTCTTCCGTTAAAGGAGAAGTTTTTTTCAATAAATCATTCGGCACCATAATATTTCCGATATCGTATAAAAGCATGGCGATTTTTAATTTATCAACCTCGGATTTTTGAAGGTCAAAACGCTTTGCAATAGCCGATGCCAGCTGTACTTTGGCCTTTGTGATGCCTTCCTGATGCTGCGGAGCATAGCTTTTTGAAATTGTATCCACAACCGTATATAATAAATCTTTTGTAGAATTCCCGCTTGTTTTTTCCTGTTTTGTCTGTAATTTTTTAGATAAATTTTCTGCCATTGAACTGTTAAAGGGAATTTTATGGTTATCCAGAATTTGAACAAATGCATCCACGGCTACTTCCTGCCATGATATTTCACCTTCAACTTCAGCCAGTTTTACCTGATTTCTGCCGTTTTGTTTTGCAAAATACATTGCCTTATCTGCAATTTCAACAAGTTCATCAAGGTTTGTAGTCTGCTCAATAAAGGTTGCAACACCTATACTTGCGGTGATTTTACCTACCATTTCAACCTGTTCGCTCTCTAAAGAAGCTCGAATTCTTTCTGCAGCAATAAGTCCGCCGCTTGAATCAACCCCGGGAAGGATGATGGCAAATTCTTCCCCGCCGACACGGGACGGCACATCTACAGACCTTGAATTTTTAGTTATAACTCTGGCAACGGTTCTGATTGCTATATCTCCTGCAGAATGCCCGTGCATATCATTTATGTGTTTTAATTTGTCTAAATCAAGTGAAATCAAGGTAAAAGGCTGATTTAAACGAAGCGCGCGCTTTGCCTCGCGGGCAAGGGCATCTTCATAAAATCTTCTGTTAAATAAATCCGTGAGAGGGTCTGTAACCGCCTGCTTTTTAACAGTTTCAAACAAGTTTGCAATCGTAATTGCAAGCTCAATCTGCCTTGCAAAAAGATTTAAAAAATTAACTTCTGATTCTTTAGGCTCTTCTCTTGGAGAAAAAACAGCAAGAAACCCCGTAAATTCCTTTGAAACAATGGGAAGAACCATTAAAGATTTTACAAGAGTGGATTTTCTTAATTCTGCAATATTTTCGGGGATAAAATTATCAGGGTAAAAAAGATTAAAAATATCTTCATTAATGGGGTAAGATTTGAATTTTTTATTTTCTATAGCCTCATAAAAAGGTGTGTTTTTGCCGATATTTATTCGTGTTTCAAAGAGAGGTGTTTTAATACATTCATCAAATTTTGCCGAAAATTCATTTTGAAAATAAGTTTTAAAAGCAAAAAATTCACCTTTTGAATCAAGCTGTTTTTGAATAATGCAGCTGTAAAGATATCGAAACTCTCCATGAAGGCTTGAAACTATGGTTTCAAGAACACTTGATAAGGGCCTTGAAGAATTCATCATATCCCAGACATGCTCAAGTGTAAGCAGGGTTTGATTGGCTTTGTGCAGCTCTTCTGTTCTTTGAGAAATTTCTTTTTCAAGAGCAAGGTTTTTTTGATAAATTTCAACAAAGTCCGTTCTTTGCTGATAAATTTTATCTTCAACCCTTCTTAATTTTTCGCCTGAATTTTTAATCCAATCAAAAAGTCCCATGGCTTTAATTATACAACTTTTTTATTTCTTTTCAAAGAGGTTACAAATTTTAAAAAACAACAGAATTTGCCAGAGCTTTAATTTTAAAATATACTTAAAATATTAAAATTAATTTTGGAGTTTTGAAAATGAGAAATGTTATATGCATGAAATGGGGAGATAAATTCGGCCCTGAATATGTTAATCGTCTTTATAAGATGGTTGAAAAAAATCTTACCCTGGAGCACAGATTTGTATGTTTTACGGATAATGCGGAAGGTTTAACGGAAGGAATCGAGGTTCGCCCGCTTCCTGAAATGTCATTAGACAGCTCTCTTCCGGAGCGCGGCTGGAGAAAACTTACCGTATTTGGTGAAAAGCTTTCTGATTTGGAAGGGCAGGCATTATTCCTTGATTTGGATATTGTAATTACAAGCAATATTGATGCATTTTTTGAAGCCGAAGGCGAATTTTTAATTATAAAAGATTGGGATTTCCCGAAAGACATTATAGGAAATTCTTCCGTTTTCAGATTTGATATAGGAAAATACCCCGAAGTATTATCAAACTTTATAAATAATGGCGAAGCTATCCGCGAAAGACACAGAAATGAACAAGCATATCTTTCTTATGCAATAAAAGAAATCGGCGATAAACAGAATAAAGAACTTTTAAAATACTGGAATAAAAGCTGGTGCGTAAGTTTTAAAAGAAATTGCCTGCATAAATTCCCTTTAAATTATTTTATACAGCCAAAATTCCCAGAAAAAGCTAAAATTATAATTTTCCATGGAAAGCCTACCCCGTCGCAGGCATTAAAAGGCTATTTCGGAAAAATGGGCTTTAGATATGTTAAACCCACAAAATGGATAAGCAAATACTGGGAAGAGTAAAAAAGAATAAAACATTTTAAGACCTTGAGCAGCTTTGAATTCTCGATAAAAAGGATTTAAAACATTAAAAACCGTGCTTTTTAAAATTAAAGTACAGTTTTATATTAGCTGTCGAAATTATCGAATATGAACAGAGGACTTAACAAAATCATAAAAAACCCTTTTTTAAAATTGTCAACTTTTTCCCCAAACGTATATCTTGAAACAACACGTTTGGTTTTATCTGTTATCAACTGAATTTTTGAATCATTGACAGCAATAATATTTTTATATTTAAGCTCTATAAACCTTTGTGTTTTTTTATCATACGCCCCACATTTGCCTTCTTTACAAAATTTATACAAGCCCCAGCCTGCATGTTCTAAGCTGTTATATTCAATAGGAACAATTATTTCGCTTCCAAAATTGTGTTCACCTAAACTAGCACTATATATCCCCTTTTTGCCGTCTTTTTCAACCATATAGACGCCATTATTATTAAAAGGTGTAATGGTATCATATTCATACGGAATAAATTGCTTGGAACCGTTTTTGTCTAAATAAGTATAAAAGCTAATCTCTCCTTTATTTTCACCTTTTTTGAAGGCAAATCTGGAGCTGTAAATTTGTTCAATTTCATCATATATACAATCCGTTAATTTTGCTGATTTTTTCTTGTCTTTATTATCTGAATATATTGTGTATATACATTTTTTGTTATTAAAATCTTCTGCTACAATATAATTTTGCTTATCTGCTTTATAATTGTATCCAAACATATTATAGCGATAAACTTCCTTGGATTTGTATTTCATTGGAATAAGTTCTTCCCCTTCAAAAGAAACATAGCCGTATTTTCCGTCTTTTTTAACCATGCAAGCAGCTAAGGCTACATGACCGCAAGAAATATCTTCATATTCACAAGGAAGCAGAAATCTTCTTTCTTTTAAAGAAAAATATCCATAATTATGTTTTTTGTTTTTATAATCATATGCATCAACAACAACGCCATTGCCATTATTCGGCCATATAAAACCATATTCTACAGGAAGAATTATATTGTTTTTGGCATCTGCTATACCGTATTTATAGTTTTTGTTATCAATCTTTGTTCTTACTCTGTAAAATTCTGTCAGGCCGCTTTTATATATGGGATTTGTGTCTATTCTGTAGAATTTTTCACCAGCATGAGCAAAACAAGCTGTCATTAAAAATATGGTCAAAAATGCAATAATCTTTTTCATAAAATCCTCTGTGTTTAAAAACTTAATATTAAAAAGCCCCTTTGAAAGGGCTTTTTTTAATTCAATCTCTAATATTTATATTTCATCATCGGGTTCATTATTTTCATTATCAAGCCCGCGCAGTTGTTTTTTCTTTAAATTGTGCACGCATGCATCCACAAGAAGGTTATACGATTTCATATCTTTTACTTTTGGCCCGAACTCTTTTGCAAGGGTTTCTTTTACCATATTTTCAAGCCGTTCGTTGTCTTTCTCAATTCCCTTTTTATCATCGGGAATTAAATAATCTATGTATTTCGAACCGATTTTGTAATCCTGAATGTTCTTAAACATAAACCATTTTAATTTCGGGCTTAAATTTTTAATAGTTTTTACAAACTTTAGATTTTTGAAATCCATTCTTCAACCTCTTTGGTTTTAAACCTTCACGTATTTTATAAGATGCCTGAATTTAAAAAGTGTCATAAATTTGTTGAATATTAACAAAACTTTACGTTTCTTTTTATCTCCTTCTCTTTTAAAGAAATTATATCCTGTTTTTAAATTTTTGTAAATTTTTCTTTACAAAACAGGGTTTATCATTAAAGTTTTAGACGGTTAGGTACGATACATATACTACAAGGATGATTCAAGGAGTAATTCACTAATGGTAAGCGAATTTAACATAAAAGCATTCGGGCTGAATGTTATTCCTGATAAAAAATCAACAGGAGAAAATGCGGCAAAAACTATTGAAAAAGCAATGGGTGCATTGTGGGAACCTGTTTTAGATTATCTGAAAACAAATGAAAATGTCTTTTCAGGAGATGTAAACGCTGAAATAAGAAAGCTTAATATGCAGACGATGCAATTGGGAACAATTGTAAACGGCAATAAAGAAATTAGAAATATTGACATTCAATCATAAAATTCCTCCTCTATAAAGTGAAATGAAAATTTAGGCTTGAATAATTTCAAGCCTTTTCTTTTGCTTAAAATCCATGGCTTTAATCGTTTTTTTAAATGAATTTTCTTGAAAGAGGACAGATATTTTTGTAAAATATCTTATACAAAGATGGAATTAGTAATCAAGAAGGAAAATTAAAGTGAAGGCTTTTTTCAAATCTTTATGCTTAACGCTTTTATTTTTTGCGTATTCATTATTACTTTTTGGCGGCGGCATAGTTTTTCAAAGACAGATTTTAAGTCAGGATGAAGAAACCGTACAACAGGCTGAAACTCAGAGCGATATTAATATTGCGGCGCATAAAACCGCAGAAGAATATCATAAATATTACGAAATAGTTGTTTCAAGAATAAAAACCACAGAATTTGAAGGTTTTAATAAAAAGGCATTTGATGATTATATTTTAGCCCATGATGAAAGATTAAATGCACTTACGGAAGCGTTTTATCCGGATAGAGAAGATGCAACAAAATACGGTTCAAGCTTTCCTATGGTATATGCAAATTTTAAAAAAGCCTATGAAGAAGCGGAATTATTTACATACAAAAACCTGATGCTTGCAATGTCTACCATGGATATTGAAGAAGAAATAGAGCGGATATTTAAGGATAACCAGACCTATTCAACAGAACAGAATGCAAATACACCAAACGAGGAAAGCCCTGAAACAACTGCTCCATCCGGTGAAGAAAATCTTCAAGAAAGTGAAGCAGCTGCACAAAATGTGCAGGTAAAAAGAGCTTCCGACAATGTGGAATATTCTACAGGAAATTAATTTATTTCATATCCTTAAATAGTTTTGTTAATTTTAAAAGTGCTGTATAAGTAGATAAAATTATGAGTTTTTCACCCGGGCGCACTTGATTAAGCGCATCATTCAATGCCCTTTTTATGTTTGCATCAATTAAAATAAGGCTTGTATCACATCCTGCATATTTTAATCTTAGTGCCATATCGTCTGCGCGCGTTCCCGTTATATAAAAATTTCCTTTGAAATTTTTTAAGCTTTCAAAGTCTGAATCCCATAGCCAGCTTACATCTCTGCCATCTGCATAGTTATCATTAATTGCAATTAAAATATGGGCATGCTCAATATTTTTCAATCCCCTTAAAACCTCGCTTGCGCCCACGGGATTTTTAATTAAATAAACGGTAGCAGGTTTTTCTTTTAAGAAAACATTTTGATTTCTGCCAAAAACAGGCTTGTAGTTTTCAAGTGCTTTATCAATAAATCTTCTTTCAACCCCGTTTATAAGAGCGCATGCTATTGCACCGAGTGCATTATACGCATTATAAAGCCCCGTTAAATTAACCTTAAAATTATAGGAATTTTCTTTATATGTTATGTATAAAAAGAAATGGTCTGAAAACATTTTAACATCGGCCTTAATATCGGGCTGAACCCTTCTGTTTCCGCATGGACAGTACCATTTCCCGAGCTGGGAATAGAAAATTTTATCGTATTTTAAAGGAAGGGTGCATCTGTTACAGTGAATAATTTCAGACGGGCTTTTTGAGTTTTTATCGTATCCTGCAAAGCTTATATTTTCTATTCCGTAATAAATTTTTTTTCTTGTGCCGTTTGTAAGTTTCTGGTCAATATCGGCTAAACTCGGGTCATCAGCATTTAAAATCAAAGTTAAATCTTCATTAAGTTCAATTCCTGCCTGAATTTTCTTTTTTGTTGTGTTTAGTTCGCCGTATCTGTCTAATTGATCGCGGAAAAGATTTGTTACAAGAAGGTATTCAAATTTCATCTCTGAAAACAAAGCGGAAAGATATGCTTCATCACACTCTATAACATAATTATCAATACGCTGCAGCGGGTTTTCTTTTAAAACTTTATAAAGCCCGAGAGCAACAGCTGTTGCAATGCCGTTTGGCATATTTGCGCCAAGTTCGTTATGAATAACGGAATGTTCCGCCTCTCTTAATATCTGTGCCAGAATTCCTGCCGTGGTGGTTTTTCCGTTTGTACCGGTTATTGCAAAACAATTTTCTACAGCATATCCTCTTGCATCAGACAGAAAATCTTTATAATTTTGTCTTAGAAGTTTCCCGGGGAAACTTGTTCCTTCAAAATTAAATTTTTTTAAAAGAGAATAAACTTTATGAGTATTTTTTAAAGCTTTATTAAAATTTGCCACGATATTAAAATAATCCACCTTATGTATAGAATACTTATCCAATATAAATTATAATATCAAAATGATAGAATTTGGCTACATTTTAATAATTATATTTGAATTAATCATTGCCTCCGCTGTTATTTTTGGTTTAATTAATCTTGAAAAAAAGGTTAAAAACTGTCTTTGCAATATAAACGCACAGGCAGATGATATGCTGTGCACCATTAAAAATGTGCATTTAAATTTAAAAAATTTTAATAAACGTTTTAGCGGCATAAAAAAAATTGATATAAAAAAAATAAAACAAACGGTGCTTTTAATTTTAGATATTGTAAATTTCATTCTTTTAATAAGATCTATGGATTTTAAAAATTTAAAAAAAGCAAAAAACCTCAAAAAACTAATTCCTTTTGGTCTTATCAAAAAACTCATTTTTTCTTTCAAAAAGTAAAAACGACAGTTTTTCTTTCAAAAAGTAAAAACGACAGTTTTTCTTTCAAAAAGTAAAAACTACGATTTAAAAAGATTTTTTGGCGGATTGTTTAATTTTTTATAATTAAATTACCTTTTAGTTTAGCAGGTTAAATTACCCTTTTAGATATTTTTTTATTCTTGGAAAGTTTATAAACTTTTATTAAGACAAACATTTTAAAAGGGAGTGTCTTTATGCTAATTGAGAAAAGATTTCAAGAGAACGAAAATTTCGCCCTGTTAGAATTTCATAATGTGAATAAAGAAACTATACCCTGGCTTGAATGCCTTGCGGGCGAATATCACTGCAAAGTCGAAAAAAAGGAATGGAGAAGTAAATACAATAATTACGTTGTATACGATTATGAGCCGTTTTGCTCTGAAGGTTTTGAAATTACGGTAACTTTATCCTGCAAAACACCCGAATTTTTAAATTTTGTAAGATATCTATATGAAGAAAAAATGCAGGTGATTAATTATCTGAACGATTGTGTGATGCTGTAATTTCAGATATTTTAAGGCTATTACAAAATTAAAAAGAGGGTTTAAAATAATTAAGCCCTCTTTTTTATTCTGATTTTATCTGTTCTTTCGGAACAAGAGTGCATCCTGTTTGATTGAATAATGATACAATATTTTTACCGTTGTGCTTAGAGTGGTATAAAGCCGTATCTGCGCTGTTTATAAGAGTTTTTGCATCCTCGCCGTCCATAGGATACTGACATACGCCGATACTTGTTGTAGGTGAAATATAAACATCTTCTTTGGCTTTTACTTTTATCTTTGAAATATTTACCCTGAGTCTTTCTGCAATAATTACGGCATCTTCTTTTGTGGTTTCAGGGAGTATTACAATAAATTCTTCCCCGCCGTATCTTGCCGGAATATCAATTTTTCTTACTGTTTGAGAAATCTCGTTTGACAGCTCTCTTAAAATTTGATCGCCTATAAGGTGCCCGTAGGTATCATTTACCTGTTTAAAATTATCAATATCGAGCATCAATAAAGACATTTTATGTTTATATCTTGAACATCTTCTTATTTCATTTTCAAGAAGAGTATAAAAATGTCTTGAAATATAAAGCTTTGTAAGCCCGTCTTTTGTTGCAAGCTCGTATAATTTAGCGTTATCAATAGCAATAGCCGCCTGATTTGATAACGATGTCATAAATTCTAAATCTTTCTGGTTAAAAAGTTTATTATTCTTTTTATTTGAAATATTGATAACACCTATTGTTTCGCCTTTTGCAATCAAAGGAACGCAAAGGAGCGATTGAACATTCGGAAGAGAATCTTTATTTACAAACCTCGGATCATTTGAACCTAAATTTGTAATTATGGCTTTCTTTTCAAGAAAAACCGTTCCTGCAACGCCCTCGCCCGCTTTAATCTGTGAACACTGGATGAGTCCGTTATTGATATTTTCTTCCACTCTTTTATCTGCAAGACCGTATACAACTTTTACCTGCAAAGAGTTTGATGTGTAATCATACAGCATTAGGGAACCCTTTTCGGCTTCAAGCGTTACAAGAGCCTTGCTCAAAATTACCTGCAGAAGTCTTTTAAGGTCATCAATAAAATTTACCGCCTGAGATATATTGTAAAGAATTGAAATATTGTAAAGAGATTTTTGCAATTCTACAATTTTATCATCCTGCTCTTTTCTATGAAGCAATTTTACAACCACAGGCTCCATAAAATCAAAAACGCGCTCTAAGAAACTTAATTCTTCTCCGCCGATTTCACTGCTGCCGTTATTATCTTTACCAATAAAACAAATACACACAGGCATATTTTTGTCTTTATCAAAAAATACCCTTATATATTGTACTTCAAGGTCCGAAAGACCGTTATTCTGCCAGAAGGAACTAAAAATTTGTTTATGGGCTTCATTTGTTGTTTTAATAATTTTGCCCTTACTCATTACAGACCAAAAAGCCTCGTTTTCATACTCAAAATATTCATCCACCCTTGCATTTTGGTTTGTTATAACACTTTTAAATACAGCATTTTCAAATAAATAAAAAGAAATTTGATTGTTATTTAAAGCAGCACTCATTGCATCAGACATTTTGATGATTAAATCTTCAATATCGACTGCCTGACTTGCAATAGCATTTATTTCAAACATTTTGTTAAGTGCGTGCACTGCACTTTCTAAATGGCTGTAATTATTTTCGGTCATTTCTTTCATTGGCATTTTATATTTTTATAATATTATAAGATAAATCGGCGGTAAATACAATTTGTATAGTATTTTTGCAAAAAGCGGGAAATATGTTAAAAAATATAAAGAGAAAATGTCAGGGCTGCGGAAAAATTTTAGACAGAAACAGTCTTATAAAAATTACACTTTCTGAAGGAAAACTTTATATAAACCCGAATTCAAAAATTTTAGGAAGAAGCATGTATATTTGTGCTGATTTTAACTGTATTAAAGTCGCAATCAAGAAAAAAAGAATAACAGGCGCACTTAAATTTAAAAATTTTGATGAAATATCACAGGTTGAAAAACAGCTGCAAAAAATGGTATCTTAATATTAAAAAAAGGGATACCCGAAAGAAAAAAATTACGAATATCCCGAAAATAAGTTGTTTATCAAAATTTTTATTAAATTGCAGTATACAAGGCCGGGCAAAATTGCCCGAACCTGATTATTCCTTACTGCACACTCTTATACTCCAATATCACAAACCCGTCTCCCCCTTTACCTCCT
>CAJUKY010000006.1:0-30826 GCA_910587055.1 Candidatus Gastranaerophilales bacterium
ATAACAAAAACCGGAAATTGCAAGTGTATTTTATACATTCTTTATAAATTTCCGGTTTTTTGTAAATAAAAGTTTAATTATTATATTTGAGAAGAAATTTATTTTTTGTGAAAAATCTTTTTAAGCTTGTCAAATATGCCGTTTAAAAACCCCTTTGACAGCTTTGTCTCATCGGGTGCGGTTGTTACGGTTTTATCATTGTTGTTTTCTTGTACTGTATAAGTTGTTTTGCCTGAATAGGGGCTTACATTATATTTATCTAAAAAAGTTTTATATGTATCGTCATTTTTTAGTGCCATATATTCTTCTAAACTAAATGTACCGTCTTCTCCCGAATATTTATCAACAATGGTTTCAATTCCTGTTGTATTGATGTTATATCCCTGCGTATTAAGGCTGTTTAAAAGTCCGACTTTTACTTCGCCTTTTGTGGTCATGCCATCTTTTATATGCTTATTATCTATCCAGCTCATTTCAAGTTTTGCAAAACCGCTTGAAGAATGATATGCATCAAGAACATTGCCCCACTCCTGTCCGTTTAAAAACTGCGCCCACTCTTCCGGTGAAAATTCTTCATCTTCTCCCGAATATTCAACAAGCGCTTCGGGGATTTTGTCTGTCAGTTCTTTTAGATTTTTGTATTCATCCGTATTTTCTTTAATTCCCGAAAACAAAGAATCAATTTGTAAATCATTATATGCCTCATCAACGGTTATTTTGCCGTCGCCGTTTCCGCCGTTTTCTACAGAATCCATCCTTGTAAAAACTTCTGTTTTTATTTGATACAAATAATCCTGTGAAAAGCCGCTTATTTGAGCACTCATATTTATTGTTTCTCCTCTTAAAATCTCTCTTATTATTAATAAGTATTTTGAGGCAGAAAAATTGCGGGGAAAATTTTATGCCCACATTTCAAAATCAGGTTCTTCAAGGCTCATACAGTGTATTCCGCCGCCTTCTCCTTCAAGAGCGCCCATTATGAAATTTCTGTTTTCGGTCCAGATATCATTTTTGCCTGCGATAAAATACGTTTTATCCAAATTTGGAATTTTTGTCCTCAAATCTTCTTCAAATACTTTTTCAATGCTTGAATGAAGTTTATCTTTGCATTTTGTGGAGTTTGTTATGTATGAAATTGTGCCGTCATCGTGTTTGTTTACAATGCCGTTCATAAAATTAACAGCCCAACCGTAATCACCTGCAATTCTTATGGGGATAAAACCAAGTTTTTCAAGTTTTCTTATGGTTTCATCACAGGAGGAATAACCGTATATTTTTTGAAAATTACAGTAGCGTTTGAATTCTGCTTTAAAATTCTCCTTATCTTCTTTTGTGCCGTTGAGTTTTTCTATATTCTCTTTTACAAGTTCAGGGTCATTTACAAGTACATAAGGGTATCCAACCGGTCTTATGAACATATCCAGATGATAATTTTGCTGGGGTATAAAATGAATATTTTCAGGCTTTACATCGTAAGCTTTTGATATTTTTTCTTTATCTTTTGTTAAGTTATCCTCTCCTGAAAGAAGCCATTTTTCGCCATTTGGAAATTTGCCTATAAAGGTGTTTCCGCCTGTCAGGAATCCTTCTTCTTTTGTTCCTTTAATTCCATGCCAGCCAAACATTGTATAGAGCAGCATTGGGCTTATTTTACTGCTTCCTATTAAATAGGGACTTCCATTCTTTTCAACTATTGTTTTGCCGTCTTGAGTCCATTTTGTTCCGTCGTAAAGCACTTCAAAGGATATTCCTTCCTTTTTGCTTACCTGTTCCATTTCATTTTCAAAAGCGCCGCAATATTCGCCGTCGCTGTATATTCTTTTCAACGGCGCCGCATCATATCCTTTGAAGGTTATATTATTTTGAGGAAATATCATAGTAAATTCTTAACACATCTAAAGAATTTTTTTTGCCTTTGATTTACAGGTTTTGTAAAATTTTACAGGAATACGACTTGACTATATAGTTGCCTTTGAGGATAATAGGTGTAGTATTTTGAACAAGTAATTATACTTAGCAAAAGAAGGATAGGAGAAGTAATGAAAATAGCTAAAAAATTATTTGCAACAACGATTGCTTTTGCCGCAATGAGCACAGCAGCTTTTGCTGAAGAACCTAAAGTTGAAGCTTATGCTCACCCTACGCTTTTTGGTACTCAAAGCCAGACTTTAATTGATGCTGAAAGCACATACCAAACAGGCGGTCAGATTTTAAAAACAAAAAACAGACTTGGCGTTAAAAACAAATGCGATGTTTTTGTAAGCTCATGGTCAAAAGATTTACTTAAAGCAATGAAAGAAAGCCAGGAGCAGGCCGGATATTCTAAAAATTTATTTAATCCGAAAATGCCTATTTTAAGGTCTGAACTTGCTTTTGCACTTGCTGAGGGTTTAAATGCCGCAGCTGCTGATGCAAATTATGCCGACGTTGCTGACGGATACTGGGCAAAAGATAAAATCGGCGCCGCTACAAAAGCAGGATATATGATAGGATACCCTTCAGGTGTATTTAAGCCCGATCAGCCGATTACAAAAGCGGAAGTATTTGCTACAATTGCAAAACAAATCAATGTTAAATATGATGACGGCGTTCCTGCATACAAAGGCAAGACCGTTCAATATATACCTTCTTGGGCATATGATGCATCAAATGAAGTTATCGCTTCTGGACTTTTAAACAGCGTTCCCGATGCAAACAAAGTAATTAATGCCGAATATCTTTCAAAAGAACAGGTTGCATACCTTATCGGCGCTTTAAAGAAAAATAACTCATTTGCAAAGGGCGTTACAACCGCTTCAGCTGCTAAATCTTGCTGCAAAGCAGGCGGGGTTACAACTTTAAAAATTAAACTTTTAGACAGATTGAGCGCTAAAACTTCAAATGTCGGCGAAGCATTTACTGCTAAAACAACTCAGGATGTTGTTGTAGATGGCGTTACTTTCCCCTGCGGTTCAATTGTCAGAGGTGAAGTTATTGAAGTTCAAAGACCCGGTGTTAACAAATGCGGATTTATTAAAGTTAGATTTGACAAAATTAAAAATCTTGAAGATAACTGCGAAAAAGCATTGCCGGCTTCAATCGCTTCAGCAAGCGCAGATGATGTAAAAAATCCTAACTTTGTTGCAAGACTGCTAGGCTTCCCATTCACAGGTGCAGGCAGAGTGGCCGGTGTTGCAGGAAGAACTGCGAGCAGTGTTGTTAACGTAGCTGCTAACGGCTTGGAAGAAATCGGCGATGAACTTGGAAACACTTTTGTTGAAACATTAACTCTTCACCCCGGACGCGGTATGGCATCTGCTGGGAATGTTCTTGCTACAACAGGAAAAGGCATATTTGATTTCTCTAAATTAATCGTTTCAGGAACCTTTGGTGTTCTTTACGAATTAGGCGATGAAATTACTTATGTGCTTGTTCCGAGCTTATCAAATTCTTCAAGCTTAAATCCTAATGAAGAATTAACAATTGTATTTTAATTGATACAATTTTAAAATTTAAAACGCTTCTTGAATTTTTCAAGGGGCGTTTTTTATTAAAACAGGTTTTAATTTAATATTTGTTTATATTTTGGCAATTTTTTGTTTTTCGGTGTTTTTAGATGGTATGGTTAGTAATGTAAATTATAATCAGAGTTATCTTTATAATAATCCGTATAATCAATACGGCATGTATAATAATACACTGCCCCGGCAAAATATGAGCCCTGTTTTACCGCCCGCCCCTGTGCAGAATTACGCCATTCCGCCAATTTATACCCCGCAAAATTATGCAGGATATATGCCGCAGGTATATGCTCCTAACCCAATAAATGCGGTAACGCCAAATGCTTCGCAGGTAAAACGAATTGGTGAAATGCTGCTGGAGAAAGGTCTTATAACTCAGGAACAGCTTTATTTTTCTCTTGCGGAAGCGCAAGCTGCAAGGGTTCCCGTTGGTTCTGTTTTTGTAAAAAATAATCTTATTTCAAAAGAAAAATTGGATGAAGTTCTTAAAGAACAAAGCGAACTAAAATATGAAGCTGCAAACAAAATGCAGCAAACTTATAAAAATCAAACCCCGAAAACAAATAAATCAAAACTAAGCCTCTTTTTCATAAATGATATGCACGGACACTTCGATAATATGTCAAACATTCTGGGTGCATCGCTTCAATATGATAAAGAAATGAAGAATAAAAAGGGCGTGGATTCCATAAAACTTTCCGCAGGCGATAACTACACCGGCGGAGATGTTGAACGCGATAAATTAATGATGAATTTCCTTGATTATATAGGAATTGAGGCATCGGCTGTCGGAAATCATGAATTTGATGCCAGCACAAGTAAATTTTTCGATATTATGAAGACTTCAAAGGTGAAATTCCTTGCGGCAAATGCTAATGTACCTGCGGGTTGTAAATTTTATGATAATGTAGCAAAATCAGCCGTTATACAAAAAGACGGCGGAACATACGGTGTTGTAGGCTTATTGCCTTTTGACCTTGAAACCGTGGCAAGCAAAAAAGAAGCGCTTGAAGGCGTAAGGCCCTATAGTCTTGAAGAATCCGTCAAGCTTGCTCAGGCTGAAATTGATAAATTGAGAGCTCAGGGCATAAATAAAATAATTCTTTTATCTCATATAGGAATTGACAAGGACAGAGAAATTATTCCTATGCTTGACGGTATTGATATTGTTCAGGGTGGTCATACGCATAATTTGACGCCCGAATTAAAAGAAGGCGAAAATATATTAAAGAGTAAATCGGGTGAACCTGTTATTCTTCTTCAAGCAGGTGAAAACGGTAAATATGCCGGTATTTTAGATGTTGATTTTGATGAAAACGGTATCATAACAGCAGCTTCTCTTGATATTGAAAAGGCTGACCTCGAGAAAAGCCCTGTTCTTGAACACATTAAAACATCGGCTCTGGGTGAATCTCCGAAAGTTGCAGTTTTAAAAGGGGTTGACCCCACTCCTGAAAACAGAAGAATTGTTCCCTGTGCGTGGACAAATTTTCTTGCAGACGGTATGAGAAACGAACTAAATACTGATATTGCCTTTGTAAATGCCGCAAATATGCGTAAAGTGCCAAAGCCCGGTATTTTAACGGAAAGAGATATAACGGAAACCACGCCTTTGCAGAATACTTTGATGGTTTCAAACATGACGGAAAAAGAAATAGTAAGAGTTGTAAAAGAGGCTGCAAAAGCAAGTTTGAGTTACGAAACGGGTGAGCCCGGGATAATGCATGTAAGCGGGCTTGAATACAAAGCAACATCCGACGGCGAATTACTTGAAATGAGTTTTGTTGATAAAAACGGTAATAAAACTCCGATTGATATAAATAATCCGCGCGATGATAAATTTTACACGGTAGCTCATGATACTTTTGTGGCAGAGCCCAGAGACAGTATGGAATATCCGGGTATGGCAATTACGGCGCATAAAAATCAGAATGTTCAAAAATTCAACTTTGATAAAGATAAAACCGCGGCAGATTACATTAAAAAACTTGCAAACAATGATGAACTTGAAATAAGGGATGATTTCAGAATTCAAATTTTTGAAAAAGACGGCTCATTAAGAACTTTAAATAAAGAACAAAGGCCTTTGAATAATGCGCCTGTTCAAACCAATGTGCAGACTGCCGCTTAGTTTATGCCGCCTTTAAGCTTATAATAAACATAATAATGCCGATTGTCCAGCAATAATAAGCAAAGCATTTCAGATTGAATTTTTCTAAAAACTTCATAAAGAATTTAATGCACAGGAAACCTGTTATAAATGATATAATGCACCCTACCGCCATTGCTTTAAGATTGAAGGTTTGAATATCAGAGATATTTAATTCTAAAAGCGGATAAACCATTGAGGCGATAATTATAATCGGTATACTTAAAATAAAGGAATACCTTGCAGCTTGAACTCTATTAAGGCCGTTATATATACCCGTTGCAATGGTGAGCCCCGAGCGGGATAGCCCCGGGAAAACAGCGAGCCCCTGTGCTATGCCTATAAAAATTGAGGTTTTAAAATCCATTTTTCTTTCAGGTTTTTTCAATTTTTCGGATAAGAAAAGCACAGTCCCTGTGCAAAGCAGCAAAATTGAAACAATTGCAGGGTTTTCGGTTAATTTATGCGCGATATCCTTTATGAAAAAACCGATTATGCAGGTGATAAGGGTTGACACTGTTACAAAAAGACAGGTTTGAAACTCAGGGGTTTTGTAATTTCTATTTTTAACGGCGGCAAAAAAGCCTGCAATAAGGGTTTTTAAATCTTTAAAAAAGAAAATTATAACAGCAAGCAGGCTTGCAAGGTGGATTAATATATCGAAAAATATTTCTTCGCTCCCTACGTTTTGAAAATTCACGCCCGTTAATATTTTATAAATGGTAGAAGTAAAAACTATATGCGCCGAGCTTGAAATCGGCAAAAATTCGCTTATTCCCTGTGCTGCGCCCATTATGGCTGCTTGAATTGTCTGCATATTCTATCCTTTATATTTCAGGCGGTTTTAGTTTGAAATTATTGTTCAAAATATGAAGCGCAGGAGGTTGGTGTTTCAAAAACGCTTACCTTGCTTACGTTTGGAATTTCAAGTTTTATTTTTTCATATAAAAATTTTGATATTATTTCAGAACTGGGTGAAACGTTTTCAAACTCGGGAAGGGTGTTTATATCGGTGTGATCGAGATAATCCACAATTTCATTAACCTTCTTTTTTAATACCTTAAAATCAATCAGGATATTTGATTTATCAAGGTTTTCCCCGCGCACGTATACTTCTACTTTCCAGTTATGTCCGTGCTGATTTTCGCACTCGCCTTTATAGTTTAAAAGGTGGTGTGCGGATGAAAAATGCGTTTCTATTTTAACTTCAAACATAGGATAATTTTAGCATAAAAAGAATTTTATGGTTAATTCTTGCGCCCCGCTTTTTTTTCGGGTAAGAGAATTCCGTAAAATAAAGCAGTAAATGCAATTGCCATCGATATTCCTATTGATATTGTTATGAGATTATACATCGTAATCTTCTCCAAGTTTGTTTAAATAATATCTGATTTTATAGATTATTACAATTATGCTGATTGAGAGTATAATAATTGCTATACAATTTAGAACTATAACGCATTTTAGCGGGAAATCAATATTTGATACAAGCCAGCCTATGCAAGCGGCAAGCATGGTTGCCGATATTGTAAATGTAAGTTTATACCAGCTTATTTTTTCTTTAAATAAATCTGATTCCATAATGTTAGTCTACCATAAAAATTAGATTATTTTTTATCTCTGTCGACAAATTCTATGTCGTAGCCTAAGATGTCAGCGATGAGTCTTATATCTTTATAATGTATGGTTTCAACTCTCAGCTTGTTGCCAAGATTATTTGATGTGTATTTTTTATTAAGCCTTTTGCTAAGCTCTTGTGCGAGTTTTTCGCGTGTCCAGCCTCTCTTTAAAAGCAGCATTGATATTTCGGTTTTAATACTATCCTTTGCACCCATAGATGTATTTTAACACTATATAGTGTATTAATTCTTTTGATTGACTAACATTATTGTGTATTGTAGAATAACACTGTACAATGTTGAAAAGTTACGATAAGTGAAGGAATATTGATATGAATGAAGAAGACAGAGATGCGGCATATGAAACTTTGATGGAGGCAACAGCCTTGCTTTATGTACTTGAAACAGCTCTTGATAACGATTCACAGCCAACAATTGATACAGTGCCTTATGCCTGTCTTGCAAAATTAATCAAGTATAAGGTTGCTGATGCTGTCGAGTTAATTCAGTAGTAGTGTACTTTTGAAAGATTTTCATCAAAAATACGGTAATTTTATATCGCCTCTGTCATTGCGAAGGAGTGAAACGACTGCGGCAATCCAGCCGATTGTTTTATCTGGATTGCTTCGTCACTTTGCTCCTCGCAATGACAATAATTAATGTTGTTAATAATAAGATTTGTTTTTTATGCAAAAGTATTTTCTTATAAAAACTGCTTCGGTGCCATGATATAAAGCTATAATATAAAAACCTCCCTTGTAATTAAGGGAGGTTTTAAGAATATTTTAACTCTGTAAATTGATTAGCCTTTAATCTGGCTCATTACTTCGTCAGCGAAGTTTTCCTGTCTTTTTTCCAAACCTTCGCCTAAAACGTATCTTTCAAATCTTACAACTGAAAGTTTGCCTTCGATTAATTGAGCAATTGTTTCGTTCGGGTCTTTAACGAAAGGCTGGTCAAGCAAGCATCTTTGAGCCATTAATTTGTCAATTCTGCCTGCAACGATTTTTTCTCTAATATTTTCAGGTTTTTTCGCTAAATCTTCTTTGCCCATTTCAATTCTTTTTTCTTCTTCAATAACGGAAGCGGGAATCTGATCGCGTGATACAAATTCAGGAGCGGAAGATGCTATGTGCAAGCAGATATCTTTTGCAATTGCTTTTGTTTCTTCGCATTCTTTTTCGCATTTTACATCAAGCAATACGCCGATTTTGCCGTTGTGAACGTAAGTTGCGGGACAGCAAGCTGATTCATAGCGTACAAATCTTCTGATAGTGATTTTTTCGCCGATTTTTGCAATTTGTTCTTTAACAACATCATCAATAGGCTTTTTGCAAACGGGGCAATCCATTTTAAGCATATCTTCAACAGATGCGGGGTTTAATTTTGCAACAGCTTCAGCCATCATGTTTGCAAGGTTTTTAAAGTTTTCATTTTTTGCAACGAAATCTGTTTCACAGTTCATTTCAACCATAGCACCGATTTTGCCGTCAATATAAGTTGCAACAACGCCTTCTGCTGCAATTCTGCCCATTTTTTTATCGGCAGAAGCTATACCTTTTTGTCTTAAGATTTCAGCAGCCTTTTCCATATCGCCGTTTGCTTCAACAAGAGCTTTTTTGGCATCCATCATGCCGGCGCCTGTTTTGTCTCTCAGTTCTTTTACCATTGAGGCTTTTATTTCCATAATTTTTTACTCCTTTTATCAAATAAAAGGGCAGGGCCTTATGTAACCCGCCCTTTTAATAACCATTATTTACGCTTTAACTTCTTCTGTTACGCCTGCATCTTTTGCTTCGATTTTTTCGATTTTGCCTGCAGTAGCTTTATTTTGTCTTAATTCTTTACCTTCTAAAACAGCGTCTGCTATTTTTGAAGCGATTAATTTAATACTTCTTATGGCATCATCGTTTCCGGGGATGATGTAATCAATGCCGTCCGGATCAGCGTTTGTATCAGCTAAGCAGATTACGGGGATATTTAATTTGTTTGCTTCCTGAATTGCGATTAATTCTTTTTTCTGGTCAACAACAAATAAAATGTCGGGCATACCTTTCATTTCTTTGATACCGCCCAAAGTTTTTGATAATTTTGCAAGCTGTCTGTTTAACTGTGCAATTTCTTTTTTGGGAAGCTTGTTGATGTGGCCTGATTCTATGAAAGATTCAAGTTCTCTTAATTTGTTAACTCTGCCTCTGATTGTTTCAAAGTTTGTCATCATGCCGCCGAGCCATCTTCTGTTAACATAGTATGCGCCGGCTCTTTGAGCTTCCTGAGCAACAACGTCTGTTGCCTGTTTTTTGGTACCTACGAATAAAACATTTTTGCCTTTTGATGCGTATTCTCTAACGATATCATAAGCGGCATCAAGTTTATCTGAGGTTTTTCTTAAGTCTAAAATATAAATACCGTTTTTTGCGCCGAAAATAAACGGTTTCATTTTAGGGTTCCATTTTTGTGTCTGGTGTCCGAAATGTACACCGGCATCCAGTAATTCAACCAATGTTGCAGTTGCCATAGTATTTTGTCCTTTCGTTTTCTTTATCCTCCGGAAAAATTAATCTTATGCCTATGGTGTGCACTGGCTTAAATCTGCCATACGATTTAAAAATCTTTCCGTTCAAAAATATTGTATTATAAACAAAATTTAAGCGCAAGCGGAAGAAAAAGACAAAAAGCAATGATAAAGGCTAGTTTATAACAATCCTTATTACATCATTGTAAACATCAAATTCCGCATTTTGAAAATTTTCTTTTATAAAAAGTTTTAATTTAAAAAGAGAAGGATAATCGTCTTCAAAACCGAAAAATCTTGCATCATCAATTAAAATAACCATAGAGCCAATGTTTGAAGAGGCAAGAATGCTTAATTCTTCTATTATAGGGGTGTTTTTATCCGCTTTGGCTGTGCCGTTTCCCGCGTAGTGACTGTCTAAATAAAAAAGCGGTTTTCCTTTAATTTGTTTTATAATATCTGAAAGCAAATCTCTGCTGTTGCCTTGATAACAATGCACTTTGGCTTCGTTTTTAAATTTTTCTATACATTTTTTATACAGTTTTTCGGATAATTCTACCGTGTGGATTTCTTTGGCGTAAGGAATCATAAATTCGGTTGTGGCGCCGTAGCAGGTTCCTGTTTCTATAAATGTTTCACAATTATATGTTTCAAAATATTCTAAAATATTGCGCCTTTTAAAATCTTCGGGGGCAAAGCAGCCGCCTGCGTATCTTGTAATAGTATCAAGCGCAAAATTTCTTCTTTTGTGCTGATTGTATTTGATAGCATTTTTTATATTTTGATATATTTTTCGCAGATTTTTTATCATAGCAAAAACTATATCATAATTAATGTTTAAAGGCAAAATTATAAGCGTACGTTAACTTTCGGTACAGGCTGGTCTTTTTGAAATTTTCTATATGTATCAAGCACGTTATTTACGGTGCTTTTTGGTCTGCTTGCTTCGTTCATGCATTCCATAACAGCTTTTGCATCATGAGCATTTTGCGTTGCCTTAATAATGATTTCATCGCTTTTAGAGCCCTGTATATAATCTGCAGCTCTCAATTTAGCTTGCATTTCACTCATCAATTTTTTTGCCTGGGCGGTATCGGTGCACTTTATTTTATAATATCCACCCCTAAAGGATGGCCCTTGTATTCCTGTTAACATTTTATTAATTCCACTTATAAATAATTACTGTCTTAATTGCAGGCTATTTATTATAAAATGCTGAAAACTTTCAATTGTTATTTTGTTGCAAAAAATTTACAAATATTCTAAGGAAACAAGAGGTTGAAACTAAATATACATTCTGCAGGCGACTTTTGAATTGTCTTTTTGTGGTTTCAGGGTAAAAATATGATTACGGCAGACGTTTGCTGCGTATTTGCATCTGGGGTGGTAAGGGCATCCTGAAACAGGACGGGTAATAGGCGAAGGAGCGCCTTTTATATTTTCAAGCTTTTTACCTTTAACGGTCGGAAGCGCTGCAAGCAGGTCTTTTGTATAAGGGTGTTTCGGGCAGCTGAATAAAATATTTGTATCCGCTTCTTCAATAATCCGCCCCATATACATAATTGAAACATAGTCGCAGTATTGTTTTACAATGCCCAGATTGTGAGTGATTAAAATTATCGATTTACCCATCCTTTTAATGTCGGATAAAAGTTTTAAAATCTGTGCCTGAATTGTGACATCAAGAGCTGTTGTAGGTTCATCCGCTATGATAACGTCCGCATTTGAAGATAGTGCCATCGCAATAATCACTCTTTGTTTCATTCCTCCTGAAAGCTCGTGCGGATAAGCTTTCATGCGCTCTTTGGGGTTTACTATTTCAACTTCTTCAAGCGATTTCAGGGCGATTTCATAAGCCTGTTTTTTATTTACTTTGTTGTGAAGCATTATGGTTTCAATCATCTGATTTTCAATAGTGTAAAGAGGGTTTAAAGACGTCATGGGGTCCTGCGGAATCAGAGCGATTTTTTTGCCTCTTATTTTTCTAAGTTCTTTATCTTTTAATTCAAGAAGGTTTTTATCACAGTAAAAAATATCACCTGATGTGATTTTTGAATTTTTGGGAAGCAGTTTTATAATGCTCATAATTGTCATTGTTTTACCGCAGCCCGATTCACCCACAATAGCGTGCA
Organism: Candidatus Gastranaerophilales bacterium; assembly: GCA_910587055.1. Classification (GTDB taxonomy): domain Bacteria; phylum Cyanobacteriota; class Vampirovibrionia; order Gastranaerophilales; family Gastranaerophilaceae; genus MGBC122484. The sequence goes on from CAJUKY010000006.1 coordinate 11,916, forward strand.
TCTGACCCTTTTTGAGCTTAAAATTTACATTGTGGATTGCGGTATAAAATTCATCATCAATATCAAAACCTAAAGAAAGGTCTTTTATTTCAATAATATTCTGCATAAAAATAAATATACCATACTGTGCGGGTTTTTTCACCCATCCTTTTTATTAGCGCTTTCGGGGTACAATCCATTAATATAAAAATGCCTGATATCATTCAATGCTTTTATAAAAAGCGCTTTTGTTTCGTTTTCTTCTTTCCATTTATTGTAAGCACAGTTTTTGGGCAGGTTTTCAAGCGGAGTATCGGGGAAATTTCTGCACACTAAAGGCCTTTTATTATATACGGGGCAGAATGATTTACTGTTTTTGAATTCAACTTTTTTGCAATGATAAAAATAAGCGCTTTCAAGAGAAATATTTTCGGGCAATAAATTTAATAAATTTTCAGGCAGGGTATTATTTTTATAAAGTTCAAAGGTTTCAAGAAAACTTTCTGCCGTTTTATCGCCGCTTTTTACTTTATTTTGAAGGGTTTTTGGAGAAAATTCACTTATTGCTAAACTGCAGCAAGCGCCACAATTTGCGCAGTTTATCTTATCAAATGCAGCCTTAATTTCACTTTGAGATTTTAAAATTTCATCTTTAAGAGTCGTTTTGAGGTAATTTTGTTTTTCATGCAAGGTCGAAAACAAGGAAAGCCTTTTATCGATTGCTTTTTTGGATTTTAAGAAAATTTCGCGGTAAAGGCTTGTTTTATTTTGCATAATTTATAAACTATATATTGGATGTTTTCTGGATTGCCGCGCTTCCTTCGGTCGCTCGCAATGACAAATCATGGTTACTTTGTGGTGTCTTAACATTTTGATTTTGAAGTTTGTTTCTCATTTTCTTTCTTCTCATCAAATCAACAAAAGCCTCAAGTCTTGTTAAATAGCCTGCTTTACCTGTCTGTTCATCCATAATTAATGATAAAATCGGGATATTAACATCTTCTCTCATTTTCGGGAAAATATTCTGCGACATGATTTCAGGCATGCAGGTGAAAGGTGATACATGGATAAGTCCGTCCGTCCCTCTTTCTTCTGCGTACATAACATCTGAAATACATTCAAGTGCATCGCCTCCGATGTCGCGCATTAAATAGGGTTTTGCCATTCTGAAAGCACGTTCCAGATGGGTTTCGCCTTTTTTGCACATTTTAGGGATTATTGCATCTTTCAAAAATCCTGAAACGGTAAGGCTTCTTCTTGTCTGCACACCCATTTTGCCAAGCTCTCTTTCGATATTCTGATTGGAAAATCTGTCGAGAACAAGGAAAATTTCTCCCGTTAAATCAACGTGGAGTACATCTTTATTGCTGTCAATTTTTACGTTTGAAATTTCTTTTAAACCTTTTTTGAGCGCTTTTTTCAGCTCCCTTGTCGTATTTGCTTCATCTACCATTTTTAAAGCTTTATTGAAAGCTTTTTCGGAATCGCCCGTGTTGTATTCGCGTGCTCTATGGTAAGAAAGGAACTTTTCAAGTTCATCAATCGCAAAAACTTTTCTTACGGCAATATTTATGGCTCTTATAATCGGAATAGGGTTTTTTGTGCCGGTTAAATCGGTTAAAAAGCGATACATGCCTTTAAAACCGTCATACAGGTTTAATTCTATAAAATTAGCATCATACCCTAAATCTTTGAGCACATTTTTAATACTTTTTCCGTATTCGCCAAGTCTGCATATGCCGGGGGATGTTATCATTGCAACATAATCCGTGCCGCCTTCAATTGCTTCAATAAAGTTTCCGAGGATTAACTTATACGGAAGGCAGATAGCTTCGGGTGAATTTTTTGTACCTAAAGACAGAGTCTTTTTACTTGTATAAGGCGGCACAAAAGGTTCTATGCCAAGTTTTTTAAGAGCTGCCGCCCAGCAGATTGAAATTGTTCCCATATGAGGGAATGCTACTTTCATTTTTTTTGTATTATTATCTTTTTTCATAATTTTAATAATCCGATTTCTTAAAATCCCATGCATCATTCTGGCACAAACATACGTAACGGTCATCAATGTTTTAACTTTTTTGACAATTTTTAAAAAAATCCATAAAATATAAATTAAGGCTTGGATTTATGATTGTGTAGTTATAAAATGCTTTTAGAAGACGAGGTATTGTGGGCTTTAAAAATCGTAATATTTTATCATTACTTGAAGTAAAAACTTCTGATTTCGGGGATAAAATAGCACTTGGCATCAAAGGTGATTACGGCTGGAGGGAATTTACCTATAACGGTTTAGGTTTATTAAGCCGTAAAAGTGCAAGATATATTATTGAAGAACTTGATATTAAAAAAGGTGCATGTGCTGCAATTTTATCGGAATCAAAGCCTGAATACGGGGTATGTGTTTTTACATCAATTTTATCGGGGCTTGTTTCCGTTCCTCTTGATGTAAAGCTCACCAGATATGAACTGGTTTCAATATTAACGGATGCTTCGCCCGAGATTATTTTTGTTTCAAAGAAATATTTTGAAACCGCAAAGCTTTTAAAAGCTGAAATTCCTTCAATTAAATACATTATTACAATTGATGAGTATTTCAGGCGCGAAGACAGTATTAATATTTACGATTTACCTGATGTATACAATGCTAAGTGGAGATTGCGCACTTCAAATTCGGTTGCTTTTATAATTTATACCTCAGGCACAACCGGCGCGCCTAAAGGGGTTGAAATCACATACAGAAATATTACAAGCCAGCTTGAAGATTTAGAAGGGGTGCTTGCAAAAATTTTACCTCAGAAAAACAATGTAAAAACTCTTTCTATCCTGCCTATGAATCATCTTTTTGAGATGACTGTCGGGTTTTCAACATTTTTAAATTTCGGTTTTTCCGTTTATTATGCACAAAGCCTGAAACCCAAGGATATTTTGGCCATAATGAGGGAAAAACGCATAGAATTTATGATTGTTGTTCCCGCATTTTTAAAACTCTTGAAAACGGCAATTGAAAATGAAGTTAAAAATTCTTCAAAAATAAGCAAATGGGCGTTTGATACAGCGTTTCTTGCCGCAAAATTTCTGCCGTTCTACTCTTTAAAGAAAATACTGTTTAGAAAAATCCATAATAAATTCGGCGGTGAGTTTGCAGGGTGCATTTCAGGCGGCGCGCCTCTGGATATTAAAGTCGGCAGATTTTTTGAAAGAATAGGAATTAAAGTTTATCAAGGATACGGACTTTCAGAAACAAGCCCTGTTGTGTCTATTAATTATGATAAAAGACGGGCGCTTGCTTCTGTAGGCAGAGCTTTGAAGCAATATGAAGTAAAAATTGATACTGATACCGGAGAATTGCTTGTAAAAGGGCCTTCAGTAATGAAGGGATATCATAACAGAGAAGATTTAACAAGAGATGTCATAGATGAAGAAGGCTGGCTTCATACCGGTGATATTGCAAAAATTGATAAGGACGGGCATATTTATATAACAGGCAGAATTAAAAATATGATTGTGCTCCCCGGAGGCAAAAAGGTGTTCCCCGAAGAAGTGGAAGCAGTTTTAGAGAAAAGCAGTATTATAGCGGAAGTTTGTGTTTTTGGAGACACAAAGACTTTCGGCGCAAAAGACGGAGCTGAAGAGGTTGCAGCGGTTGTTGTTCCCATAGAAGAACTATATCAGGGACGTACGGATGAAGAAGTTAAAAAAATGATTACGGATGAGGTTAAACTTTTAGGACAGCATTTGACGCAGTATAAAAGACCGTCCCATATAATAGTGAGAAAAGAACCGCTTGAGCGCACCACCACAAGAAAAGTTAAAAGAAATGAAGTAAAGAAAATGGCGGCGCTTGCAAACGGCTAAACAAATAAAGAAAAATATAAAATATAATATTTATCCCCGCTTTTAAATAGAAGCGGGGATATTTTTTATTTAATATTTAACTTTTATTTAATATTTGGCTGAAACATTTGACTAAAATGTTCTAGGATAGTTTTCCAGTACAAATTCTATATCCTTATCGCCTCTTCCTGAAAGATTTATAAGCAGTTTCTTTCCTTTATAATCTTTTGCAATTTTCAGCCCGTAAGCAACAGCATGAGAGCTTTCAAGAGCCGGTATTATTCCTTCTGTTCTTGATAATTCATAAAAAGCATCTATTGCTTCATTATCGTTAATTGTTTTATATTGAACACGGCCTATATCTTTTAAATAACAATGTTTGGGGCCGACACCGGGGTAATCAAGACCGCTTGCAACGCTGTAAGCATCTGCAACGGTGTTATCTTCATTTTGCAGCAACAGGCATTTAAATCCGTGGATTATTCCTTCTCTGCCATAGGTTAATGATGCAGCGTTTTCACCTATCTTTTCACCTTTGCCGAGGGGTTCTACCCCGTATATTTCAACTTCTTTATCATTAATAAAGCCGTTAAATATGCCGATTGAATTTGAACCGCCGCCAACACATGCTATAACACAATCCGGAAGCCCGCCCGTCATATTTATAAACTGTTCTCTTGCTTCTTTTCCTACTATTGATTGGAAATATTCTACAATGCTCGGAAACGGGTGAGGGCCGACAACCGAACCTATAGCGTAAAGCGCTGTCTCATATTCATTCAGGTATGCTTCAAAAGCCTTATCCACAGCCTCTTTTAAAGTTTTTTGCCCGGAATGAACAGATATTACATTTGCACCTAAGATTTTCATTCTGTTTACATTGGGCATTGCTTTTTTAATATCAACATCACCCATGTAAATATCGCATTCCAAACCGAGCAATGCGGCAGCTGTTGCCATGGCAACCCCATGCTGGCCTGCTCCCGTTTCTGCAATAACTTTCTTTTTGCCTATTTTTTTAGCAAGCAGAGCTTCTCCAAGGCAGTGATTAATTTTATGTGCCCCTGTGTGGTTTAAATCTTCACGTTTTAGATATATATCGCATTCTGTTTTTTTTGATAAATTTTTTGCATAATAAACAGGCGTCGGGCGGCAGCTGAAATGTTCCAGCAAATCTTTAAATTCATTTTGAAATTCTTCATCGTCTTTAAGTTTTAAAAACTGCGAATAGATATTATTAAATTCTGTTTTTAATGATTCATCTATATATTGTCCGCCGTAAATTCCAAAATAGCCTTCCTGCTCTGAAATTTTATCTTTCATATATGTTTCCATTATTTTGTTATCCTTTCTTTTAAATATTTTGTACTGACAGCGTTTTTATCGTTAATAATTTGCGAACCCCGTGTAATTTTGCAAAGGCTTACATTAAGGTTTTTTGCAATTTCGCGCTGGGTATAGCCCTCGTTTAGCATTTTTAAGATACGCCATCGTTTGGATAAATCAATCAGTTCTGCCCGTGTTAATATTTCCTGTAAAAAACCATATACCTGTTTATCTGTTTTTAATTGTCTTATTGCTTTTGAAATTTCCATTATGGTGTCCATATCTTTTGCACCTTTGTTTCTATTTATAGTAACATAATAGTATACTTTTTTGTTTCTGTCAATAGAAACAGAGAGGTATTATAAAAATAAAATGCCGGAAATGCTGCTTTCTTTGTTATTTTTTAAAAAAATATCCTGTTGCGCTAATTAATACATCCGGTTGAAATAGTTTATACGGTGATAAAAAATTTGATAAAAATATTTATATTTATTTTAAAAAAGGAGAAAAATAAATGTCTATGTTTTGTTTTCAATGCGAGCAAACCTTGCAGGGGAAGGGATGCGTATCGCAGGGGGTATGCGGGAAAAAGGCCGAAACCTCAAATTTGCAGGATGAATTAACGAGTGCCATAATTGAACTTGCTGTTTGCGGGGATGTTAATGACAAAAATACCGATTTAATAATTGACGGATTATTTGTTACTATCACCAATGTCAACTTTGATGATAATTCAATAAAGGAATTTGCCTGCAGGGTGAAAGAGCAAATAAAATGCAATGCGGATTTTAATATTAAGGATGTATGGCATTGTGATGAAGATATCAGAAGCTTAAAATCTTTAATTTTGTTTGGGATAAAAGGTGTTGCCGCTTATGCGCATCATGCAAAAATTCTGGGCTATAAATCCGATAAGGTAAATAATTTTTTCTATGAAGCGCTTCGTGTCATTGCTGAAAAAAATACAACGGATGAATTGTTTCCTTATGTTTTAAAGACAGGCGAAATAAATTTAGAATGTATGGAACTTTTAGATAGAGCAAATACCGAAACTTACGGAACGCCATGTCCTCAAAAAGTTATTACCAATATTGAAAAAGGGCCATTTATAGTTGTAACAGGTCATGATTTGCATGATCTGGCACTTTTGCTGGAGCAAACTCAGGATAAAGGTATTAATATATATACACATGGTGAAATGCTTCCCTGCCATTCGTATCCGGAATTGAAAAAATATAAACATTTAAAGGGTAATTTTGGAACGGCATGGCAAAACCAGCAAAAAGAGTTTGATAATATTCCTGCTCCAATACTTTTTACTACAAATTGTATAATGCCTGTAAAAGAAAGCTATAAAGACCGCGTTTTTACAACTTCAATAGTCAGGTACCCGGGCTGTTTTCATATAGGCGCCGATAAGGACTTTTCACCGTTAATTAATAAGGCTCTTGAACTTGGCGGTTATAATGAGAATAAACAAATGACCGGTATAAACGGAGGTGATATTTTAACGGTTGGTTTTGGCCACGGTACCGTACTTTCTCTGGCCGATAAGCTGATTGAAGAGATAAAGGCGGGTGCAATAAAACACATATTTTTGGTTGGCGGCTGTGACGGTGCAAAACCCGGAAGGAATTATTATACGGAATTTGTTAAACTAACTCCCGCTGATACTATTGTATTAACTCTTGCCTGTGGAAAATACAGATTTAACGATCTTGATTTGGGTAATATTAACGGTATTCCAAGGCTATTGGATATGGGGCAATGCAACGATGCTTACAGTGCAATAAAGACAGCAACCGAGCTTGCGAAAGCATTCAACTGTTCCGTTAATGAACTGCCCCTCTCAATGGTTCTTTCATGGTATGAGCAAAAGGCTGTTTGCATACTTTTGACACTGCTTTACCTCGGGGTGGAAAACATACGGCTGGGGCCTACATTGCCGGCATTTATTTCGCCTGATATTTTAAATATCCTTGTTGATAAATATAAAATAAAATTAATAACAACACCGCAAGAGGATATAAAAGAAATTTTAGGATAACAAAAAGAGACCTTTTGGTCTCTTTTTAAAATAATCTACCCTGGATGCGATTCGAACGCATGACCTACTGCTTAGAAGGCAGTTGCTCTATCCAGCTGAGCTACCAGGGCATAAACTGTTTTTTCAGCAAGAATTCTTTTAACTTGAACATTCGGAACTTACTTGCTTATTACAGACATTAATTTATCAAAAACAAACAGAATATGCAAGCTTTAATATCAATTCTGCCGCAAAGATGTAAATGATTATAATCCAAAACTTGCAAGGAGTTTACATATACCCGTCTGAAGAATGCTTAATACAAGAAATGCCGCAATGGGTGAAAAATCAATCATTCCTACGGGAGGAATAATTTTTCTGAAGGGCAGAAAGAAAATATCCGTAAATTTTCTTAAAGATACGAAGGGTTCTTTAAACCAATCAATATTAGGAAACCAGCTTAATAAAACTTTAATAAGCATCAATAACATTATTAAATTAAAAAGCTGATAAACGCCGTATGAAATCATTTTATACCCTTGAATTTTTTAGTGTACTGTGGCAGGTACATTCTTCTTCTTTAACATTTACAATAATTTCATAAAGAAGTTTTTTCAAATGTTCAATATTGTTTTTAAATACTTCCATAACGGCTGCATGGGATACAGGTTCTGTATCTGAAACCAGCCCTGCGTCGTAGTCTGTTATTAAAGAAATATTTAAGGGGCACATATCCATTTCTTTTACAAGATAGCTTTCAGGATACTGTGTCATATTGATTACTTCAAAACCTTGAGCTGTAAAGAATTTGCTCTCAGCTTTTGTTGCAAACCTCGGGCCGTTTATTACAACAACGGTACCTGTTTTATGAAAATTAAATCCTAATTTTTCGCAAGAATCAATAGCCACCTGTCTGAATTTGGAACAATAAGGGTCAGCCGCGCTGATATGCGTTACAAGGGGTCCTTCAAGAAAAGTATCTTTTCTTCTGCCGAATGTCCAATCTACAAATTGGTCGCAAAATACTATGTCACCGGGTTTTATATGCTTTTGCAGAGAGCCTGCAGCACACGGGCTTATTACTCTTTTGCAGCCGATTTCTTTCATAGCCCAGACATTTGCTCTGTAATTGACATTTTCGGGTGTAATAGAATGATTTCTGCCATGGCGCGGCATAAAGGCAACCTTCTTTCCGTCCACATCGCCGATTGTTATTTTATCGCTGGTGTGGCCGTATGGTGTTTCTATCGTTATTTCTTTGGCGTTTTCTAAAAATGAGTAAAAACCTGAACCGCCAAAAATTCCTATGGTTGCTAAATCTTTCATTATTATCTTTCTTTCAAACTGTTTCCGTCTATATTAATCTGCATCAGGCAGAGTGTTTGTTGTACCTTCTTTGAGCCAGTCTTTAGCACGCTGGCCGGCAACAACTTTACCGTCTCTTCTGATACCGAAGCCGAATGATTTTTCACCGCCTTTGCCGTCTACATCCATACAGATGACTGCGTAATAAGCGGGAATTGTATTATAATTTGTAATATTTTTCATTTTATCCGAACCTTGCACTCCAGAGAAATTATCCTTAGGCATTGCCCAGTAAATACCGTCCTGTGTTTTTATGTTAACAATTTCGCTATTGCCTTCTAAAAATACATCCGCACATTTTGAATCGATATCGCCGCCGCTAAATGTGGTTGCTTCAAAGTTTGTTGCAATAACGCCGCTTTCTAAAGTGCTGAGATAATTTTCACATTGGGTTTCCGTGCTGTTTAACATTTCGGAAAACTGAACGCAGAAATATTTTGAACCGTCATCACCATCTTCCAGAACACCTGCAAATGTCGGTTTATCAGTTGCACTATCCAGCAATTCACCGAATTTTCCGCCTGTATTTTGATAAGCATCTGAATTTACAAGGGCATCAATAGTTCTTTTTAAAGTATAGTATCCCTTTTTGAATTTAAGTCTGTTTTCATCAGGCATTGAATTAAATACGGTAGGCATTAAAACTGCCGCAATAACAGCAAGTACTGCAAGTACAATCATTAATTCGGCAAGCGTAAAACCTTTTAATTTTCTATTGAAAAAATTTAATTTCATTAGATACTACTCCATTTAAATTCCAAGTAGATTATATTATATTTTTAAAATGTTTGCAATTTGCTTAATAAAAAATACCCTGAAGGCTTATTTTCAGGGTATTTTATTTTTTACAACCTATTGTTTTTCAGGCATTGGTCTGTATCTGTGGTCTTTTACGGGAGGTCTGTGGCCGAAGCTTTCAGGGTTTTGCGGTCTGTGGTGTTCTCTAAAGTGTTTTCTGCCATCTTCTTTAATTTGAGCATATTTTGCTTTTTGTTCATCCGTTAGAATTGCTTGAAATTCTTTTTCATTATCGCGTCTAAGCTGGCGTATATCCTGATCTATGACCTTAAGTTCGCCCCTCAAGGTTTCAATTTTTTTATCCTGTACTTTTACAAGCATATTATCATCTGCCATAACTGCGCGGATTTCATCCATTTTTACCTTTTTCTTTTCCATTAAAGGTTTCATCTTTTCATGCCCTTTTGTTCTAATTTCTTTAGCTTTTGCTATTTGTTCATCAGATAATCCGAGAGCTTTGTTGAATTCTTCAATTCTTTTTTCCATCATGGCTTTTCTTTGTTCGGGGGTCAGATTTTGTTTCATTTCTTTTCTTGGCAGGCTGCAGGTTTCAGGTTTTTTCTGTTCAACGGGAGCCTTAACGGGTCCGCCCACTTTGCATGGAGCAGCCTGCGCCATTGTAATTCCGCCTGTTATAACAGTTGCAGCAAGTGCTAAAGTTAAAATTTGTTTTTTCATAAATTTTTTCCTTTCAAAATAAATTATTCTTCAATTAAGTCTTCCAATATATTGTAAAGTTCTTTTTTTGCGTTATAAATTCTCGATTTTACTGTGCCTACAGGGCAATTCAGCCTGCGTGCAATTTCTTCATAAGTAAGATTTTCTATTTCAGACATAATTATTACGTCTCTCATTTTTTTATTTAAAGAATTAATCGCCCCTGAAATTCTTGTCTGGCGTTCTTTTTGAAGCATTTTTGCTTCAAGCGAGATACTTTTATCTTTAATATTTATAATCTTATTTTCATCTTCAAACTGCGTTTCATAGCGCTTTTTAGCACTTTTCAAGTAATCTCTTGAAACATTATATGTAATTGTAGTAATCCAGTTTGAAAACTTTCCGCTTTCTTTATATTTGTCTTTATTTTTAAAAGCTTTAATATATACTTCCTGTTCCAAATCTTCGCAAACTTCCGCGTTTTCTTTTGTAACAAGCTTTATAATATTTTTAATTTTTTGTTTATTTTGAAATATATCTTTGAAATTCATTAATTTTATCCTAAAAAATTCCTTAAAATTCCCCTATTTATGCGGGTTTTTAATAATCATAATCCACCATAATAAGTCCGAATTCATCCACAGGCAGACCCATCTGCTCGTATGTATAATCTGAATTTGAAATACTTACTATGGTTTCATTTACAAAAGAATCCGGGTTTGAAATCTGCATTGCAAAAAATGCAAGGAAAATCATCAAAAATGAAGCAGCCATTGCAACAGCATTTTTCCTTACCGCTCTTTTCTTTTTGTATAGGGGTGTTACCTCTTTTATAAGATTTGAAACTTTTTGCATTTTTTCATATTCGGCCTTGCAGGTTTCGCATTCTTCAATATGAGCTAAAAGCGCTTTTTCGTCTTCCGTGATAAATAATTCTTCAAATTTTTTGCATTTTTTATCCATTGTTTTTTCCTGAATTTTTTCCTTACACTATCTATAACGATTTTAAAATAAAAATTGTTCATTTTTTATTTATGCTATACTTATTTTGATAAATAAAAACAGCTGAAAGTAAGACTATGATTGATGTTACCAAATATATAAAAGATGAGCTTGCGGCATATGAATTCTGCGGTGAAAATTTTCACACAAACCCTTCTGCTGCAGGAATTTCGACGGATGAAAGAAAAGAAATAATATCTAAAATTAAATCCCGCCTTACGCCCGAAACCATTGTGCTGGCGCAGGTTGACCCGATTGTCGGAGATATTGAATACAATTTTAATAAAGCAAAAAAATATATTGAATGGGCAAATGAATTAAAAGTGGGCGCAATCGCTTTTCCGGAGCTGTTTTTATTTGGTTACCCCGTTTTTGATATTATTGACAGATACCCCAAATTAGTTGAAAAAAATATTGAATATCTTGAAAAACTGGCTAAATATACGGGTAAAACGAAGGTGCTGATTGGCTTTTGCGAATTTAACAGATTTTATATAGGCAAAAGATATTTTAATTCTGTTGCGGTTTTATCAAATAAAAAAATTGAAACAATTATAAGAAAGACGCTATTGCCCGTATATAGCGAGTTTAGCGATGCAAGATATTTCCAATCTGCCGAATTTGATTCAAAGGAAAGAATTATAGAAATCGGCAAAAACCGTGTGGGAGTAATAATTTGCGAAGAAAACTGGGCGGATAAAGACTTTTTTGACCATCCTGTGTACAGTTTTGACCCCGTTGATAAAATTATAGAGGAGCAAAAGCCTGATTTAATCATTAATTGCAGTTCTTCGCCCACCCGTGCAAAAAAAGAACAGCTGCTTCATAATATGTTATCTTTTGTGAGCAAAAAATATCAAACGCCGATTTGTTATGTAAATCAGGTAGGTGCGGTGGATAATATTACTTTTCAGGGTGCAAGCAGGCTCTACGGTGCAGATGGCGAGATTTTGGCGCGTGCAAAGTCTTTCAGTGAGCAGTTTTTCATAGTACAACCGCCCTCAAAAACTGCTAAAGACACGGATGTTAATCGTATTTACCCCCTTCCCTGCGGTTTGGAACAGACGTTAAACGCGCAAAAGGCCTTCAGTCTTGATTATGAGCCTGATTTAGAACGTACATATCTTACTGTGACAAGCTCCATCAGGGATTATTTTCATAAAAATGGCTTTAAAAGAGCAGTTCTGGGCGTTTCAGGCGGCTTAGATTCTTCCGTATCCTGTGTTTTGCTTGCCGATGCACTTGGAAAAGAAAATGTTTTTGCAATTTCCATGCCATCTTCTATCACAAGTACGCAGAGTAAATCTGACGCGAAAGAATTGTGCGGTAATTTAGGGGTTAACTACACGGAAATTCCGATTTTAGATATGTTCAATGCCAGCAGGGATACCTTTTCTAAGGTGTTTGATACGGTTGAAACCAGGTGGCAGGATAGGTTTAAGGCTCCTTTAACCAATGATAATATTCAGGCTCGAAGCCGTGCCATGATTTTATGGGGCGTTTCAAATGAATTTCCTAACACCATGCCTGTTGCTACATCCGATAAATCAGAACTTTATATGGGCTATGCCACAATAAACGGCGATATGTCAGGCGGTTTTGCACCTATTGCCGATATTACAAAAACAAAACTTTTTGCGCTTGCGCGCTGGCTTAATAAAAACAGGCTTGAGCGAAATGCAATCCCTGCCGCGGTTTTGACTAAGCCCCCCGGTGCAGAGCTTGCCATAGACCCGAATACCGGCAAGCCGCTTTTAGCAGAAGATGCTCTTATGCCTTATGAATTTCTGGATGAAGTTATCTGGAGGCTTGAAAACCTGCATCAGAGTAAGGAAGAAATGCTTTTAGAAACATTTCTTTACGAAGAAAAACATAAAGTTGATAAAAATACAAAAATTGCATGGCTGGATAAATTTTTCCGCAGAATGCAGACGGCGCTTTTTAAATGGTCTATAATGCCTCCTGCACCTATTGTTGATGCCCGTTCAATTAATAAAACCGAATACAATCAGCCGATAACCTCAAAACTCAAGCTGTATTAAGGTTTGAATTTATTAATTACTGAATTTTTTCAAAGGAGGCGTAAATTAAACAATAAACAACTTTTAAAAGCCTTCTATGATTGGTTTATAGCCTTGCAAAAATTAAACATAAGTTTTGTTAATTTTGCATTGCGGTTTAATTCCGAAATTACAAATTTTCTCATGGCGGCAACGGATTTTTCTTCCCCGAAAACAAACAGCTCAAACACATCTACCCCGAGGGCTGCAGCTATTTTTGCAAGATTTTCGGGTGTCGGATAATTTTTACCGATTTCAATTCTCGACACATTTTGCGGTTCAATGCCAATCTGTTCTGCAAGCTGTTCCTGTGTCATTTTCATAGATTTTCTTATTCGCTGTATTCTTGCCCCGAGCATTTTTTTAATGTTGGTGGTTTCTGCCATTATTAAATATCCAATTTTATTGTTATAGTTGCATTTTAGCCCGTTTATTTTATTTTTAATATAGCCCATCAAGATAATTTTTATTGACAATTAGCCTCAATGAATATAAAATATAATCCATTAGATATAATTTTCTTTGAAAAGTTGTTGTATTAAATAGATTTTAGGGAAATTGTTTATTATGAAAAAGTTGTTCAAGGGGCAAAATCTGCCCTATGTTGCACATTGTGCGGCCTTCTCGCTTATTGAAATGCTCATGGCTCTCCTTGTAGCTTCGCTTTTGCTTGCGGCATTAGCCCCTGTAATGACAAAAAAAATGAATGAGAATATTCATATATCAGGATATGGAGAAACATATAAAGCTCCTGCAGATATGCAATGTTTTTCTTATTCTGATTCTCAGCCTGAAGTAGATATAAGTATTAATGATGTATATTCGGTAAGCTTTCTGATAGCCTCAGCAGGAGGAGGCGGAGCAGGTGCAACAAGTGTAAAAAAAGTTGCTGCAACGCCTGTGCAGATATCAGGAACAACATCTGACACAACGAGAACAATAACAATTGATGAATATATGACAGATGTTAAAGCAACCCTTGCAGGAGGCGGAGGAGGCGGTGCCGGAGGAGCGGGATATGTAAGCAATTGCCCCGCCGGCACACACCAGTTTAACGGTAATTCAAACGTTAAAGCTTTCTGTATGACTAAATACAATGTAGGAGAGGGAGAAAATAATGTTAATCCGATAAATGCGGCCTATGTACCGCCAAGATACGGCGGAAGAACTTTCTGGGCGCATGACGGTAATGCCCAAGGCCAGTGCAATGACCAGCAATGCTGCTATCGTGTATATGCTTTGAGTGGCGAATATACAACTGCAAATACACCAAACTGTACGGGCACCGGTAGCGATGCTTCCTGTACAAGAACGGTATGCCAGTGGGCTGTTGCAAGTAACAGCTGTTATCATTTTACGTATGTTCCAAGCAATGTTCCGGCAGCGAACTGGAGTCTTGTAAATGATAATCAATGGAATTATTTAAGAACCATAGATGTGTCATATTTAGGCAAAAACGGTGCTTTATTATGCGGTGAAAATACTTATGCCGGAGGATACAGGTGTGACCGCGTAGGCAATAGGTGCTTCGGTACATACCATATTAGTTGTTTTCCGAGCCATATGCTGTCTCAAGATACTGAAACCAATGGAATACCTCACTGGATTAACTTTGCAGATGGCAAACTTACCAATGTCGGTGCAAATTTTTTCTATCATGCTATGTCTGCCCGCTGCTCTCTTGATAAAACAAAACTTACAAAATCCTATTCAGGAGCAGGCGGTGCCGCAGGCGCTTATATTTCCGAATTAGATATAACAGGATATGTTAAGCAGGCAGGTGTAGGAGGAAAAATAGAAATAATTGCAGGTAAAGGAGGCAAAGGCGGAGATGGAGCAGCATCAAAAAATAATGCAGGAAGTGATGGCAGCAGCGGCGGCATATCAAGAATATTAATTAAAAATAAAGATGGCGGTATTGTATACGGAATAAGAGTAAAAGGCGGAGAAGGCGGCAAGGCGGCGGAAAATATTACGGTATCAGGAACAGCCGCAATTAACCCCAATATATCGGCATCAAGAAACTGTGAAGATACAACAGATGGTGTGAATTGGAAAGAAACTTCCTGTACACAAAACATATTAAAGGGAGGAAACGGAAATACGGTATGGGCAAGCAGTGCTGCGGCAAATAATGGCGGTGTGTCACCCGTAAATTCTGCTTTAACCGGTAACGGTGCAGGAGGAAGCGGCGGGACATCTTCATACGGATATAATGACACTGTTGATTCAGTGCAGGGAAATAACGGGCAGGGCGGTCTTGTTAAAATAACCTATAATAATGAATTTGCCCCAGCCCCCGGCGGAGGCGGAGGAGGCGGAACAATTGCACAAATAAAAGATGTTCAGCTTGGAAAACAGACTGATTGTACTTTAACAATAGGCAAAGGGGGTAAAGGAGGAGGCATAGATAATAACGGAATAGACGGCGGTTCTTCTTCAATAAAATGTTCAACGGATGTAAGAACATTTACCGTTGCAGGAGGCAAGGGAGGAAAAATCGGAATAAGCGCCCAATCTTCAACAACCAATCCAACCCCCGGTAAAGGCGGAGAATACGGAGATATTAATAAATCAAGTACAACCGCAGTTAAAGATTATAATTCATCAAAGAAAACAATCCTTGAAGGAATAAACGGAGAAGACGGCATATACGATAAAGTTAATAAACAAAGCATAGGAGGAAGAGGAGGAAAATCAGGCACAGGAACATTCGGTGCATGCGGAGGATTATACATAGAAGATGATGAGAAAAAAGGAATATGTAAAGTAAGTGAAACAGATAACAAAAGAATAGAAGGCAAAGGATTTGAATACAAAGATGTTATTACGCCATCTACAAATGAACTTGCAAATCTATCATACGGTATTGCAGGCTCAGGCGGAGGAGGCGGAGGCTGGACCAGAGAACTTGGCTCAGGCAAAGGAGGAGATGGCATGAACGGCTATGTATGTGTTTACTGGTACAACACTGATTAGCAAAACAAATGAAAGAAAAGATAATTTACGATAAACAACTTATTTTCGGGTATTGATTTTTGTAACCTTCAATACCCCTTTTTTTATGAATAAGGATGGGTTGAAAATGAAAAAATAAGGTATAATGGATATATAGGGAAAGACCTCTAAGAGGTCGCTCTCTCAAGGCTCTTTATAACTTCCCTATTTTGTTAGAAATATAAGCGCTATGATTATCCAAAAGATAAGCCTTAGCGCTTTTTTAGTTACGCTGAAATTCATTTCTTTCACCTCCTTTCCCGTATTTTTTACATAACAAGTCTGTGCGGGCGGAGGGATAAACAGGGAAACTTACCCGATATTATTATAGAAATAAAATTTGCATGATAAATCATTTGGAAGCTTGAATTCCTATGGTAGAATGTCATTATGATAAAGAAGCAGTTTAAGATAGAATCCGGATATAAGCCTCAGGGCGACCAGCCGAAGGCAATTGAAGCCTTAAGCAAAGGTGTGCTTGACGGGATGGAAACGCAGACTTTGCTTGGGGTAACAGGGTCAGGAAAAACTTTTACCATTGCAAATGTGATTGAAAAGGTTCAAAAACCCACTCTTATTATCGCGCACAATAAAACCCTTGCAGCACAGCTTTATAATGAATTTAAAGAGCTTTTCCCGAATAATGCGGTTGAATATTTTATAAGCTATTATGATTATTATCAGCCTGAAGCATATATTCCGCGCACAGATACCTATATTGAAAAAACCGCTTCAATAAATGATGAAATTGATCGATTACGGCATAACACCACGCGCAGTTTATATGAGCGAAATGATGTTATAGTGGTGGCTTCGGTCAGCTGTATATATGGTTTAGGACTGCCTGAAAATTATTTTAAAGGGGCATTAAATTTAGCCGTAGGTGAAGAAATAGACAGACAGGCGCTTTTAGAGCATCTTGTGCTTGTGCGGTATGAGCGAAATGATGTTGAATTAAAACGCGCGACTTTCCGTGCCAGGGGCGATATTGTTGAAATTATGCCAAGTTATGAAAAAGTGGTAACGCGGATTTATTTCTTCGGGGATGAGATTGAAAAAATTTCAAGAATTGACCCTGTAACGGGCGAAGTATTGGAAAATGTACCCGAAACCGTTATATATCCTGCGGTTCACTATCTTGCGGATGACGATGATATGGATGGTTCAATTGAGCAAATCCGCCGTGAGTTAAAGGCGCGTTTGAATGAACTTTATGCCGAAAATAAACTTGTTGAGGCTCAAAGGCTTGAGCAGCGCGTAAATTACGATATTGAAATGATAAAAGAGATGGGATATTGCTCGGGGATTGAAAATTATTCCCGTATTTTGGAAAAACGCCTGCCGGGAACCCCTCCTGCAACTCTTTTAGATTATTTTCAGGAAGATTTTCTTGTTGTGGTGGATGAATCGCACGTAACGCTGCCGCAGCTAAAGGGTATGTATTTTGGGGATAAATCGCGCAAGGAAGTGCTGGTTGATTACGGTTTCAGGCTGCCCTGCGCAAAGGATAACAGGCCTTTGACATTTGATGAGTTCCGGGGAAAAATCGGGCAGAAAATATTTATCTCAGCAACGCCTGCAGATTTTGAAAAGCAGGAATCAGCCCAAATTGTGGAGCAGATTATCCGCCCTACAGGGCTTTTAGACCCTGAAATTGATGTGCGTCCGACAGAAGGACAGGTAAATGACCTCATTAAAGAGATAAACGCTACGGCGGAAAAGAAAGAGCGTATTCTTGTTACCACTTTAACCAAAAAAATGGCGGAAGAATTAACCGAATATTTGACTCAGAAAGGCATCAGGGTACGTTATCTGCATAGCGAGGTGCAGTCTTTGGAACGTGTTGAAATTTTAAGAGATTTAAGGCTTGGCGAATTTGATGTTTTAATCGGTGTAAACCTTCTGCGTGAGGGGCTTGATATACCCGAAGTTTCCCTTGTTGCTATAATGGATGCGGATAAGGAAGGATTTTTAAGGTGTGAAACGTCTTTAATTCAGACTATAGGGCGTTCGGCAAGAAATGCGGACGGGCATGTTATTATGTATGCCGATAAAATAACAGATTCTATGAAGGTTGCAATTGAAGAAACAAAACGGCGCCGTGAATTACAGATGGCATTTAACAAAAAGCACGGTATTACGCCGAAAACGATTAAAAAATCCATTGAAAATAACTTGCTGTCACTGGTTCAAAGCTACAGAAGCATTGAAGATATTGTGGCACAAGAGATGTGTGACCTTAACATTGATAAAAAAGATTTGCCGAAGCTTTTAAATAAGCTTGAAAAAGATATGCACAAAGCTGCGAAAATTCTTGATTTTGAACGTGCGGCGGAACTTCGCGATCAGATAAAGAAATTGAGAGAGATGGTGTAAAACCCGTTATTAATGGCTGATTGGCTAATCTTTCCATTCAATTTTATAGCCAAGAAATTCTGCGATTTGTTTTATTTCCCAGTATTTTAAATTACCGCTGTTAAGCCTTTTTGAAAAATTGGGAAGACTTATCGGTTTATCAAGTGTGTTATTGTAAGCTTCAAGAAATGTTGTTAAATTATACCCCTTCATTCTCAAACGGGCTTTAATTTCATCAATTGTTGTTTTAATAAATCTCTTGTCTTCCTGCATAATTATTAATTTATGTAAAATTATATCACAAGTTTTAATTAAAAAGTATTTATATTTTAATGCAACATAATAAATAGGCAATTTTAGGGGCGGGAAAGTTTTTATATATTTAAATAGGTTTTTAAAAGGATATTAATTGAGTATAAAATTCGAAAATCTTATAAAACTACGCGGCAGTTTTAATTCCTTGAATGTTACAAAGGCGCCAAAGCTTGTTGCAAGTAAATTTACCCCAGATC
>CAJUKY010000006.1:30836-89575 GCA_910587055.1 Candidatus Gastranaerophilales bacterium
AAATTCCCCCCCCCCCCCCCCGATACAATCTGATAAATTTATAAAATCTGCGCCAAAAGAATGTTCGGAAATAATTAAAACAAGCGTTTCTGATGAATATCTCCAAGTTTTGAGCGAAAAATTGCATAGCGAAGCAGGGCAAAATTTTGAAAATTACTATAAATATTTTCAAAGCATCTTCGGGGATACGGGAGCCGAATTTACAGGCAGAATTAAGGAATCTTCTTCAATTTTTCCTAAATTGAAAAAACGTGCCGAACGGCTCAAACAATCCGATGCTGCTTCGCTTGTACCTGATTTATACGGCTATAAACTGATTACAAACGGGAGTTCTGAAGAAATTGAAAGAATTGTATCCAAAATCGAAGATATGGTTGCTTCCGGAACAGTTATACCAAGCCACTTTTTAAACCATGGCGAAGCGCCTTACCTGAATGAAAAACAGGCAGATTTACTTGAAAGAATCGGGTTTTTTGCAAGTCCTAATGCAAAGAAAACAGGGTTTACCGATGTAAATATGTATTTTAGGGATGCTTTAAATAAAAATACCTTTGAACTTCAAATTATCGGAAATAAAAGCAATCAAGTAAATCTCAAGGAGCATTTGTTTTACAATTTTAAAACCAAAGGTGTCGCAACCGAGCACGGTGTTGTAAATAAAAAGTTTCAATCGTTATTTGAATCAATGACTGATGCTCAAAAAGAATCTTACAATACTTATGTTAATGATTGTTATACTTATGCGAGAAAGCTTGAACTCGGCGTGCCTGCTGAAAAACCAATGCTTCCAGAAGAATTTGATAAAGCTCTGGAGATTTTGTAATGGTTTGCAGCTTTTATTTTTGCATGCTTGATGGTTAAACAGGTTAAAATAAATCGCTATGTGTACCGGTTCTTGTCAGGGTTAAAATTAAAATATTATCTTCAATTTTGTAAATTAAAAGCCAATCGGGTTCAATGTGACATTCTCTGTGTCCCGCATAATCTCCGATTAGAGCGTGGTCTTTATATTTTGAGGGCAGGGTTTTACCATTTGCAAGCATATTAATAGCATCTTCGAGCTTTTGGATTTTATAACCACGCTTGCGTATGCGTTTTAAATCATGTTTCATTAGTGTTGTAAACAGAATTTCAAACATTATTTTTCATCCTTAAGCATAGCTTCTATTGCTTCTTTTGCGCTTTTAAATGGTCCAATTAAGTTTCTATGGTTATTAACATCTTCAATTGCTTTTAATGTTTCTGCATTCGGGGTTTTTAGTGAAACTTCAAAAGGAATTCCATTTTTCCTGACCATAGCTTTTGCAAACATATTAAATGCAGTGCTCATATTAAGTCCGAGCTCGCTGCATATATATTCAAACTGCTGTTTTAATTTTTCATCAATTCTTATATTGATATTTGTTTGCGCCATAATAACACCTCATATAAATTTTAATACAACATATCTATATTGTATCAAAATTTATTTACAATATCAATATACATTATGAAAATAATTTATTTAATTTTGCCGATGGAGGCAAGGACTTCGTTTAGAACATCAAAAAGTTCTGCGCGTTCGATTTCATTTAATTCTACAAGCGGGCGGCGAACGTAGTTTTCAATCATTTTAAGTCTTGATAATACAGCCTTAACGGGAACGGGGTTTGGCGCCATAAATAATTTTTTGAAAAGCGGATACAGTTTCTGGTGCATATTGCGTGCAGCTTTAACCTGCCCTGATTTAAAATTATGGATTAGAGATTTAATTTCATCCCCCACAACATGTGAAGCTACCGAAATTACACCATGTGCACCGAGTGACAGCATAGGAAGGGTGAGACTGTCATCCCCGCAGTAAATTGCAAAATCATCAGGGCATACGGATTTTAATTCGGTGATAACATCCATATCGGGAAAACTTTGTTTCAGGGCAACAATGTTCGGGTATTCTTTTGCTAAAAATGCAACAGTGGAAGGCTGCATATTAACGCCCGTACGTCCAGGGATATTGTATAAAATAATCGGTATATCAACGCTTTTTGCAATTGCGCCGAAATGTTCAATCATACCTTGCTGGTTGGGTTTGTTGTAATAAGGAACAACGGAAAGAATGGCATCTGCTCCGATTTCCTGCGCTTTTTTGGAAGATTCTATTGCGGTTTTTGTACTGTTTGAACCTGCACCCATAATGATTTTGGCACTTCCTGAAGATACGCCTTTAACGGCATATAAAAGCTCATATTCTTCCTCATGGGTAAGAGTCGGACTTTCGCCTGTTGTTCCTGTGACAAGAATAGCATCGGAGCCTGTATTTATAAGATGTTTAGCAAGCTTTTCCGCGGCTTGAAAATCTATTTCGCGTTTTTCGTCAAAAGGGGTTACCATCGCAGTAATTACTTCGCCTGCATCATATCTTAATGTCATACAACTACTCTCCTTTTAAAAATTTCAGTGGTTTCCGTAAATTTAACGGTTTCCGTATAAACCCATTCTTACAACGGATTCTGCTATTCTAACGGTATTTAAAGCGGCGCCTATTCTTAAATTATCCGCTACACAGAATAAATCTATTGCGTTATCAAAAGCGATAGATTTTCTTATTCTTCCGACATACACAGGGTCTTTGCCCGCACAGTCTTTCGGGGTCGGGTAAACGTAATTATCAATATCATCAACCACTTCAACACCCCATGCTTTTGATAAGATTTCGCGGGTTTGAAGGGCATCTATCGGTTTTTCAAATTCAATTGTTACAGCTTCAGAGTGGCCTCTGTATACGGGAACTCTTACGGCCGTGCAGGAAATCGGTACATCATTTGAAAGATGAAGAATTTTTCTTGTTTCGTTTGTAACTTTCATTTCTTCTTTTGTGTAGCCGTTTTCCGTGAATGAATCAATTTGCGGAATAAGGTTGAAACCTATTTCGTATTTGAAAACTTTATTTTCATAAGGCATACCTACAAGATTTACCTTTGAATTATCCGTTAATTCATTCATTGCGGCAAGTCCTGCTCCTGAAACGGCCTGATAGGTTGAAACTATTAATCTTTTAATATTGGCATAATCGTGCAGGGGTTTTAAAACAAGCATCAACTGTGAAGTTGAGCAATTCGGGTTTGCAACAATGCCTTTATGATTTTTAAGATCATCGTCGTTAACGCCTGCTATTACAAGCGGTACATCTTTTTCCATACGGAATGCGCTTGAATTATCAATATACACACAGCCTCTTTTAGCTGCTTCTTTTGCAAGTGCAAGGCTTGTTGAGCCGCCTGCTGAAGCAAGAACGATATCAACACCTTCAAAAGCTTCAGGTGTTGCTTCGATTACCGTATATTCTTTCCCCATAAAATCAAGCTTTGAGCCTGCTGAGCGGGATGATGCCAGCATCTTTATTGAATTGAATTCAAATTTCTTTTCTTCCAGAATGCTTAAAATTTCTCTTCCGACAACTCCTGTTGCTCCAAGTACAGCTATATTCGGTTTCATAGTATATTCTCCAATCCGTATATAAAATCATTATTATTGTAAACATGTTTAATTGCAAGCTCAACGCCGGACATATAACATTCGCGGTTTGTTGAATCATGCCTGATTTTAAGAGTCTGTCCCGTGCTTCCGAAGATTACTTCCTGGCTTGCCATAAATCCGGGCATTCTTACCGAATGTATATGAATATTGCCTTTGCCGTTTTCTGTGAAGTTTCCGCCGCGCGAACCTTGAATAAGTTCTGTTTCGGGACAGTTTCCCGTTGTAAAATCGGAATTAGCTTCCGCCATCATTTGTGCCGTTTTAATAGCAGTACCTGACGGAGCATCTTTTTTTTGATTGTGGTGAAATTCAATAATTTCCGCATTATCAAAATATTTAGCGGCCATTTTTGAAAACATCATCATTAAAACGGCGCCTATTGTGAAATTCGGTGCAATAAAACATCCTGTATTATTTGCTTTTGATAGTTCTTTTAATTCTTCAATCTGTGCCATTGTAAGCCCGGTTGTACCAATGACGGGTCTTACTTTGGCATTTAAGTATTTTTTAGCGTTTTCAAAAACAACGGAAGGCTGCGTGAAATCAACCACAACATCGGGTTTATTTGCTTCAAGTGCTTTTTCAAGGTCACTTTCTATAATGACGTCGCCATATACATTTTCGCCCGTTTTGAATTTATCTACAGCCATAACAAGTGCGAGCTCGCCTTTTGTTTCGTTATTGTTAATAATTGTTTTTATAACTTCCGTGCCCATTTTGCCAAGGGCACCGGTTACTCCTGCTTTTATCATTTGAATTTTCTCCAAATTAAGGTTTGATAATTTTACAAAGGTGATTATTTCATAAAAATATGCTTATTTCAAGAGGATTTAAGCCTGAAAAGGATATGGTTTGTAAACTTTTATTACAAAAAGATATTTTATGAAAATAAAAGTGCAAATTTTTATATTTACGCGTTTTATACAGGTACGCAAAAGTAAAAAGTAAGGAAGATTTTATGGCAATAGAAAGCTTGCAGTCATCAATCCAGAGACAAAACGAATATATTGATAAAAAATACAAAACCGCAAACAACATGAGAAAAGCCGTAAATGCAGGTGCAGGGGCTATTGTTCTTGGTGCCGGATATTTAGGCGCAAAATCAATTTCCAAAGAAAAATCAGCGTTAAAGGACGGCATCGCAGGGGCTTCCGATTTTGTTTTAAAACATACGGGCAATCTGGTTAAAAAGGTTGATAAAAAAGAAAAACTTACCAAGGTTTCTGATTTAATACAGAAAGCAAAAAATGCACCGGCTAAAAATAAGGCGCTTGTTGTATTCGGCTTATTTATCGGCCATGCAATGCTAAATCTTGTAAGAAAAAATAATTACCTTAAGGGTGTGTTTAATCAGGCAAAAGCTGATGAAAAAGCCGTAAGAGCAACAAAAGCCATCGAAGATGAAGCTGTTTCAATAGCTGAAAGAAATAAACTTGTTGAAGAGTCTATGGAATTGTTTGAAAAACATATTTTTGAAACTCCGGATGCGGAAGCGGTGATTGTAATGGAAACAGATGCTGCAGATGCAGCAAGTATAGCAGATGCAGAGGCGGAGGCGGAGGACATGGCAGATATAGCAGAAGATTCGGAAACACCTGAAACCGAAGATTGCGAATGCTGCGAAGAAACTCCCGAAGAGTAAAATTTATAACCCTCATCCTTGTGTTATAGCCCTTATAAATAAAATTTTCATATAATATAAAAACCCGCTCTGTTAATTGATACAAGCGGGTTTTGACTTATTAATACTTATTTGCGGGTGCAGGCGGAAATAAAAATTTAAACCACTTCACTCTTAACAAGTTTATCCTTAACTTTATCAAGTCCTGATTTAATAATTCTTGAAATTCTTGAAGCTGAAATTGAAAATTCTTCGGATAATTCCATCAATTTCTTTTCCTGAAAGAATTTTGCTTCAATTAGTTCTCTTTCACGTCTGGGTAATTCTGCTATTGCTTTTTTTATTGCAACTGAAATCTGATTAAATTCGCAGGTTTCTTCCGGATTTTTTCTTACATCCTTTACTTCAAAAGGCTTATCCGATTCAAACATTTCATCCGTTGAAAGAATGGTTTTATAAATAGCTTCTCTCAGCTCATTTTTATCCGCATCAACCGGTCTTTGAGATTTAACTCCGTGCCATCTGTATCTGCGTCTTAATTCGTTTCTTATGGCCCATTTTATAGCTGTTGCAAGATAAGATTCATTGTATTCATCTTCATCTTCCGCTGTATGATTGGCGCAGAGAATATCCACGGTTTGAATGCCGATATTTACAAGTTCATCAAATTCTACAAGATGCTGGGCTGCAATAGTTTTATATTCAACCTTAACTATCTTGTTTATTAAATCAAGGTATTTCCTTAATCTGACGTTTTTTTCAATTTTTTCTCTAAGGTTTTCCATCTCTTAAGCGTTTTTTGTGTTAGGTAAACATAATAAACATTATTTCCATGCTTTTCAATAAAAAAATATTTATTGTAAAGAAACATAACATTTTATTTGACAAGAAGTCTTGTTTTTAATATCCTAACAGTATTATACACCGAAGACAGCATGGCGGCAAAACCCGAAAATCGGTAAAAGCCTTAAAAAATAAAGCCTGCCCAGGTAGCAAATTTAAAAAATTAAATATTGTTATTTTTGGATATTGTTTTGCAGCGTGTATATTAATTTTAAAAAGTATACAAAAAGCGCAAAACTTTTTTACTTTTTAAACCAAAAATAGAATTGTTTTTAACTTTGAAAACAAGACGAAAGGAGAAAGTTACAAATGTCAACAAAGGCTTTTAAAAATGAAAAAGTTGAACACTTTAAAAAACAATTTGAAAATGCCAAGGTTGCGGTTGTTACTGACTATCGAGGATATAGTGTTGAAGAAATTACCGAATTAAGACGCAAACTTCAAAAAAGCGATGCCGATTATACGGTAACAAAAAACACACTGTGTAAGTTAGCATCAAAAGGTACATCTTTTGAATCAATTGAAGAACTTATGCAAGGCCCCACAGCTATTGCTTTCGGTTTCGGAGATGAAGTAAGCGCAGCAAAAGTTGTTGCAAACTTTATTAAAGAAAACAAAAAAGGTGAAATCAAAGGCGCTGTGCTGGACGGTAAAGTTTTATCAGCCGATGAAGCTAAAAAACTTGCACTTCTTCCTTCAAAAGAAGAACTTTATGCAAAAATTCTCGGAAGCATCAATTCACCTGCAACAGGTATCGTTTACGGTATCAATGGTGTTATGTCCGCTTTAGTACGTGCGGTTGATGCTGTAGCTAAACAAAAAGCAAACCAATAGTTAACACAGCCGATTTTCAGGCACAAAAAGTAACAAATAAAAATAAATAATAAAGGAGATTTAAAAAATGAGTAATGTAGAAACTATTTTAGAATCAATTGAAAAATTAACATTAATTGAAGCAGCTGAATTAGTAAAAGCTATGGAAGAAAAATTCGGTGTTTCTGCTGCTGCCCCTGTTGCAGTTGCTGCTGCTCCCGCTGCAGGTGCCGCTGATGCCTCTGCTGATGCAGGTTCTTCTGAAGTAACAGTTGTATTGGCTTCTGCCGGTGCTAACAAAATTCCGGTACTTAAAATCGTTAGAGAAATCACAGGCTTAGGCTTAAAAGAAGCTAAAGATTTAGTAGACGGCGCTCCTAAACCGATTAAAGAAAACGTTAAAAAAGAAGACGCTGAAGCTATTAAAAAACAGCTTGAAGAAGCTGGCGCTACTGTTGAAATTAAGTAGTTTCGGAAATAATTTCGATATAAAAAACCGGCGCTTTTTATCAGTGCCGGTTTTTGTTATTATTAAATTAACGGAGTTTTAATATGGCGGATGAGGCTAACCAAAGAAATTACAATATTGATATATTAAGGTGTACTGCCATATTTTTTGTTATATCTCTGCATTTTTTATATTTTACGGGCTTGTATAAATATCAAACAAATGCGGAAAATGTTTTTTATTCATATTTTATTAATTGCGCAAGAGTAATTTTTGATTCCGGAGTTCCTATTTTTATTACAATATCAGGGTTTTTGCTTTTAAATAAGAAATGGGATAAGCACTTTTATTTAAAATTAATTAATATGCTTTTAATATACTTCGTAATTTGTCTGATTACCGTGTTTGGAAATGTTTTTATAATGTCAGAGCCTTTTTCCGCTATTGAAATTTTAAAAGAAATCTTTCACTTTACATATATTCATTACGCATGGTTTTTGGAAATGTATGTAGGATTGTATCTTGTTTCACCTTTTTTAAATTTAATATTTAAAAATTTGAATTCAAAACCGAAGCGCATATATTATATTGCTACGCTTATTTTTCTGACTCTTATTTTTGCTTTTGCCGGAAAAAATTATTATTGGACAGCGCTTATGCCTCTTGTTTATTATGCAATCGGAAATTTCTTTTTTGAGTATAAAAAAGGATTGAATTCTGAAATAAATATTATTTTGCTTTGCCTCTCGGTGTTGATTTTCGGAGGCTTAAATTTTATTTCGGGATGTTCGGGAATGATTTTCGGTCAAAATAAAATAAATGCTTTTGAAAATATTATTATATTGTGTTTAATATTTAATCTTATTTTAAATAAAAAATTTATTCTGAATGAAAAAGTCAAAAAAATTCTTGCTTTTTTATCCAAACATATCTATGGTGTTTTTCTTTCTTCCTTTATTGTTGACAAAATTATTTATCATATATTAAATAATTTTATTTCAGCTTTCGGTGCGGTTAATGTCATAATAAAAACCCTTTGTTATTTTATGATTGTACCTTCCGTATTTTGTATTTCGCTTTTAATTTCGTTTTTTGTTAATTATTTATTTAAAATTACTAACGGTTTAAAATCTTAATTTTTGTTTTTTCTTTTGCTTTATTTCATCTTCAATAAAGGAAGGGATGTAGAAACTGAAAATATTTCTTCCTTCAATAAGACTTTCCGCTTTTATAATTCCTGAATGCGCTTCAATAATTTTTCTTGATAAATAAAGCCCCAGCCCGAAACTTACCTTTTTATATTTGTCTGAAAAACTTGTGTATTTTTTGAAAAGCTGTTTTAAAATTTTATCTTCAATATAATTTCCCGAATTTTCTATATAAAATCTGAAAAATCCCCTGTCATTTACAAGGTTTATATTGACGGTTGTATTTTTGAATGCGTAATTTATTGCATTTGCAATTAAGTTCATAATCACTCTTTTTATCTGCATTCTGTCAGCGCAAATAATATTATTTTTTGAATCGGAATTGATTTGAATATCTAATTTCTTTTCATATGCAAGACTTTTAATTTCTTCCATACATTCTTTTGTTAAATCAAGAGCATCGAAATCTTCATAGTTTAAAATAACCGTGCCGCTTTTGAATTTATAAGTTGCAAGAAGGGTTAAAATCATCTCTTTCATATATTTACAGGAGTTTAAGGTTGCATTTAATAAATTCTTTTGTTCGGTATTCAATGAACCCAGACTTTCATCCAAAAGTATTTGAATACTTTTTATTTGAGAGAGCGCGGGAGTTTTCAAATCATGGCTTAAAGTGGCAACGAAATTTTCTTTATATTCGGCTATTTTATTGAATGCTGCAATATCGGAATTATTTTCAATTTTTGTATAATTTAAAATTCTCGGTATTAAAAGATAAAGGACAAAAGATGAAAAAATAATTATAATCCGTAATTTATCGGATAGTGCGGCATAAGGATTGAAGCATAAGAATAATAAGCACAGACAGAAAAAGATATCCTTTATTGTTGTATATATAATTATTTTAATCATATTCATAATAATTATTATTTTATACAAGATTATAATATTTTTTATATTGTAAAGAAAATTTTATTTAAAATAATCGGTCATATTTATGAATTATTCTTTAAATTCCGTTCAAGTAAGGCTTTTTTTAATTTTTCCAAAAATAATTCTGCTGCAGGTGAAAATACTTGATATTTTTTCCAGACAATATCAAGACCTGATTCTAATTTAGGACTTAACGGCCTGAAACAAAGCTCACTTTTGCTTGATGTGTCTACGAGTTTATCAAGCGTTACTGCATATCCTACACCATGTTTTACCATAACTGCCGCATTATAAACAAGATTAAATGTTGCAACTGTATTTAAATTTTCAAATTCACCTTTAAACCACTCTATAAAATCATTTTTAGCAGATGTTTTTCTTATTGCCTGTCTTGAATTAAGGAGAGGCAGACCCTTTAAGTCTTCAAGTTTAATGTGTTTCTTTCTGGCTAAAGGACTGTCTTTTCTCATAACAACTCCCCAGATATCTTTTTTAGGTAAAGTTATATGATCATACTTTGATAAATCCACAGGCTGAATTAAAATTCCAAAATCAAGCAGGCCTTTATCCAGCTTTTCTGTTACATCTTCTGCATTTCCGGATTGAATATGAAACTTGATATCGGGATAATCCGTTTGAATTTCTTTAATGATTTCTGCAATGTATTTCATTGAATCGGTTTCGCCGCCCCCTATATAAACATTGCCAGAAATGGTATCGCTTATTGATTGAAATTCAGCCTCTGTTTTTTCAACCATATCTATGATTTCCTGCGCTCTTTTTCTTAAAATCATTCCTTCGGGGGTAAGTGTAATTTTATGTTTTCCTCTTATAAAAAGCTGCTGTTTTAATTCTTTTTCAAGATCCTGCAGCTGTCTTGTCAATGTGGGCTGAGTTAAGTGCAGGGAATTTGCCGCTCCCGTGACAGAGCCTTCTCTTACAAGGGCTAAAAAGTATTTTAAAACTCTTATTTCCATTTTTTTATAATATCTTTTTCTTATTATGCCTGTCAAGCATTTTATATTATTAAATATAAGTATTTGCTATTTTTTAAATAATTGTGAATAATTAATAATAGTTAGAAGTAAAAAAATATGAAAATTGAAGCTAAATTATGAATATACAAGAATTTATAGAAGCAATGGCAAGAAAAGAATATGTTGATTCAAACTCCGAACTTTTGCAAATGTTTCATAAGCTTGCTCAGGATGCTCTCAAAATAACAACACAAATTAATAACGGATACCATACGCCCGATGAAATCAGAAAACTTTTTTCAAAGCTTACGGGTAAAAAAGTGTCCGATACATTTTGTTTATTTCCGCCATTTTATACGGAATGCGGTAAGAATATAACGCTCGGCGAAAATGTTTTTATTAATGCCTGCTGTAAATTTCAGGATCAAGGCGGGATAACAATCGGGGACAATTGTCTGTTAGGCCACAATGTTACAATTGCAACATTAAATCATGATTTTAATCCTCAAAAAAGGGCGAATATTAATCCAAATCCTGTTGTAATCGGAAATAATGTTTGGATTGCTTCAGATTCAACGATACTTCCCGGAGTAACAATTGGAGATGGTGCAATAATTGGTGCAGGAAGCGTTGTAACAAAAGATGTTGCTCAAAATACAATTGCTGCGGGTAATCCTGCAAGAATTATAAAATATATAGAAACCTGATAAAGGGGAAATTTAATGAAGAAGTTGTTAATTTATTTATTTGTATCTGTATTATTTATAGGAGGTGCACTTATGGCTGAAGCCAAAAAAGCGGATGACCTTTGGGATAAGGTATTTCCAAAATCAGATAAAGTAAAAGCAGAAAAAGTAAGCTTTAAAAACAGATATGGCATAACGCTTATTGGAGATTTATACGTGCCGAAAAATATTAACGGGAAATTACCTGCAATTGCTGTGAGCGGACCATTTGGAGCCGTAAAAGAGCAGGCTTCCGGTTTATATGCGCAGACTATGGCGGAGCGCGGCTTTATAACACTTGCTTTTGATCCTTCATATACAGGTGAATCAGGCGGGGAGCCAAGGAATGTCGCAAGTCCCGATATTAATACGGAAGACTTTTCTGCTGCTGTTGACTTTTTATCCAATCAGGATAATGTTGACCCTGAAAAAATTGGAATAATAGGCATTTGCGGATTTGGCGGAATGGGATTAAATGCTGCGGCTATGGATACCAGAATTAAAGCGGCGGTAACTTCAACTATGTATGATATGAGCCGCGTTAATGCTAACGGATATTTTGATTCAATGGATGAAAAAGCAAGATATGAATTGAGAAAAACTCTTAATGAACAGAGAACTAAAGACTTTAAAAACGGCACTTTTGCGCCTGCAAACGGGCTTCCTGATAAGTTGACAGGGGAAGAACCTCAATTTGTAAAAGAATACTGGGATTATTATAAAACACAACGCGGATTTCATAAACGTGCAATAAATTCTAACGGAAATTGGAATATGACGTCATCTCTGTCTTTTATGACAATGCCGATTCTGGTTTACAGCGGTGAAATTCAAAATGCAGTGCTGATGATTCATGGAGAAAAAGCACACAGCAGGTATTTTAGCGAGGATGCTTTTAAAAAATTAAAAGGAGATAATAAAGAGCTTTTGATTATTGAAGGAGCAAATCATGTTGACTTATATGATAATTTAGAAAAAATTCCGTTTGATAAAATTGAAAAGTTTTTTAAAGAATATCTTAAATAAGCTTTGCCGGTTTAAAATTTCCCCCGTAAAGGCTAGCTCTGCGGGGGAATTTTATAGTTCAAACGCTGATATTATATTTTGATTTATGAAGATGTTTGAAATTATAAAAAATATACGGGATTTTATTGTGAAATTTTTCTGGCAGATTTTGCTTGCGGTTTTTCTTATTATAATGGGAATACTGCTTTATCAGAGGCTTACATATACATTTATTACCGCAGAATTTAATGAGCTCCGTCCCATTAAGGGAAGAATAAATGTTTTTTATAAGGGATATAAGATAGGAAAAGTCTTGTATATTAAGCCGAATGGCGATTATACATCTACACATATGAAGATTGCACTTTTTCATAATAAAAACTTGAAATTACCGGATAATATCAGTGTAAAGCTTCAAAGAGAAAAAGATAAATGGCGTAAAATTGATTATGTTGATATTATTTATCCTGATGAACCTTCGGTTGCTTATTTAAAAAACGGAGATATTGTATCCGGTAAATCCACGGTTGATATTGAAACGTTTTTATCAAGCCAGGAAGCGGATTCGCTTGATAATATGAAAGAAAACCTTGAAAAAACGGTTGAAGAATTAAACGATACAATAGGGGCTTTAAAAGATTTATTCACCACATTAAACGAAATGGCTGCAGAAAACAGAAAAAATCTTAAAGAAACCACTGATAACCTTGAAAATACGACAAAAAATATTGAGAATTTAACGATAAAATTAAACCGCTCAATTAAACAGGAAAGCCTTGACAAATCGATGTCTAACCTTGAAGAAACAACGGAAAATGTTAAAAATTCGACAACCGATTTACAGGAAACGGTCAGAAAAATAAATGAATTTACAAATAATAATATGACAGGCATTGAAACAGGTGTTAATAATACAGAGTATATTATTAATAATTTAAATGAAATAACCTGCGGCATTAAAAACACGCTTAAGAAACGCTTCGGCGGAATAAGACTTCTTTTCGGAAGGACAATAGGCAAAGAATGTACAAAATGTAACAATTAAACGGGGGTTTAAAGTCTTTCTTGAAGAGTTTTTATTCTTTCTTTAATATTTTTTGAATTTTGATTTTGTGTTTTTAAAAACATTTCAAGATAGTAAATTTCAAACTCAATTGCTTTATTTATAATATTTTTAAGGTTTTTATCCTGAATTACGGAGCGGGGAAAGAATATTTTTCTTGTTTCAAAGCCTGAAACGGCAGATGATGAAAGGTTTTTTAAAAAGTCTATTGATTTTGATGTAATTTCACCGCCTATGATTACATTTTTGTTTGCCTGTTTGCATTTTTCAATAACAGGAACGATGGTTTTTTCTATCTCAGATGAATCAATTAAAGAATGTTCTATATTAAGAGATGAGATTAAATCTCCTCTTCCTATTACAATTCCGTTAAGTAAATTTGAATATTTTGAATTTAAAATGGAGCTGAAATTTTGAATTCCCGTTTGTGTTTCAATGTTTATAAATATTTTTTTGTTTGAAATTTCATCCGCAGTGTATACTGAAAGCAGGGTTTCAATGAATTTTTTAAATGCATAGGATGTTTCTACCATAGGGGCTATTATTGCATCTGCGTTTACGTTTTTTGAGATTAAGATATCGTTATAAGAGGAAAAGCCGCCGAGTTTTAATGCAAGATTTATGGAGTTTTGTTTTAATATTTCGGATATTTTAGATAAATATGCTTCCTTAAGATATTCGCTTTCAAATTCAAGCTTAAAGGCTTTAGCTCCAAGAGTCCGCAGTTCTTTTATATATTTGAAAAAATTTGTATCATTTGCAGTCATAGAAAAATTTTACCATAGAAAAATTTTTGTTTCGGCGCAATTCTTGTGTTGTAATAATGTTTAAAAAAATAATAACAATTTGAAAAGTTATTTAAAAAAATGTTATAATTACCAGTGTAAAAATCTTGCATGATGAATTAAAACAAAGCCGATTATTTTAATGGCTTTGTTTTTTCATACTTTACATTATTTAATAAAAGTTTATTTTTCCCTTATTTTTGTGGTATTATAGCGGGTATCTGTTTTGAATTTATAGGAAATATTGATGTCTGAAGCATTGCAAACGACAGAAATTAATGAAGCTCCCGTAAATATTCCCGAGGTATCAGTTATTGTACCTGTATATAATGCTGAAAAATATATTGAAAGATGCCTGAACAGCTTGCTTACTCAAACATTCGGCAATATTGAAATAATTGTTGTAAATGACGGTTCAACGGATAAATCAATGTCTGTTATTGAAAAACTGGCGGGCGAAGATGACAGGATAAAAATAATAGAACAGGCTAATCAAAAACAGGGTGCCGCAAGAAACAGAGGGCTTGATGCGGCCAGAGGTGATTTTATAACATTTGTAGATGCTGATGATTGGGTAGATATAGATTATATTGAAAAGTTACAACATTGTATTAAAAAACACAATACGGATATTGCTGCGGCATCTGCCGTAAGGATTAAATCCTCCGGTAAATTCAGACGATATTCAAATTATAAAGAAGAAATTTTTTATACAGGTTTTAATAATCTTGCTAAAACCTTAAAAGTGCCGAATCACTGGCAGGTGTGGGGTATTTTGTATAAAAAAGAAGTTCTTGAAAATGTACGCTTTGAAGAAAATGT
The DNA here is from genome assembly GCA_910587055.1 of Candidatus Gastranaerophilales bacterium. Lineage (GTDB taxonomy): Bacteria > Cyanobacteriota > Vampirovibrionia > Gastranaerophilales > Gastranaerophilaceae > MGBC122484. The sequence goes on from CAJUKY010000006.1 coordinate 45,536, forward strand.
CTGCTATGAAGATGCTGAATTTTTAACAAAAGCTCTCCATAATACAAAAACTTTAATTACGGTTCCTGGCATTAAGTACTATCGTTTTGCGGACAGTTTTTCAATAATGCGATTAATTCATTCTGCTGCAAGATTGGAAGATAAAATTAATTCTAAAATTAATGTTGTAAAATTTATGAAGGAAAACAACATTAAGTTTCAGGATTTTCTTATTGAAAAAGAAAAAAACCTCTATTGCACCATCAAACATTATCAAAACAGAAAAGATTTTTACTTATTTGGTTTTAAAATAGCTTCAAAAGAAGAAAAGTACCAATTTCAAAAAACATTTTTAATTATCAATACACCAAAAGTGGATGATCCGAATGAAAGCATTATTTCAATAAGCCCCCTTTGCCAGAATATTAAAATGGTTTACCCTGATTCAAAGGTTGCACTTTTAATTCATAATAATAATTTTGATGAGGCTATAAAGCTTGATTGTATTGATGATGTAATACTTTATAATGAAGAAGAATACCCCGGGCGATTCGGGTTTGTTGATTTTGTAAAAGAGTTTGTTTATAAGAATATTTATACAACTTTTATTATTGATGATAATTTCAGAAGTTTTATTCTTGCTAAAATGCTGCATTCGAAATATATATTTAAGTCGAAGAGGAATTCAAAAATTCCGCAGGATGAAGAACTAATGACTCTTTTTCAAAGATTGACCCATAAAAAGCTTGTTAATTTTACTCCTAAATTTAAAACAAATCATCTTAAAACAGAATCAGTGCAAGAGTCCGTTGCAGCACAGGAATGATAACTGGTATAAAAATAAAAGTGAATTAAATACTTATTTTTTTATACGTTTTAAAAATCTTTTGAGTTCCTTTTTAACATAATAAAAGAGTAATTCTGTTTTGCAGCTGTGTATCACTTTATGCATTTGATTAATCAAATTTTTTTGAATTTCTCTTACTTCATTGTGATTTATTGTATAATTTTTTTCAATATAATCTTTATTTATAATTTTTTGATTATCTAAAATATAGATAGGAGATGGGGTTTTGGTTGAATAAACGGAATAATAATCCATAAATTTATAATATGATGTTGTTTTTTCCGAAATTCTAACCCATAAATTCGGTATATTTAATGCATCGCAAGCTATTAAGGGATGCATGGCGCTTGATATTACGGTTTTACAGCTGCACAAATCATATAAAAATTCTTTTGGCGGCTTTTTAATATCTAAAATAACGGAATTGGGGTTTGCATTTTGTATCTTTTGCCAGATTTCATTGTCACGGTCTGCATAATGGGGGACAATCCCAAGATTAAATTTTTTTTCAACCTTATTTTTATCAATTAATAAGTGTGAAAGAAGCCCCCCGTCACCTAGTACGATTTTATTCCTTACCCCCCCCTCAGCACTTTTTGCTAATTTTTCAATCCTTTTTAGTGTTAATTTTCCTCGTACAGCCCATGGCTTAATATTTCTTAATAATTTTTCAGGAAGAATAATATTAGGGTTATGAAAGAATCCTCCTTCTTCAAAGCCAAAACCCGCAGAAAATATATTTATCGGGGATTTAATTATTTTTTTATTTTTATCATCAAGCAAAATATTATCCAAAACGGAGCCTATGCCCATAAAAAGCGCATCTGATACCGGTGTTGGTTTTATTTTGCATTTAAAAAACAACTCAAAAATTTCTTCATTGAGTTTATCGCCAAAATTTTCTATGTTGCAGTAATATAATGGTAATTTCATAATAAGAATTATTGAACCTTTAAGAATTTCTTTTGTATCCAGAATGAATCAGATTGTCGGCCAAGTCTTTGAAAATATATTAGTTCAAAATTATTCTTTTCCAAAATTTCTTTAATATCGGTATATAATTTTGTATCCACCATATTAAGGCATTTTTGTACATGTTCTGCTTCAACATGTACGGCATTAACATCTTTTAATCTATCTCCAAAACCGTCTAAAGCTTCCCAGTTGCATCCTTCGACATCAAGTTTCAGGAAATCGATTTTTGATATTTGATTTTTATTCATAAAATCATCCATACGAATCGCCTGTATTTGTACGGCGTTTGTATCATAGGGTATGGGCAGAAGCGAAGACAGACCTGTGTTTGCAGAACTTGCCGGCACAATATTAAAATTCATAATTTTGTTTTCATTAAATACGGCATTGTTATATGCTTTAAATTTATGAATTTTTGTAATTGCTTTATATAAATCAGGATGGGCCTCGAAAACATAAACATTTTCAGGCTTAACTTTAAAGGCATCAGCTAAATAATCAGCATCCTGAGCAAAATTTGCGCCTATTTCAAAAATATTATGTATTTCAAGCGTTGAACGTTCTTTTATCCAGTCCGCAAACGGCTTCATTGAGGCCCCGTTGCTTGCGGGATTATAATTTTCGTATTTATTTATATTTTGTTTTTTCTTTTTAAACAAATTTTTTAATTTCATAAATAATCCTTTACATAAAATCAAGATATGTTTTTATTCAAGTTTTCAATTTGGTTTAAGAAATTTTCCGTATTTTCTATATCCAGATTTTTTAATTTGGAAACGGGAATATCCCACCATTTTGATTTTAACAATCTTGAAATTATTATATCATTAAATCTGTACCGTACAACTTTTGCAGGAACCCCTGCCGCTATTGCATAAGGCGGTATATCGCCTGTAACCACCGCACCTGCGGCTATTATTGCCCCATCACCTATTCTAATGTTATCTTTTTTTGAATTAATAATAATTGCATTTGCGCCAATCCAGACATCGTTTCCTATTTCTATTTTTTTAAACCTTATCTCTTTTTTAATATTTTTTAATCCGGGAGATGTTGTCACCCACTGCGTCGGATGGTTATCCGCTCCGATTATGGCACCTGCTGCAATTGAACAAAATTTTCCTATTATTGTTTCCGGCGAAACAAAAGCTGCGGCACAATATGAATGCTCCCCTATAGTATAAATATTTTTGATGCACTCAGTGTTTTTATTTTTTATTTTAAATTTAATCTTTAATCCTAAAACAGAAAAGATAAGATGATTATCTTTAATTTCCGGTACCATTTTTAATTCCAAACTAAATATAATTGTTTTTATTTTATATTTTAGACAGTAATTTATAAATTAATTTATGCATAAAACCGCCGTTTTTATATTCTTTTTCAGGTTTTTTCCAGTTGCTGTTCATAATGATGCCGACATATGCTTCTTTGAAGTCTTTCTTTTTTAATTTTCTTGCCCTTGCAAATTGATATTCTATCCGCATATGGAATGTTTTAAAGAAAGGCTCTGATGCATATTCTTTTACAAGTCTGCATTTTTGAAACCAGACATTGTACCAACTGAATTCAAAAGGAGAGATTTTAATTAAATCAGCGTATGTGTATCCTTTTTGAGCCATAAAATCTTCTTTTAAAGATTTTAATACCGTTGAATTTAAAACCTGCATGCCATGACATGTTCTGTATCTTCTGTCATCAAGGCCTATTTCGTTATAAATTTTTATAATCTGAGTTTGTCTTTCTTTCCAGTAATTTCTGTAATATTTTTCAATTGATAAATCTTTATCCATAACAAGCACGGTATATGGCGTATTTTCATCATGCATAAAATCGGAAATGTAAAAATTTCTTATAAATTCAGCATCCGAATCAACACAAAGGTAATTTTTTGCAAAGCCTGTTTCATAAAAGCAGAGCTTGCAAATTTCCTGATTAACGTATCCTGTAGAAAATCCGTTAAATTGTTTTTTGATTGTATACTGTGTACTGTAACTTTCATCTGTTATTAATTCAATATTATTTGATTTAAATTTTCCAAACATTTTAAGTTCAGCTTCAGGCACGCTGACATACATATGAATATTATCCGCATTGAATTGATTGAAAGAATTGATTAAATTTTGAAATCTTTCAAAATCGCCTGAATATGTTTTGCAAAACATTGCAAAATTATAAGTCATTTGTTCTGATTTCCTTTTGATACTAAATATAAATAGCTGATTAGACAGTTGTTATTCAAATCCGCATGCCTTATGTATCTAATTGTATCATAAAATCTATACTAATAATGATAAAATAACTTGACTTAAAGTTAACTCCAGATGCTATGCTTTTAAAAAATAAGGAGCAATTATGAAAAGAATTTTATTACTTATTATACCGGTGTTGATTGTTTGTGCCGTTTTACTCTGCGCTTCGGCTCAAAATAATCAATCTCAAAAACAAACACAAGGAGGCATTATGGATAAAAAGATTTTAACGGCATACTTTTCATGGGGCGGGAATACAAAGTTAATTGCAGAAAAAATTCAAAGCTCCGTTGGCGGAGATATATTTAGAATTGAAACTCTTGTTCCTTACCCTTCCGATTATAACGAAACAGCATACGGTGTTGCAAAAGAACAGCATGATAAGGGCATTAAGCCTGAGCTTAAAGCAAATATTGATGTTTCAAAATATGATGTGATTTTTGTCGGAACTCCGGCATGGTGGTATACCATGGCGCCTGCTGTTATGACATTTTTAACGGAAAATAATTTTGAAGGCAAAACTATTGTTCCTTTTATTACCCATGGCGGAGGCGGAGGATATTCAATCTCAAAAGAAATGGGCGAACTTGCCAGAGGTTCCAAAGTTTTAAAGCCTTTTGTTGTTTATGAAAACGGCGGAGCTGACTTGCAGAATAAAATTGACGAATGGCTGAGAGAGATTAAATAAATTATACCCGTAAAACCATCTTGCAGTCTGTTAAGGACTGCAAGATTTTTGTAATATAATATTTTTATGCAATTTGGTATTGAAATATTTATAATCGAAATTATCGGTATAATAGCATTTACAATCTCAGGCGTTATTGTTGCGTTTAAAAAGCGTCTTGATTTGCTCGGGGTTGTGACTCTGGGGACTATTACGGCTGTTGGGGGCGGTGCCTTAAGAGATGTGCTATTGGGGATTTTACCCCCTTCAATGTTTAAAAACGGAATATACGTCTTATGTGCGTTTATTACGGCAGTCGCCTCTTTTTATATCGGAATTTTTGCCATTAAAAAAATTAAACGCAAAAGAATGAAGTATTATAATTTGATAACTTTTTTTGATGCGGTGGGGCTTGGAGTTTTCAGTGTTGTAGGAACAAATACCGCCATAATAAACGGATTTGGCGATAATGCTTTTCTTGCAATTTTTGTAGGAGTCATAACAGGGGTCGGCGGCGGGATAATCCGTGATATGATTGCAAATACCTTGCCTTTTATTATGTATAAGGATTTATACGCATCTGCCGCTATTATAGGCTCATCTTTGTATTATTTTTTATATCAGATTCACTCAAATCATTTCTTTTGTATTTCAATATCAATTGTTGCAACGATTCTTGTTCGCCTTGCAGCGCACAAATATCATCTTGGGCTGCCAAAATTCGGCAGTTTTAAGGAAGAAGAATAAAATTTATATAGTGAGATAATAAAAATTCATATAAATATATTTATCAGAAAGTTTGTGATAGAATAACTAGAGCCGTTATTCGCAGAGGAGGGCATGCAGTGGTAAAAGTTTCAATTATTACTGCTTTGTATAATCAGGAAAAATATGTCAGGCGATGCTTTAATTCTTTGATAAACCAGACATTGAAAGATATAGAAATAATAATTATTGATGACGGTTCTACGGATTTAAGTTTACAGATAGCGCAAGAATATGCAAAGCAAGATCTAAGAGTTATAGTGCTGTCACAGGAGAATGCAAAACAAGGTGCTGCAAGGAATAAGGGGCTGGACATTGCAAGGGGGGAATTTGTCACCTTTGTTGATTCTGATGATTGGCTGGAACTTAATTATTGCGAATTACTTTATAATGCTGCCGTTAAATATAATGTAAATATAGCTGCATCTTCCACAATAAGGGATTATAAGTATAAAGTAAAAAATCATTTAAAATTGACAGAAGAAAAAACTTATTATGGTGTAAACGCAATTATTAAAGCACTTGAGTATAATTTTATTACCCATAGCAAATTATACAGATTTGAGCCGATAAAGAATTTGCGTTTTGAAGAGAATACTCTTTATGAAGACGGCCCATATACTTTGATGGCATTTGATTTGGAAAAATCACTTGTTACGGTTCCGGATGCAATATATCACTATTATTCGAACCCTACTTCTACGGTTAAACAAAAATTGGATACAAAAAAAGAAAACGATAAAATTTCAACTTCTTTGCAAAGAATAAGATATGCAAAAGAACACGGTATTTATTTAAATAATCCCCTTATAATAAAAGAAGACCATTTTTTGTGGGCAATAAAACACTATTTTGACAGAAAAGATTACTACTTATTAGGTTTAAAAGTTTTTTCAAAAAAAATACCTTACAATAATATGAAAACATTTATTGTGTTTATTCCCGATAGTTTTAATGATGTACAGTCTTGTAATTCGCTGTGCAGAAATATAAAAGATATTTTTCCGGAGAGCAAAATTATCCTTATAACGGGCAAAAATTATTCTGATTATGCAGAATATTTGGAATATATTGATGAAGTTGTAATGTATAATGCGGAAATGAAAAGTAAAGGGATATGCGGGTTTTTCAGGTTTATCAAAGAGTTTAAATATAAAAATATCTATGCATCATTAATTTTGCACAATAGCCCGAAAAAATATTTCATATCAAAACTTTTAAGAAGCAAAAATGTTTTAATGTATAAAGATAACATTAATAATGGAGCTGTTAAAAATCGCTACAATAGATTGATCGAGCCCTTAACAAATAAAAAAATAAAAAATTATTTCATTGAATATGATTTACCGAAGAATACCATACCTGATAGAACGGATGAGAACATAATAAATATTTGTTTATCGTGTGATGAAAATTATGCAAAATATGCAGGTGTGGTAATGGCATCAATACTTGCTAATGCAAAAATTAATGATAAAATAGCTTTTTATATTCTGGATGGCAATATATCTCAAAAAACAAAAGAAAAATTAATATCATTAAAAAGCATAAAAGATTGTTTTATTAATTTTGTAAATATTAAGGAAGAAGAATTTGAAGATTACAAAAAAATTCAAACCCATCGTTACATATCCATAGCCGCATGTTATCGATTAAAACTCGCATCTTTATTGCCTGATGTAGATAAAATTATTTATCTGGATTGCGATACGGTAGTTTGTTCCAGCTTAAGAGAATTGTTTAATATAGATTTAAAAGATAAGGTTCTGGGCGGAGTATCAGATATTGATTCAGAATTTAAAAGCAGCGACTTTAGTTATATAAATTCCGGTGTTCTGTTGATGGATTTAGATAAAATCAGAACACAAAATATTGAAAATGAATTTTTGTTGTATGCCAGAGAAAATATTAATAATATTAAACTCGGTGATCAAGAAATTATTAATAAAGTTTTAAAAAACAGGATTTTAAAACTTTCTGAAAAATTTAATGTTCAAAGTGAATGTTTTATCAGACGTTCCAGTTTTACCAAAAATCCGGTAATTGTTCATTTTATCGGTACTAAAAAACCTTGGCAGCATATTTCCTGGTCTGTACATAAAAATATGTATTTTAAATATTTGCAGCTTACACCATGGAAGCTGGAAAATAGGCCGGGTCTTTTGAATGAATTTCATTCTTTTATTTCATGGTTTAAACACAGACCTTTCTTCTGTTTTCAACTAAAATTTTGGAATGCGGTTAAAAAAGATTTTTATACAAACGACAAGCCAAAAATTTTTGCGGCTGTACTTATGGCGTGTTTTGGCGATGTTATACTTTGTAATGCGCTTTTTCAAAACATAAAAAGACTTTACCCCGATTCTAAGATAATTTTTATTGTTGATAAACCATGGGTGGATGCTGCAAAATATCAAAAAGATGTGGATGAAGTGATTGTTTTTGACAAAAGAAATCAAAATAAAGGATTTTTCGGGCTTTTAAAATTTATCATGCATTTTCCATACAGAAATATAGACTGCATTTTTACAATATATGATAATTTTCGGGCGGATATAATTTCATTATTATTAAGACCTAAAAAAATTGCAGGTAAGCCCTATGATTATAATGTTAGTGTTCAAGAAAGACATTGTAATCTTTTGAAAAAGATTACGAAAGAAAAAATCATCAATTGCCCTATTGTATACAATGCTGATAATAATATCCCTGATAAAATACAAGGTTTTATTTTTAAAAATAAAAAATACATTGCATTGTGTACTACTTCGAAGCTTAAAATAAAAGATATGCCGTTATTAACAGCGATTGAACTTATTGAAAAGCTTAACGCTGACGGTTATGAAGTGTTATTTGTAGGAAACGGTGAAAAAGCCAAAAAATATTCAGAAGAATTATTGAATAATAATTGTAAGATTATCAATCTGGTTAACAAAACCACAATATACGAGCTCGCTCAGGTTTTAAGAAACTGTAAAGCCCTTATAAGCGTAGATACCGGGACTATGCACTTTGCATATGCAAACAAAGTGCCGACGGTTTGTGTATTTTATAAAAAGGCGAATATAAAAATTTGGGCTCCTGATAAAAATTTATACCCGTATACAAATGTTCCTGATGAGAATTCTGTTGAACAAATTTATGCAAGCTTGAAAAATGTGATAAGAGGTCTTGATGAATAAACTGGTAAGTATAGTTTTGCCGACATATAATGGTGAAAAATATATAAAAGAATCAATAAACAGTATTCTTGAGCAAACATATCAGCATTGGGAATTAATTATTGTTAATGATTGTTCCGCGGATAATACTTTATCTATTATCACCGAATACAAGAATAAAGATTCGCGAATTAAAATTATAAATAATATAAACAATTATAAATTGCCAAAAAGTCTAAATATAGGTTTTAGAGAGGTTTGCGGTGAATATTATACATGGACATCCGATGATAATATTTTTAAGAAAAATGCAATTGAAACAATGGCAGAATATTTAGAAGAAAATCAAAATATTGATTTAGTTTCTTGTAAATATGATGAAATTGATGAGAGCGGTAAATTTTTGCGAGCCATTGACAGGCATAATAAAAGAGATTTGTTTAGATTTTTGAGAAGAAATATAGTAGGTGCCTGTTTTATGTACAGGAAGAGTATTGCAGATATTGCAGGCGAGTATGATGAAACAATGTTTTGTGCGGAAGATTATGACTACTGGTGCAGAATTGCTTTAGCCGGCAATGTTAAATTCCTGCCTTATAATTTATATCAATACAGAATTAACTCAGGATCCTTATCTGCAACCCGAAAAAAATTGGTTAAAGAAAAGATATTAGAAGTCAGGGAAAAATATGTTGTGCCAATTATGCAGAAATTAAATTACAATGATAAGAAACAAATCCAAACGCTAATTAAATTGTATTTAAGAGATAAAACCGAAACAGTATGGTTGAAAAAATGTATAGATATAGATGACAGAATCTTTTTCAAAAGTATTATATTAAATCCCTTTGTTTTTGTTAAGCTGTTATGTTTAAAGGATAAATAAAATGAATAAGAAAATAGCACTTTCAAGGAAGATATGCAGATTTATTAAGATTTTAACCTTTTGTATTCCTGTAAAAACGATACGAAAGAAAATAAGAAAGCATTTGGAAAATTATTTTTTATCTAAAAATAAAGATTTTCAAAATATTGTAAAAACAATTGAGAATAAAATTGAAAGTTGCAATTATTGTTTTGCCACTGTTTCAATATATTATCAGGCGGACTTATTCCAAAGACCGCAGCATTTGTTTAATAATTTTTCAGACAAAGGTATTTTGAGCATATATATACAGGACAATATTTATGATGAAAATATATTTATCGGTGACAATTTGATAGTGACAAATATTGCAGTATTTAAAAATATAAATAAAAAATATTTAAATAAAATGTATTTTTTCCTAATGAGTACAGTTGATGCATATAGTGTAAAAGATATTTTAAAATTAAAATCCGAGGGAATTAAACTTATATATGAATATATTGATGAAATAAATGACAAAATCTCAGGAAAGCGTACTAAAACGTTATTAAATATTTTTAATAATCTTAATGTAATTGAGCCTGTTTTACTTATAGCAAGTGCAAAAAATTTATTTAATGAATTAAAAGATAAATACCCTGATAAACCGCTTTTGTTATCAAATAATGCCGTTGACGTGAGTCATTTTTCAAATATAGATGATAATTTTTATGATGAACGGTTTATGTCAATTATCAAAAAGAATAAGCCCGTTATAGGCTATTACGGAGCAATGGCTGCCTGGCTGGATTGGGATTTAATAAACAAATTAGCGGAAAAAAGATCTGATTTAGAATTTGTATTTATTGGAGCAGATTATTTCAATAATCTAAGAAAATTAGAACTAAGGGGGAATATAAGTTATTTAGGACCTAAATCATACCATATTTTGCAAAATTATGCTTCCAAATTTGATTGCTGTATTATTCCTTTTGGCGATGATACAGTGGCTAAGTCTACTTCTCCTTTAAAACTGTTTGAATATATGGCATTGAAAAAACCTGTGGTAGTGACGGATAACTTAATTGAATGTTTTGGTTATAAAGGTGTTTATGCCGCAAATGGTGTTGACGATTTTAGTGCAAAAATTGACATTGCGCTAAAAGAAAATACGAAAGAAATGCAGGAGTGTTTGTACAAACAGGCTTTGGAAAATACTTGGAGCAAACGTGCGGATGAAATTATTAAAAATATAAAAATGCTTATACAATAACGGGTAATCAGCTGTGGGAATAACTTGGAAAAAAATATTCGGGGTTACAAATATATATTGCAACTCTGTAAAGTGTAAATGTATTGTTATTTGCGGTAGGCAAATACCTTTTAAAAAACAGCCTCCTTTTTTTGAAAGAGTTAAAGATATTTTGACAAGATATATATTTTCTTTATTTAAAATACGAAAAAACAGTGTATTACTTATAGAGCCAAATCCATATCATGGGGAAATTTTACCCGGGTTTGTTAAATATTTTCAGGATTTAGGATACAACGTTGATTTATTTTTAAGGTATCAGAATGTTAAAGATAGCTCGCTGCTTGCCTTTGATAATATAAATATTTTTCCTTGTTCTGCATTATGTATGAAAGAAATCCTAAAAAATAAAAAAATAAAAAATTATGAATTTTGTTTTCTAACAAGTTCTGCTTTGTGGGATTCTAAATTGTATTTTGGTTCTTTTCTGGATTATCTTGGGTTTGTCCCAAAAACAAAAAATGGAATTTTAATGGTGGAACATAATATTGATCCTTGTTTTGAAGAATATGATGAAGAAAAATATCTAAAAGAAAACAGACTGTTTACATTGTCCGGGTTTCACGATACGCCGATACTAAACCCTCACTTCTTTATTAATTTGAAAAGCAGGCCGAAAAATAAGGTGACAACATTTATTGTATCAGGACATAGTATCAAAAGTGAAAAGATACTTCATGAAGTATCTTTAAAATTATTAGTAAATAATACTAATAATTTTAAAATATATATTTTAGGCAAAAAATTTGAAATTTCCAATGAACTTAAAGAACACGTATTTTCACTCGGCTATGTTTCTTTTAAGACAATGTATGAAAAACTGGAAGAATCTGACTTTATTTTGCCTTTATTGGATTATACAAATAAAGATCACAAAAAATACTTGGAAGGAACAACATTTGGTGCAAGACAACAGTGTCTCGGGTTTCTAAAGCCTGTCTTAATTAATGAACATTTCGCTAAAGTATATGACTTTGATGATAAAAATGCGATTTTATATAATGAAAACAATCTTTTTGAGGCTATGACCGCTGCTATTAATATGAAACAGGATAACTATTTAAAAATGCAGAATAATCTTAAGAATTTGCAGCAAATTGTTTATAATAAATCTTTGGAAAATTTAAGAAAGTCAACACTAAGATAACACTTTATGTTAATTTCAACCCTGCAATTCCCGTTGTAATAAGTGCTATGCATATTATTCTGGCTGCGGTTACAGGTTCTTTAAATAAAATAATTCCGAGAATAACCGTTCCTATTGTGCCTATCCCTGTCCAGACGGCATATGCTGTTCCAAGAGGAATATTTTTAAGGGCGAGAGCAAGAAAATAAAAACTTGCTATCATTCCAAGGATGGTTAATATACTTGCGGTTAAATTAGTAAAACCATGCGACAGCTTTAAACCTATAGCCCATGCTATTTCAAAAAACCCTGCTGTTAATAAATAAATCCAGTGCATATATTCTCCTTTTTTATATACAAAAATACATCCCCTAAATATTCCTTCAAAGGCCTAACGGAATATTTAAAAGATGCTTACCCGGCGGCAAATATTTTTCTTCATTTATAGCATAAGTTTCTTTGAAATTCAAAATGGCTGACACTGAAAATTTCTTGTGTATTTATAAAACAGTGCTAAATTTGAAAACTTACGGCAGAAAGTTTAAAAAATTAAATTTTCAATAACGAACGAACTTCTTTTTTAACTTTTTCGAGATTATTATCGGTTAAAATCGGAATTATGCTATTGATTTCTTCTATGCTTTTATCCCACCATTTTAATTCCAGCATTAATTTTATTAATTCATCATCAAATCTTTTTCTTATGATTTTGGCAGGATTTCCTGCAGCAATTGTATAAGGCTCAATATTTTTTGTAACAACAGAGTTTAATCCGATTATTGCGCCGTCGCCAATATGAACTCCGGGTAAGATTGTTGCATTTTGGCCTATCCAAACATCATTTCCGACAACAGTATCTCCTTTAATTGGCATTTTTGATAATGCCGGAGTTTCCTGTTCCCAGCCTTCAAAAATATAGAACGGATAAGTGGAAACCGAATTCATTTGATGATTAGCACCGTTCATTATAAAATTAACACCTGAAGCAATCTGGCAAAATTTACCTATGATTAATTTATCGCCATTAAAATCATAATGATGAGTTACATGGGATTCAAAATCAATATCGCCGAAATAAGTAAAATCTCCGACAATAATATTCGGGTTTTTAATGGTGGGTTTTATATAGATAATATTTTTATAATTCGGTATAGGGTTTATTATATCAGGATTTGGAAGTTCGTTATTTTTCATAATATTTTAATCACCATTAAAATAATTTTAGCATAAAAGTTTTAGATACTTTGTGTTTTAATTAAGATGAACAAACATCGGGTTTTACAAATGGAATGCAAATCATATGCAAAAATTTTTTTTCACATTTGTTAAATAAATATGAAAATACATAATATTTTATCAGCCTTAAATTTTTCGGGCACAAAAATTAATGCCTTAATTTATAATGATATTCATGGTTCGGTTAAACATTTGAGTGAATTTGAAACCATTCAAGATGGTTTTTATAAACAAAATGACGGTGAAATCAACCTTACCTTGAGCGGCGGAGATGTTTTTTTAGATAAAAGCCCGAATAATGATATTGTGGCTCAAAGGCTTTGTAAAAAAACTGATGCAATTGTGCTTGGAAATCACGATATTGAGGGGGGGGGGTACTTTGGTCGCTTAATTAAAGAGTATGAACTTCAAGACAAATTTTTGTCTTCAAATATTACTTATAAAACCGAAACCGAGTTATCACAAAATATTATAGCAAGTAAAATGATGGATTTTGACGGAACAAAAGTCGGAATAATCGGAGCTTCTCCTTTTGATTTTAAAAAACTTGCATTTATAAACAGCGAAGTAGATTTTATCGACATTAAACAGCTTGATGAAACGCTTGATATTATTGAACTTGAGGCTGATAAGCTTAAAAAACAAGGCGCTGATATTATCTTTTTGCTGGCTCATACAGGAGAAAAGTCACCCGATGAAGAGGATAATTATTATGATGAATTTGCAAATATCAAAGGTATTAATGTTGTTGCAGGCGGACATGACCACAGGCAGGTTGACAGATGGGTTGTAAACAAATATGGCGAGCCTGTTAAAATTATTTCAACAGGTCAGAGTGAGACTCATAATTTTGACGGCAATCTTGATATTGTTGCGAAATTAAAACTTGAAGTTGAAAACGGTGTTTTGGAAAGAGATAAATGCGAAGCTGAATTTGTTAAGCTTGAAGGCTGTGATGACGCTGGATGTGAAGAAATATTATTTAAGTTAAATAAGCCCTTGGAACCTTCCAAACCGATATTTGGCCACAGCGAGATTGGAAATATTGTTGCAGATTCTAATTTATGGTATGTAAATGAGTACACCAAAGGTGAAAAAGCTGATTTTGCTTTTGTAAATGCAGGAACAATCAGGGCTAATTTCGATAATTTAAATGTAACTTGTGATGATATTAAAAGTGTTGTTCCTTTTACAACTTCCACTTTAATTAAAACAAAACTGACCAAAAAACAGATAGTTGATACCCTTAACTGGTGCGCATTATCCACAAGTTTTGGCAAGGTTTCTCCGGGGTGTATGCAGGTTTCAGGTATGGAGTATTCAATTAACCCCGATTTAAGCGTGTCCGACATTCATATTTTAAATTCTGACGGTTCAATCAAATATGACCTCGATAATTTTGATGATAACGATGAATTTACTGCTGTTTATGACGTCTTTTTGGCTACAGGGGTAGCAGGTCTTAAGGATTTGAAAAAGGACTGGGAGGAAAATGAAGAGATTAAAAAAGAAATAGAATTTTTTAATACTTCCCGTCAGGAGGCTTTGAGCGAGTATTTGAGTAAAAATAGCGATTTGGGAAATTATCAAAAACAAAGAATCCGGCACACGCCAAAAAGTGACTAAACGTCACGCGGGGAGAAACTTGACTCAAATCCGATAAATTGAAATCTATGCAAAAAATAAGGTGCATCTCACTCAGCTGAGTAAAAAGTGACTAAATGTCACGTTTTATGAATGGGGAGAACCTTGGTTCGATTCCGGCAAATAAAGTTTATACAAAAAATTTGGCGCGTCTCGGAATCGAACCAAGGACACGGGGATTTTCAGTCCCCTGCTCTACCAACTGAGCTAACGCGCCAAATCTATTAAATTGTCAAATATTTATTCTGCAGTTTGTTAGCTCAGTTGGTCTTTATCATTGTTGGTTTCATAAACTCAACCAAGGCTAACGCGCCAAATAGTATTAAATCTGCGGCCGAGAGTAAATTAAACTCTGCCGGACCTTTTTATAATATCAATTCAAGATTTTAAGTCAAGTAAGAAAATCCGCAAAATTTAATCGAAATATTTTATACGCCGCTGACTCTTTTAACCCTCCATAGCACATTCATAAAAGCGTATGGACGGGCTATTGTCATTAGCAGCATTTAAAAAACAAGAACTGTCTTCCTTTTCTTTGAAATCTATAATTTTACTCCCCGCGGTCTGCTGTTTTTCGCCATGTTTTTTGTTTGCAGTATTCTGTTTTCTTGCATTTCGGGCAGCCTTTCTCTTAGCAGTTTTGCGCGAGCCCTTTTGCGGTTTGGCTTCATCACAGACGGTATTTTTGTGTTTTTCACCCGTTCTGCCGGTTTTATTATCAATTGCGCGGGCACGCTTTTTCGTTTTTAATGTTTCCAATAATTTTTTATTTGTATCATCCAGCACGTCTGAATTTGCCGTGAGTAAATTTATAGCATCAATTCTGCTTAGAGTGTCTGTTTCGGCACAGAGCCTGCGGAGTGCTCTATTTATAATAGTGCTGTCTTCATTTTTGTTAAATATATAGCCGACACGCTCGCCGATTGTTTTTTTGTATTTTCCTTCTTTATCTGTCAGAATTTTAAGCTGTAAATCAGGAAAATCTTCCGTTGCATCAAATAAAAGGGCGAATATTTCATTGCTTTTTGCGCCTGTCGGGCGCACTGTTGCTTGCGGCAGAGTATTACCGTCTTTATTTTCTGTAAATAAAGCCATATCAAGATATTCACGCCTTTTTTCTTTATCATCCTTAAAATAAGAATTTATTTCCTTTAAATACGCCCTCATAAAGTCGGTGTACGGTTCATGCCATTTACGCAGTCCGCCGCTTCCTATTTTTTCCCGATTAATTGCACGTTTCAGAATATATTTCATTGCATCTTTATCATTGCCATATTCTTCAAATAGTTTTGCAACCTGATAATCGGTGCCATCAAAGCAGTTGCTGCCTTCATATGAAATAACCTGACATGCTTTATCATCAAGCGTTTTGAGTTTTTCTTTTTTTGCCTTTTCTTCAGAGCTCAGTTCAAGCTCTTCCGTTGGCTTTTTGCCGTATTCTAATATAAAATCAGGCATGTAGTTTATTTTGATATCGCGGCTGTACGGCGTATCAGGCTTTTTATCGTTATCTTGTTTTGGAGCCTTATTGATTCTTTTAAATATATTCAGTCCGCTAAAGTTTGCGTAAGAAATCTGCGAAATGCGCATCAACATAGCCTTTCTTGAAAAACGTAAACCGTTGTGGCTATATAACGTTCGGACATAATATATCTTTACAATATTAAGTGTAAAATTTACAAAACTAAATATTAATTTTCAAGCAAAACTTTTATTGCTTCGCCGTTTTTGTGCATTTCAAGTGCTTTTTTAGCATATTTCATCTGCATGGTTTTTGTAATTAATTTTTCAACATCCACTTCCCCTGTTGAAATCAGGCGCAGTGCCTCTCTGAAATATTGCGGAGTATGGTGAAATACGCTTACAACGTTTACTTCATCATAATGAATGCGCCGTGTGTCAATATTTACAGTGGTTCCTGATGAGCAGCCTCCAAAAAGATGCACCGTTCCGCCTCTTCTGACGAGACCAAACATGGATTCCCAAATTTCAGGCAAACCAACGCATTCCACTGCAACATCAAGCCCTCTGCCCCCGGGGGTAAGGCTCAATATAAGCTCTTTCGGGTCAGGATATTTTTTTAAATCAATTATTTCATCTGCCTGCGCAAAATCGCGGGCAGCCTTTAACTTCAAGGGATTACGACCCATTGCTATAACGCGCGCGCCTTTTAGCTTCACAAGACGGGCGAACATCAGCCCAATAGGCCCTATACCTACTATTCCGACCGTATCCCCTTTGTTTATAGGGGTTCTTGCTATACCATGAACCACATTTGCAAGCGGTTCCGAGAATGCTGCACGTCTGAAAGATACATTATCAGGGATTTTTATCAGGTTTTTTTCAACTATAAGCCTTGGAATTGTTATATACTGGGCATATGCACCGTTTAAAAGATAAAGGTTTTCGCACAGATTTTCTTCTCCCTTCCGGCAGAAAAAACATTCGCCACATGGAGCGGAATTGGCGGCTACAACTCTATCTCCGACTTCAAAACCTTTAACTCCTTCGCCAAGCTTTGCAATTGTGCCTGAAAATTCATGCCCAAAACCTGACGGGGTTTCTTTAATAAGCAAAGGATGCCCGCGCCTTAAGGTTTTTACGTCTGTTCCACAGGTCAGCGCCGCCTCTACTTTAACAAGAACCTCGCCTTCCGCGGGCTCTTTTACATTTACTTCCTCATACCTTATATCAAGGGGTGCATAATATCTTACAGCCTTCATTTTCATAGTTTTATACAAGCCTTAAAAACTCTGTTCAACATAGTATCATCAACCGCTTGAGCTAAATTGTCAAGTGTGTAAAATTTTGAAACTCCTTCTAAATCAACGATACCTTGCTTTATCAGCTCATAAGACAGGGCTAAATCAACAGGAGCGGGCGAATAACTGCCCATAACGGTTAATTCTCTGTAATAAACCGCATTATTTTGATACCCGAAATTGCCTTCAACAGAAGAAAATACAACGATTTTGCCTCCGTCTTTAATATATTTGAGCGCCGTATCAATCGCTTTGTATGAGCCTGAAGTCATAAAAATCGTGTCGTAGCGCAGATTTTCATCGAATTTTATTCCGTATTTACCTGCAAAATTTTGTCTTTCAGGGTTAATATCAAGTCCAAAAGCATTGATATTAAAGGCTTTAAGTCCAAGGGACATCAAAAGTCCGATTGAGCCCAAACCTATTGTAAGACAATTGTGGGGCGGGTTTTCGCCCTGATAAGAATATCCTGCGCGTCGTATTGCTCTGATACAGCAGGATAGCGGCTCCATAAATGTGGCATTTTCAATACTGATACTATTTTTCAGCTTAAATACGGTGTTTTTAAGATGTCCTTCCGTTACGTAAATATACTCGCTAAAGCCCGCGGGGCTTATGTTTACGGCTTTAAAACCTTCGCACATTGAGTGGTGGCCGTTTTTGCAAAAATCACATTTCATGCAGGGGTAATGGTGCCCCAAAGTCACGATATCACCGGCTTTAAAGGGTTCTTTATTGTCATTGTAATAAGAATTTCCGATAATATTTGTGTTAATCTCAACAATTTTCCCTACAACCTCATGTCCCAAAACCACCTTTTTATCAGGGTTTTCAGCGCTATGGCGTATTTTTACAATATCAGAGCCGCAAAGTCCGCAGGCAATAACCTTAATAATGGCTCCCGGGGCTGTTAGAGAAGGTTTTTCGGTATTTATTATTGAAATTTTTCCGTTTTCTAAAACTGCACTTTTCATAAAATATCCTCAGGGTGTCATTGGCGGTATAGCAACGGTATTGGAGTTTAATCTTACCCCGAATACTGATACAGGCGCCAGATTAGACACATTAAAGCTCCAGATGACCACTGCCGCAACGAAAAGCGTCACAGCGGAAAGTATTGCATATTCTACAATTGATTGAGCCTTTTTCATGGTAAAATTATACTACGTAAATTATGAATATGGATAAAAAAACGGAAAATGATATAATAAAATGCTCAAGATGCGGACTGTGTGCGGATATTTGCCCTCTTTTTAAGGTAAAACGTACTGAAAATACGCTTCTTCGCGGTAAATTTTTGCAGCTTCTCGGGGTTATACGCGGTGAATTAAAATGGTCAAAACGCCTAAAAGCAAGTATAGACTACTGTTTGGGGTGTGAAAAGTGTAAAACACAATGCCCTGCAGGAATTGAACCTTGTGAAATTTTTCAAAAAATTAAATATGAAAATTTGACATTTTTAGAAAAAATTTTTTACGGGAAAATTTTCTTAAAAATTAAAATTTTTGCACTTAAATGTTTTTATAGGATAAAACATCCTGTAAAAACAATGCTTTCAGGCAAAAAAAAGCGCGTTAAAAAATTTAATAAAAAATTAATTCATTTTAACGGATGCCTTTCAAAGTGTATCAATCCTGATTTTCAGCTTCCTTTTGAGTTTTTTGAGGCTGATTTTAAATGCTGCGGAATTCCTTATAAAAACAAGGGAAACCTTGATGTATACAGGGATACGGAGGCAAAAAACATCCAAAAGATAGAAAACACGGATGGTTTAATAGTATTTAACTGTGCCACTTGCCTGTCATCAGTGAAATCTTACGCTTTTAGTAACCCTGAAACCAAAGACAGGCTTGTGTTTTACACTGAGCTTTATAAAAAAATGCTTCAAACTCATGATTTTTCATCTAAAACATCTGATGTGGTTACATTTCACCATCCCTGCCACCTGAAAAGCGCCGGTGTAGAGCTGTCTGACATTGAAGAAATATTAAAAAACATTAAAAATATTACATATAAAAGGCTTGAAAACCCAGATGAATGCTGTGGTTTCGGGGGAGATTTTTTCTTATCCCATCCGCGCACCGCAAATGATTTATCTCTTAAAAAAATTGATGATGTGATAAAATCGGGTGCAAAAATAGTTCTGACGGCTTGTCCTACCTGTCTTTGGAGTTTAAAATGCGCCCTTAAGGCGAGAAACATCAAGGATATTAAAGCATATGACCTTGCAGAATATTTGTACAGTCTGGATTTAGACGTAAAACCTAATCGGGCAGATTAAAATAGTAATCCAGAAGTCTGTAAATTTTATCGGAATGATTTATTAAAAGAACCACTACAATTGAAACGACAAGCCCTATTATAGTTTTTAAAAGGTCTTTAAGCACGTGTTTATATACTTTTTTCTGGGTTTTAAAGCGGATTCTGTTGTACATTGCAACTTCTCTGCCTGCAAGAAGCCCCACAAATACCCAGGTTGTAGACATCGGCACATTATTAACATGCTGAAAATACATTAATATACAGGCGTAAACGCAGTCTATAATTGTGGCAGAACGTATATCCTGCGTATTTGTTTTCAGTTTAAGAATATTTTGAATTTCGCCCCCTCTTTTATAGCATACAATCCCGAGAAGGAGGATAAACGCCGTCATTGAAAGAAGCATATGGCTGAAATCCAGTTTTCTCGGCAGATATACAAATAAATTTGCAGCATCCTGCATAAGCCATTGTGACCACAGAAAAGCCGTCGCAAGCCATTTACCTGCAATCCAGTATTTAGAAGGCTTTCTGTCTTTTGTATACAAAAATATTTTCTCAACCGGCCTTGCAATTATAAAATAAAGAATAAAGGCGCAGATAAAGGCTAAAATATAGCCGAAGAATGATTTTGCAAGCATAAGGCCTATTACGGTATTGGTTGAAAAAACGCTTAAAATTAAGAATGTGGTTGAAACGGGGACGCCCTTTCTTGTTAAAAGTATAATTACAAGCGGCGGAAGAACGTGATACCAGTAAAATTGCCCCGCAAAAGGAATTTTTGCAAGCCTGCCAAAGGACATATCGCCGTCATTAAAATACCATCCGAGAACAAATGTCAAAACAAGAACCGCACCCGAAAATATCCATAACACCCAGAACGGACGGTGCTGATTTGAGGATAAGAAGGTGCCCAGAGTCTGTATGACATCGTTTGAAACGCAAGTGTAAAGGGATAGAAGAAATCCCAGAATCATATAAATATCGCTTGGTGTTATTGATAGTGATATCATACTTCCAAGAACATTTTAGCAGAAAAAAGGCAAAGTCAAGGATTTTGTTTTAAACAGGGATAAACGACTTATAAATTAAAATAGACTTATAAATTAAAATAATTAACAACAAGGCTATAAATTTTATCAAAATGATTAATTAAAAGCACAACCATAATGGAAACAACAAGCCCGATTAGCGCTTTTGTAAAGTCTTTCAGAATATATTTATAAACTTTTTTTTCGGTTATAAAACGCAGCCTGTTATACAGCGCAATTTCGCGCCCCGCAAGGACTCCAAGAAATACCCATGTTGTAGACATCGGGATATTGTTTAAATTTAAAAAATAAATCAGAATGACCGCATAAACTATATCTATAATTGTGGCCGAGCGTATATCCTGCGTATTAGTTTTAAGCTTAATTATATTCTGGATTTCGCCCCCTCTTTTATAACAGATAATAAATAAAAGGCCTGTAAACACCGCGAGGCTTAAAATCATCTGCCATAAATCAAGTTTTCTCGGCAAATATACAAAGATTTTGGAACCGTCCTGCAAAAGCCACGCCATCCAGAGAATTGCCGTTGAAAACCATTTGGCTATAACCCAGCCCATTGAAACAGGTTTATTTTTCATATAAAGAAATATTTTTTCAACACTTCTTGCAATAAAAAAGTATAAAATCAGCGATACAATGAGTGCCGTTACATAGCCCATAAAAGATTTTGCAACCATCATTCCTATAATTGTATTTGATGAAAAAATACTTATGATTAAAAATGATGTTGCAACAGGGATACCCTTTTTTGTTAAATACAGTAAAATCAGCGGGGGTAAAATGTGCCACCAGTAAAAGGTTTCAGGGTGCGGAATTCTCTCCAGAAGCCCGAATGCCATATCGCCTTTGTTTATAATCCATCCTGCGGTAAAAGTTATGATAAGAACCGTGCTTGTAAAAAGCCATACCTGCCAGACGGGACGGTCTTTTGTTGAAGATAAGAAAGTGCCCAGAGTCTGTATGACATCATTTGAAACACAGGTATAAAGAGACAAAATAAAACCTGTAATCATAAAAATATTGCTCGGTGTTAAAGATAATGATGTCATATTCCAAGCAATATTTTATCAGAAAAAACTTTATTTATACGATTTTTATTTATACGATTTTATATAATGCGAAAGTTTCTTTTTACAAACTGTCTTTTTTTTGAAATAAAATCATCCTCGCTCATAAAAACGGGGGGCAAAAAGCCTCTGGATGCCAGAGAAAGCCACGCCAGAAGATGAGGCGACAGAGATAATATATTTAAATTATTTGAATTGATGAAGTTTAAAAAATCAATTGATGTTATAGCTGAAACATTGCTTAAATCAAGAGCTATTCTTGTTTTCGCTCTTTTTATTTTTGAGATGATAGTATGAATTTCTCCTAAAAGAGAATCATCCAGATTTACATTATTTTCATTGTTAAGAATATTAAGGATATAAAATCCCTTCTTTTTTTTCGTTAATATCATTTTGCCATCCTTTTTTAATGATTATATCTTTTTTTAAATCTTTTTAGAACTAAGCGAAAGTCTAATTAATATCAAACTTTAGTATGATTTTTCTCTGTTTGAATTTTTGTCAAGTTATGTTAAGATTATTGAAGAGATAATAAAAAGAATAGACGGAAAATAAAAATTATGAATTTGTTTGCCCTTTTTTCAAATTTTACAAGACCTAAAAAAGACGATATGTTTAATATTTATCCTGACGGTATATTTATAGTTTCAATGGACGGCAGGATTTTAGACGTTAATTTAAAAATCGTTGAATTATTCGGATATTCAAGATTTGATATGGTGGGGCAGTATTTTTCAGAATATATTCAGGGCGGAAGCGGGCTTTTAAATAAAATTGTGGCTCAAAAAGCTCCGTCAATCACAAAAGCGCAGACAGCGCGTGATGAGGATGTTTATGTTGAAGTTGCCGCAGCAAAAGACCTTGAAAATGACAGGGTGTTTGTTACCATCAGAAACGTTACACAGAATTATAAAATGCAAAATGTTGTAAACGGCGAATTTGAGATTGCAAAGAAAATTATTGATGAAAAAAATACATTTTTATGCGAGATTTCGCCTGAAATAATTTCATCGCTTGATTCCGTTGTAGGATTTTCAAAAGCACTTCTTGAAGGAATCGGCGGGCATTTAATAGAAAAACAGGAAAAATACGTAAGTATTATTAATAAAAATTCAAAGGATTTATCTTTTGATTTAGAAAAAATGTTTGATTTCTTTAAACTGGAATCAGGTCTTTATAAATATGAATACAAAACCTTTGATATAGTTGATTTATTGAATAATGTCGCAAAAACATACGAACCGCTTTTAGAATCAAAAAAAATTGTATTCAAATATGATTTCTCGGCTATGACAACGCGCGGAGCATATCTTGACCCTGTTGTTATTGAAGAGGTTGTAAAAAATATTTTGAATATATCTTATAAGTGTTCAAATTTGGGTACCGTGACATTTAATGCAGGAAATCCGCCATTGGAATTTTTGCAGGCAAACGGGTATGATGTGTCGGATGAAAATATCAAAAAGCAGTTTGCAATGTTTGAAATTAAAGATACAAGCTTCTCTTTAACGCCCGAACAGCTTGAAAATGTATTTAATCCTTACTATATAGATAATTCCCCAAATAAACATCCTATAGGTATCAAAATGACTTATCCTATGGTGAAAAAGCACATAAAATACCTGAAAGGGGATGTGTGGGTATATTCAAAAGCAGGCGCAGGCACGATGGTTTGTGTTCTTGTGCCTATTGAAAAATTGAATTAGGCGCTTTTTAAAGATAAAGGTGAAAATTAAGTGTCAAAAGTAGAATTAGAGGGTATTACAAAAACTTTCGGAAAAAAAACAATACTTTCCGATATTAATTTATCCATAGAAGATAAGGAATTTTGTGTACTTGTAGGTGCTTCAGGATGCGGTAAGTCTACTCTTTTGAGGATGATTGCGGGTTTAGAGACTCCTGATTGCGGAAATTTATATATAGATGGCAAACTTTCAAATAACGTTTTGCCGAAAGACAGAAATATTGCCTTTGTTTTTCAAAGCTATGCACTATATCCGCATTTAACCGTATATGACAATATAGCATTTCCTTTAAAAATAAGAAAATTGAAAAGTTATGCCATTAAAAAGAAGGTTGAAGAAGCTGCCGAAATCTTAGGTTTAGAGGAATATTTAAAAAGAAAACCTAAAGAATTATCCGGCGGACAAAGGCAGAGGGTGGCGCTCGGGCGCGCTATTGTGCGCGAGCCTGAAGTATTTTTAATGGATGAACCCCTGTCAAATCTGGATGCAAAATTGCGTGTTCAGATGAGATACGAAATTAAAAAACTCCACGAAAAACTGAATACAACTTTTATTTATGTTACCCATGATCAAACGGAAGCGCTTACAATGGGAAATAAGATTGTCATTTTAAATGAGGGTAAAATCCAGCAGGCAGGAAGTGCTTCCGATATTTTTGATTATCCTGCAAACACTTTTGTGGCGGGCTTTATGGGCAATATGCCGATGAATATTATACCTGCCGATTTAAATGACGGCATACTGTGTTTTGACAGGGTTATGGTAACTTTGAATGATTTTAACAGAAGCCTTCTCGGGGACAGAAAAAAGTTACTTGTAGGCATACGTCCCGAGAGCTTTACGCCTTATCTTGTTGAAAGCATTGTTCCGACGGGTATCAGAATGCATGTGGCCGTAAATGAGGTTGAAACAATCGGCGGAGAAAAAATCATACACTTTAAGCTGGATGAAACCGAGGTGCTTGCTAAAGTGAGCTCAAGCGTAAATATCGGTGCCGCTGCCGATTTTACAATAGATATCAGCAATCTGCACTTTTTTGATATTGAAACAAAACAAAGAATTGTTTAATTTTCTTTTTGTTCACATCCTTTAGAATTTATTTTTTCCACCCATACATATGTCTGGCTTATGGCGCTTTTAAAGGGATTGTAGGCATAGTTATATTCTAAAAACGGATTTTTTGCGTTTTTATCATATTTATTTATTCTTTTTTTTAATTCTTGTAAACTTTTCTTAATATTCATAGACATTTTCCACTCGTTCTAAAATACCGCCTCAAATCGGCAGTATATTTATATTATAGATATATTATTTAAAAAATAATCACCCGTTAGTTGAATAAAGCTGGCTCTCGGGGGCTATATAAAACACTCCGCTATGTTATTGATTTAACCTTTGTTAATGCTACACTATTTATCATGAGGAGCATTTAGCAATTTTTTAAAGAGGACATATAATGAGGAAAAAAATAGGTTTTGCACTGTTACTTATAGTGTTTTTGGTATTTGCAAGGTTTGCATTTGTTAAATTTATGGAAAAACAAACTGCTAAAAGCAGAGCTGCATCAATGATACCTGTGGTTTCAACCGATGTTGTTAAGGCTGAAGATATTGCAAATTCAATAGAAGCTTCAGGAAGAATTGTCGCAAAATACAATGTTGATATTGTGGCAAAAGTATCAGGTTCGCTTTTAAATAAACATTTTCAGGAAGGTGATTATGTTCAAAAAGGCCAGCTGTTATTTACAATTGACCCGCAGGAATATGCAATAAACGTGAATAAAGCGGCAGCAAATCTTCAAAATGCACAGGCTGTAGCATTCCGTGCACAGAAAGATTTTGACAGAGCAAAAGAACTTGTTGCAAAAGATTTTATAGCAAAATCCACATATGATCAAAATCTGGCTGAAAAAAATGTAGCATATGCTAACATTAAATCTGCCAGCGCTCAATTATCAGATGCTAAAAGACTTTTATCTTATACAAGAATTACCGCTCCCGTTTCAGGCAGAATCGGTATGGTGAATGTAACGGAAGGAAATTATATCACGCCGCAGACAGGTTCTCTTGCAAGGCTTGTAAGCTTAGATCCGATTTATGTTACATACTCTCTTGATTCAAAACAGTTTAATCAATTAAAAAATGATACAATTCTGCCTACCGTAAAGCAGGATGAGCCGATAAGGGTTCAAATAACTCTGCCCGACGGCACTGTTTACAAACATGAAGGGGATGAAGATTTCTTCGGTAATGAAATTTCGCAGACAACAGGGTCTATTTCTTTAAGGGCAACGTTTAAAAACCCTGAGCACACCCTTGTTCCCGGAGATTTTGTAAAAGTTAAAATATTCTCAAACACAAAACATAAAAAACTTATTGTTCCGCAGGCAGCAGTTCTTCAGGATTCAACCGGAAGATATGTTTACACGCTTGCCGATGGCAATAAGGCTGTTCAAACGTATATTCAAACAGAAGGTGAATATGATAAATATTTCATTGTAAAAGAAGGCTTAAAAGAAGGCGATACATTTGTATCTGACGGTGTAGTGAACGTTATGAACGGTATGGAAGTAAGAATTGCCGAAAAACAGCCTGAAGAGGCTGATGTACCTGAAAATCGAAACGAGCCTTCAAGTGAAGTAGAATAAGGATAGATTATCAATGTTTTCAAAGTTTTTTATAGAAAGACCGCGTTTTGCAATAGTATTATCTCTCGTAATAGTACTTGTCGGCTTGATATGTTTGAAAAATCTTCCTCTGGAAGAGTATCCGGATATTACGCCTCCGCAGGTTGTTGTTTCCGCTACATATTCAGGTGCAAGCTCTGAAGTTGTGGAATCTACGGTAGCGCAGCCTATTGAAGCGCAGGTAAACGGTGTTGAGGATATGTTATATATGACATCAACCTCATCTAACGGAACTTACCAATTAAACGTATTCTTTAAAACCGGTACCGATCCTGATATGGCGCTTGTAAACGTTCAAAACAGGGTTTCTCTTGCAACTCCGAGACTTCCGAGTGATGTTCAAAGATATGGTTTAACTACAAAAAGGTCTACTCAGGGTGCCGGCCTTGTAATGTATGCAATATATTCACCTGACGGTTCAAAAGATAAGGTTGAGGTGAGCAACTACGCTTCAATTTACTTAAAGGATGAACTTGCCCGTGTAAACGGTGTAGGTGAAGTCGGCGTATACGGTGCAAGAGATTATTCTATAAGAATCTGGCTTGATGCCGTTAAAATGGCAGCTTTAAATGTTTCCCCTCTTGAAATTCAAAATGCCGTTCAAGGGCAGAATACACAAATTCCTGCGGGTGATATAGGTGCTGAGCCCCTTATTAATAAACACCCGATGAAAATTACCCTTAAAACAAAGGGAAGACTTACAACCGCAGAAGAATTCAGCGATATAATCGTAAGGTCAAACCCCGACGGCTCAACCATAAGGGTGGGGGATGTTTCAAGAGTTGAACTTGCAGGTGAAAGATATTCAAGCCTCGGTCGTTTGGACGGAACCGAAATTACGGTGCTTTCTGTTATGCAGTTATCCGATGCAAACGCAATACAGGTTGCAAATGATTGTAACGCATTGATGGAAAAAATGTCAAAAGATTTTCCTGACGGTATTGCATACAGGGTATTACATGATACAACGGAAACCATTAAAGAATCCCTTGAAGAGGTTGTAAAGGCAATTGTTCTGGCTGTAATTCTCGTAACCCTTGTTGTATATTTATTCTTAGGCGACTGGAGAGCTTCAATTGTTCCTTTTGTATCTATCCCCGTGTCACTGCTCGGTACACTTGCAATTTTTGCGATGTGCGGATTTTCGATTAATACCCTGACGTTATTCGGGTTTGTACTTGCGGTAGGTACGGTAGTAGATGACAGCATCGTTGTTGTTGAAAACGTGCAAAGGCATATTGAAAACGGTTTGAACCCGAAAGATGCCACACTTATTTCTATGGATGAAATTACGGGTGCTGTTGTTGCAACATCACTTGTATTGATGGCCGTATTTGTTCCCTGCTGCTTTATTGCAGGCATTTCAGGAAAAATGTACCAGCAGTTTGCCGTAACAATTGCGGCATCTATCGGTTTTTCCGTTGTTGTTGCACTTACTCTGGCACCTGCTTTATGTGCAACTATTTTAAGAAGCCAGGATGAGATGCCGCACAGAACATTCTATGAAAAATTTAGAGAATTATATAAAGATTACTGGGCAAAAAGACATCCTGTCACACTTCGCGGTAAAATCCGTGCGTGGGGTGAATTTCTGGCTACAGCATGGGAAATTTGCATTAAAAAATATAACAGATTTTTTGACCGTGTTAAGACAATTTATCTTAAAGGGTCTGATTATTATATCAGAAGGGGCGGAGCAACACTTATTACTTATGTTTTGATTGTCTTATCGCTCTTAGGCTTATTTAAACTTATTCCTACAGGTTTCTTGCCTGAATCTGATATGAGTTTCCTTTTAACAAACATTATTATGAAAGACGGCACTTCGCTTGCTGAAACATCAAAACTTTCTGCAGAAATTGAACAAAAATTCCTTAAAATGCCCGGCGTGAAGCAAATCGGCGGAATTGTCGGGATGAACGGGGATAACACGGCTTTAATATTTGCTGTGTTAAAACCTCATAAAGAAAGAAAACATGATGTTCCGGGATTTTTTGAAATGCTTACGATGAGCAAGCAGGAAAAAGCTAAATACGGAACGACGCTTGCAGACTATAAGAGAAATATGGCTGCTATAACTTCTCAATACAATAATGCAAGAATTGTAACATTTGTACCGCCTGCAATTTCCGGTATGAGTATGTTCGGCGGGTTTGAATACCAGCTTCTTGATAAAGGGGACAGAACTGCGCAGGAATTATACGGAGATGCAATGCGCCTGATTATGAAGGCAAATCAGAGCCCGAAACTAACAAGCGTATATACCCAGTTTAATGCTAATATTCCACAGTTTTTGATTGATATTGATTACCCGAGATTAAAAGCCCAGAATATCTCTGAAACAGAGGTTGCGGCGGCATTATCATCGCAGTTTGGAAGTTATTATATTAACGACTTTAACTTAAAAGGCAGGGTATTCAGGGTTATGATGCAGGCGGATGAGCCCTACCGCGGCGTTCCTGAAGATATGAACAAGGTATATATCAAAACAAACAGCGGTACAAGCGCGCCTTTGAGCTCCGTTGTTACGGTAACGCCAGTAACAGGCCCTTACAGCGTTACAAGATTTAACATGTATAATTCAATTCAAATTCAAGGAAGCCCCGCTGCAGGACAATCATCAGGCGATGCAATTAAAGAAATGAACAGAATTTCTGATGAAAACCTCGGTGATGATTTAGGTTTTGCATGGTCCGGCACCACCTTGCAGGAGATTGAATCAACCGGGCAGACAACAAGCGTTCTTGTTATGTCTCTTGTGTTTGTATATTTATTCCTTGTTGCATTGTATGAAAGCTGGATGCTTCCAATCGGCGTTATGCTTATTACGCCTATTGCGATGCTTGGTGCTTTATTCCTGCAGTATGTAACGGGAAACCAGCTTGATATTTATGCGCAGATAGGGCTTATAATGTTGATTGGTCTTGCTGCAAAACAGGCGATTTTGATTGTTGAATTTGCAAAAGATGCAAGAGAAAAAGAGAATAAAAGCGTTTACGAAGCAGCAATGGCGGCGGCAGACTTAAGGTTTAGGGCCGTTATGATGACAGGTATTGCATTTATTCTGGGCATGGTTCCTCTGGTATTTGCGGTAGGTTCAGGTGCAGAATCAAGAAAAGCGCTTGGTACTGCGGTATTCGGCGGTATGATAGTTGCCGTTACGGTAGGTGCAATTTTGGTTCCCGCCTTCTATGCGCATATTCAAAACAGAAGAGAAAAAGCAAAACAGGAAAGCGAAATTAGAAAACAGCAACACATTAAGGATATAAGAGAAAATGAACAATAAAATATATTCAGTATTGTTGATAACAGCTCTTTTTACGGGGGCTAACATAGCTAATATTCAAAAAGCAAATGCTATTGAAGATTTTCCGGAGTTATTGCCGGCTTCTTCGGTTGATGTTCGAAGAATGATGAATATTGCGCCTGAAGATGCTGCAAAAAGAGCGGATGAAAAGGATATTGTCGAGGTTTCAAATAAAAATCTTGATAAAAAGGCTCTTAATCAAAAGATGAAAAACGAGAAAAAGCAGGTTAAAAAAGCCGCTAAAAATGCAGACAGCGAAGCAAAAAAAGCGGCAAAGCAAAAACAAAATGCCGAGAAAAAGGCACAAAAGCCTGCAAAAGATAATGCAAAAACTGCCGATAAAAAGGAGGCTCAGACAAAAGCCGCCGTTGACAACAAAAATGCGGGCAAGGAAGAGCTGAGCGCAAGAGAACTTAAAAAAATCGAAAAGAAAAAAGAAGAATATAAAGATTATTTTATCCCGACAGACGGTTATATGCCTGTCGGCAATCTTGAAGACAGAAGCACCACAATAACCGGTTCCGTTCAAAAAACTCTTGAATTTAATCTCGCTGATTGTCTTGAGCTTGCTTTAATTAATCATCCTAAAATTAAAGCGGCGTATGCTACCGCATCGGCGCAAAAAGCGGCAAAAAATGTTACGCTTTCAAATTACAGTCCAAGGGTAGATATAAATGCCGGTATTTCAAGAATTAAGCCTGATACATCCGGCTTTGGCGGTATGAAGATTGATTCTTATACAAAATATCTGCTTGGAACAATAGGGGTTTCGCAGCTTGTATACGATTTTGGCGTAACGCAAAACCAGTACACTATTGATAAAATCGCATGGCAGAGTGCCAAAACAAATATTGAAGCGGTTGTAAATGATGTTATCTGCACCGTTAAGGACAGTTACTATAATTTATTGTTTGCCATTGCAAAAAAACAGGTGGCAATGGAAACGGTTGAACAGTACAATCAGATGTATAATCAGGCGTTTGCATTTTACGAAGTAGGCACAAAGCCGAAGGTTGATGTAACTATTGCCGCCGCTAATCTTGCGGATTCGCAGTCAAAATTAATTGAGGCTACAAACAATGTTGATATTGCAGTTTCAAAATTGAATAATGCAATGGGGCTTCCTTTTGTTCCCGCCTATGTTGTAGATACATCCATTCCTTATCAGAATGTTAATCTTTCAATGAAAGAAGCCGTTGAAATAGCAAATCAAAACAGGCCTGATTTAAAAATCAATATGATGAATATTGAGCAGGCAAATCAATATGTAAAACTTGCCAAAAAATCATATTTTCCCAAATTAGAATTTGAAGGTAATGTTTCAATGGGCGGCAGGGATAACTTAACAGAAACAAGCTGGTATGATTTTGGCGGATATTTAAAGTTTCCTGTCGTAAATCCTATTTTAATCAGAAATCAGATAGTTCAAGCCAGAGCGCTTTATGAACAGGAAAAATACAACGCAAAGTCAAATGTTAACGATATTTATTATGAAATCCAGCAGGCATATGTCAGCTTGATGGATGCAAAGGAAAGAATACCGTCAACAAAATTAACCGTAAAAGAAGCCAAAGAAAGCTATGAATTATCTCAGGGGCGCTACAGAGTAGGTGTGTGTGATGCAATCGAGCTGCGCGATGCACAGGTGCAGTATGCAAATGCAAAGCTTGCATATATCAGTAATTTGTATGAATACAACAGTGCAAAAGCAAGGCTTGAACGCGCTATCGGGCAGAGTTTAAAACCTGCGGAAAACCCTGAAAAAATTGAAATTTAATAATTTATAGCAATTTTTTATATTTTTGTTGTTTATATTCTTACCATGGCAGTTTCGAGTATTCACAGCAAGAATATTTGCACCAATCCTTCATTTCAAGGCGCCCTGCAGCATAAGCTTTCTAAAAGGCTGTATCAAAAGGATGAACTTGACAAGATGTTGAATGATTATAGCGAGGAAGAGAGATATCTGGGCTCACTTCCTCCATCTTGGGTTAAAGATTTTACGCCTGATGAAATAGGTGAAAGAACAGAACTGGTATTTAAAACTTTTAGTGAATTTGCAAAATCCGTTTATGAGCTTGAAGAAAACAGATGTGCAATTGAAGAAAGGAAACTTCGGGAGCTTGAATTTGAAATAGCCGCTCTTCAAGGAAAAACTTTGCAAAATAACCTTATTGAAGAAAAATGGGAAGAATATAGCAGATGCCTTGAAAAATTGGTGAATAAATTTGAAGAAGATGATTATGTTAAATTATGCGAAAAACTCTCTTCTGAATTATCAAACCTGCTTAATAAAAAAATTGATGCGAAATATTTAGATGACGGTACCTTCGGCGTTGTATTTTTAATTTCGGCAGATGAAGAAAAATATTCTTTGAAGGTTTTTAAGCCTCTGGAAAGTGAGATAAATGATAACGGTGGAACTGTTGAACCTGCTAATGCAATATATGCAGACAGAATGATGAAACCTGAAAGGTGTGCAAAAGTTTATTGCGGAAAAGTTGCTTCCGATAATGAGAATGACGCTTTTATTTTAACAAAATATATTGAGCCGGAAGCTTGCGATTTACGCAGGATGAATGATGTTCTTAAATGGATATATAATGCCGATATGCTTTCTAACAGGTTTACTTTTACTGATGTTAAACCTTCCGATCCTTTCAACGGTAATTTTATAAACGGAACACTGGTTGATTTCGGCGGAATAGAATTTACCTGCAAAAGTGCAAAAGAATATAAGCTTATGAAACAGCTGCATCAAGCAATAAAAAGCGGAGATACACAAAAAATCAGAAAGATAAAAGCCGAACATGGCAAAAGTGAGGAATTTGAAAATTGCATGCGAAGAATTCTTTCTTATGCTGAACTATTGTCAAACAGAAATTTTATGGCCGCCCATGATAAAATATACTCAAGCTCAACGGATAAAATGATTAAAGGTTTTAAAGAACTCGGGGTAAAATTGGTGAGATTTGATGATGATGCGTGGCAGTATCTTTATGATGCAAATTAAAATATAACCTTTTTGTTAATCCCTTTGGCGGGATTTTTATTATCCTCCTTTTTCTTATAATTTTAAAGTTTTAAAAAAGGAGGAAAATTATGAGTTTTAACCCGCTGAAGGAAAAAGGTATCCCGCTTGAAAAACAGTTAAAAACCTGGCCGGAGATAGCAAAAAGACCTTATAACAAGGCTTTTGTTGATTGTTATACAAGATGCAGACAGATTTTTATGAACGGCATTGAAGTTGAAGCGTGCATTTTTAAACGCAATTTATCAAGAATGCTTGATGATGTTGAAGCTAATAAAACAGTGTCTCATTTAAGAAGAATTGACGATATGCACCAGACAACGGCAAACTGGCTTATTCCGTATTCTCAAAGCGTTCTTGAGTCTACGCTTGCATATGAACAAATAGCAGTTGATTTAACATCATGGCTTGCGCAGAATGAACCTGATGATTATGTAAGGGAAACGTATAATTTCGGATTATTGGAGGATTTTGACCATCTTTACCGTTATGCTCAATGGTATTATATGGCTGAAGGTGAATTGCCCGATAACATCCTTCAGGGGCAGACCGATGTATTCCCTGGACGCCCGACCCAGCATCATCATAACCCGAGTGAAATCAGAATCAGAAAACCTTATAATAAACAAACCGCTTCTCCTCAAACAAAGGTAAATATTTTAACACTTGTTTCGGCAGAGCAGCAAACGCGTAATTTTTATGCAGAACATGGTTTTATGTACGGAAACGATGTTTTAAGATGTACATATGCAGAAATTAAAGATGTCGAAGAAGAACATGTTACCATGTATGAAACGTTGATTGATCCCACGGAAACCATGTGGGAAAAACTTGTAATACACGAATATTGCGAAGTTTGCAACTACTATAACTGCATGAAAGATGAAACCGATGAAAGATTAAAATCAATTTGGGAAGAATTTATGATGCAGGAGATTGAGCACCTTCATATTGCAAATAAATTATTGCAAAAATATGAAAAACGCGATGCTGAAGAAATTATCGGCGATAAGGTTTATGAACCGAGCACATTTAAAAGCCAGAAAGTTTATGTTCAAAATATTCTGGAAAATGAGGTCGATAAACGTCTTGACGGTACGGATAAAATGGGTTATACAACAATAAACAAACTGCCTGATGACTGGGCAGGCTATGATTTTCAGGAAACCGTAAATGCTGACGGGGCACCCAGTGAACAAACCATAATTTTAATTCAGGAGAATATCGGCTATGATTTAACTACAGCCGATGAAGCGCTCCAGAAAAAGGAGGTTAAAATTTTGGAAAAAGGCCTTCAAAAAGTGGTTCAGGCGCCAAATACGGTTCAACCCAAAGAATACAAAGAAATGTAGAGTAAATTTAAAGCCCTTGAGTATTTTCGAGGGCTTTTTACATAATTATTTTTATAAGAATTTGAAAAAGAATGTAATAAATAAGCGTTATTATAATCCAATTAATTTGGATGTTGATATAACGGGAAGAAAAAAGAAAGCACAGAAGGGTCACAAAGTAAAATATACAGCTTGCAAATTTTACACCGTTAACGGAAATAAAAGTGTCCTGCATAAAATTATTTATGACAAAAGGAATAATGGTAAGCACAAGAACCGCAAGCGCAAGTGATATTGTGCCGGTTAAGAATAAAATCCTCTCTCTTTTCGGTTTCTCAAACATAAGTTAATTTTAACATAATATTTTTATATATTAAAGCTTGAAAGTTCCAGCATATTTTCAAAATCCGGGTATTTTTCTTTTAATTCCCTAAATGTGCCTTTATCAATTATTTTGCCGTCTTTCATATATAAAAGCGCATCGCACTCTTTTAATGTGGATAATCTGTGTGCTATTGCTATTATTGTTTTCTCCCCTTTCAGTTTTGCAATGGTTCTTGATACCCTGTCTTCCGTTTCTATATCCAGAGAAGATGTTGCTTCATCTAAAAATAAAACGTCCGTATTCTGATAAAAAGCTCTCGCAAGCGCCAGCCTGTGTTTTTGTCCGTGGGATAATTCCGGAATTTTGTTTAAATCCTTTATTTCATCGTAAATATCAGCTTTTTTAAGCGCATTAATAATTTTTTCTTTATCAATTTTGCTTTCATCTTCACCAAAGGCTATGTTTTGAATAACAGAAAGCGGCATAAGAAAAAATTCCTGCGGCAGAATTGAAATATGGTTTTGCCAGCCCCTGATGTTGTTTCTGTTTATTTCAATGTCATCAATGAAAAACTGACCCTTATTTGGAGTATTAAGTCCTGTTAAGATATCAAGAAGAGTTGTTTTGCCTGAGCCTGAAAGCCCCACTATGCCTATAAATTCACCTTTTTTAATTTCTATGTTGATATCTTTAAGGCTGTAGTTTTCATTATCTTCATATGAAAAACTTGCGTTTAACAGCTTGATACTCTGTTTAAAAGGCAGTGTATCGCATTTTGGTTCATCTATGGTCCAGCATTTAATTTTTTCGGAAGTTTCCATAAAAAATTTAATGCTGCTTCTTGATTGATTAATTGAATACATTGAGGATTGGAGCTTATTTAAAATCGGAACAAGTCTCAAAACAACGGCAGCAATTACCGCAACAGATGATACAAGAAAACCGGAGCCTGAGTTTTGAAGACAGAAAGTAAGAGAAACCAAAATTCCGAATGCTATAATAATGCCTATTTCTGTTATATAAACAGGATATGTTCCGTTTGAATTTAAAAGACTCATATAGCGGTTTGTTTCTTTAAAAATTTTTATAACATTTTCAATGAAAGCTTCCCTGTTTTTGGATGTTTTTATTTCTTTTGCTCCGTTTATTGTGTATTGAAAAAGACTTCCTTGAATTTTTAAAAGTTTCAGATTTTTTTCACCGAATTTTTTTGCACGTTTTTTAAAGAATAGTTCCTCTATATATACAAAAATTGATAAAAATACTGCAGCAAAAAGCGCAGGCAGCGGGAATTTATAGAATAAAAATCCTAAAATACAAAATGCTATTATGCAATTTGATATAAGCAAAAGAACCTTGTGGATAAATCCCCAGACGGCGGCATTTAAAGAGGCGCCAAGCAGTACGCCCTTATCTCCGTATGATAATTTATTGAATTTTAAATACGGGCAATTCATAAGATTTTTAAATGTTTTAGAATAAAGATTGAATTGGAAATCCGCTATTACCGTATTTTGATATTTTATACATAAAATCATAAATACATTTTTGAATATATAAATTAAGATAATTGCAAGACAAAATACAAAAGCGAGAGATTTTGTATTTTCCGTAATATTAAACGCTTCAAAAAGGTCATTAAAATAAGGAATATTAAATGCTTCATTTCCGCCTGTTAAAAGCATGATTAAAGGGAAAATCAATGCAAGGCCAAGAAATTCAAATATACCCATAAAAAGAGAGAATAAGGCAATGAAAAAAAGTTTTAATTTAAACCCTTCGCCGTAATTTTTTATAAATTGAAAAAAAACTTTTAAAAACAAAATAATTTCTACCTTTAATAATTACTTGCAAAATGTATATAATACAATTATACTCTTGATTATGGGCAATATGTCAAGTAAAGAATTTTTTTCTGTCGGAATGTCATTATCAAATACATCAAATAATGACAGTTCCGTTTGCGTTATTGATAAAAATAAAAAAATTGTACTTCTTGATAAATTGTATTTTACAAACGATATAGAACTTTTTTTTGAACAGAATCCTTATGTTAAAAATGCAAAAATCACTGTTTCTATTCCGCATGACAATGCACTTTTAGAGGGTAAATGGCGTATTCATTGCAAAAATTATAAGATGATAGAAGATAAGTTTGATATAAACAGAAACAACTGGACAAGAAGACTTTCAGACAGATGTTCGGATTTATTTTTAAATTTAAAAGAGAACGGTGCAAACATTTCAAGGTTTGATGTTAACTTATTAAGAGGGGCTTACGGCCTTGCGCCCGATTATTTGCAGAGAACATCGCTTGATTGCAAAAGTCTGCAGAGTGCACTGAAAATAAAATACGGTTTTGAAGAATTGCCGGATAATATGCTGCCTGCTTCGGGATTAGAGGCAATTTTAGGGGCAATGTTTATGCATGATACACTGTTTAACGGCGCACAGGCTAAAAAGGTATTTGAATATAAAGGGCTGGATGTATTAAATAAGGGGTAGTTTAACTGTTTTGCGGCCGTATCAGCTAGTTTTCAATAATTTTTATTACTTCTTTTAATTTATTATCCAGCATTTTTGCTATAGGGATTAATTCGTAATCATTTTCTTTAATCCAGATATTAAGGGTTTTTGCGATTTTATCAAGTTCCGTGATTTTGTCTTCAATATGTACTAATTTATTGGCTAATTTATCATATTCTGTTTGTGCAGGCATGGTTTTCTCCTCATTTTTAAAGCTATTTGTTCGTGTTTTATTTAAATTCTAACATAAAATAAAATTATGACAAATAGCATTGAAGAAGTTACGAAAAGAGTTGCAAAAAACCTTAGAAGCATTAGGCATCAGGCAAAGATAACCCAGACCAGCTTGGGGATAATGTTAGATGTTAATTCAAATTACATATCACAGATTGAACGTGGTATTAGAATGCCCAGTATAAAAAGGCTTGCTAAAATATCTGAAATTTTAAAAGTCGATATATCAGAGTTTTTTAGGAAATAGCTATTTTGCTTAGCTGTTTCTTATGGGCAAGCTGGCTTTATCTATGTGCGGACGGTAGAAATCCGTGTTGATATTTAATTTTTTACCCACTTCTAAAAGCATGAGCGCTATTTGTCTGTCTTTATCTTTAGAATTTGAGGTTTCAAGATGTTCTATTAACAGATTGATTTTACTGTATATTTTTTCAAAATAAATATTCTGTGCAACTTTGATTTCAACATTTATTCCTAAAATTTCAATCAGTTCAAAAATTGCAAAAATTTCATCCGCGGTTTTAAAATCCATCAATTGGGATAATTCGTCAATTAAAGATTGGAGTTTTTTTGCAATGATTACGCCGGAATTTGATTTATTTAGATTAATAAAGAATTTTTCGGTGTTATCTTTGATTTTTTTGATTTCATTAAGAAAATCTTCGTTTCTGAAATCCTGAATGTTTGTAAGCAGTTCTTCAAGCCTTTTAATCAGACAGAATTTAGCTGAAACCCTGAATGCATCAGGAATATCCATGCCGAGTTTTGCAAGATGCTCAACCGGCGTTTTTAATTCTTCGTAAAGCTCTTCGTAAGTATTTGCAACCTTCGTAAGCCTTGATTTTAAAACGTTATCAAGAATAGTCTTTCTTTTATCCAGTAAAACATCTTTAAGGCTGTAGAAATTGGCGGAATAATGCTCCTCAAAACCTTTTAGGGTTTCAAGCAGAACATTTGACATAAATGCTTTTGTTAAAACTTCTCTGCCTTTTGATAAATCTTCATCGGGGCTGCACTCTTTTACGCTGCAGTAAAATTCACTGTCAGGCGTTTTTAGCATTGCAAAGCCCATAAGCCATTTTTCAAGAGTAATTTTTGATGTTACTTCAATTTTTCCGAAAACAAGCTCTGCATGTCCGTTTTTAACTGTTTCATAATGAACTTTTTTTATTTTATAGCAATAGATTTCTTCTAAATCTGCCAGATTTGTATACAATGATGAAATTGCCCAGTGGCAGACAATCTGTTCAATACATACAACAGAGGGTTTTACAAATTTTTCATAAATCTTTTTGCCGTTTTCATATTCAGGCACATTACTTTTTGCTTTTGCCAGAATATTTAAGAACTTTTCTTCATAATTTGTTTTTGAGAAGCTTCCTGCAAGCTGAATTGCGCGTGCGGCGTACTTCATAATCTGCACTGTTTCTATGCCTGAAATTTCTGCGAAAAACCAGCCGCAGCTTGTATACATAAGCATGCAAAATCTCTGTATTTCCATTAATTTGAGAGCATTTGTCTTGTCTTTCGCTTTAAAATCCGAAATGCAGTTTTCTTTTAAGAATTTATCGATGCTTTCATCATTTCTGTCCAGAATTACATCAATGTATTTATTTCTTGCATCCCAGAAATCTTTGTAATATTTTGCACCTTCTGCAGAACACAGCTTTATAAATTCATCTCTCAAATAATCAAGAGCATCTCTTAAAGGTTTTCTCCATTTCTGGTTCCACCCGGGAAGCGCCCCTGTATTACAACCGCAGTCATCTTTCCATCTTTCAACACCATGAGAACAGCTCCAGCTTGAAACCGGTTTAATATCCACTTCGTATTCGGGCGGATACATTTCAAGATACTGTCCGTAATTTGTAATTTCAAAGCCTAAATCTTTAGCCTTAACGCCCAGGACATAAGATAAAGCCATATCTCCGAATTTAGTATGATGTCCGTAACTTTCGCCGTCTGTTGCAATGTTTACAAGCTGGGGTCTCTGCCTGCTTTCCGAATAACCATCTAAAAGCCTGTTTGCGAATTTTTCGCCGTCTGTTAAAAGAAAATCAAATGCAACGGATTTTGAAATTGCGCCGTCATAAAAGAATAAATCAATATATTTTTTGTTATCGGTGCCTTCAACATAGTATCTGTAGCTTTGAGAGGGGTCTATGCTGCCCCAGCTTACATCGTGCCATTCTTCGTTTTTATCAGGGTTCATTTTTCTGACGCACTGTGCCTGATAGGGAGATAAAATTGTATACCTTATCCCCAAATCAATTAAAACTTCAAGGGTTTCAGCATCTACGGCAGTTTCAGCCAGCCATATTCCTTCAGGCATTCTGCCGAAACGTTTTTGAAAATCTCTAATGCCCCATATGGCTTGAGTATACTTATCATTTGTGTTAGCAAGCGGCATAATAATATGATTGTATACCTGCGCTATAGCACATCCGTGGCCGCCATAGAGTTCTATTGAATTTTTATCGGCATTGATTATTCTTCTGTATGAGCAGGGGGCATATTTTTCCATCCATGAAAGAAGCGTGGGGCCTATATTAAAGCTCATTTTCTGGTAATTATTTACAATATCAAGAATTTTATTTTTATCATCAACAATCCTTGAAACGGAATTTGGTTCATAACATTCGTAAGATACCCTTTCGTTCCAATCATGAAAGGGTCTTGCGGAATCCTGTATTTCAATTTCTTCAAGCCAGGGATTTTCCCTTGGCGGCTGATAAAAATGTCCGTGGATAGTTAAATATTTTTTGAATGTCAAATCCGATTACCCCGCTATACTCAACTAAATGCTATTTTGACAGTGTGATAATTAAGCTGTTAATATTTATTTTTTAACAGGCTCTTCTTTAACTTTTGCTTTTTGTGTTACGGTAAGTTCATCCGCATCAATCCATGGGTCGCCGAGTGCTGCCGAGAACACTTTACCTTTTATCTGTATTTTATCGCCTGTTTCTAAATCAACGAATTTTTCGGCATATTCTCTTTTTAAGAATA
The DNA here is from genome assembly GCA_910587055.1 of Candidatus Gastranaerophilales bacterium. Classification (GTDB taxonomy): domain Bacteria; phylum Cyanobacteriota; class Vampirovibrionia; order Gastranaerophilales; family Gastranaerophilaceae; genus MGBC122484. The sequence goes on from CAJUKY010000006.1 coordinate 85,681, forward strand.
TTTTCATCTCTGAAAGCGGTACGTCATGATCTTTTATATCATCTCTTTGTATTAAAAAACCTATGTATTTTGCATTCTCTCTTAATGCAGGTTTGTAATCAAGCCCGAGGGTTGAAAATTTATCAAAAACCGCGTTCATAATAATATTTTTGTTTAAATACTGCGCAGGATTTGCCACGATATCAAGCGGTTTTACGGTAATAAAACCGGCCTGTGCACAGGGTGCAGGTTCCTGCATGGGGGCGGGAGCTTCTATTATCTGTTTTTTCTTTGCGGCTATATTTTCACCTGCTGAGGCCGAAGTGTTTATATCAAAAGCGGCTGCTCCAAAAACCGTAAAACAAGCTAAAATAATAGAAAACAGCAATTTATATTTTATGTTAAACATTGATTTAAAACTCCTAAAAACCTTATTGAATATATCGAATACAAAAATATTCTAGCATAAATTGTATCGAAAATACATTAATTGAATGTTTATTTTAAACTCTTGCAAAATTTAAACAGGGATTAAAGATTTATCCCCAAATGGTTTATCACGTTATCATAAACCATTTTTGCGGCGTCTGTTTCGGAGAGTATTCCTTTTGATATTAAATTTTGTGCCATTTCATCTATAAACAAAGAAGAGCCTGCAATTGTGCCGTCTTTGTCTTTTCCGCCTTTATAAATATTTTTCCCGCAAAAAATAATAGAATCCAGCCCGCTGTGTGCTATGGGGAGAGCATCGCTTATTAGGATAATCTTGTTTTTGTCTTTTATTTTAAAGAATAATTTCAGCATATCATCCGAAACATGAAGACTATCTCCTATTATTTCGCAATAAATTTCATTGTCTAAAAGCGCCTTTAGCGTAATGGTGCTTTCTCTGTGGTTTAATGGTGCCATGGCGTTAAAATGATGTGTTGTGCCTGAAACTTTATAAAGTTCATTTGATAAAGTATGTCCCGCATGGGCTCTTATATTGTTTTCTTCCAAGAATTCCTGCAATTTTGCATCTTCATCAAGTTCGGGCGCCATGGTTACGATTTTTATAATATCAATATTATCCCCCGTGAGTTTTTTAAAGTTTTCAATATTCGGGGTTAAAAAATTACCGGCATTTTGTATTCCTGATTTTTTGGGGTTTAAAAAAGTGCCTTCAAGATGAACGCCTAAAATTTTTGCCTCATCTTTTTTTTGATTTTTCATAGCATCTTTTATTAAATCAAGCCTGCTTTTTAAGGCACTTAGGCTGTCGCCTACAAGAGTGGGGCAGAATGCTATAATTCCCCTTTTTAAAATATTTTTTGCAAAGTATGAAAAATCTTCCTTGCCGCAGGTGTTAAAATTTATGCCGTATCCGCCATGGATGTGTGTATCAATGAGTTTCATACGGTAATTATAACATTTTGACTTTAAAAAACAATTCATTAAACAGGATGATGTGTGTCGTGTAAATAATAGTGTATAAATATATTTGGACTATTGATTTTAATTGTTACAATTTTGTTACAATAATTAACTGAAAATTAAAGTTAGGAAGTATATTTGCCGATAAGTATAGTACAAAGAACAATTGGAGGCAGCAAACTATGGGAATGGCAGCAAGCCAGGCAAGGTTTTTAACCCTTACAGCAAGAAAATCAAACGTTGAATATGAAGGACAGCAGGTTAACCAGGAAAGAACTTCTCTTGCTAACGAAAGCGCCGGCTTATTCAATAAAATGATGGCATTACAGGTTCCGACACCTCCGAGTGCTACTGATTTTTATAATACACGTTATACATTTGATGCTTCAGGTTTGGATTATTCTATTACAACATCAACCCCCAGAACCGACGGCAGATATGATATCACCATGGCTTATAAAGTAATTGAAGATACTGCAAAAGCTTATGCAACCTACGGTACAATGAATTTTGACGGAAATGTTCCTTCTTCAATTGATATCAAGAATGATAATTACCCGATTACAATTCTTACAAGAAATGCAGACGGTGATTATGTTGATGAAAACGGTAAAGTAGATACAAATGTTAAAACTGTTGCAAAAGTTGCAGGTGAAGATTTAACAACCGAAGCCAATAAAGTTTTCTATAAATATAAAATGAGCAATGACAACACTTCAAATGCCACTACATACTATGTTTCAGGCACTAATATGAATGCTCTTATTAAAGGCGCAGCCGGTGCTCAAAGCTATGATATTTCAAATACATTCTCAAACGGCTTAAGTGCATTTTATATTACCGATCAAACTGTTCAAAAAACCGTGAATGCTACCGGAAGCTTTACGGAAACTACATCAGAAGGACGTTTTGAAGAACTCCGTATTGATGAAGTTGATTCAGAAGATGAAGAAGTTCAAAAAGCTCTTGTTGGCAAATTCTTTGAACTTTCATTAACTCAGGTTCAGGATGATGAAGGTTATGCTGAAGCTATGAAAGATTATGAATATCAGAAGATGCTCTATGAAAGAACAATTAATGATATTAATGCTCAAACTGAAATCATCCAGCAGCAAGACAGAACGTTAGAATTAAGATTAAAACAACTGGATACCGAACAAAATGCTTTAAATACAGAGCTTGAAGCTGTTAAGAAAGTTATTGAAACAAACGTTGAAGCTACATTTAAAACATTTGCATAATTTAAAATTCAAAAACGGATATCCGGATATCAAGTTGACTTTCTTAAAAATATTCTTAAATAAGAACTGTCCGATATTAAAGGGCAGTTTTTATTTTCTAATTCATTTAAACGAGGCAGATAACTGCTTTGTAGTATAAAATAAAGACAAACCCCATAAGTAAAAGAAAACACAAGGTTAAGGTTAGACAATTTAAAACGAGGTAACGATGTCATACAGGTATGATAGCGCTCTGGTTATTGCAAATAAATATGGACTTGCAAGCTCTCTTGCCAAAGCTGAATTGTATGAAACATACGACAGGCTAAGAGATATAACAGTTTCAGGGTCAGCTTCCGCGGGTACCGGATTTGGTACGGTGGGCGGCTTTTTATGGCAGCTTGCTAGCCTTTTTGCACCAAGTTCCTTTATGCCTGTTATGGGCGGCACCTCAATGATGAATATCCCGGGTACCTCCTACTGGTCACCAATTACCGGTGCGACATCGTCTCTATACGGCGCTACAAATTCCTTTGGTATTGGTGGTTTGGGTTCTTATTCGGGATTTCCTTCGGGAGCAGCTCCCGTTTTATGGGGAACGGGTACCGTAACAGGCGGTGCATCAAGTGTTTATAACACTTATAATGGTGGTACACCGACCGGTTTTGCTGTATCTGCTTCTGATATCGCGGGACTTACGGCAGGAAGTTATTTAACAAGCGCCGTAAGCACAGGTTCAAATTTCGGGCAGAATTTCATTCTTCCTGTTGCCGGTGTAATTTCGGGCATTGGCGGCTTGATGCAATCTGTTGCACCTTATATGGGAAATTCAGGACTTGCTGCCATTGTTGCGGGTAATCTTCTTGAAGGTACCGGTTCTGCAGCATTAAATGCTTATTCAAACGTAACAGGGCGCATTACAACAAACGCCGATGCGATATTATCAGATAAAGTAAGAAATATTGAAACTGTTTGCAAAATGCTTGATACGCAGGCTGAAATTGTAAGAAAATCACTTAAAGATGAAATTGAAGGTAACAGCCAGGCAATTAACGATATTTAATTTTGTGTGTCAGATATTTAATAATGTGTCATAAGAAAATTGTTACTCCGGTTTTTTAACTTTTGTAACAATTTTTTATAATTTTAAGGTTTTTTATTTAAGAAAACGGAAAAATATACCGATAGTTCCAATATAAGGATGTTTTGAAGTTTTAAAATATTAAATTTTTAAGCGTTAAAACCATCTAAAACTCATGCTAATTCTGTACATCAGGGCAATT
>CAJUKY010000007.1 GCA_910587055.1 Candidatus Gastranaerophilales bacterium
ATGCCTTCTTTACTTCTGTAAACATAGTTCTGATAACGTTTTCGTTTAATTTTAAGTTGCGTTTAAACTCAACAATTTTATCAGCAGGAATGTTTATTTTTTGAACAAACATAAAGCCGTCTCTAAAACCTTGAACGTCATAAGCAAGCTTTTTTCTGCCGAGTTTTTCGGTTTCTAAAACGCTGCCGCCAAGAGAACTTACGGTTTCTTCAATTTTTGCCGCAACTTTATCTGCTTCATCATTGTCCAGATTAGGCTTAATGGTAGCAAGCAGTTCATATTTTTTCATCTGATTTCTCCTATAAATTAAGTCAATTGTAAGGAAATCCTATCATAAACAATTTTCAGATACAAGAAAAATATTAAGTTATTTATACCAGACCCCTGAAAACACTCTTCTGGCATCGCCTGTCATGAAAACATTTTCGCCTTCAACATAGTTTATAAGGAGCTCTCCGCCGGGTAAAATTACCGTAACTTCTTCATCAAGAAGACCTTTTTTAACCCCAGCAACAACGCTGGCACAAGCCCCTGTGCCGCAAGCCATAGTAATGCCGCAGCCTCTTTCCCAGACATCAATTTTTATTTTTTTTCTTGATTTAATTTCAACAAATTCAACATTTGTTTTTTCGGGAAATAAAGGTGAAAGCTCAATTGCAGGGCCTATTTCCGCCGCAAGCCTTCCGGTGTCGCCGTCTGTAAATATAATACAGTGCGGATTTCCCATGCTGACAGCACAGGCCTTAAAGCCTTCCACCTCAAAATCAAATATATCAAGTGCTTTAGTAGGTATTCTTGAAGGATCAAGAATTGGCGTTCCCATATTTACACACACTTTTCCCGTTTCAAGAATTTCCGGAATTATAATCCCTGCAAGGGTTTGCACCGCAAATTTATGTTTATCCATAATGCCGTTGTCATAAACATATTTTGCAAAGCATCTCATTCCGTTTCCGCACATTTGGGCAATTGAGCCGTCCGAATTATAAAATTTCCAGGCTATATCAGCATTTTCAGGTTTTTTCATTCTGTCGAATTTTACTGCCGAAAATATACCGTCAGCCCCAATTCCAAAATTTCTGTCACACATTTTTTTGGCTAATTCACTTGTAGCATCAGCATTTTCAAGAATTATAAAATCGTTGCCGAGTCCCTGCCATTTTTCAAATTTTATATCCATTTTAAAACCCTTAAAAACTCTATTCACGGTGATTTTAACGTATTTATAAAGAAAAATCAATTAAATTTTACTTTTCTTTTATATTAATTTCAATTTCAAAACTTCTTTTCCATGGCAAAAAATATTCGGCATCAAAATCAAAATTCAAAAATTTTGAAATTTTTTCTTCATAGCGTTTAAATTCAGCTATATTAAGCTTTAAAGCCTTTTCGAAATCGGGAGCAGCCTCTCTCACTGCTTTTCGAATGTTTGCTTGATATGCCCAGTCATCCAAAAGCCTTACTGCCATCAAGTGCTTAAAGGCAGCCTCGTTAAAAGTACCTTTCTTCAAGGCAAGATAAGCATTTACGGCAATGCAAAGCGAGCTTCCGATTGTATTTGCGCTGGTGTTATACGCGCTGTAGGAAAACAGTGTGCCGATTTCCAATTTTTTATCAGTAATTTTCCGCGCCAGTTCATTATCTGACCCGTTTGCATTGTTTATATCCGCAATAAAATAAGGGGTTTTCGGAATTTCAAAATCACAAGAAAGCGAATTTATTACATCACCAAGAACTAAATCTCCCTGTTCGTAGCGAAAATTATTAACAACCATCGTAATTTCGGGATTTTCAGACATATCAAACCCTGCTCCTGCAAGGGAAAGCTGGGATTTGACACAATTTTCGACCGAAATATCCTCATACTTTGAGATTTTACCTTTTGAATCGGGGTAAACAAAGCAGGGCTTAATTTTAACATTATCGTTTCCTATAATCGCCCTTGTAAGAAGAGTTAGGGGAATTTCATCCGCCCCCGTTTTAATTATTGCATTTACATTTCGGCTTTTAGCCTCTGCCTCAAGGGTTTGTGCCTCTTCAACGTTAAGTCCGTATTCGCCTGTATCGTCTTTTGAATAAACAAGAGTATCTAAAATTCCCTCAGACAACCAATCAAGATACAATCTGTTGATTTCAAAATTTCTTTTGCGCGTGGAGAGATAATCGTCTAAAATATCCGCCGGCACTGTATTATAGACACAATTATACTGTTTTAATACGCGTGATTTGTGTTGATGATAAGAATACTCGAAAATCCGCTTGCCCCAAGGATTCCAGTATTCTTTTTCTTCTTCGTTTATATTATTATTAGAAATGCGCATTATGCTTGAAAAAGCTAAAACCTTTGCCCCATTTGTTTTTAAGGCTTTTTTAAAGCCCTCAAGACGATTTTTTATATCATCAAAATTATCAGGAATTCTTCTGGAGGCAACAAGCCCGCCATAAGCTGCGGTATCAAGCGAAACAATAATATAATCCATCTGCGGCAGGCTTTTCAGCCACTCCAATATGCCGGAAACATCCGCCATATCATACAATCCTCCGAGCAATTTCCTGTCGGGAAGATAAAGTTTTAAATCTTCATTAACGGCGCAAATCTGCTCTGCAAGCGTAAAGCAGATAGGTCTGTTATCAATGGGTATCAGTGCAATTTTTTTCATCAAAAATTATTTTACATCAAAATCTGTTTAGTTTACAATAATAAAGAAGTTTTATTTTTTATAAAACAAGCCTTGTAAAAATAGGGAGAATATAGCAGACAAGGCACTTTTCGGGAGTATAATTTTGAAATTTAATATAGATGAAATAATAAAAGTAACGGGTGCAAAAATTATCCATAAAAGCAATACGGAAGGCACTTTTGAGATTTCTACCGACACAAGAAAAATCGATAAAAATTCAGGAAATATAATATATTTACCTCTCAGGGGCGAAAATTTTGACGGTCATAATTTTATTGATAAAGCCCTTGAAAACGGCGCTGCGGGATACTTTACACAGGAAAAATATAAAGTAAACAAAGATGCGGATTTTGTATTGTACGTTAAAAACACGCTCGTAGCTTATCTTGAGCTTGCAAAATACATAAGAGAAAAAATTAATCCGAAAGTAATTGCTATTACGGGCAGTTCGGGCAAAACCACCACGAAAGAAATGCTTTCAAGCGTTTTAGAAACAACATTTAAAACTCATAAGTCAAAACTCAATCATAACAATGAAATCGGGCTTTGTGAAACTATGCTTTCAATGCCATTAGACACAGAAATTCTTGTTGTTGAGATGGGAATGAGAAATTTGGGTGAAATCCAGCTGCTGACAGGGTATTCGCTTCCTGATGCCGGAATTATTACAAATATAGGCTCCGCCCATGTTGAAAGGCTTGGAAACCTTAAAAATATTGCAATTGCAAAATGCGAAATAGCCTCAAATCTAAAACCTGACGGGATTTTCATAGGTCAGGATTCTAAGATTTTAAAAGAAAACCTGAAATATCAAGGAAAACAAATTCTTACAAAAATTTCCGATTGCTCTGATATTAAAATAGAAATAGGAAAATCCGAATTCACATATGACAAAACCCGCTATACGCTCAGCATTGAAGGGGAACACAATATTGAAAACGCTATGCTTGTTATTGAAGCGGCAAAATGGGCGGGTGTAAAAACCGAAAATATTCAAAAGGGGCTTTTAAATTATAAACCTATTGAAAAACGCTGGGAAATAACTAAAATCGGGGATTTAACCTTTATAAACGACAGCTACAATGCAAACCCCGAATCTATGACGGCTGTTTTAAAAACTTTTCTTTCAGTGTATAAAAAACCGCTGTGTGTACTTTTGGGGGATATGGGCGAGCTTGGGAAAGATGAAATCGCATATCATAAACAAATAGGCGAATTTTTATCTTCATATAAGGATGTAACCCTTCTTACGGTAGGTGAACTGGCAAAATTTATTTCAAGAGCCTGCTCTCTTAATTCCAAGCATTTTAATTCAAAAGAAGAGTGCGCAAAATTTATTAAAACAGAACTTGAGCCTGAAACCACAATACTTTTGAAGGCATCAAGAATTATGAAATTTGAAGAAATAATTGAAATGGTGAAAAATTTATGAGAATGATAAGCGTTTCAGCCTTAATGACACTGGTTTTATGCCTGTTATTCGGCATACCGTACCTTGAATTTATGAAGAAAAAAATGTACGGGCAATACATTAGAGAAGAAGTTCAGAAACTTCATGCCAAAAAAAATAAAACCCCTACAACGGGCGGCGTATTCCTTGTAACAGCGCTTCTTACAGGCTCGCTTATTGCCCTTTTTATGGCACAGGCAATTTCAACCCGCGCAATTATCGTTCTTATGACGCTTGTTTTCTATACTTTTACGGGTTTTGAAGATGATATCAAGAAGATAAAAGGCTGTCAGAATGAGGGTTTAAGCCCGAGGGCAAAACTTGCTCTTCAGATAGCCGTATCAATGCTTCCTGCCGTATACATTGTATATCAAGGGCAGACAGATATTTCAATTTTTAATTTTCACCTGAATTTATTTTATCTATATCCGTTCTTTGCGGTGTTTATGATAGTAGGATCTTCAAATGCGCTGAATTTAACGGACGGGCTGGACGGGCTTGCCGCAGGATGCGCGTTTTTTGCATTTCTGGCCTGCGCTGTTATTTGCTACGTTAATTCAAATACAGACCTTGCGATTATCTCTGCTGCGGCATCTGCGGCTTGTTTAGGATTTTTATATTTTAATAAAAATCCGGCTAAAATTTTTATGGGAGATACGGGAAGCCTTGCTCTGGGCGGGCTTTTGGCTACAATTGCCGTTATGGGAAAATTTGAACTATGGCTCATTCCCATAGGAATTGTTTTTATAGCTGAAACACTATCTGTTATGCTTCAGGTGGCAAGCTTTAAATTAACGGGCAAAAGAATTTTTAAAATGAGCCCCATTCATCACCACTTTGAGCTTTCAGGCTGGAATGAGAAAAAAATCGTAATCGTATTTTCAATGATTTCAGCATTGGGCGGAATTCTTGCAGTATGGGGGGTTTGCGCTGCAAAAATTGCATTAATGGCACAATTTTAAAAGAATAAACGAAAGTGACCGCTATGGATATAAAAGATTTACGGAATAAAAAAATACTGGTATTAGGGCTTTCAACCACAGGGTTTGCAGCGGCAAAATTCCTGTTAAGAGCAGGTGCTGATTGCTATTTAAGCGATTCAAAAAAATACGAAGAAAATTCAGATGAATTTAAAAAAGCGGAATTTTTAAGAAAAAACGGTGCAAAGCTTGAATTTGGCGGACATACGGAAGAATTTATGCAAAATGCGGAATTTTGTGTATTAAGCCCCTCAATCCCGCCTGAAAGCGAGGTTCTGGCACTTTTAGATAAATTAAATATACCTTATTTTTCAGACCTTGAACTTGCCTATCTTTTAAAACCGGAAAATACAAAAATAATAACAATTACAGGCACAAACGGCAAAACAACCACAACAATACTTGTTTCGCACATATTGGGCCTGAAATTTTTTGCTCCTGCAGCAGGCAATGTCGGCGTTTCGCCGCTTGATTACCTATGCCCGGAAAATAACAAAATCCCGGATTTTCTTGTTATTGAAGCAAGTTCATACCAGCTGCACTATACAAAAGCTTTTGCGCCTGATATGGCGGTATTTTGCAATCTTACACCGGATCATATCAACTGGCATAAAAATATTGAAAATTATTTTTATGACAAAGCAAAAATGTATGACAGGATGGATGAAAACAGGCACGCTATCTTGAATTTAAACGACAGCAGAGTAAAAAATATCAAAACGAACGCTGTTTTGCACTTTTTTGCACTTGAAGATAAATATGACGAACTTTTAAAAACGGGGCAGAAAGCGCACAGTTCTTATATAAAAGACGGCGGGATTTATTACGGCGGAGAATTAATTATAAACACTTGCGATGTGCCGATTGTAGGCAACCATAATCTGCAAAATGTAATGTGTGCAATAATTTCAGCTAAAATCGCAGGGCTTGATAATAACGCAATTAAAGAAGGAATCATGTCCTTTAAAGCTCCAAAGCACCGCTGTGAGCTGATTACAACCAGAAACAGCATTTCCTATTATAATGATTCAAAAGCAACAAACCCCGAAGCGTCAATTGTTGCCATAGGCGCATTTGAAGGCAAAAAAGTATCGCTCATTGCAGGCGGCAGGGATAAAAACACATCTCTTGACGAATTCTCAAAACTTATAAAAGAAAAAATTGATAAGGTTGTTTTAATAGGCGAAGCCGCTGAACGCTTTAATAACGCGCTGAAAGAAGCAGGATTTAACAATATAGTTTTTGCAGACACACTTGAAGATGCGATAAATAAGGCAGAAGCTGAAAATCCTGATGTGGTACTGTTTTCACCGGCATGCGCAAGTTTTGATATGTTTAAAAATTACGAAGTAAGAGGGGATGCCTTCAGAGATTATGTATTATCGAGATAATCAAAATACTCCCGGCGGAAGGCCCGAAAACAGGCCGGAGGGCAGGTTCAGCTCCTCTTATCAAAGGCAAAAAAATGAATACGGAGGAGGAAACGGAAGCGGCACAGGCAGAAGCAGCCGCGGAGGGCAGAATTATATAATTTCTCCGCCCGATAAAACGCTTGTGTGGATAGTTGCAGCGCTTGTAATTATCGGTATTATGGCAATTTTTTCAGCCGGCTCGCCCCGTGCTGTGGCAGAGGGCGTAAACCCTGTTTTCTTTACCGTAAGACAGCTTGCATGGCTTGTCGGCGGCATTTTTGGCGCTATGTTTTTTGCAAATTTTGATTACCGCAAATTGCGCGCATATACTTATCAATTACCTATTATTGTATTGATTTTGCTTGCACTGGTTCAATTTACACCGTTAGGACTCACCGTTAATGAAGCAAAAAGGTGGCTTGTTATAGGCCCTATCCAATTTCAGCCCTCCGAGCTTGCAAAACCCGCTATAGTATTAATGTTTGCCTCATTATTCAGTGAGAATTCTCTTCTTCTTGATGATAAAAAAATCCCCGCCTATATTATTTTCGGCGCAAGCCTGCTTTTAATTTATAAACAACCGAACCTTTCCATGATAATACTTTTAACATTCACATTTGCAGCGCTCTATTATATGGCGGGCGGTTCATTAAAAAAGCTTATTATTGCAGGAATGAGCGCGGTCACTTTGATAGCCTTTACGATCAGGGATTATCAAAAACAAAGGTTTATTGTCTGGCTTGATCCGAATAAAGACCCTCTTGATGCAGGATACAACATCATCCAATCTCTTGTGGCATTCGTAGAAGGCGGATTTTTCGGGGTTGGTTTCGGCAATTCAAAGCAAAAATTATCCTGGCTTCCTGAAGGGCATACGGATTTTATTTTCGCCGTAATTGCTGAAGAATTCGGCTTTTTGGGGTGCTTTTTTATAATAATGCTTTTTGCAATGTTCCTTCACAGAAGCTTCATTATAGCATCTCGCAGTCCTGATATGTTCGGAAAACTTCTTGCAGTGGGAATAGCGTTTTCAGTAGGTTTTCAAGCCTTTATGAATATGGCGGTTGCAAGTTCTTTTATCCCCGCAACCGGCATCCCGCTTCCTTTTATAAGCTACGGCGGCAGTTCTCTTGCGGTATCACTGTGTATGTTCGGGGTATTGTTAAACATTTCAAAAAAACGTGTTCAAAGGATAAGACCTTATGCAAAAAAATCAGCCTATTAAAACTTTTTTTCTGACAGGAGGCGGCACAGGAGGGCATATATACCCATGTGTTTCAATTTTTAACGAGCTTAAAAAAAACGGATTTGATAATATTTTCTATGTCGGGAATAAAAAAAATCCGGAATTTGAGATTGCAAACGGGCTCGGGGTTTCGTTTCTTGATGTTCCGGTTTTTGGAATGCCGAGAAAAATTAATTTTAAACTTATAAGATGGATTTTTTTGCTTATAATTTCTGTTTTTAAATGCCTCGGTTATGCACTGAAATATAAACCCGATGCGGTTTTTGCCTCAGGAGGATATGTAAGCGCCCCGATGGTTATAGTATCAAATATTCTTAAAATCCCCTATATTATGCATGATTCAGATGCACACCCAGGTATTGTAACCCGTAAATTTTCAAAAAACGCTGCAGCCGTGAATCTCGCTTTTAAAGAAGGTGAAAAATTTATTAAGGCAAAAAAAATTACACATTTTAAAAACCCTGTAAGGGAAGAATTTTTCACAATTTCAAAAGAAAAAGCCCGCAGTGAATTTCAATTAAAAGATGAATTCTGTGTTTTGATTATGGGCGGTTCACAGGGGGCAAAAAGTATAAATAATGCGGCAATCGGGGCACTAAAACATTTTAAAAACGATAATGTTAAAATAATTTTCCAGACAGGAAAGAAAAATTTTGATGAAGTAATGACAGCATTAAAAAATGAAAACCTTTGCAGCAAGCATATTATACGCCCTTATTTTGAAAAAATGTATATGCCCGTTCTTGCTTCCGATTTAATAATTTCACGTGCAGGCTCTTTAAGTATATCAGAAATTTTAGCCGCAAAAAAACCTTCAATCCTTGTACCGTACCCCTATGCGGCGGCTGACCACCAGAGAAAAAATGCACGCGAAATTGAAAAAACGGGTGCCGCCATTTATATTGAAGACTCTGATTTAACATCAGATTTATTGATAAATATTATTGAAGATTTGATTTCAAATAATGAAAAACTTAATAAAATGGCGCAAATCGCCTCGCAGGAAATTAAAGAAAATCCGACAGGGGAAATTTTAAAGCTTATTTTAAATGCCGCAAAAGCCAATAAACAAGGGCAATAAGACTAGAGGAAAATTATGAACGCGGCCCAAATTTTAACATCATCTGAAAAATTTCATATAGAATTGGGCCTAAAGCGCATTTCAAGGATTTTAGAACTTCTTGACAACCCGCAAAAAGAGCTGAATTTCATTCATATAGCCGGTTCAAACGGAAAGGGCTCTACCTGTGCTGTTTTAGAAGAAATTTTAACTAAAGCCGGATATAAAACAGGAAAATTTACAAGCCCGCATCTTTTTTCATACTGCGAACGCATTACCGTAAATAAAGAGCCTATAAGCGATTTAGACTTTGAACACTTAATAAAAAAAATTAACGAACTTGATAAAAAATTTAATATTGAACTAACCGAATTTGAGATTTTAACCGCGGCAGGATTTTTATATTTTAATGAAAAAGCCTGCGATATTGTTATTCTTGAAACAGGGCTCGGCGGAAGATTAGATTCTACCAATGTTATAGAAAAACCGATTGCCTCAATCATAACATCCATAAGCCTTGAACATAAAGAACGCCTCGGAAGCACCATTGAAGAAATTGCAAAAGAAAAAGCCGGAATAATCAAAAAAGGCTGTCCTGCCGTATTTTTAAAAGAAAATAAAGGGTATAGAACGCTCTTTAATGAAACAAAAAAAAAGGGCGGGCTGCCCTTTGAAACCGAAGCCGTGCCTGTAAAAAACGGATATGCATATTTTAAAGACGGGGCGGTAAAATTTAACCTGAACGGCGCACATCAGGGCGAAAACCTTGCTCTTGCAATAAAAGCGGTTGAAATATTGAATAAAAAAGGATTTAAGATAGAGCAAAAAACAATTGAAGAGGCGCTTTGCACGGTTCAATGGAAATTCCGCCTTGAATTTATCAATGAAACAACACTTGTTGATGCCTGCCATAATCCTGACGGAGCAAGGGTTTTAGCTGATTTTTTAAATGAAAATTTTAAAGGAAAAAAAATAAAATTCATATTCGGATGCCTTAAAAACAAGGACTATAAAAGGGTTTTAGAATATTTAAAAAACGTAAATGCGCAAAAAAAGATATGTTTCTATGAATTTAATTACCCGAACGCTTTAAAATACAGTGATTTAATAAAAACTGAAAATAATATCGAAAAAATTACGGATCCTGTTTTTGAAATGAATGATAACAATTTTGATTTAACCGTGATTTGCGGGTCAATTTATATGCTGGGGCTTATTTTTAAGGGCTTTTTTAATTCCTGATAATTTTAACACATTATAAAATTTTATGTGTCAGCAAAAAACCTTTATGGTATAATTTCCCCATAAAATTATTATATTATGGAGAAAATAGCCTTATGAACAATTCTTGCACCTTAAACGGTACTCAAAACGGCACAAAATCAGCTTATTTAAATGAAATTATTAATCTTGCAGCTTCAAAAAATCCAAACGAACCTGAATTTTTACAGGCTGTAAAAGAGGTTTTAGGAACACTTGAACCCGTTATTTTAAAACATGAGGCGGAATATAAGCCGATTGCCCTTTTAGAACGCATTATAGAACCTGAAAGAATTATATCATTCAGAGTTCCCTGGATTGATGATAAAGGACAGGCGCAGGTAAACAGAGGCTATAGAGTACAGTTCAACGGCACACTCGGGCCTTATAAAGGCGGTTTAAGATTTCACCCTACCGTTAACCAGAGCATTATGAAATTTTTAGCGTTTGAACAAATCTTTAAAAACGCTCTTACAGGTCTCCCGATTGGCGGCGGCAAGGGCGGTTCCGATTTTGACCCCAAAGGAAAATCCGATAACGAAATCATGCGCTTCTGCCAGAGCTTTATGACAGAATTGCAAAAACACATAGGACAGGATGTTGACGTTCCTGCGGGCGATATCGGTGTTGGCGGAAGAGAAATAGGATATCTTTTCGGCCAGTACAGAAGAATTAAAAATAATTACGAAGCAGGAGTATTAACAGGCAAAGGGCTTGATTACGGCGGTTCTCTTGCAAGAAAAGAAGCCACAGGCTACGGTTTAATTTACTTTATGAGAGAAATGCTCAAGGCAAACAATCTTGAATTAAAAGGTAAAACCGTTATTATATCAGGCTCAGGAAACGTTGCAATTTATGCTTGCGAAAAAGCACAGGAATACGGCGCAAACGTTGTAGCCATGAGCGATTCAAACGGATGCATCTATGATAAAGACGGCATTAAGCTTGATATTGTAAAAGAAATTAAAGAAGTAAAAAGAGGCAGAATTAAAGAATACAAAGACAGCGTTCCTTCCGCACAGTATATGGAAAATAACGGCGAAATCCCTGCTGTATATACAATCAAGGCAGATATTGTGCTTCCATGCGCTACTCAAAATGATATTAATATAAACGCTGCAAAAGTCTTAACAGAAAACGGTGCAAAAGCGGTGGGCGAAGGTGCCAATATGCCGTGTACAAATGAAGCTGTAGAATACTTTTTATCAAACGGCGTGCTTGTTGCCCCCGGTAAAGCGGCAAATGCAGGCGGTGTTGCAACTTCAGCGCTAGAAATGTGCCAGAATTCTATGAGATATTTCTGGAGCTTTGATGAAGTGGATAAAAAACTTGACGGCATTATGACAAATATCTTTGCTCAAACAAGAAAAGCCGCCGAAGAATACGGCTATGGCAATAATTATGTTGCAGGCGCAAACATCGCGGCATTCAGAAAAATCGCAAAAGGTATGAAATCTCAAGGATTAATTTAGTAAAAAGGCTTCGCGAAGTTGAAAGATGTTTGAGTAAAAAGACCGTTAAAGAGGAGCGACAGCGACGGGATCGTGTCTTTTTACCAAATATCTTGAAACAAAAAAGCCAATATGAAAAGAGGCATTAATAATGATAAGATTAGGAATTTTAGGATACGGAAATCTGGGCAGAGGCGTTGAAGCTGCTGTTCGGCAAAACCCCGATATGGAGCTTTGCGCAATATTTACAAGACGCGCACCCGAAACATTGAAACCTGCAGCAAATGTAAAAGTTGTAAACGTTTCTGATATTGAAAACTGGAAAGATAAAATTGATGTTTTGATTTTATGCGGCGGAAGTGCAACCGATTTGCCCGTTCAAACACCAAAATACGCTAAAATGTTTAACGTTATAGACAGCTTTGATACCCATGCAAAAATCCCCGAACATTTTGCAAATGTTGACGCTTCAGCAAAAGAAGCCGGTAAAATCGGCATTATATCGGTGGGCTGGGACCCCGGTATGTTTTCTTTAAACAGAATGTACGCTAATGCCATTCTTCCTGAAGGAAATGATTATACCTTCTGGGGAAGAGGCGTAAGTCAGGGACACTCGGATGCCATAAGAAGAGTTGAAGGCGTTCTGGATGCTAAACAATATACCGTTCCTGTTCAATCAGCTTTAGATGCGGTCAAAAACTGTGAAAACCCGACTCTTTCAACCCGCGAAAAACACACAAGAGAATGTTATGTGGTTTTAAAAGAAGGTGCAGACCCCAAAAAAGTTGAAGAAGAAATTAAAAATATGCCGAATTACTTCTCCGATTACGATACAACCGTTAATTTCATAACTCTTGAAGAATTAAAACAAAACCATTCAAAAATCCCGCATGGCGGCTTTGTATTCAGAACAGGCAAAACAGGCTTAAATAAAGAAAACAGCCATATCATTGAATACAGCTTAAAACTTGATTCAAACCCTGAATTTACATCAAGCGTGCTTATAGCCTACGCAAGAGCCGCTTACAAGCTTAATAAAGAAGGCCAGTCGGGCTGTAAAACAGTGTTCGACATTGCTCCTGCTTATTTAAGCCCGAAATCAGGCGAAGAATTAAGAAAAACAATACTGTAAAATCGTAAAAAATCGAATTGTATTCTAAACAACCGCACAAAATTCATCAAAAAGGCAGAGATTAAATTACTCTGCCTTTTTTAAATATTTCTTTACAATAAAATACAGGCTTAATATTGTTAATACAACCCCTGCGGCCTCCGAAACCTCATAAGGCAGATTAAAGCCTATCTGTGCATTTAAAATAAAAGATGAGGTTATAAATATATAAAATAGCCCCGGAATTAAGGTTATAAGGTATTTTTTGCCGCCGTTATATTCCCTGTAAAGATAAACTGTCGCATAAAGGAAGGTCGGGATTGCAATCAGCTGATTTACAAAGGTAAAATACCGCCAGATAAGAGAAAAACTGTCGTTGTTGCATTTTGCCCACCATAAAATCAAAACAAGCAGGATAACAATTGGAACCATTATTTTGACCCTGTTTATAACAGCATTTTGTTTTAAATTAAATATATCACAAAGCGTAAGTCTTAAAGCGCGAAGTGCCGTATCCCCCGATGTTATAGGCAAAATCACAACCGCAAGCGTCACAACCCACGCAAGATAAGGCGTTACAAAATTATCCGCAATTATATTTATAACATTAGCCGTGCCTATAATCCCATCAGGTACTATGTTTTGATTATATACACCCATAGCAGCCGCAGCCCAAATCATTGCAATCAAAGATTCAACACACATCATGCCGTAAAAAATTCTTTTACCCTGTTTTTCATTTTCTACGGTTCTTGAAATAATCACAGCCTGTGTTGAATGAAACCCCGATAAAAGCCCGCAGCTCACCGTCATAAAGAAAATCGGCAGAATATGCAGACCCTTAGGGTGCATATTAATATTTGAAAAATTAAATTCCGTAAGGTTTATACCTTTTATAAAAAATCCTGCAAGGATAAAAAGCGTTCCTGCTAAAAGCATAATTGTAAAAACGGGGTAAAACCTTCCTATAATTTTATCAATCGGAAACATTGCAGCAAGTATATAATAAAGCGCAATCACAAAATAAATAGATAAAATAACAGGATTGTTGATTGAAAAATCATTCTGGCTGAAAAAACGCTCCGCTATAACATCTCCCGCCGTATAAATAAACACGGCGGAAAGCAAAATAAGCATAATTGATACAATGACAACAAAAATTTGATAAAACCTTTTACCTAAATATTTATTAATAAGCTCGGTTATCTGTGCACCTTGGTTTCTGATTGATATCATCCCGCAGAAATAATCATGCACGCTTCCCATAAAAATACACCCTAAAGGTATCAAAATAAACGCAACGGGCCCGAAAAGTATCCCCTGAACAGCCCCGAGGATAGGCCCTAAACCTGCAATATTTAAAAGGTGAATGAGCATATTTTTATTTTGAGATAAAGGAACAAAGTCCACCCCGTCATTTAAAGCAACGGCAGGGGTTTTTCTGTCATCAGGCGCAAAAATGCTCTCAACATATCTTGAATAAAATATGTACCCGAACAATAAAATTAAAAGCCCGATAATAAATGTAATCAAATCTCAATCCCCCGCTTTAAAGACAATTTTATACTCCTGTATGGCCAAAACCGCCTGCGCCGCGCACTGTTGAAGTTAATTCACCCGTTACCGTTATTTCGGCTCGAACAACAGGCGCTATAAGCATCTGCGCTATTCTATCCCCTCTTTTAATTGTAAATTCTTCATTTGATAAATTTATCATCCCGACGCAAACTTCACCCCTGTAATCTTCATCAATTGTCCCTACACAGTTTGATAAAGTAATTCCGCTTTTTATCGCAAGACCGCTTCTCGGGCGGATTTGCGCCTCATACCCGTGCGGAAGCTCAATTTTTATACCGGTCGGAATTAAAGCACGCTCAAGCGGTTTTAAGGTAACAGGTTCATCAACTGCCGCCATAATATCCATGCCTGCCGCCCCTTCAGTTTTATATTCAGGCAAACCTGCACAGTGAGGTAATTTTTCAACCTTTAATTCAATCTTTTCCATTCTCTTAAACTCCCATTATTTATTTAATTCATACAAATATTTAAGCCCTTGAAGCGTTAAATCTTTATTTATATAGTCAAATTTGCGGGTTAAACCCGAAAACAAAACACTTGAAAAACCGCCCGTTGCAATAACACACGCTTTATTTACGGCATTTAATTCTTCTTCACAAAGCTTTATCATCCCATCTATCATACAGGCATGACCCCTTACAATCCCTGACATCATGGCATTTATTGTGTTTTTTCCTATAGCGGTTTTTGGCGCCTCAATTTTTACTTTAGGCAATTTTGATGTAAAACTGCTCAAAGAATTGGCCTGAATTTTAAGCCCCGGGGCAATTATGCCGCCTGCAAATTTTTTATTTTCATCCACAATATCAAATGTTGTTGCGGTACCAAAATCTATAACAATGGCAGGCAGTCTATATAATTTTACAGCAGCAGCTGCGTTTGCAATTCTATCCGCGCCAAGTTCTTTAGGATCATCCAGATCAATTTCAAAAGGCAGTTTTAATTTGTGCGAAACAAGAAGACTTTCCACATTTAAATATTTTTTTAAAGCTCCCTTAAAAATTTCCCCGAGAGGCGGCACAACCGTTGATATTATGGCAGCCTTAATATCTGTCTTTTGAGAGATGGAAGAAAGAAGACCTGAAATTAAAATTCCGTATTCATCAACCGTGCGCTTTGAATCTGATGAAACATTCCAATTAATAAGAAGCTTATCTTCTAAAAAAACCCCTATGTTTGTGTGCGTATTTCCTATATCAACAGCAAGAAGCATCAAAACTCCCTTTCAACTTGCCTTTACGGTTGCTTAATCTGCCCGTCAATCACTTCAATTTCTGAAAAATCCGATAAATAAGGAAGATGCTCCTCTTTTATAATTTCACCGGGCAATAATACCGAAATCCCCGGAGGACAGAGCGCTATTACTTCCGCTGAAATTTTTCCCACAGCTTCTTCAATTTTTACAAGCTTTTTAGGTGCAAAATAAGCATCCCTCGGGCTCATTACCGTACAAGGTCTCATTAAAGGCATATATTTTTTACCTTCAAGATGGCAGATATCAGGATATTCCCGCTTTGAAATTTCATTAAGAGCCTTAATTAAATATTCAAATTCAGCCCTTGTATTCCCGATATTTGATAAAATCAACACTCCGACATCGGATGCTGATTCAATTTCAATATTAAAATCCAGTTCCAGTATGGTTTCTAAGCGCTTTCCGCTCAAGCCTTCCATCTTAATAAAGATTTTTGTAACATCATATTTAACATTATCATCTTCCCCTAAAACAGAAAGATTTTTGATATTTTTAGCTTCACGTCTGAAATATTTTGCATTTTCAATAGCATTTTTAATCAGGCTGCGGCCTCTTTTAGAGCTTAAATGCGCACGCGCCGCATCAAGGCTTGCAAGCAAAAGAATTGAAGGGCTTGTTGTATGTAGAAGCTTTAGAGCATGTTCAATTTTATGGATATCCAGCTTAGAATTTTTTGAAATATGAAGCATTGAAGCCTGCGTCATAGCGCCGCCTGTTTTATGAAGAGAATGTACAACGGCATCCGCACCAAGCTCAAGTGCCGAAACAGGCAATTCCGTACTGTAATTCCAGAGAGAGCCGTGTGCTTCATCCACAATTAAAGGTACATTGTGCTTCTTGCAGATTTCAGCCATTGCCTTAATATCAGATACCATCCCTTCATATGTAGGATTTACCACCCATACAAATTTTGCATCAGGTTTTAAATTGAGCTGATGCTCAAGCTCATCCGCTTCAATCGCACCGAAGATTGACCAGTCATCCAATAATTTCGGCATAAGCCATGTAGGGTTAGATCCCGTAAGCATAGTGCCCGTAAGCACGGAGCGGTGAGAATTTCTTGCAATAATAATTTCATCCGCAGGTGATACCACCCCGAAGGCTATCGCCAGATTGGAAATGGTGCTTCCTGATGTTATAAAAAATGTTTTCTTTGAATTATATGTAATGCTTGCAACTTTCATAGCATCAGCTATAGCACCCGTTGCAGGATGAAGCGTGCCGAGCCCGTCAAATTCATCGGTTGTATCAAGCGCAAGAGCGCTGTTTCCGATTAATTCTTCAAAACGTTTTAAAACTCCGTTTCCCCTGTTGTGTCCGGGTATATGAAAACCGATTGAAGGAGATTTTTTATAAGCCTCAAGCGCGTCCAGAAGCGGGGCGGTTATAATTTCTTCTTCATAAGAATTTCTTTCATATAAAACGGAAGGCTTAATATCGTAATTTTGCCTGAGTGTTTCTATGGGGTTTGATTTAAAAGATATATTTTTATTCAACAATTAAATTCCTTGATAATTTGATATTAATATTATATACATAAAAGCAAAAAAATATAATTTTTGCCCGTGCAATTTACTAATTTTTACGTTTTGTAAACAACCGGTAAAATCTTTTAATATATTTATAAATAAAAGGCGCAAAAAAAATTATTTTCAGGTTTTGAATAAAACAAAGCGAATCTTTTTGCTTAAAACCGTAAATAGTGATACAATAAACAAAACGAGGAAAATTAAGGGTTTATAAGCAAAAAGGTAAGAAGGTAGGAAAATATGGTCGACAATCGCTCGACAGGTTTTCTCGGGCTGAACGGCTTTAATTTTAAATCCGGAGATGCTTCAGGTATGGCAAACAAAACTTCGGATGATAAAATGGGGCAGGGCGGAGAATATTTCGCACAGGGTCAGAGAGAACCGGAAGAAGAAAAAAGAGAGAATGTTTTTATTGATCGTTCGGCGCAGCTAAGAAGTGCGCTTGATTCTCTTGCGCTTTTAAATGCTTCAAGAATTAAAAAATTTAATATTATTGATAAAGAAGAAAAAGAAGATGAGGAAAAGGATAAGAAGAAAAAATCCAAAAAAGAGCTGACTCATCTTGTTGACGACTTTGAAAAAAATTAAAATGCAAAACAGTATTTCGGATAGAATTTTAAATATAAAAAAAGAAGATTATTTTAAAAAGGCAAACCTTCACACCCACTCGAGTGTTTCAGACGGAAAGGAAGATTTTGACACCCTTATTGAAGAGGCTGTTGAACTTGGCTTAAAACATTTTTCAATAGCGGATCATAACACCGTTGAAGGGTACAAAAATTCTAAATATTTAAATCATCCAATTTTAATCCCCGCAGTTGAATTTGATTGTTTCTATCAAACAAGCTTAATCCATATTTTAGGCTACGGCTTTGATATAAACAGCCCTGACATTGATACAATATGTACAAAAAATAAATCAGAAACAAAATGCGATATTGTAAGGCTTTTTCATTCAAGACACCCGAAAGATGCCATTGAAAAAATTCATAAGGCAGGCGGCATTGCCGTACTGGCACATCCATGCTGCTGTTCTGTTTTGAGTTTAAATTATCTTGTAAAAAAATTGAAATCCTTCGGATTGGACGGGATTGAAGTATATTATCCATACAACAGACACAGAGGAATTATAAAATTCCATTCAAGAAAAAAACCGCACATTCTGGCTGAAAAATACAGCCTTATTAAAACCGGCGGAACGGATGAACATGGAAGCTTAAAATAAAACACTTGAAATGCCGCCTTAAAAAATATTAAAGCGGCATTTTATATATTTTTCAAATTTTATCTTCCGTATGTTCTGTTTTCTTTTTCTATTCTTAAATACCACCATGTAAAACATAATGCCCAGTACGGAATAAAAAATTGTGAAAATATCTGGGTGATAATATCGGCAGAACCTTTAGGAAGCCCCGCCCCGACACAAACCATTTTTGCAAATATTGCAATCAAGCCCATAATAATAATTGCGGCAATTGTGTATAAAATAAGTATTCCCCAGCTTGGAAGATAATTTTTTCCTGAAAGCTTCATACCCTTTACGATTGATTCCCAGGGAGTTAAATTGGGACTTAAGGCGAAAGACTGTATTGTAACAAGCAAAAACGGACACATAATAACAAGAATGCCGATAGAAATAAGCATTGATAAAACAAGCAGGCTCTTATCACCCATTGCCCCTGCATATGCAGCTCCGGCAGCGCCTATACACACAGGAATTAAAGGAATTAAAAAACCGGATATTAAAAGATATGCAACATATCCTCCTCTGTTTTCAAAGGTCTTTGTATAGTAATCAAGCTCGCGGAGCGGTTCATTTTCAATGATGTGGTTTGAAATTAAAATAAGTCCGCCCATTTTAATTAAATATTTCCATATTGCGTTGCAAAGAAGTACAATCCCAGCCGTTATAATAATAACTGCAGGTATATAATTTCCCCCTGCAATAAAAAACATACCCGCCCCTATAATAACGGCTCCTAAAATCTGTAATAAAACAGGTATAGCAAGATATTTTAAAAACATCGGCAGTTTTTCAAAATATATCCCCAATGATTTAACAACAATTGTTCCGATTGAGCTGCTTTTTTTATACATAAAATTTCATCTTTCTTTAAACTTTTAGTAATAAAGAAATTATAGCAAATTTTTATAAAAAAGGCAGAAACTGCGCTTTAAAAAATTATACAATCTTAAGGTTGCTTTCCTTTTGAAGAAAGCTGTATTTTGAATAATACTCTTCGGGGTTTTCTTTTGCAAGCTTAATTGTTTCCTGAAGTTCAATAAATTTATTTGCCAGATTAGGGTCAAACTGGCTTCCTGCACATCTTTTAATTTCTTCAATTGCAACTTCATGATCAAGTGCTTTTCTGTATGACCTTGTTGATGTCATGGCATCATAAGTATCGGCTATGGCTACTATTCTTGAAGACAGAGGAATTTCCTCCCCCTTAAGTCCGTCAGGATACCCCTTACCGTCCCATCTTTCATGATGAGCCTTAAGCCAGCTTGAAATCCCTGCAAGTTTTTTAACGCTTAATATTAATTTCTCCGAATTGCTCGGGTGCGATTTCATCACTGCAAATTCTTCATCGGTTAATTTGCCCGGCTTGCATAAGATATTTTGAGGAATGGCAATCTTTCCTATATCATGCAAAAGCCCTGCGGTTTCAATTTCTTCAAGAAGTTTTTCATCAAAGCCCATTTCTTTTGCAAGGATTAAAGAATATAAAGTAACCCTCAGCGAATGTCCGTGCGTATAAGGATCTTTTGAATCAAGAGCTGATGAAATAGATTTAATTGTTTTATAAAATAATTCTTTTAAATCTTTCAAAATAGCGGCTTTTGAACTTGTAAGATTATATTTATTAATCCCGAGTTCTACAATATTTGTAAGTTCTTCAGGTTCAAACGGCTTTAGCATATATTGAAAAAGATTACATTTATTCACGGCATCCGTTAATATTTCAACGTCAGCAAAACCCGTAAGCAGAATTTTTATAACATCCGGTGCGATATCGTTTACTTTTTCAAGAAATTGGGTTCCGTCCATAACGGGCATTTTATGATCTGATACAATAAGAGAAATTTTATCCCTGTTTTCTTCAAAAACTTTTAAGCCTTCAAGACCGTTTGAAGCGGTAAGGATATTATATTTACGGTGAAAAGTTCTCTTTAAAAGCTGGAGATTATTAATTTCATCATCAACAAGAAGAATAGTTGTTGAGATATTATGGATTTTCGCACAAAGGATATCATCCATTCCATCTATAAAAAATTCTTTTTCCAGATTTAGCATTTACCCTCGAAACAAATGTCTTTAGACTCTATATCGACACCGCTTTATAAATACTTTAATTAATTTTTTTCATAAAATCAATAATTCAAGTGTAGGATAGAGTTTTAAGGGTAATTTATTTATTTAAAATTTCTTAACAGGATAAGCTGTAGCCCATGTTAGTTTGATCTAAGTAATCATCGTATGTTTGTTTTGTAGCTTCAAGCACCTGTATTACCGTATCGTTCATTGTTATTTTTTTATTAATATTATCTTCAACTATTTTACTGTCTGCAATTAATTGCTGCTCTTCGTTACTGTAGCGGTTTTCAATTTCCTGTTTTTTGTTCATCAATTCAATTCTTTGTTCGTTTGAAAGTTTACTCATCAAAGAATCTGAATTAACCGAAACAGTCTTAACTGCATTACCGCCCTCAGAATTTTCTTCACCGTTTTCAGCTTCTTCCCCATCAACAGGGATATCATCCAGCGGCTCATTTACATCAAATTCGGCTTCTACCTGCATAAGTTCGGTTTCTTTATGTTCTTCAACTTTTTGCAATTTGCCGGACAAAACACGATGCGCAGCCTGTAAATCGTCGGACAACTGTATCTGCTCAAACTGTTTATCGCTGAGCTGGCCTGTCACCAGATAATCTCCGATATATATTGCAGCTGAAAAATGTTGTTCTGACATTTACCTTTTTTCCGTGTTTGTACACATTTACATGTATATAAAGTATTTTTGTATATAAAAATTGCGCATAGAGTATATACTTCTGTAATAAAAGTTTACAAAGAATTAAATTTTCTCCTATATAAATGCGGTTTTTAGGCTATACAAAAGAATTTCAAAAGTTGTAAATTATTGTAAAGAAAATAACATAAAATGAAATTGCTGCATCAAAAAAAACTTTATTAAATTGGAAGAAGTCAACGAACCGAACCGACAAAAGGGTGATTCTCCCCAAAATCTTATTTTTTAGGATAATTTTACATTTCAGCTTATCTTTTTTAAATAAGAATAATGCTTAAAATTTAATAAACAAGCATTCAAAAAAGTTTTTCTTTCAGTTGTAAATTATGCTTATTTTATGACATGTGCAAATCTAACAAGATTTGCACTTTTTATTGTTTGCGAAGAAAACAATAAATGGGATGTGCAACGCACAGACCTTGACATAAATCCGTAATTTTATGACATGTGCGGTGTAAGCCGCACTTTTTATTAAGTTGAGTTTTGCGAAACTTAATAAAAATAAGACGTACGCAGTGCGGATTTTGTCATAAAACGACATTTTATGACATACATTAGTTGTTACCTGTGCTTTTTATTAAGCTAAAAAGCTTAATAAAATGGGATGTGCATCGCACAGACCTTGGCATAAATAAGCAATTGCAGCATGTTCAGCTCTGCTGTGCAAAAAACCAGCGCTTCTTGGATGCAGCTTCTTCCTTGTCCTGATTAAATTTAATAATCTCAAGAGGATTTTGCCCGCTGAAAAGAAGTTCTAAAATAGGCTCACAGTCTTTTTTTTGTTTTGGTTTTTCTTTAGTCTTGCTCATAAAACAGCCCTCAACAAATTTTCCTTTAACTCATTGTCAAAAGAAAATAAAATTTTCACCATTCCCCTTGAAGGATATTTTAATATACAACCGTCTAATAATTACTCGTATAGAATAAAAATCCGATGAGCAAATCTGCAACCAGAAGATATATGGTGCAAAGAATTGCGGATTTTGTGGTAGAATCACCTACGTTCTTTGCTCCGCCCGTTGTATTGTAGCCTACCGTTGCACACACGGTTGATACAATAGCACCGAATATAAATCCTTTCAAAACGCTTATATATATATCTTTTGTATTAAACATAAGCCATACGGAATTAAAATATCTGTTCGGATGCAGGCTGATTGAAAAATAAGAAACAGCCATGCCGCCCATTACACCTATAAATTCAGCAAGAATTACAACAAACATAACGCTGAAAGCACCCGCTATAATTCTCGGCGCAAAATAATAGCCGATTGGATTAACCCCGAGAACCTTCATCGCATCCACCTGAGAAGTTACTTTCATATTTGCAATCTGTGCCGTTATTGCAGTACCTGCTCTTGCACCTATTGCAAGCGCCGCAAATCCGGGGGCAATTTCGCGTATAAGTGCAACACCTAAAAACCCGCCTATGTAATCTTCCGCCCCGCTTAATAAAAATTGCTTTGAAACCTGAAGCGCAATAACGGACGATGCAATCATTACTATCATTAAAGATATGCCGAGAGAATCAAAACCTATCTTTGCCGCCTGCGAAATAACGCTTTTAAATGTTACATTTCCCTTAAACGTATATTTAACGGCTTCAACAAAATTTTGTACACATTGTCCTAAAAATATAATCATAAAGAAATTTTAGCATAAATTCTCGTAAAATATCGTAAAGAAAACTGGTTTTTTAATACCTTTTTATTTAGAATTGGGGTATGAGTTTCATATTATTTTTATTATTCTTATATTTGATTTTATACTGCATATATCTTTTCACGCTTAATTTTAAAGCATTCTGGAGAAAAGGCTTCCTTAAAAACGAACATTATATGCAGCAGATGAATTTGAAAGAAAATAGACTCTGTGTTGCAATCTGGGCAAACAGCAAACATAAAAAGCTTGAGGATTTATTAAAATCTTTAAATAACCAGACTTATTCAAAACAGAATTATTCGGTGCATGTTATTGTTCAAAGGGAAAAAGATTCAGTTAATTTCCTCCCCGAATGCATATACGGCGCCATAATCCACTATATTGAAAACCCTGAATTTTTCTCTAAAGATAAGGCATTATCCGTTTTTATAGAAAAATTGCTTCCTGAAGATAAATTTGATGCTTTTGTATTTTTAGGCGCAGACAGAACCGTGAACGAAAATTACCTTGAAATGGTGAATAAAAGCATATATGAACCAAATACCATATTGACGGGAAGCTTAAATGTAAGAAATTCTTCTCCAAGCTTATTTTTTAAATTAAAATATGAAGTTTTAAAGGCAAAACAGCATTTTGTAAATAATACCGTAAATGTTGCAAGAAGAATGTTTGAATTATCTTCCGTACTTGACGGCGGAAACTGCGCCATAACGGCAGATGTCCTTGAAAAAACAGGAAGAATATGTTTTGAAACAAGAAATGATGAATTAAAATATTCTCTTTTTCTTGCAAGCAATGATTTAAAACCTATGTACTGCCCGTTTATGGAATCTTATGTGGATGTTGAAAGTTTTGATGCAAGCACGGCAAACTTATCTTCAAGATATTCTTTATTTAAATACTATTTACCGCTTTTGCACAAAAAACCGTGGTATTTCGTTGAATTTGTATTCTCAACCTTAAAACCGGGTGCGCTTTTTGCCTTAATTGTATATGCGATACTTTTATATTCTTCATTCACATTCCAATCAGGCATCGGGTTTAAATACGTTTTGCACCTTGGAGTTTTAGGCTTATTCAGCACGTTTACAGGCATACTTGCCGCAAAGCTTCCTTTAAAATCTTTAATGTATCTTTTCTTGTATCCTATCTGCTCTTTTATGCTTAATTTTAAAGTGGTTACAAAAAAGATATCCTTAAAGGGTATTCAAAAACAAATAACGGAAGATGAAAACGTTAATTCCGCCACCGTAAATTCCATAGTTTCAGACGGCAAAAAAGATTTAATCTGCAAACTTGATTTGGTATCTGAAGACGGCATGAGAAAGGTTGTTTTCAGATTTAAGAAAAGAAGATTTGTATCTGATGCGCATTTAAGAATGTATGATGCAATGGAAGATATTTCAAGAAAATTAAAATCAAAAGGCTTTATATTAAAAGTATGCCAGAACTGCGGGCACTTTGAATCCTGCCCTGACGGCACAATAGATTTATTAAAAGGGGTTTGCAAACTTAAGGAAAACTATGATAACCCCGAAACTGCCGTACAGACTTTAATATGGAATACCTGTCAGGGATTTATGCCGCAAAAAATCTCAAATATCATTGATGATATGACAAAAAAGAACAATAATACCCCTTTGAGTTAATTTTTTAACATTGCAACCCTGCACTACGGCACTTGCCAAAACTAAAACTAAACGCGCTAAATTAAATTTTATCATTGCGCATTTCGCAAAACACAAAATGGCTCATACACAAAATTCAAACCAAAAAAGCTGCCTTTAAATAAATTATTTAAAGGCAGCTTTAAAAACATTTTATACGAAGATTATTATTTTATTTAACTAATAAATTTTGATTTGCTTCGTATAAATCACGTCTGAATGAATCTCTGTATGCAATTGAACCGATAATTTTTCTAACAGCATTAATCATTGCAATTTGAGTTTCCTGCTTATTAACGGCAGAACCAACACCAACTGCGCTTGCACCTGCGGCAAATGCCAAAGGAGCAGTATCAGCATTAACACCTGAAGCTGTCATTATAGGAATACCTGTGTGTCTTGCGATTTCCATTGTATTAGAAATTGTAGTTTTTGCAAGATTTAAAAATTCATGTGCATTTGTTGCTTTATTAATTGCTCCTTGTTTTGTACCTTCAGTTTGAATAAGGTCAATTCCTAAAAGTTCAAGCTTACGTACAAGTTCAATCTGCTGTTCAATAGCGATATCACCGGGAACGGTAACACATGTGAAAACACCGTTCGGTGTAAGGGTTAAAGTTTCAAGTGCGATTTCATAAACATCGTCAGCACCGAATTCCATACCTTGTTTATAAAGAGCATCAAAGTTGCCGATTTCAATAGCATCAGCACCCCATTGAACAGCTTTTGCAAGTTTAAAAGGTTCAACGGATGATACAAAAACAGGGAGCTTTGTATTCTGTTTTGCAGCTTTAATAACTTCTTCATCAGCCGCAACGTCAACAGCGCTTGCTAAGCCTAATTGTGCAGCCTTTGCAACGTTTCTTACGCTTTCGATATCAAAATTATCAATACCGGCAATAATTTTTACGGCTCTTCTTTCTCTTAAGTGCCTTTTAAAAACATCAATATTTCTCATCTTATTTTATTTCCTTTCGTAAAAGCTAGAAGAATTATAACACACTTAAAACAGGGGTGCAATTTAATTTTAAACACTCAATGCTTTAATAAAAATAACAGTAAAATTCGGAGTATTATTGATGTATAAAACATTAAAAAAATATTTTTTGCATATAATCTTCACATTTCTTTTAACTTTTTCCATGCCCGTATTTTCTTTTTCAGCATTAGCAGCAACAGTTGAAGAAGACACTTATAGCAGAATTTACGAAAGAATAACACCGGCTATTGTTGCAATTGATGCACAGGTGGATGAAGGAGTTTCATCAGGCACAGGCTGTGTTATAGACCCTAAAGGCGTAATATTGACAAGCTCTCATGTTATAAGCAAAGCAAAAAATATTGAAGTTACAATTTCAAACGGACAAACTTATAAGGGCGAGGTGCTTGCCGTTTTAAAAGATAAAAATGACCTTGCAATAATAAAAATAAACCCTAAAAAACCGCTTCCCGTTATATCATTCGGCAACAGCGAAAATATCAAAGTAGGGCAGAGGGTGCTTGCTATAGGAAACCCGTTCGGCTTCCGCGGTACTTTAACAACAGGAATAATTTCAAGGATTGATTATCAGAGAAAGAAAATTCAAACAGATGCCGCAATAAACCCGGGGTGCTCCGGCGGGCCTCTTTTAAACCTTGAAGGAGAAGTAATCGGCATAAATCAATCGATATATAACCCTGATAATAACAGATCAAATATCGGCATAGGCTTTGCCGTTCCCGTTAATTATGCCAAAGATTTTATCAATTTAACAAAGTCAAAAATGGCATCGATTGAAGGTTCAACGAGAAGAAGATGAGTGAACATATTTAATAAATTTCACGCCAAAACCTTGAAAGGAAAAATTATTTCTTATGTAAATCCATTCACTAATTAATCTGTTTTTTGTTTGTTTTTATCCCTAAGCTCAGGTTAATCATGGAGATAATATCGCATGGTTTTCAGGGTATGATTATTACCGAAACCCTCACCTGAGGGTATCTCAAACACAGCAGGCTTGCCATTCTTAAATTCCAAAACTCTTTCGCTTGCTCCCCCGGTCAAACT
Organism: Candidatus Gastranaerophilales bacterium; assembly: GCA_910587055.1. GTDB lineage: Bacteria > Cyanobacteriota > Vampirovibrionia > Gastranaerophilales > Gastranaerophilaceae > MGBC122484. The sequence goes on from CAJUKY010000007.1 coordinate 26,424, forward strand.
GTTACTCAAGTAAGTATCAAGCTTGCCGGTTTTTTGATCAAAAGCTACAGTTTTAGATATAATTGAACTAGTCCCAACAGTTTTCCCAATCTCTGTATAGCCCTCACAATAGGACGTCTTAATACCATTTTCATCCAGAGAGATATTTCTAAATCTGTCTCCGTTTGGCAAACATTCTCTAATCTCCCTTACAATACCATTTTGAATTTTGCATTCTCTTGTAATATCTTGACCATCAACTATAAAATCGCCTTTCATAATAGTCGTCTTTTCACTTATCTGACTAATGTCTGCTATTTTTTCGCCCATATCATTAAAACCATTTTTTTTAAATAGTTTTTTCACTTCATTGATTACATCATCCGCTTTAGTACTGCATTCCTTGGCTGAAATTGCCATTTTACGAACCTGTTCATCGACATATTCTTTAAACTGTTCTTCGGTTAACTGTGCTTTTAACTGCTTATTGTGCTCACCGGCACGTTCAAAAGCTGCATACGCAACTTCACGGCGATCATGCGGTTCTTTTGTTGCCCTTATTTCATTAATTACATCGGGCCCGAAAAAATCAGTTTTATATCCCGTCAACGGTTTTTGTTCTTGTTTTGTTTTTATTTCTTCTTTTTTACCATGCTGTTCGGGTTTTTTCTCCGGTTCGGTTTGTTCTTGCTTGCCGGGTTCGTTTTTACTCTCGGGCTGCTTTTTTACATCCGGCTCAGCTTTATCACCGGATTTAATTTCTGTTTTACCATCATTTTCGGGTTTTTGTCCGCTGCCGGGTTCAGACTTTGGTTCTGCACCGTTAGCTTTTTTCCTATCCTTATTTTTTGGTACCGGCTTGTCAGTTTCCTTCTCCGGTTCGCCGACAGAAGACTTTTGCGATTCCTCGGGTGTGCGTTTTGGCATTTTCTTTTTCTTTGGCGCTCCTTCTGAAGCATCTTTCGCATCTTTCAACTCCGGCGCATTTTCAGACTTTTCTGACCCTTGCTGCCCAATCGGCGTGTTATCGGAACTCTGCTGTCCGCCGCCGGAAGGCTTTGCAGGTTCCTGACTCCTGCTCTGCACCGCATCGCTTTCAGCAGGTTTAACGGAAGCTGTTCCGACTTTTTCTTTGCCGGCTTTAATTTTATTATTTATATCTTCGCATTGAAGTTTTTCATTGCCGTTCCATAAAGATTTCACCTTAGAAACAGTGTATTTAAAGCCTTCCTGAATATTTGTCCGCAATTTTAAATTTTCATCAGAAACCCCGTTAACAAATTTATTTATATTCTTTCCCTTTGAGGCTAAACCAAAAAGTGCTCCTAAAGAAGCTGCTGCCACAGCTACAGCAGCACCTAAGCCGATTGCCTTCTTTTTATTTACCTCTTTGCCGCCAATTACAAGAGTGTCGGCTTTTAATTCATTATCAGCAGATGCTTGGCTTTGAGGCTTAACTATATTTTGATTATTATTATAAAAAACCTGATTTCCCTGCATTTGGGAAAATGTCATTAATTTATTATTAACCGTAGAGCTCATACGTAACCTTATCTAAATTTAATTATCTTTTATTATTAATAAAAACGCAAAAACCTTAAAAATTGCGCAAAATATTATTTTTACACTAAAATATTTCTTGTCTTTATTTTATCAATTCCGCCCTCATAAGGCACTAAATAAAACAATCCCTGCCAGCACTAATAATTTATATATCTTTCGGCACTGCCCTCGGATAACAAACCCTGAACATCAAAATCTTTGTATTTATCCGCCTCATCTTTTATTAAAGACAGAAACATATTTTTATTAAAAAATAAAGATGTAAGATTTTTTGACCCTTCTTCTTCCTGCATAAATGCCGCGCCCAAAGGAGAATTTAAGATTTTTTCTTTATCCGTATTATGAAACACTTTGATTACATCAAGCTGATCCTGTGTAAAATTATCATCTTTGGATCTTAATAAAATTCTTGTGTGGATAGTCCTTGCGGCTTTATCCTGCCTCTTTTCTTTAAAATGCAGTTCAACACAAGCTCTGCCATCCTTTGAAATACCGGCCCTGTAGCCATAATCACCACTGCTTTTACCCAGAGCATAATCGGTATAATCATTATAAGAAGCCTTCATATTGCCCATTTTTCCGTCAATAATTGCAAAACCATTCGGAAATCCTGAATGAAGCGTTCTTGTATCAAGAAATATATCGCTTACATTCGTGTAATCATGCGGTTTTATGTTTCCTAATACTTTTACATCAACGGAATTATTCAATCTTACATGTTCTCCGCGCTGAATTACGCTTGCTTCCTGCGGAGCTTTTTGCAACCTTTTAATCCATTTTGAAATATCTGCCTCAACTGACGTTTCATCAAAAGAAACCGGAGTGATTCTATACATATAGTCTTGAAACTCGGGATTATTAATCTCGTCAACAATTTTTTCAATTTTTTGCACTGCCTCTTCGGCTGCCTCTGCAGCCTTTGCCGTTTCATCAGCACCGGCTGCTTTTGCCGCCGCATCTACGGAACTGCGTCCGGCTTCTGCCAATTTATCCGTATTTTTGCCTTTAAGCTTAAAAAGGCCTGCCGCGGCAAGTGCAATAACGGCCGCGATAATACCGCCTTTAATTAAGGTTTTCTTTTTATCTTCATTCTTCTTATCAAGAATATCTTCATCCAACGAAGCATTCAATTTAATATTAGCATCTAAAGCATTATTTATATCATTTGATTTAGCAGGTTTCATATTATGATAAAATGCCGTGTTGCTGCCAACATCACAAAATGTCATTTGTTTTGCTGTATTAGGATTAAAATTTGTGCTCATGAATAACTTTTGAAATTAATAAGGATATTTCTATACTAATATAAAAAACCCTGAACCGAAAATATTGCCATTTACACACTCCGGTATAATTTTATTAAAAATTATTTATGTTTTAATAATAAATAAATTTAAAAAGGATGTTTACCGGATATGTTTGATGAAATTAGTTCAATTTTTCTTGATTTTGACGGCACGATTACAAAGCAGGATACAGTTAATTCTTTTTTTAAAATCTTCGCAAAACCCGAATGGATAAATGTAGAACAGGAATGGATAAATGGCAAAATAAGTTCCTGCACCTGCATGCAGCTTCAATTAGATTTAATAGATAATCTCACGGAAGAAAAATTCTATAATTTTTTAAATTCAATTCAAATTCAAGACGGTTTTATTAAATTCTGCACCCTTGCAGAACAAAACAATAAAAATATAGCCGTAATAAGCGACGGCTTTGATTATTTTATAGAATACATTCTAAAAAAAGAAAATATAAATACCCCCTTCTTTGCAAATAAACTTGATTTTTTAAAAGAAAACGGCTTTTTAAAATTTAAGCTTTCATTCCCGAATACGGATAATGCCTGCCCCTTAAGCCTTGGCAGCTGCAAATGCGCTAAAGTTAAAAATCTTACCGCAGAAGATGAAAAATTTTTATTCGCCGGTGATGGATTATCCGATAGGTGTATTGCAAGCAAGGCTCATCTGTTGTTTGCTAAAAACAGTTTAAAAAATCATTGCGTTAAAAACGGAATGAATTTTAGTGAATTCAACGATTTCAATGATATTTTAAACCGGCTATCTTTAAAGAAGGGAATGAAAAATGCAGGATTTAAAACAGAAAACACTATCGGAAGCTGAAATCAGAGAGCTGGACAACAAGTATTGTTCATGGGGAGATACCACACACTACAGTAAAAACCCGAAAATTTTTAATAATTGCAAGGGTACATTTATGTTTGATAACAATGATACCCCGTATCTGGATTTACAGATGTGGTATGCAAGCTGCAACCTCGGATATAAAAACGAAAAAATTTCAAATGCCGTGATAGATTGCATAAACACTATGCCGCAGATTGCTTCCCGTTTTCTGTTTGAAAACAAAGTTCTCTTAGCATCAAAAATTGCACGCGCAAACAAAAAAAGATTTAATTTAAAAGGAAGAGTACATTTTAATGTAGGCGGTGCGCAGGCCGTTGAAGATGCCTTAAAATTAGTCAGAAATTATACGGGAAAAAATCTTCTGTTTGCCTTTATGGGGGGATACCACGGAAGAACAATCGGCACCTCCTGCGTTACTTCAAGTTTCAGATACCGAGAATACTTCGGACACTTTGGCGACCGCGCCCATTTTGTACCGTTCCCTTACTGCTACAGATGCCACTACGGGAAAAAATGCGAGGATTGCAATTTTTACTGCGTTAAACAATTTGAAAAGAATTTTGAAAGCGAATACAAATCTTTTTACGACCCTGCTACAAGAAAATCTGAATATATAGCATTTATCGCAGAACCCCTTCAAGGAACCGGCGGATATATCGTTCCTCCGATGGGATATTTTAAAGAATTAAAAAGAGTACTTGATAAATTCGGTATTTTATTTATCGCCGATGAAATTCAGATGGGCTTTTACAGAACAGGAAAACTCTGGTCAATAGAACACTTTGATGTACAGCCCGATGTTATAACATTCGGTAAATCCTTAACAAACGGCTTAAATCCTCTTGGCGGATTATGGGCAAGAGAAGAAATGATTAATCCTGATATCTGGCCCGCAGGACGCACACATTCAACCTATTCATCAAACCCGATTGGATGTGCTGCAGGCTGTGCCGTTATGAATACATTTGAAGAACATGATTTTGAAGATGAAATTAAAGAAAAAGGCAAAAGATTTTTAGAAGGCTTGAAATGCCTAAAATCCCGTTATAGGCAGATAGGAAATGTTGACGGCCTCGGTTTGGCGCTTAGAATCGAATGTACAAAAGAAGACGGTTTTACACCCGACAAAGAGCTCTGCGACAATATCATAGAAGAAGGCTTAAAAGGAAACCTTGAATACAGAGGACAAAGATGCGGGCTTGTTTTAAATAACGGCGGATATTTTAAAAACGTTATCACCCTTGTTCCGCCCGTTACAATTTCAAATGAAGAAATTGATATGGCAATTGAGCTTATAGATAAATTGTTTAAGAGGTTTTGCTAAATTATTATGAATGTTCAAAAAACAAAGAAATCAGATATGGACCATATTCTTATTCACAGAGAAACCGTCCAGCCTAACCGTGCCGTTATGTTATTTCATGGTTTAACGGGAAGCCCTTATGAACTTAAGAAATATGCAAAACACCTTTACGATAAGGGATTTGATGTTTTCTGCTACTGCCTCCCGGGGCATGGGGACCATGCAATAGATATTTATTCCGTTAAAGAAAAGGACTGGCGTGAATTTGCGGATGAAAGGTATAAAACTTTGAGAAAAAATTATGCGGATTTTTTTGTAGGCGGTCTTTGCCTCGGAGCTGTGCTTGCACTTAATCTTGCAGTTGAAAATAAAGATATAACAGGGCTCATATGTCTTTCCACCACTCTTTTTTTAGACGGATGGACAATCCCTTTTTATAATTTTCTAATGCCTTTAGGTTTGTATACAATTTTAAGATACTATTATACTTTCCCTGAAAGAGAACCCTACGGCATAAAAAATATTAAAGCAAGATCCGCCGTTTCAAAATTAATGAGCAAAAATACGGTCGCTATGGATAATTATCCTTTAAGCTCCGTTTATGAATTGCTTTTACTTTCAAAAAGAGTGAGGCACAATATCACAAAGGTGTTTGCACCCGTTCTTATAATCCATTCCCTTGAAGATGACCTGACAAGCACAAAAAGTGCAAAATTTGTTTATAATAATGCCTCATCTTTTTATAAAGAATATGTGGAATTGAATGACAGCTACCACCTTGTTTTATATGATAACGAAAAAGAAAAAGTTTTAAATAAAACAATAGAATTTATAGACGCACTTTCATACAAAAGAAATGTTGATTTAAAAGAACTTAAAAACAGGAGAAAATGATTTTGAAATTTTTATTAATTGCCCTTTTGAGTATAAATTTTCTTTTAATTGTATCTTTTTTTTACGGCATTACAAACATATTTAAAGAAGAAACAAGCCCTAAAAAAAGAGCATTTTACTCAATATTTTTATCCGTTTTACTGTTCCTTTATCTGGGGCTCATTGTTACAACAGGACTTCAGTATCTTTTAAGAGAAAACTATTCAACAGCTCCGTTTATGTTTATGTTTTTTATTTTTCCGTTTGCAATAGGAAATTTTGCATCATATAAAAAACTGAGCCTTTTTAGTGCAATACAAATCAGCATTTTTATTCTGAGTCTTATATATTTTACATATCTTTACGTAAATCTCTGATTTTTAAAAAAAATATTGTTAAAACCTGTGATTTTATGCTAAATTAAAAATAGTGATAGAAACTATGAGAAATGGTTCATTAGTTAATGCAGTGTAAATTTTGCGGTCAAAAATTACCGGATAATGCCATTTGCTGCAGCAGGTGCGGCGGCAGTATGACATCTTCAAGAAAAAAAATTCAAATGCCGGAAGCAAGAAAAGAAGAAATGGTTTTTAATATAAAACCGGCTTTTGACCCCGCGACAATAGGCGTACGGGCATTTTTTCTGGCTGCATTTATCAGTGCCGTTGCAATGGTTACAATAGGCTCTGTTTGCACTGTTGTTTTAAGTTTATTAGGTTCTATGAACAGTTTCACTGCATTTTGGACAACAGGTGCGGTATTTTTCATAATAACTTTTTTGCTTTTTATGCAAATTTCAAAGAAAAATACAATCGCAAGGAAGTTTACTTTTTATCAAACAAGGATGGAATATACATATAATGCTTTTGACGGCAAATTAAGATATCTTGAATACACATCAATTCTTGATTCAAGTGTTACAAAAGGCCCCTTGCAGAGAATGTCAAACCTTGGCAATATCTCTTTTGTATGCGTCGGCAGTTTTCATGATTATGTTGTTGTAATCGGCGATGTGCGTGACCCTGATTATGTTTATAAAAAAGTTTTAGACTTAATTGAAGTAAATAAAGAATTAAATAAGTAATACCTTTCTATTTCTAAGACGCAATTTTTTATTTTTCAATGTTTTTAAAAATATAGGAATAAGTGTGTCTTTTAAGGTATTTAAAAGTGGAAATTTTAAATAATTATCTTGAATATAGAAAAAATAAACCAAAATACAGTGAATGGCAAAATAAAAGAGAAGAAAATCTTGCTAAAAAAGAACAGTACTTAAAAGAAAATCCGTTGACACAAAAAGAAAAAGACTTGCTCCTGCAAAAAGCAAATGTGGTACTTAATGCAGTAGATACGATGGATGAATTTTCCCAGACCAAAGCGGAAAATACTGAAGTTGCAACCACGGCAATAACGGAACTTGCAATGACAGCCGCAATGGGTATAGGTATCGGAGCGGGCGCGCTTTTTGCAAAGTCAAAAGGCGGTCAGGTAAAAATAGAAAATTTAATCAAAAAACACCCGAAACTTGCAAATTTTCTGCCCATGATGCCCTCAGTTGCAGGTACGGTTATTTCTCTGCCGTTTGTTGCTCCGCTTATCATCTGGGCAACAAAAAATCAGGTATTCGCTTCAAAAATAGGAAGGCACGATGCCGTTAAAACACAATTGAATTCAGAAAACCAGTTTGCAATTTTAAACAATAAGCAAATTGAAGAATTAAATAAAATAGCGGAAACCATTGAAATTGATAAAAAAGAAGAAAAAAACAATACACCGAAAGGCATTAAAGGAGCAAAGGCAACCATAGACGATATAACTCACGAAAATACCGAGGTGCAGGAATACCTTAAAGCTCAAAATGAACAATTTGAAAAAGAAAAAGAAAATTTTGATAAACCCTTAAGTGAAGCTGAAACAATTAAAGCAAAAGAAGAACAGCAGCTTATAACACAGGTGGTAGAAGCGGCAGACAAAGCTTCTCAAGATTATGCAGAAGATGTCGAATTCGGTACAAATGCGCTTATAACAAGCGGTGCGCTTATAGGTGCGGCCGCAGGATTTGTAGCCAAAGGAATTGTAAAACTTGTTTCAAAAATAAAACATAAAAACATAGGAGAAAAAGCCGCAAAAATAGCTTCAAAAGCCATGAAAAAAACCGGCAGTGCAGGAAATAAACTGCCATGGATTGCCGCTTTTGCAGGCATGATGACAGCAGGCATTATTGCAACAAAATTACAAAAACAGGCTTCTCGCGTTGCAAGATTTAAAGTAATACAGGATTTTAAAAATAACCCTGAAAAGCTTGCCTATGTTGATGAAGAAAAATTAAAAGATATAGAAACCACTGAAAACAAAAAAGAAGAAAAGAAAGAAAACCTTTTCCAATTCTACGCAAGATTATTTAAAGAAAACAGAGAATACAATAAATATCTGAAAGCAAACGGCGACAAAGATAAACAGCTAAAACTTGCAAGAAACAAAATAGAACTCAGTGATAAACAGCGCACAGATGCCAAACAATTACAGCAAAATGTAATAAAAACATTTAATAAAATTGATGATAAATCTCAAACTTATTCCGAAAGCACGGAAGCACTCGGAGAAATAATACAAAATTACGGCTCCAGCTTCTTTGCCATTGGCGGCTCACTTTTATCCATGGCATTAATGATTAAAAATGCAAATAAAAAATCATTAACGGGCTCAACTATGTTTAAATCATTTATACCGATGATAATATCCATAATTCCCACAATTGCACTTGATGCCTATGTTACAAAAGAACAGAAAAATTCTTCAAGAATCGCTCACATGATGGCAATTGATGAATTACAGGATTACAGACACTTTGCAAATTATGATGCAACATCCGTTGAAAATGACAAAGCAAAGAAAACTGTCAAATCCGCAGAAGAAAATTTGAAATCTTCAAAAAATCCCGAACAGGAAAATAAAAAAGAACCGGAAATAAATACCGAAACAAAAGCTCAGAAAAAAACTGCCGAAGAATCCTTAAAAGAAACTTCAAAAAATTCTGAAAAACAGCCTGCGGAAGGAAAAGAAGGGGAACAAACCAAGGAAGCTTCAAAAGAATCTGTAAAAGAAACTTCAAAGGCGGAACCAACTGAACCGAAGGTCTTTACTGCACCTTTCCAAAAAATACGGCTTGACGGTGTTTTTAAACAATTTTCATAAAAACTTCTAGAACCATATAGGAATTGGTATCGGTATAATTTTTGTCTGTTTTTTTATCTTGTATTTAAAAACAAGGTTTTTTGCATTAACGTAATCTTTGTGTGACGGAAATTCAGTTTTTTCCATTCTTTTAATTACCTTTTCATCATACCCTTTTGAGCCGGAACTTACAAGAATCCAGGCTTTGTCAACGCTTCCGTCTTTATTAATGCTCACGGCAAACTGCGGTTCTCTGTCGATATATGAAAACGACCTCGGCATATTTTTATATACTGCCTCATTTACCTGATTTGCATAAATATTATAAGCCTCTTTTGTATTATATTTTGCGGCACTCATTTGATATGTATAATTTGTGCCTGCAAAAACTCCGCCCGCACCCAGCAAAAACGCAAAGAATAAACTTAATATTTTCTTCATTTTATATAACTTCCTTAATAACAGCTTTGCAGTGAGAATATACCGTATTAATAACAGGAATTGAAGCCTCTTTTATAATATTCGGCAGCTCCGTACACCCTAAAACCGTGCATTGTGCGCCAAAACCTTTATATTTTTCAATAATCTCAAGAATTTTATCGCGGGATTTATCAAAAATGTTCCCTACACAGAGTTCATCAAAAATTATGTTATGAATAACATCCATCTCTTCACTGTTCGGCACAATCACCTTAAGCCCGTATTCTCCCGCAAGCTTTGCAATATAAAAAGATTCTTTCATTGTATATTTTGTGCCAATAAGAAGAAGTGTTTTAAAACCTCTTTCCATAACATCATAAGCCGCAGCATCAGCTATATGTATAAGAGGAATTTTTACACTGTTTTGAACGGTATCAGCAGCATTATGCATTGTATTTGTTGTAATAACTATACAATCAGCCCCTGCAGTTTCAAGTTTTTTGGCAGAAGAGGCGAGAATTTCTCCGAGCTTTTGCCAGTCACCTTCTTTTTGAAGTTTGGCTATAATATCAAAATCGTAGCTTTCCATCAAAATCTTCGCGCTGTGCAGACCGCCGAGCTTCTCATTCACCATCTCGTTTAATAATTTATAATATTCAACGGTGGATTCAAAGCTCATCCCGCCTATAATACCGATAGTTTTCATCTATTTTGCCTTTAGAACTTTATCCTTGATTAAATCGCCCATACGTTTTGTGCCGATAAGTTCTTTGCCGTCAGACATAATATCAGCGGTTCTGTAGCCGTCTTTTAATACATCTTTGATTGATTTTTCAATTAAATCGTAAGCTTCATCCATCTTGAATGAATATTTAAGCATCATGCCGGCAGAAAGTATCGTTGCAATCGGGTTCACAACATCTTTTCCCCTTAAATCAGGCGCTGAACCGTGGATAGGTTCATATAGAGCGGTTTTTGCATTTTCCCCGAGGCTCGCGCTCGGCAATAAACCTAAAGACCCTGACAGCATTGAAGCTTCATCGGATAAGATATCGCCGAAAATATTTCCGGTTACAATAGTATCAAACTGTTTAGGCGCCCTGATTAACTGCATTGCGGCATTATCCACATACATATGTGATAATTCAACTTCTGGGTAATCTTTTGCAACCTCTAATACAACCTCTCTCCACAATCTTGAAACATCAAGGACATTGGCTTTATCAACAGAGCAAAGTTTTTTGCCTCTTACCATTGCGGTTTCAAAGGCAATTTTTGCAATACGGCGGACTTCATCTTCCGAATAAATCATATTGTTAAAGCCGTATCTCTTACCGTTGCCGTCTTTATCAAGGCGTACTTCAACCCCTTTAGGCTCGCCAAAATAAACATCCCCGGTTAATTCGCGGATAATCATAATATCCACCCCCGATACATTCTCAGGTTTTAAGGGGCTTGAAGATACAAGTTCATCCCAGACAATTGCAGGACGAAGATTTGCAAATAATCCTAACGCTTTTCTGATGCCCAGAAGGGCTTTCTCAGGGCGCACCTCCGGAGGAAGAGTATCGTATTTCCAATCACCGACAGCACCTAACATAACGGCATCCGCTTCTTTTGATGTTTTTACCGTTTCATCGGGAAGCGGAACCCCTGTGTTATCATATGCAATACCACCTATAAGTTCATCTTTATATTCAATTTCAAAATCAAAAACTTCCCCTGCGGCATTTAATACTTTTTTAGCCTCATCCATAATCTCAGGGCCAATACCGTCACCTGAGAGCACTGCAACTTTATATTCTTTCATAATTAAATTCTCCTAAACTTTAAATTATACGCCGAGTTTTTTCTTTGTATAGTTTACAAGCCCGCCGATATCAATCAATTCCTGAATTTCCTTCGGGAAAACCGTAACTTGATATTCTTTTCCGGTTGTTAAGTTTTTAACAATCCCTTTTTCCAAATCCATACAAATTTCATCGCCGTTTTTTGTTTCATCGGGCAATTTATCATTTTCTACAATAACAAGGCCGATATTTATAGCGTTTCTGTAAAAAATTCTTGCAAAGCTTTTGGCAATAACGGCACTTACACCGGATGCTTTAATTGCAATCGGGGCGTGTTCGCGGCTGGAACCGCATCCGAAATTATCACCCGCCACAATAAAATCATCCTTTTGTACGTTTTTATAAAAATCTTTATCAATATCTTCCATGCAATGTTGGGCAAGTTCTTCCGCAACACTTGTATTCAGATATCTTGCAGGTATTATTACATCGGTATCAACGTCATCCCCATAAACAAAACTTTTACCTTTTTTCAAAATATCTCCTCCATTTGTTCCATTTACTTTTTAAACTCTATTTCCTATTATATACATAAAGAAAGCGCTAATACAAATTTACGCTCGTTTTTTTAAAGAATTTGTTTACTTTATTAAATAAAATTTAATAAAAATAAATAAAGCGTCATCAGATTAGTTAAAAGGAGAGAAACAAATGAGATTACAGGAAAGCATCATTGAAGCAGTTGGCCAAGTATATAACTATCTTGCTGAAAACGGTGAAGTTACAACTAAAAAAATGCAAAAAGATTTAGACCTTGATGCAAACTTCACAGGCATGAGCCTTGGCTGGTTAGCAAGAGAAGATAAAATCAAAATGGAAAGAAAAGGCGCTTACACAAAAGTTAGCCTTCTGTAATAACTTTTTACAAAAATAATTTAAAAGCCGCTCTTAACAATATCAATTAAATATTGACAAGGGCGACTTTTTTTATGACAATATTATTTATGTTTATGTTAAACTTAGATAATAATTGACTATTAAATAAAAGGAATATGAAAAATGGCAGTACCAAAGAAGAGAACAGGTAAATCAGCACAGGCTAAAAGAAGAGCTAATTGGAAAGCAACTACTCCTGCAACCACAACATGCAAAAATTGCGGAGCCGTTGTATTAACTCATACAGTTTGCCCCGAATGCGGCACATACAAAGGCAAAGTGGCCAGCATTAAAGGTCAGGCTATGCTTGAATCCAAGGTTGAAGAAGCTAAAGAAGTTAAAAAATCTAAAAAGGTAAAAGAAGAAGCAGAAGCAAAAGTTGAAGAAACCAAAGCTGAAACTGCGGAAGAAAAACCAAAAAGAACAAGAAAAACCAAAAAAGCTGAAGCTGAAACCGAAGCTAAAAGCGAAGAATAATTTAACAAAAGGCAGGTAATAATTGCCTGCCTTTCAAATTTAACAGGGTAGGACTTTTTGAGGAATTTAGTATTATGACAAGAATAGCCATAGACGCTATGGGCGGGGATCACGCTCCGGAAGAGATAGTTAAAGGCGCGGTTTGGGCTGCCCTTGATTATAATGTGCCGATTGAGCTTGTCGGAAAAGAAGATGAAATCAAAAGAGAGCTTGATAAAATTCAAAAAGCCGGCATAAAATCAAAACGCGGCGGATATTTTTCTCATAATATTAAAGTTGATTTTTCAAAGCTTGATATAAAAATTACCCATGCCGATGAAGTAATTGAAATGGGTGAGGCTGTAGGGCAGGCAATCAGAAAAAAGAAAAAATCTTCAATAGTTTTATCCGTTGATGCCGTTGCTCAGGGAAGCTCCGATGCTGTTGTTGCGGCAGGTTCAACAGGTGCCGCCATGGCATCAAGTCTTTTTGGCTTAGGCAGATTAAAAGGTATTGAAAGACCTGCAATTTGCGTTACGCTTCCCGCTATGAAACACCCTATATGCTTAATTGATGCCGGCGCAAACAGCAGCAGTACGCCTGAAATGCTCTGCCAGTTTGCAATTATGGGCTCAACCTTTGTAAAAAACGTATACGGAAGACAAAACCCGACTGTCGGAATTTTAAACATCGGTGAAGAAGCCGGAAAGGGGAATGAACTTGTTCAAACAGCTCATAAAATGCTTCAAGAGCTTAATGACAACGGACAGATTAATTTCATCGGCAATATCGAAGGAAAAGAAGTATTCCATGGAGACTGCGATGTTGTAGTATGCGACGGTTTTGTCGGAAATGTCGCTCTAAAAATCGTTGAAGGATCTTCTTTAATGCTCTTTGAAATGATAAAAGAAGAATTTAATTCAAATGTAATTTCAAAAATCATAGGTCTGCTTGCAAAACCTTTTATGAAACGCATATATAAAAGAATTAACTATGAAGAATTCGGTGGTGCTTTGCTTTTAGGAGTTAAAGGAATTACCGTAATTGCTCACGGCAGAAGCACGGCATATGCTATTAAAAACGCTGTGCGCGTTGCAAAAGAAGCAGTTGAAACAGGCGTAAATAAAAAAATATCAGAATTTTTTGAATAAACAATAAACCAAAAAAGGAAACAATAATGAACTATAAACCCATACAAATACTCGCTCTCGGGATGTCAGTACCCGATACAGTTATTACAAATGATGATTTAACAAAGATTTTAGATACATCTGATGAGTGGATTTCAACAAGAACGGGTATAAAACAAAGACATATTGCAAGCGGCGACGAAAATTCAACTTTGTTCGGCATAAATGCAGCACTTGATGCCATGAAAAAATCAGGCGTTGAAGGAATTGATGTCGATGCAATTATTGTTGCATCCTCAAACCCTTATAATATCTACCCTTCAACTGCATGTGTTATTCAAGATGCCATAGGCGCAAAAAATGCAATAGCATTTGATATAACAGCTGCCTGCACCGGCATGATTTATGCGCTTGAAATCGGCCGTTCAATGATTGCAACAGGCAAATATAAAAACGTGCTTCTTGTTGCAACAGATACAAATTCAAAATTCTTAGACTGGACGGACAGAGGAAGCTGTGTATTATTCGGCGACGGCGCAAGCGCAATTTTAATAAGCGAAGCAAAAGATGGCACGGATGATATTATTGCCCTGAATGTCAATGCAGACGGCACAATGGGAAAACATATAACAATGAATTTAACGGGGGATAACTGCCCGCTTGTTGAGCCTGCCTGCGCAGGACAGCATAAAATAACAATGAACGGCAAAGATGTATACAAATTCGTTGTTCAAACAATGCCCGAGTCTATTATGAAATGCCTTGAGGATGCGGGATTGGAACCCAAAGACGTTGATTACCTTGTACCGCATCAAGCTAACCTTAGAATTATAGAAGGGCTGCAGCAACGTCTTGAATTCAGTGATGACAAGGTTATCGTAAATATTGATAAATACGGAAATACATCGGCTGCTTCCGTTCCGATAGCATTATTGGAAGGCATACAATCCGGTAAAATTAAAACCCCTTCTGTTGCAATTCTTTGCGCATTCGGTGCCGGCATGGCATGGGGCTCTGCCGTTGTTCGATTGAGAGAGGGGCTTAAATAAGCCTTAAATCACATTTAAAGGAGAAATTAATGAATAAAATCGCTTTTATATTCCCCGGTCAAGGTGCACAAACTACAGGCATGGGGCTTAGTTTATTTGAAAATTTTGAATCCGCAAAAAAAGTATTCAACAAAGCAGACTCTGTTTTAAAAAAATCCGTTTCAAAAATTTGTTTTGAAGGCCCGGATGAATTATTAAAACAAACCGTAAATACTCAAAGCTGCCTTCTTGCAGTATCAATTGCGGCGCTTGAAGCCATAAAAGAAGTTTCGAAGGGTTCAATTGAGCCTGATTATGCTTTAGGGCATTCTTTAGGAGAGTATTCAGCTCTTTATACGGCAGGAGTAATGGATTTAGACAACACTCTCCTTGCAATTCAAAAAAGAGCGGATTTAATGCAAAAGGCATGTGAAAACTCTGCTCAAGGCGGCATGAGTGCAATTTTAGGCTTAAGCGAAGACAAAATTAAAGAATGCCTTGAAAAAGCTTCATCAAAAGGGCTTGTATCAATTGCAAACTATAATGAACCCAATCAGATAGTTATAACGGGCGAGCTTGAAGCTGTTAATTATGCAAATGAACTTATAAAAGAAGCAGGCGCAAAAAGAGTTGTTCCGCTCGCTGTTTCAGGCGGTTTTCACTCTAAATTAATGCAAAGTGCATCTGATGAATTTAAAACATTCGTAAATACACTTCAAATTAATGATGCGAATATCCCGGTTGTAACAAATGTGGATGCTGAACTTACAACAAAAGCGGAAGATTTTAAAAAGAAAATGCCCGAGCAGATAAGCTCATCGGTTTACTGGACGCAGTCAATTCAAAAACTGTTAGCCCTTGGCGTTGATACATTTATTGAACTTGGCAACGGCAAGGTATTATCAGGATTAAACAGAAAAATCTGCCCGAGTACCGTTAAAACATATAACGTTTTTGATAAAGAATCATTGATAAATACGGTAAATGAACTTACCACTGTAAATGTATAGGAGAAATAAAATGACAGATGATAAAAAAGTGGCTCTTGTCACAGGCGGCTCAAGAGGAATAGGAAAAGCATGCGCTTTAGAATTGGCCAAAGCGGGATATGATATCGTTATAAATTATGCCGGCAATGAAGAAGCCGCAAACAAAACTGTATCTGAGATTAAAGATTTAGGACAAAATGCGGTTGCAAAAAAATTCGATGTTTCAAACAAAGAGGCGGTAGATACCGCAATTGATGAAATTATCAAAGAATTCGGCAGAATTGATGTTCTTGTAAATAACGCGGGCATTACAAGAGATAATCTTTTTATGAGAATGAAAGAAGAAGAATGGCTTGCTGTTATTAACACAAATTTAAACTCAGCCTACTTTGTAACAAACCCTGTTTCTAAAATTATGATTAAACAAAGAAGCGGGGCTATTGTAAATATGGCGTCCGTTTCAGGAGTTTACGGAAATGCGGGACAGGCAAACTATTCAGCTGCAAAAGCAGGCATGATAGGATTCACAAAATCTCTTGCAAAAGAGCTTGCTTCACGCAATATCAGAGTTAACGCCGTTGCTCCGGGTTTTATTCAAACAGACATGACAAAAGATTTGCCTGTAGATAAAATTGTTGAAAGAATTCCTCTTAAAACTTTAGGGAAACCTGAAGATATTGCAAAAACAGTTAAATTTTTAGCTGTTGATGCAACTTACATCACAGGACAGGTTATAGGTGTGGACGGCGGTCTTGTAATATAATGAATTTCAGGCATTATACGGTTTTTATTCTATCTTTCCTGTGCATAAACGTTTATGCACAGGAATTTTATCAGCCAAAAAGCTATAACGAGCAAAGAGACAGTTATATAAAATACACATTTGATAATTTTTCTCCGTCTGAATTTTCAACCCCTTTTACTTCAAGTTTTACAGGGCAAATTCCCTTAAATAAACAAAATTTAACCCCCAAAGAAAAAGAAAAAATTCGTCTTGCAAAAGAACAAATGAAAGCAAAAAAGCTTCGGTTTTCAAGCGAAGAATTTATAAAGCAAATCAAAAAGAATAAAAAAGAAAATGTAGACTTGATGCTGAAAGCCGGCATCAGCCCGAATACTGATTATTTTGGCGAATATGCAATATTTTATGCGGTTAAATATAATAAAACAGATATTGCAAAAACTCTGCTTGAACACGGTGCAAACCCGAACGCAGGATTTGATTCGCCGCTTTTCTGGGCAGCAAAAAATAATAATACAGAAATTGCAAAATTATTAATTGAAAAAGGCGCAAAACTTGATTTTACAGAGCTTGTAACTTCTAAAAGTATTCTTTATACGGCACTGAAGAAAAATAATTTAGAAATTGCAAAAACTTTAATTGATAACGGAGCAAAAATAGATAATTCTTCAGCTTTTATAATAGAAAAGAAAAATCTCTATTATAAGCTTGGAATTCAGCAGCCTTAAAATTCTAAGCAATAAGGCAGCTTAAAAAATGCGGCTCTTTTATATATTCACCTGCTTAAAACTGTTTTAAAAATCTTTCATCGTTATTGAAAAACAGTCTTATATCATCAATTGCATATTTAAGCATTGTAAGTCTTTCAATCCCCATACCAAATGCAAAGCCTGAATATACACTTGAATCAATTCCGACACCTTCTAAAACATTGGGATCCACCATACCGCATCCGAGTATTTCAAGCCAGCCGGTACCAGAGCATGTAGAACATCCCTTTCCGCCGCACATAATGCATTGCACATCAACTTCCGCAGAAGGCTCCGTAAACGGGAAAAAGCTGTTTCTAAACCTTGTGGGGCGGGATGAGCCGAAATAAAGTCTTATAAATTCATTCAATGTTCCTTTTAAATCAGTAAAAGTAACATCTTTGTCCACGCAAAGCCCTTCAATCTGGTGGAATAAATTATTTTTTCTTGCACTTACAGATTCATTTCTGTATACTCTGCCCGGTGCAATAATCCTAATCGGCGGTTTTTGATTTTCCATCGCATGAATTTGAGCACCTGATGTCTGGCTTCTTAATACCACATGTTCTGCGTTTGCTGCATAATAGGTATCTTGAACATCGCGTGCAGGATGTTCTTTTGGCGTATTTAACAAATCAAAATTGTATTTTTCAACCTCAACCTCGGGAGAATACTTATTTTCAATCAATGAAAACCCGAGATGTTCAAAAATCTCAACAAGCTCATTAACAGTTGAAGTTAAGGTATGAACTCTGCCTTTTTTAATATACGTCCCGTCAAGCGTCGGGTCAATCTTTTCGGATGATAATTTTTGATTTAATTCTTCAAAATAAAAAATCTCATTCTTCTCTTTAATTAAATTTTCAATTTCTTTTGAAACCTCATTTGTTAAAGAACCTATTCTGGGTCTTAAAGAAGGGTCAATATCCTTTAAACCCTTTTTTAAATTATTAAGCTCTGATTGTCTTGATAAATATTTATTTTTAACTTCGTCAAGTTCTTTTAAATTTGAAGCGGCATTAATTTCATCTGCTGCATTCTTTTTTATTTCTAAAATTTTATTTTCCATAAAAATCATCCGGAATTCTAAACCTCTTAACAAAAATAATAATACCTAAAAAAAAGCCTGACATCAAGATTTTTGATATAATATTCTTAAGTTTAAGGCTATCAAATTTTAACAGGAAATATGAAATGATTATATTATTCTATATTGCGCTATTTTTGTATGTTTCAACAATATCAGTAACATCTGCAATAATTGATTATGATTTCTGGGCAAGAATTATTGTCGGAAAAACTTTTTTTCAGACAGGTAAACTTTTAAATTTTGACTTTCAATCATTCGGCCCCACCCGCCAGTGGTTTGACCATGAATGGGGTTCAAGCCTTATATTTTATCAAATTCTTGATAAATTCGGCGATAAAGGAATTTTTATATTCAAAGCAATTACCATATTTCTCGTCTATTTTATAATTACAAGAATAATTCTGCTCAGAAGAAAACACCTTTCAAAAACGGAAGAAAATCCTTTTAAATCCGCCCCTTTAAATATTTTGTTTTTTATATTCTTAATTCAATCAACGCTTGACGTTGTTTTTTCAACGGTAAGGTGTCATATGATATCATTTCTTTTCTTTATGCTGTGGTTTTATGCGCTTGAAAAATCAAGACTTGAAAATAATTACAAAATTTTATGGACACTGCCCGTTTCAATGGTTATGTGGGCAAATATCCACGGCGGCTGCTTTACCGGGCTCGGGCTTCTTTTTATATATGCAGTTGGCGAATTTTTAAATAAAAAAACGTATAAACCTTATATATTAACGGGAATTTTTTCAATTCTTGCAATGTTTATAAACCCTTACGGAATAAAATATGTATATTTCCTATTTTACGCAATAACATTGGATCGCCCGATTATAACGGAATGGAGCTCCATTTTTGACAAAAAGTATATGGCAAGTTTTCTTAAATACAAGTTCTGGGCATTTTCAATAGCAGCAATTTCAGCCTGCTGCCTAATTAAAAAATACAGAAAAATCAATGCATCCGCCCTGAAAGATAAAATTGTCATTTTATATAATTCTCTGGATAAAACAAAAGCTCTTGCACTCATTATTTTATTATTATTATCAATAAAAACACTGAGAATTATGCCATTTTTTGCTTTTTCAGCTGCGGTATTCTTATATGATGATGTTTATAAAATTTTCAATAAAAAACTGCCGAACAAAATAAACAATATAAAAGAAATTATGTTATTTTTATTAATTTTAATCTCTTTCATATTTACAATAAAAACAAAACCTGTAGAAGGAACTGTTAATGAATATCCATACGTTGAAGCGGAATTTTTAAAGATAAATAATCTCAAAGGTAATGTTTTTGCAAATTTTCACTATGGAAGCTACCTTGCCTATAAATTATACCCGGATAATTATATTTTTATGGACGGAAGATATGAAGAAACTTATGAACCTGGTTTATTGGAACAAATGCGCACAATATACATAGGCGAAAATTGGAGCTATGAATTTTATAAACAACACATTGACTACGTTATTTTGGAAAAGTCATACGGCACACTCTACATTAGGCTTACAAAAAAAGGGTGGATACCGATTATTGCAAGCAATAATTTCGTACTTCTCGCAAGAAAGGATATAAAAATACAAAATCCTAAAATTCCGCCGAATGATATTAAATATTACAACAGGCACAAGTGGGAAACAAATATCAACTGGGGCATAAAATAAGTATGAATAAAATTGTATCGGTAATATTTTTTATCATCTGTATTTGCGCCTGCTTATCGCAAATAAGCCTTGCAAAGCAAACAGCACCAAGAAAGTCTCTTGATGCAAGACAGAATAATTATATTGAAATTCAGACTTTAAATTTCAATACAAAAGAACTTGAAAAAATAGAAACAATCCGCACAATGGAGTATGCCGCACTTAGACCCATAGCCCTAAGTTTGGAAAGTTATCTTTTAAGAGAAGATGAATTAAACAAAACAAAATGCAAATGGTATCAAAAACAGTGCAAAAAAGAACTCAAGAAAAATAAAATCTTTATTGCAGGTGATATCAAAGAATTAAAAAGACAAATTAGGCAAAAGAAAGAATACTATAAAATTTTATACATAAACGAAACCACAAGAGCACAGCACTTAATGCTCAGAGAAATGATTAAAGATATTACAAATAATAAAACACAATTGTGGTAAAAATACACAAAGACAAAACTCCTTCCGCTAAATTCCCCCGGAAGGAGTTTTAAAACCTTAGTTTAAATTTATTTATTACTTATTAACTGTATCAATAATAACTTTAAAAGCTTCAGGTTCATTTACTGCAAGTTCTGCCAGCATTTTTCTGTTTACCTGAATATCAGCTTTTTTAAGCAGATTCATAAATTTAGAATATGATAAACCATATTCACGAACTGCAGCATTAATTCTTACAATCCATAAAGATCTCATATTTCTTTTAACAACTCTTCTGTCGCGGTAAGCATACTTTAATGCTTTCATAACAGCTTGATTTGCTACTTTAAATATTCTGCTTCTGGCGCCGATAAAGCCCTTGGCTAATTTTAATATTTTTTTATGTCTTTTTCTTAAAACATTTCCGCGTTTAACTCTCATAGTTCACCTTCCTTATCTTGAATACCTGATGTACGGCAATTCCTTTGTAATTAAATCTAAATTACATGAAGGAACTTCAACCATCCCTGTCAATCTGTTCTTTCTTGCAGGGCTTTTGTGAGCAAGAAGGTGTCCTTTTCCTGCCTGACGTCTTAAGATTTTGCCTGAAGCGGTAACTTTATAGCGCTTGTTGGCAGACCTGTGTGTTTTCATTTTAGGCATTTTATTTTCTCCTTATTTTGAAGGCTTTTGCGGCATACCTTAAAGCCGCTTCAATACCTTGTTATATTACCCATTATAATAAAATAAACCAAAAGAAAAGTAAAGCTTTCAGAGTATGGCTCTTAAAAATTTGTAAATCATGTTGATTTTATCATGTTTTACAATGTAAAAAGCCCTCCTGAAAAATCAAGAGGACTTTCAAATTTCCTTTTAAACTAACTTTTTAAATTAGTCGTTTTGGAACATTGTTCTTTGTGCAACTGTACCGTAAGGAATAGCTGACAGGTCAGTAATCATGATATTAAAGATATCATTGATTTTTGTGCTGTTAGCAGGAACGGTTATATAGCTGCTTGCATTTCCTGAAGGCGGATTCGGCTTTTTGTCACCGTTAACGTCAACAAGGATTAAACAAGGCTGTTGTATTACATTGTTAGAATCATATTTAAGACCGTCGCCGCATTGAGCTTTTTGTAAAGGAGCTTTAGCGGTAGTCGGGAACTCAAATCTCATACCGTCTGAAGTATAGAATGCGTGGTTGCCGCCAACTTTTGTTGCGGTTGTTACTTTGATAACATTCAATCTTTGTGCAAGATAGCCTAAAAGGTTGTCATCTTTTGTAGCATCATACTGAGCGCTATCAACAGTATCAGCAGGGCTTGTGTTGTTTAGAGCAACATTCATTGTAATTGCCTGGTTTAATACTGAAACTGCCTTTTTAAGGCCGGTTTTAAATTCTTGTTGGTTTGTATTTACGATAACAGAAGGAATAGTCATAGCTGCAACTACACCAATGATAGCCAAAGTGATTAAAACTTCCGCTAAAGTAAAACCTAAACTCTTTCTCATCGATTTTTACCTTTCATATTTACATCTAATTACTTTTCGCACTAGGCAAATTTATGTTTTTAATTATAGTACATTTTTTATGAAAAATAAACATGGTTTAAATAAAAATCCACTGATAAGTTTAAAAAAATCCCGTTTTATCTATAAAGTATATACTTTTACAAAACTTAATAAATAAGACACATTCCGTATAATCCTCTCTGTGTAGTCATTTTCAAAATTATTCAAGTCTGTTTTTAAATGAATAATTTGCAATAAAAAGCGTAAAAATTGAGATAAAAAATATGGGGATTAAATTTAACACACATAAATAAAAGTTAATATTTTTTAATATAATCCCCTTTGAAATAACCAGAAAAAACCTTAAAGGATTAATAACTGTAAGGTTTTGTAAAAATTGCGGCGTGATATTTTCAACAGGCGCGCTGTACCCTGATAAAATCATGGCAGGAAACATAAAAACAAACACTAAAAGCATGGCCTGCTGCTGTGTTTTTGCAAATGATGAAATAAAAAGTCCGACACCCGAAATAGCAATAAGAAACCATATAAGCGCAAAGAAATAAAGCAGGATGCTTCCCTCCATAGGAAGATGAAATATGTATTTTGCCGCAAGCAGAATTAAAGCGGCGTCAATTACCCCGAAAAATAACGGAATAACAAGCTTCCCGATTACAATTTCATAAGGCTTTAAAGGAGTTACAAGCAATTCATCAAAAGTACCGGATTCCTTTTCTCTTGCAAGGGAAAGAGCCGATAGCAAAAGCACCATCGACATTGATAAAATCCCGACAAGGGATGATATTATAAACCAGTGATAGTATAAATTCGGATTATACCAGTTTCTCACAATCACATCTATTTTACCGCCCGCCGTTTCATTTTGCATGCCGCCCGTTACGCCTTGAAAATCTTCCGCAATTTCCGTTAAATAATTTCCTATAATCTGGCTTCCGTTTGTGTGTCTGCCATCCAGAATTACCTCAATTTCGGGGTTTTGTTTGCTTAAATATTTCTTTGTAAAATCATTTTTAATATAAATTCCGCCTCTTACATGTTCTGTATCAAGTTCATTCTTTAATTCTTTCAAATTTTTTACATAGTAAACTTTTTTAAAATATTTTGAACCCGAAATTCTGTTCAAAAATTCCCTTGAAACAGGCGTAGAATCCTCATTCAAAACAGCAGCCGTAATATTATCTATATCAAGAGTTGCTGCATGAGAAAATAAAAACAGCTGTATTAAAGGCGGTAAAAATAAAAGTGCACGGCTCTTTTTATCTCTCCAGACAGAATAAAATTCCTTAATTATTAATGCAGCAAGCCTTTTAAAATTTATTCCCGTCATAAAGCCTGCTCCTCAAGATTTTCAGGTGTAATTTTATACAAAATAATAAACATTAAAAGTGCAAAAACACCGAGTATTATTGAATTTATAACAATTGTTTCCAAAATGGTTCCCGATAAAAAAAGGCTTGAAATACTTGAAACATAATATCTTGCAGGAATAAAACATGTTAAAAACCTTAAAAACCATGGCATGGAATTAATTTCATAAATAAGCCCCGAGAGCATCATAGCAGGCATAAACCCGACAACGCCCGCTATCTGGCTTGCCACAAACTGATCCTTTGAAACCGTTGAAACAACAAATCCGAACCCGAGAGCACCGAGCATGAAAAATGCGGAAACCACCATAAAAGCAAGATACGAGCCGTAAAAAGGCACCCTGAAAACAAATATAATTAACATTAAAGAAAACAGGATGGATACCATCGAAAGCAAGAAATAAGCGATATATTTTGATAACAGAAATTCGCCCTTTGTAACATTTGTAGTCAAAATTGCTTCCATCGTGCCTCTTTCCCATTCCCGCGCAATAACAAGAGCGGTAAGCACAGTGCCAATCATTGTCATAATAATGGCTAAAGACCCCGGTAAAATAAAATAGGAGCTTTTTAAAGAAGGATTATACCAGAATCTTTGAACAATGCTGATTTTACCCCCGCCCTGCCCTCTTAATGCAGGGTTTTCAATCATTTTAACCCCTTTATAAACAGAAAGCGCGCCTATAATATAGGCTGATACAAATTTTGCAACATTCGGCTCCGAACCGTCCGTAATTACTTGAATTTCAGGTTTAGGGTACTTATTTTGCCCTGCCTTTTGCCCTGCCGTTTGTGCTTCTTGCGCCCCTTGTAGCCTGAAATTTCTGGTAAAATTGCTTCTTATAACGGCAAAACCCTTTATATGGCCTGCTTCAAGCGCATGGGCGGCATCATTTCTTGAATTATATACAATTACATCCAGATATCTTGAATGTCGCATTGTATCAAGTATTTCAACGGTTACAGGCGTTTTATCCTCAAGAATAACACCGATTTTTACCGTATTTGTATCAAAATTTATCCCGAACCCGAATAGAAACAATAAAATAACAGGGAGCAAAAATGCTATTAAAATGCTTGAAAAATCACGTTTAATCTGAAAAATTTCTTTTTTTACAAGTGCAAATACAGCCTCCATCCTCATTTAGCACCTCCGGCATCCGATATCTCGCCGCCCTGAAACTGTTTTGCGTTCTCTCTTTCTCTTAAAATAAGCTCTATGAAAGCATCCTGCATGGTGGGCTTAGGGTTTTTCTCGCTTGCAGCAAGCTTTTTCAGGTTATCTGGCGTATCAGTCACAAGTGTCTTTCCTTTAAAAATCATGCTTATTCTGTTGCAAAACTGCGCCTCATCCATAAAATGGGTTGTAATTAAAACCGTGGTACCGTTTTTTGATAAAAAATTTATCTGATTCCAGAATTCCCGCCTTGATAAAGGATCAACCCCTGATGTAGGTTCATCCAGAAATAACACGGGAGGATTATGTACAATGGCGCATGACAATGCGAGCCGCTGCTTGTAGCCTAAAGGCAGATTTTTTGCATCATAATTTTTGTATTTTTTTAAATCAAAAACCTCAAGAAGAGCAGCAATTCTGCGTTTTCCATCCATCAGCGAAAGACCGTACACCCCTGCAAAAAAATTTAAATTCTGCACCACGCTTAAATCTCCGAAAAGAGAAAATTTCTGCGCCATATACCCGAGATAACTGCGCGCAAGGCTTGGATTTTCATCCATCCGCACCCCCATAATGCTGCTATACCCTTTTGTTGCACTGATAAGTCCGCAGAGCATTTTAAAGGTTGTGGATTTTCCTGCCCCGTTTGGCCCCAAAAGCCCGAAAATCTCTCCTTTTTTAATTGAAAGATTAACATTATTCGCCGCAACAAACTGCTTTTTTCCTTTGCCGTAAATTTTTGTAAGGCCTTCAGCGTAAATTGTAACCGTATTTTCCGGGATAACATCCGAAAACCCTTTTGTTATCTGCTCTATTGCAGCTTCTTTCAAAGCATTTGTGCGATTTTCCTTTATTTTATTTATTACAAAATCTTCAAAAGCTTCTCCTGTCTGTATTTTAGGAGTGCCGTCATAAATTTTTCTTCCTTCGGACAGCAAAAATACCTGCTCAAAATTTTCCGCTTCATCAAGGTAAGAAGTGGACCATATAACAGAAATTCCGTTTTCGAATACAAGTTTTTTTACAATCTCCATAAGTTCAAGCCGCGAAACGGGATCCACCCCGACAGAAGGTTCATCTAGCAGCAGAAGCTCGGGTTTTGTAATTAAAGTACAGCAAAGCCCGAGTTTCTGCTTCATCCCACCTGATAAATTCCCTGTAAGACGGGTTTTAAAATCAATAAGTCCTGCAAATTCAAGCAAGGTATTAATCAACTCTTTATCATCCTGCGTTTTATCGCGCAATTTTTCCCTGCTGCCATTTAAGGTATTTAAGGATACAAATAAATTTAAATTTTCTATAACGGTTAAATCCTCATAAAGTCCGAATTTTTGCGGCATATACCCTATTATTTTTTTAACTTTTGCAAGACTTTCCCCGCTGTCAAACGGTGAAATCCCGTTAATCAAAACTTCTCCGCTCCCCTGCACTCGGCCGTCATCCATGCCTGCTTTCCTGCCGGCCGTACTGCTTTTAATATTATCAGGTCTTAAAAGCCCGCAGAGTATTCTTAAAAAAGTTGTTTTCCCCGCTCCATCAGGTCCTATAAGCGCTGCCATCTGCTTTTTCTTTAAAATAAATTCAATATCGTTTAGCGCAAGCGCTTTTTCCCCTTTAAAGGTTTTAAAAAGTTTTTTTACATAAATAATATCATCGCCCACATTCAGCGCCCTTTGTATTTTCTTCAAGCGGTTTTTCAAGCGGAATTCTTATATTTACGGGCATGCCCTGTCTTAAATACAAATTATCCTCCCCGTCTTCATCAATAATTACCCTGAGACGGTACACTAAATCCGTTCGAAGAGACACAGTTTCAACGGTTTTCGGGGTAAATTCCGCAACGGGCGAAATAAATCCGATATGCGCCTTAAATTCGCGTCCGCGTGTAGAATCCGATGAAATATAAGCCTTCTGCCCGAGCTTTATACGCCCCAAATCCTCTTCTTTAATATAGGCTCTCGCCCAGAGCGGTTTAAATAAAGACATACTGTAAACAGGCACCCCCGAAGCAAGAATGGTTCCTTTTTCATTTATCCTTGTTAAAATTATTCCGTCATTCGGTGCAATTAATTCCGTATCCGAAAGTGCAATTTTTGCATTTTGAAATTGGGCCGCCGCAAAATCATAATCCGCAGCAGCCTTATTTTTGTTGGTTAAAATATTTTTGCATTCTTCTTTTGAAATTGTTTCATCCGCACAAAGTGCAAGGTTTCTTTTGTAAATATCATTTGTATTTATTTTAACGGCAAGTGTCTGCGCCATTTTTGCTTTTGCTTCTCCTAAATCCGCAGTATAAGTATCCTTTTCAAGTCTTGCCAGAACCTGCCCTTTTTTAACGTAATCCCCCTCTTCAAAATACAAATCCTGCAATTTGCCTGAAACCCTGAATGAAAGTGCAACTTCTCTGATTTCAATATTTCCGTATAATAAAATTTCATTATCATTTTTCTTTTTAAAAAATAAAAAATATAAACCCGCCGCAATAACAGCCGCAAAAATTAAAACAATCAGCCATATCTGCCATTTTTTCATAGTGCTTATATTTCACCCCCGAGAGCCTTATATAAAGAAATTAAATCAATAAATTTCTGCACCTTTGAATTCAATACCTTTGATTGCTCATACAAAAATTCATTATCCTGATTTAAAACATCGACAACCCCTTTTACTCCTGAATTATAAGAATTTGAAACCCTGATAAAATTGTCCTCTTCAAAATTCAAATTTGTAAGATTTACCCTGTATGTTGCCTCATCCTGCTTTAAATTATATAAAGTGTCATTCACCTCTTTTAGCGCCTTAAGGTCCGTATCCAAATATTCGTTAAGCATTTTTTCATATACAAATTTTTTCTGTTTTATATCAAAAATCCTCTTTCCGCCCGTAAATATCTTTTCTGTTGCCCCTGCCATCAAATTAGCAACAGCGCCTTTCCATAAAAAATTCGGTGTTAAAGTTGAAAACATTAATACACCAAATACGTTTATATCGGGCAAAAACGCCTTCCTTGCAAGGGTAACATCAATTTTTGCCTTTTTTAAGCCCGCCTCTTTTTGAAGAATATCCGGACGCCCTAAAATTTCATCCCCCTTGATGCAATCAGGTATTTTCCCCGCATATTCTATTTCTTTAATATTCTGCACCTCATAACAATCTGAAGGTGCTTCCCCTGTTAAATAAGAAAGTCTTGAACTAAATTCTTCCTTTTGCTTTTTATAATTATTCAATATAATTTCTTCAGCCGATACTTCTTTTTTAATATTATTAAGCTCAATTTTTCCTACAACCCCGTTATCAAAGCTTTTTTGCACCCGCCGTAATTTTTCCTTTTTATTTTCGATAATTTTATTTTGAATATTAATCTGCTCATCTAAATTTGCAATATTAAAATACGCTCCCGCAATTTCTCCCGCAAGAGAAATTGCCGCTCCTTTTTCTTCATAAATTGCAGCATTAATATCCTCACGTTTCATATCAATTTTATTTTT
Source organism: Candidatus Gastranaerophilales bacterium (assembly GCA_910587055.1). GTDB lineage: Bacteria > Cyanobacteriota > Vampirovibrionia > Gastranaerophilales > Gastranaerophilaceae > MGBC122484. The sequence goes on from CAJUKY010000007.1 coordinate 54,480, forward strand.
TCTTTTGCCGAATAAATCAATTTCCCAGTGTGTTATAAAAGGAAGCGCAAAGGCATTATCCCTGAAACCCTGATAAGGAAAAGCAACATGAGGAATTTTTATCCCCAGATAGTTTGCCCCAACGCTTAAATCAGGAAACAGTTTTGAAATTTCCGTATTTTTAACCTGATAAAGCTCATTAATTTTAAGCCTTAAATTTTTCAGATTATAATTATTATTTATCCCGAGAATTATATATTTTATAAGGCATTCATCATTAAAGCGCTTAAAAAAATCAATATTAATATATTGAATTCTGTCTTTTTCCTTTAATTTTTCGCCGCAAAAACCTGCAGCGCAAAATATTACTGAGCACATAAATATAAATAAAAACCTTATAAATATTTTCTGATTTGTGCCCAATTTTATAACCATCCTTATAATCTACAAAAAGATAATATATGTTATTATTAAAAATAGTTATTACCGGTATGGATAATACTCTATTTATTAAAGGGAAGGAGAATTTTAAATGCAGAATTTTGAATTTCAGGCTCCGACAAAAGTTATTTTCGGAGCTGACACAATTTCAAAAGTTAAAGATGAAATACCCAAAGATAAAAAAATCCTTATGACCTATGGCGGCGGTTCTATCAGAAAAAACGGGATTTATAAACAGGTAATGGAAGCATTGAGTGAGCATACCGTTATGGAATTCGGAGGAATTGAACCTAACCCGAAATTTGAAACCTTAATAAAAGCGGTTGAAATTGTAAAAAATGAAAATATCGATTTCCTTCTCTCTGTCGGAGGCGGTTCAACACTTGACGGTACAAAATTTATCGCAGCGGCCGCAAAATTTGAAGGCGACCCGTGGACTATTCTATCCGAAGGCGCCGAAATTAAAGATGCAATTCCTCTGGGTGATATTATTACCCTTCCTGCAACAGGTTCTGAGATGAATAACGGTGCCGTTATATCAAAACTTGAAACAAAAGAAAAACTTGCCTTCCATTCAAATTATGTATATCCCAAATTTTCAATCATAGACCCGAAAACAACATTCTCGCTTCCTGAAAAACAAACGGTAAACGGCATTGTAGATACCTTTGTGCATACAATGGAGCAGTATGCAACATATGAAGTTAATACACCGCTTCAGGATGAATGGATGCTAGGGCTCATTAAAACTTTAATGAAAGAAGCTAAAAAGGTTCTTCAAAAGCCGGATGATTATGAAGCACGCGCCAATATATTCTGGTGTGCAACATGCGGGCTGAATTACTGGATGTCTTTAGGATGCGTGCAGGATTGGTCAACCCATATGATAGGACATGAATTAACAGCGCTTTACGGCATAGACCATGGCGAATCCTTAGCGGTTGTACTTACACGCGTTTGGAAGAATAGAAAACGCGATAAAATGAATAAACTTGCAAAGATGGCGGTAGAAGTATTCGGCGCAAATGAATTCCTGCCAAAAAATATCCTTGCGGATATCACAATCAAAAAAACCAAAAAGTTCTTTGAATCTCTAGGAAGAAGAACAAATCTTTCAGATTACGGCATAAATAAACTTGATGCCGCTAAAAAGATTTCGGAAAGATTTAAAGAAAGAAATATGGTTCTTGGCGAAAAACACAATATCACACCGGATGAAGTTTATGAAATTTTAATGAACTGTTGATTGCCCTTATAATGCAACAGAGTTGGTGTGAGCTCCATGTATTTTATAAAAGATTATGATAAAATATCCTATATTTATTTACCGGATAAGGAGAAACAATTTATGAAAAAACTCGCGATATTAATTACAGCATTTGTTATGGTATTCAGCGTTCAGGAAACCTTTGCTCACCATCACACAAGAAATCTTCAAACAGAATATCACTACTATGATTTTGAATATATGCCGGGTGATAAAGGCGGATATACGGGTGCTTCAGATACTGAAATAACAAGCGTTTTGCAGGCAAAAAAACTCGGAAGCAGCGTATATGTAAAATTAAAAGGTAAAATTGTATCAAAACTGGGCAAAGAAACTTATATGTTTAAAGATAATACAGGTACAGTTAAAATTGAAATTGATGACGATAATTGGAACGGCGTAAAGGCAGGCCCTAAAGATACCGTTATTATTGAAGGCGAGCTTGAAAGAGAACAGGGCGGTGTGATAGTTGATGTTGATAAAATAGAGCTTGCTGATTAATAATACCTGAAAGCATTGTATAGCTTTAAAAAATCAAACAATATTAAGAATTGTAACAAACAAAATGAATCTTGAAATTACAGGGTTCATTTTGTTTTTATATATACGTAAGATATGTGAAGTATATACAATCTGAAAGAAAGACGGTTAGAAATGACAGAAGTTTACCAAATTAAAAGCGGCGACACACTAACAAAAATCGCAAAAGAAAAATATGGTTTAAGCGGTAATGCAGCTTACCAAAAAGCCCTTGAAATCGCCAAAGATAACGGTATTGCAAATCCGAATTTAATATATGCAGGCACAAACCTGAATCTTAACGGCCTTGGCGAAGAAGAACCGCAGGCCACAGGTGATAATTTTGAACAAAACGGCGGGCAAAACTGCATTGAAGATGCTTACAAAAATCTTCTGGATGCGCAAAAGCAATATATGCAGCAATTAGCGGGCTTAAATGAAGAAAACAAAGAAGCTCCGAAAAGCTTCCAAATAGTTGAGCTTAGCGAAGAAAACAAAGAACAAGAGTATATTGACGCCATTTTAGAGCTCACAGAACAACATATGGAAGAAAACGACAAAGAAGATGAAAACGGCGTAAAAGACGGTGTAATTGAATATGATGAATTTGCAGCTCAGCAGATTGCCTTCTACCGCAGCACATACAGTGATTTAGAAACAAGCGACGAAGAACTTGAACAATTAATGGGCTTAAGCAGTATATTTAACATGTATGATGTTGATGAAAGCGGCGTTCTTGAAAAAAATGAAGTTGCATTCTCATACATTGCATCGGATATAAATTTCAACATGGAAGCACAAAATCAAAACACTGCAATCACCATAGAAGGCAGCGGTGCTAATGCAGAACTCGACGGTATATTTAATTTTGACCAGATGACATATGCTGCTGCAGCATTCAACGAAGATATGCTTCAAGGCGGCAAAACCTACTCAAATATCTATAACAAAATGTCCGATTTGATTCAAAAGGGTGTTGAAAACAGAGAATCAACGGCACATGCCGGTTAATAAAGACTTCGGTTCTATCAAACAGTCTAATATTCATTTTCCAAAAATTCAAAAAGCTTCTCAAATTTAAAATATAGTTGATTTACAGGGATATCCTCATCTACCTCAACGGTGATAACAGGGATATCCCTTTCAACGCCTGCATAAGTCCCAAAACTCCCGGGGCAAGGATATCCTATATCTTTTTGCACGGGATACCCCGTAATTTCGGATATTTTTTGCGCAAGCTTTAAGGCTTCGCCGCCTCTATCCCCGTCATAGTTTACTATTTTATAAGGGGCATGGATGGTTATAACCGCATCAAAATTAATTTCATCCATTAAAGATACAACAAATTGCGTTTCATTTTCACTCCCTGCGGCCTCTCCGCCAAAATAATCAGCCGCATTTTCTCCCGCGGCAGATGTATCTTCCCCCCAATTTTTAGTGGGAAAATTTCTGTTTAAATCTACTCCGTTTTTATTTACGCGCGTTTTGGCAAAATTCAGCCTCGGAATATAATAGAGATTATTTTTTCCGCCGTATTCAATATCCAAAGCACCCGCTGACCCGCAAAAATCAGCATTTGCAGCGCGCCCGAGATATTTATTTATAAAAAACTCGCCCTGTTCTTCATCTCCATGAAAAACACCGATAACAAGAATGTTTTTTGCCATTTTATTATCGGTGTTTAATCTTTTTATTAATTCTATCTTCATTAATAATTCCTTATATAACAAGACCCTGAACGTGTTCAGGGTAGCATGTTATAAAATATTTTCCATATTTTAGTTTATTCTCTGAAACATATATCCGATACCGCGCGCGGTCAAAATTAATTCAGGATTTGCAGGGTCTGCTTCAAGTTTTGAACGTAATCTTGAAATATGAACGTCTACAACCCTTGTATCAATACGATGATCCGGCGGATAAGCCCATACATGCTGCAATATCTCATTTCTTGAATAAGCTTGCCCTGAATTATTAACAAGCAATTCCAGAAGGCTGAATTCCATGCCTGTCAATCTTATTCTTTCATTCTTTCTGTATACCTGACGTCTTGCGGTATCAATCTTGATACTTCCTGTTGTAATAACGTTTTTAGCCGTTTTACCTGAAGGAACGGATATTTCTTTTGTTGTGGTACGTCTTAATACCGCTTTAACTCTGGCTTCAAGCTCTTTCGGGCTGAAAGGTTTAATAACATAATCGTCAGCGCCTAATTCTAAGCCCGTAATTCTTTCTGATACATCCCCGAGAGCAGTTAATATAATAATCGGAACATCAGATGTTCTTCTTATTTCACGCGTTACACCGTAGCCGTCCATTTTCGGCATCATAACATCTAAAATTACAAGATCAGGCATGGTTTTATTGTACACTTCAACGGCTTCTTCGCCGTCTTCTGCCGTCACAACATCATAGCCCACCATTTTAAGTCTGGTTTCTAAAATTCTTCTGATACTGGCTTCATCATCTGCCACGAGAATTTTTTGTTTCACTTCACCCGTTTCATTTTGCAAATCGTCAGTCATTCTTAAAAAAATCCTATCTTTTCCCTTTTGTTATTCCAAATATTCCATTACGAAATATTGATTTTTATAAACATATATTAACACATATTAAGTTTTTTTGAAAACAAAATTTAATGTTTATAAATAAATCTTAAGAGAAAATAAAGTCAAAATCAATAGCACATTTAAAATATTTTCACCATTTATCATAAAAACCCGCCGTACAAACAAAAATAAAGCCAATCGAAAGACGATTGGCGAATTAAGGTTATAAGTTTAATTGATTAGGAGTTAAACTTTTTTATGCGGAGAATTTAATTGCATCTCTTTGAATATTTGAATCAATTCTTTGAGATAAGTTGTTATATTCTGCTTCTGCCGCTTTTAATTGAGTCTCAATTCTTTCCTGTTCCGTTTGAAGAGCTTTTTCTTCTTCATTCAATTGAGCGCTGACTTCTTTTGCGTATTCTTCCAATTCTTGTTTATAAATTTCATTAAATAATAAATATGCCTGTTCTGAATTTGCATAAGTGGCATCAATTGAATTTTGAGCGTAGTTATATTGTCCGCCTGTCTGCATTTGAAGCCCCTGCATCTGCTGGATATAAGCATCTGTTTTAATTTGTGCGGATTGATAAGCAATTCCTGAAGAATTTGCCATAAAATCCATTTGAGTGCCAAAGAGAGAGGAAGGACAGGTAGCAGCTTCATTGTAGGTTATAACACCATCGGCGATGTTATTTGCATAACTTTGCAAATCCTGCAGTCTTTGAGATATTTGAGTTAATTTCATTTCGAAGTTGCTCATTCTTTGCTTCAGCGCAACTTTCCTTAACGACAACATTACCCAAGACATCGTCTGCCTCCTAACCTAAGTTCTTCCTTCATTTGCTTAAACTTAAAAGTTCTTTGTTTTCTTTTCCTAACCTGAAATTTTAAATTTAAACTAACCTTACACTATAATAAAGAATTTCTTCATTAAAAAATTGCCTTTTCTTTTTCCTTTTGTATCCTTTTCTTTACAATTCTTAACATGGCAAAACCCATGCGCCCCATGCTTTTCCATGATTTTGACCGCTTAAAAATTCTTAAATCACAGCTAATATCAAGGGCTTTTATTAAAAAATAATTAATTCAAAAAAGCCGTTATTTTTGCGAAATAAAATCATTATGCAAAAAAGGACCGTAAAAAATTCGCGTCGCAAAATTAATTATGAATTTTTTAGCCGGGCTACGACCGGGCGAATCCCGCGTCCTGTTTACATAATGATTTTATGGAGAAAAAATCCAAATCCAAACACAACAAAGCCCGCGCGGGATAAAATTTCAACATAACAACAAACGGCCAAACCGGCTTAAGAATTAATACTTTGCGCCAACCCTGTCCTTATGTGCAAATCCCTCAATATCATCATTTAATTTCAACAAAGGAATATCACACTCATATTTTTTCTTTAAAGCTAAACTTATCAAATAATCGCATAATTCAGGATTTTTAGGCAATAAAGGCCCGTGCAGATATGTCCCAAAAACATTTCTGTTCCTTGCCCCTTCGGTCTTATCCTTCCCGTTGTTGCCATGCCCGATTTTCACCTTCATAAAAGGCTCCGCATCCTTATTTAAAAATGTAAGCCCTGAATGATTTTCAAACCCCACAACGGTTTTTTTCTTTAAAAATTTAGCCTGAGCGGTTACATTTCCTATAAACCTTGTCTCGCCTGCCGTTGTGTAAACATCCAAAAGGCCGATGCCGCTAAGTTTATCTCCTTGAAAAGGCTGGTAATAATGCCCCAGAAGCTGATATCCGCCGCAAATTGCAAGAAAAACGGAATTATTATCAAGGGCCGCTTTAAAAATTGCATCTTTATTTTTCTGCAATTCCAAAGATGCCATAATCTGCTGCTGGTCCTGCCCTCCGCCTATAAAATAAATATCATGTTTTTTATAGTTAACCCGCTCGCCTGCTTTAACCTCAACAATTTCAACCTCAATATCACGCCATTGCAGCCTGTTTTTAAGAGCAAGAATATTCCCCATATCCCCGTAAATATTTAATAAATCAGGATACATATGACATATTGAAATTTTTAATTCGGAATTTAACAATTTTTACATAACCTCTTTTGCTTAAAATACTTAAAGTTATTTTATGGCGCTGACTTTTTCAATAACAAGTTTTACAGCTTCATCAGGAGTTAATTTTAAAACATCCTTTTCGTCGCGTTTTTTAAATTCTACAAGCCCCTCGGAGATTGTTTTTCCGACGGTTATGCGGAACGGGTATCCTATTAAATCGGCATCTTTGAATTTAACCCCTGCTCTGTCGTTTCTGTCATCCAAAACTACTTCCACACCTGCATCTTGAAGTTTTTTATAAATATCTTCGGCAAGTTTTACCTGCTCTTCTTCATTGGTATTTACGGGCACAACCACAGCATGATAAGGCGCAATCTCAAGCGGCCAGATGATTCCAAACTCATCATGGTATCTTTCAACCGCAGCAGAAGCGGTTCTTGAAATTCCGATACCGTAGCATCCCATAATATAGGGGTGAGTTTTGCCGTTTTCATCAGTATATACAGCATTCATGGGCTTAGAATATTTTGTTCCGAGTTTAAAAATATTGCCTACCTCAATCCCTCTTGTAATTTTCAGGGGTTCGCCGCAGTCAGGACAGCCTTCTCCTGCTTTCACAAGAGAAATATCGTAAAATTTAACTTCCTTAACATCATTTTTTGTAATATCGGAGAAATTATACCCCACAATATGTTTATCGGGCTCATTTGCACCTATTGCAAAATTTTTCATACCGCGCGCGGATTCATCAAATAAAATTTCTATATTTTTATTGCCGGCGCCCAAAAAACTCAAAAATCCGGGTGCACAGCCAAGTGCTTCAACAACCTCTTCATCAACCGCCTTGCGTACTTCAAGCGCACCCACAGCATTTGACAATTTTGTTTCTTCAACCTCTTTATCCCCGCGAATCATAACAAGCACAGGTTTATCCGGAGTTTTTTCATCAGCAAAGCTTGCAATATACAATACGGCTTTTAAAATGCAATTTTCATTAATATTAAAAAACTTTGCTAAATCTTCAATTGTCTTAACATTTGGCGTATCCACGGTTTGTTTGCCGTTAAATCCGCCACTCGTCTCCATTTCAGGCAGCTTAGATATCGCATGGTTAGAATTTGCGCTGTAACCGCATTTATCACAGTAAAATACATCATCTTCACCCACGGAAGTATCCACAAGAACCATAAATTCATGGCTCACAGAGCCGCCGATAGCTCCTGAATCCGATTGCACCATACGGGTTTCAAGCCCGCAGCGCTTAAATATTTTTTTATAAGCCTGCGCCATATTTTGATATTCTTCATCAAGAGATTCTTCAGAGGTGTGAAAACTGTATGCATCCTTCATTATAAACTCTCTGCCTCTTAAAAGGCCAAATCTGGGGCGGATTTCATCCCTGAATTTAAGCTGGATATGATACAAATTAACGGGCAGCTGTTTATAAGAAGCCAAAATCCCGTCTGCAACAGAGGTTACAACCTCTTCATGGGTAGGCGCCAGACACATTTCGTTATCATGTCTGTCTTTCATTCTCATTAGTTCTTTACCGTAAACCTGCCACCTGCCTGATTTTTGCCATAATTCCGCAGGCTGAACAAAAGGCATCAATAGTTCCTGCGCACCTGCTGCATCCATCTCCTCTCTTGTGATTTTCGACACTTTATCCAAAACCCGCTTCATTAAAGGAAGATAACTGTATATACCGTTTGTTAATTTTTTAATAAACCCCGCTCTTACAAGCAGCTTATGGCTCATAGCCTCTGCATCATTCGGAAAGTCCCTCAGTGTCTGTATAAAAAGTTTTGAAGCTCTCATAAATTCCTCATAAATTTCATATAATCAAGCGGCTCAAATTTCAGCCACCATAAAATTATAGCACTCTTTAATTAATATTAATATTTAATTTACAAAATATAAATTAATTGCTATAAATTATATATAAAGATTGTAAATTAGTCTGCGAGAAAGAGGAAAAGGGCCGTTAAAAGCCTATTTAAGATGGATTATCTGGTATTTTTCGGATTTATATTTTTTTCAATAATTTCAGGGCTTCTTGTTTGTTTTTTAAGCCTGATTTTGAGGCATAAACCGAAAAATAACATTCAAAATCCGCCTGCAGAAAGCAAAAATCAGGTCACTGAAAATTCAGATATGCAATTTCAAATAAATTTTCTGCCCTATTGTATCTGCTTTTTGCTGTTTGAAGCACAGTGCGTATTAATGTTGCCTTTTGCTTACTTGTGTAAATCTTTAGACACTTTCTATACTGTAGAAATTATGATTTTCATTCTGATTTTAATTATAACTTTATTATTTAGTATAAAATCAGAATTTATAAAATAAGACAAAAATTTAAATTAAGAGGATAAATGAACGTTATAATAAGCTCTATAGACAAAATTTTGAATTTTGGAAAGGCAAATAGCTTGTGGCCGCTGGCTTTTGGTTCGTCCTGCTGCGGGGCAGAGCTCTTGCAGACGGCTTTTAGCGGATATGATTCAGGGGTATTAAATCCTGAAATTTTTACTAATTCGCCGCAACAGGCAGATTTATTGATTTGCACGGGTGTTATTACCGCAAAAGCCGCACCCGAACTGACTAAGCTCTATCAGCAGATGCCGGAACCAAAATATGTTATAGCTATGGGCTCCTGTGCTATATCGGGTGGAATGTTTTATGATTCAAATAACGGCATTCAAGGCGCAGACAGTATTTTGCCCGTTGATATCTACCTCCCGGGCTGTCCGCCAAAGCCTGAAGCCCTCATTGATGCACTTACAAAATTAAAAAACGGCATAAAAAACACCTCTCCTTTAAAAATAAAGAAGGGTGCAGAAGCACACTGCACAAAACAAACAGAAGTATGCAATAACGTTGAAGGCTTAAATGTAGAGTATTTCGGGGTGGATAAATTATGAAAACAACCGGTATGGAAGCATTTGAAGCGTTGAGCGGACTTAAAAAAAACGGTTTTATCGCCCTGGTATCATTGACGGCAGAGGATTTAAGCCCAAATGCCGACGGAGAAAATGAATTCAAGCTCATATACACGTTGTACAACCCCGTAAACAGAGAATTTAAGGAGTTTGAAACCACCGTAAATGATATTACTTACAGCGTTTCATCGTTATATAAAAGCGCAAATTATGATGAACGCGAAATTTACGACCTTTTTGGCATAAAATTCAAAAATCATCCAAATTTAAAAAGAATTTTTCTTGATGAAAATTTTAAAGGCCACCCTTTAAAAAATAGCTTTAAAAACAGATAAAGAAAAGATTTACAGTAATAAATACGGCTGAAATCAAAGAATAGACGATATATGAAGAATATTACGCACAATAAAACAATTATAAATACAAATATAAATTACCCCTCAACCCACGGTATATTAAGGTTTTCCGCTGAACTTGAGGGTGAAAAGATTATTAAATTCGCACCCGAGCTCGGTTATACACACCGCGGTCTTGAAAAAGCGGCTCAAAACAGGCTTTTTAGCCAGTATTTACTAATGACGGAAAAAATTGATTATCTTGCGGATTTTTTCTATACTCAGGCTTATTTATCAGCGACAGAGGAGCTTTTAGAAATCGAACTGCCTAAAAATGCCCAATATATAAGGGTTTTAACCATGGAGCTCAACCGTATATCTTCTCATCTTGCATGGCTCGGGCACTTTATGCAAAATTTAGGCGCCTCCGTTCCTGTTTTTTATGCATTTAATTTAAGAAATGAAATTTTAAACATTTTTGAAAAAATTACAGGGAGCAGAATTACCCACAATTACTACATTTTCGGCGGTGTAAGAAATAAGATTTCAAATGATGTTTTAAACGATATTTTAGATTTTATTAAAAATTTCAATCAAAAATTTAAAATTTTAAACGGAGTTATGGCTGAAAATCCTATTTTTCTTGACAGAACAAAGGGAATAGGGGTTATAACAACCGAAATCGCTCTTCCTTACTCGATTACAGGGGTAAATTTAAGAGCAAGCGGTCTTGCGCTTGATTTTAGAAAAGAAAAACCTTATCTTGTATATGATGAGCTTGAATTCAGCATTCCCACAGCATTTGAGGGCGATTGCCATTCAAGATATAAATTAAGGATGGATGAAATTGAAATTTCATTAAACCTTGTAAAACAGTGCACAGAATGGCTTTTAGCCAATCAAAACGGTGAAATAAGCCTGAATATCAATCAGGCAGAGATAAAACCAAAAGCAGGAAGGACTGCAAGCTGGACAGAGAGCCCAAGAGGGCTTATTATGTGTCATCTGATAACAGACGGCGGCAAAAAACCGAAACGTCTAAAATGGCGTACACCATCATTCTATGCCGTACAGCTCCTTGAAAAAATAGCTGCGGATTGCACTTTGAGCGATTTATCTACCCTTATAAGCAGCCTGGATATAGTTTTAGCGGAGGCAGACAGATAATGGAAATTCTTATTAATTTTATAATCACAATGATAATTATAATATCTGTCGTTTTTATACTTGCATACCTTGAAAAACGCTTCTCTGCTTTATTTGCACTGCAGACTGATTCACCTGCATCCGTATTATTACAAGATGCGGCCTGTATGCTTAAACTCTTAATTAAAGAGGATTACAGCCCAAAAAAAGGAAGAAAAATTTTATATTTTACCGCTCCGCTTACGATTTTTTGCGCCGTCACTACAGCCTTTTGCCTGATTCCGCTCGGCGGTTTTTATGCGGTTTCAGATTCGTTTCCCTCGGCAGTTCTTTTTATCGCACTTCTTCTGATTCCCGCAGCGGCTGTATTACAGGCGGGTTATTCAAGCGGCAGAGAACCTTTAATCAGCGCAATACGTATGACTTCTAACCTATTTGGTTATGGAATACCTGTAATCATAAGCATTTTAGCCGTTTCATTTATGGCAGGAAGCTTAAATATTAACGCAATAGTTCGAGAACAAAGCAGTTCTTCGGGACTTTTCGGCTGGTACTTCATTCCGCAGATTATAGGGTGCATTGTATTTTTTATCTGCGCCATCGTGCTTTTAAACCATACATCCGTTAACTTCTCAAAAACTAAAAATACGCTCATATCAGATTATACAGCCAAATATTCCGGGCTTAAATATTTATTATTTGTCTTTAGCGGATATGCGCTTGCCCTTTTAATATCCGCATTTTTTGTATGCGTATATTTTGGAGGGAATTTGAGCCCCTTTGGCGCTTATATTTTGCCTGATTTTTTAATACCGCTGGAGCAAGGTTTTTGGTTTATATTAAAAATATTTCTTGCAATTTTCTTTATAATTTTAACAAAAATTTCACTTCCAAAACCGAACCATGAAAGATTTTTAGAATTTTCATATAAAATTCTTATTCCTTTATCATTAATAAATCTTAACATTACAATTTTAATCCGTTATCTTGCAGGTGCACAATAATGAAAAATAATGATTTAGAGCTGATTACAGATTTCATAAAGGGCGCGGTATCAATTTTTAAAACAATTTTTGCCGTTTTTTGTGAAAGTTTTAAAAAAAAGACAATACCTGCCCGCGCGGAACAAAATCCGCAAATTTCGGATAATTTAAGGGGTTTAATAGAATGCAATTACGAGAAATGCACAGGCTGCGGACTTTGCATTGAAGTTTGCCCCTCAATGAATACTCTCACTATAAAAGAGGATGAAAACGGGGTTAAAAAACTTACAAATATTGACATTTCAAAATGCGCATTCTGCGGCAGCTGCGCTTATATTTGCCCGAACGGCGCTTTAAATATAACGAAACAATACAAACTTGCAACAAATAACAAAAAGGATTTAATATTAGATTGTAAAGAAATTTACAAAGCAAATACGCAAAATACGGATAAAACTCTTGATATGCCGTCTTTTGTAAATGAAGAAGAAATTTAAAATCCAAGGGGAAAAATGGAGATTTTAAACACCGTAATTTTTTATATTCTAACGGCAATTTGTGTACTATCCGCGCTTTTTTGCCTGTTTCAAAAGAATATATTTAATTCCGTAATAAGTGCCGCGGTTTTGTTTGCAGGACTATCAGGATACTGTTTTCTTTTAAATGCACCCTTAGCAGGCGTTGTACAAATTCTTATTTCTGCGGGCGCTATAATTGTATTGATGCTTTTTTCCGTTAATACGACAAACCAAGACAGCGAACAAAAATATGGTTTTTTATTTAATTTAAAAACCCTGTTCACCCCCATTATCGCCGCAGTATTTGCCTTTTTGGTAATCCCTTTTATTTTATATCAGTTTAAAGGCTACAAAACCGTTCAAAATTTTCTGCCGCTTGATTTTGCAATTAATTTATATAAAAATAACGCCCTCGCGTTTGAACTGACTGGCATTCTTATCTTTACGGCATTAATAGGAACGGCAGCCGTTATTACGATTAAAAATACGCATAAATCAAATAATTCCGACACGCAAAAAGGAGAAAACAATTAAAAATGTTTAATGAAATATTCTCTTTTATAAATATGCAAAACCCGGAAAACTGGCTCCATCCCGGGCTTTGTCATTATTTAATAATTGCTCTTTTTATTTTTTTAACAGGTCTTATAATTACAATTTCAAGCGGAAATCTTATTAAAATCCTTATAGGGCTTAATTTTATGACAAATGCTGCAGTTTTAAATTTTATTGCATCAAATGCTTTTATAAATGAAGCAAATGCTCCCGTAACCATTTTAAATTCTGCAGTTCAGGAAAGTATATCGAAAAATTTTGCCCCGCAGGAAAACATTTTTTTTAACTTTTCAATACCTGAAGGACAGGCAATAGGGCTTATCTTAACAATATTCTGGATAATAAACACAATAGCAGGCCTCGGGCTCATACTTGCAGTTTATTCAAGATTTAAAAATATAAACACTCCGGCGTTAAACAGCTTAAAATCAGCAGATTGTCCGGATTATGACGATTTTAAAACGGAGGATGACATCTAAACTATGGATATAATTCAAAATTTATGGATGCTTTTAATACTCCCTTTAATGGCGGCGTTTTTTATACTGTTTCCGCAAAATCAGCTTTCATACCCGAAAAGACGTATAATCCTGTTTTTAACCCTTTTTTCATCAGGGTTATCTTTGATTTTAAGTTTATTTTGTGCGCATCATCTTATAGTACATCCCAATGATTTTTTCGAATCAAATATTTTATTTTTAAACGCGGGTGCTTTTAAAATCCATCTCGGGGTATTTCTGGATAACATTTCAGCATTTATGCTTTTTGTATTATATGCTGTAAGCCTTCCTGTGTGTGCCTTTTCATATAATTATATGAAAAATGAAGAAGGTTTTAACAGATATTTTATGCTTTTAAATCTGTTTATTTTTTCAATGGCGGGGCTTATTTTAAGTACAAATTTAATCCAATTTTATATATTCCTTGAATTAACGGGTGTTTTCAGCTATCTTCTAATCGGTTTTTATTATAAAAACACCGTTGCCCAAAGAGCCGCAAGAAAATCTTTTTTAATAAACAGAATCGGGGATTTTGCCTTATTTGGTGCAATCCTTGGCTTTGCATATTTTGTAATGCAAGATAATGAAGGGGTAATCTATCCGCTTTTAAGCCTAAATGATGTCAATTCATGGGGATTTTTAGCCTATGTACAGCTTGGAGCGGTTTTGTATACGGGGATTTGCCTTCTTTTAACACTTTCCGCCTTTGTTAAAGCCGCGCAGATTCCTTTTCAAATATGGCTTCTGGAAGCTATGCAGGCACCCGCGCCGGTTAACGCCTTAATCCACGGTGCTATGATGACGGGAGCCGGAGTTTATCTTTTAATCAGGGTTTATCCTGTTTTAATTTTATCTCCTGCAATTTTAAAAATAATTGCATTTATAGGAATTTCAACCGCAATTATCTGCGGGCTGATTGCAATTACGCAAAATGATGTTAAGAAAATTCTTGCTTTTTCAACTTCATCCCAAACGGGGCTTATGATGACAGCGCTTGGCTGCGGAGCTTTCAGTGGAGCCGTTTTTCACCTAGGGATGCACAGCATAACAAAGGCTATGATGTTTTTAATCACAGGGGTAATTATTCAAAAAACCTTAACTTCAAATATTAAATTTCTTGGAAATTTAAGAGAATATTTCCCGATACTTGCAGCAGGCTGGCTTTTAGGGGCTTTATCACTGCCCGGATTTTTCTTCAGCGGCTTTTATTCTAAAGAAATAATCATAAGCCATCTCTACAGTTCAAACCAGTTTGCATACCTTGGTTTATTTGTATTTGCGGGTATTTTAAGCATATTATACCTGTTTAGAAGCTACTTTTTGATATTTGAAGGGCACTATAAGGGCTCTATCGACCTTTCGAAAAATGAAACCCTGCCATATAACGGAATTAATATGTGGCTGCTTGCGCCGATGGGTGTTCTTGCCTTTTTGAGTGCATTTTTCGGCGGGTTTATTGCACCCGATTTTCAAAGATACATATATATTATCAGGCAGAAATTTTATCTGATAAGACATCCCGAGCTTGAAATTCTTCTGTTTATAATTGCCGCTGCCATGATATATGTTATGTGGCAGATATACGGAATGAAAAAATTCAAAATAAAAAAAATCCGCTTTGTATACAGGCTTATAGTGTTTCAATTTTATATAAATAAAATTTTTGAAGCCTTGTATCAAATTTTAATAAAAGGTTTTGCAAAAATAGCCGAAGCTGTTGATAAATATATTGTAAAGGGGCTTTATATCCTGCTTTCACAGCTTGTGCGCTTCGGTTCATATTTAACTTTAAGAAATCAAACAGGCAATATCAATTCTTATATTTTTTGCTCGTTTATTTTCATAACTTTAATGCTTTTATGCGCTGTAATGGTATATTTTAAGGGGCTTTCTAACTATGGCGGTTAATTTTATTTTTAATTGTTTAAATATTTTTGCGCTTGTTTTATTGCCTGTATTTGCAGGTTTAATGATAATTTCACCCTTCTTTCCAAACAGTGTTGTAAAAATAAGGCGCTTTGCAAAAGGATTTTGCCTTTTTAACCTTATATACACAATGTTTTTCATGTTTTTTATAAATTCCGAAACTACGGCTTTCGGCTTTACAAAAAGCCTGCCTTTTGATATCATTCCGCAATTAAACATTTCGATATCTTTCGGTCTGGACAGCTTTTCTGGGCTGATGTGCCTTTTGACATCATTTATTATGCTCTTAGCCCTTATGGCATCAAAAACAATGATAAATTCAAAATATAAATTTTATTATTCAATGATGCTTATTTTGCAGGGCATAACAACAGGTATCTTTGCCGCAAATGATTTATTTACGTTTTCAATATTCTGGATGCTTGAAATCCCTGTTATATACTTTTTAGTTTCAATGCATGGCGGAAATGCCGCTAAAAAAAGTGCTCTTTGCTATGCTGCATTTATGTTTTCAGGCTCAATTCTAATGCTGTTATCGGCCGCTCTTATCTGCGCTTACGGTAAAGATGCAGGGATCATGCTTAATTTTGAAGAACTGATAAAAAATTCGGTTAATTTCCCGATAGTCCTTCAATTAACAGCCTGCATAGGATTTTTAGCGGCATTTATTGTTAAAATACCGGTATTCCCGTTCCATATCTGGCTGAAAGATGTTCTGGACAAAGCACCGGCACCGGTTTCCATGGTGCTTTCCGCTATTTTATTGAAAACAGGGGCATACGGGTTAATCAGAATAAACCTTCAAATGTTTTATGAAATTTTCCAGCTTATAGCACCCGTTCTTATTATTCTGGGTGCAATAGGCGCGCTTTACGGCTCATATTGCGCAATAAATCAAAATGACATTAAAAAAATTATCTCTTATTCCGCAATCGCTCATATGGGAATAATTTTAATCGGGATATGTTCATACACTGAATTCGGGTTAAGCGGCGCAATATTTTATATGATAGCTCACGGGCTTGTTTCTGCAGGATTATTTATGGGCACGGGAATTATTCAGCAAAAATTCAAAACAGGAAAACTTGAGCTTCTTGGCGGAATTTCAAATTATATCCCGGAAATTACTGTACTAATGCTGATTTTATGCGCATCATATATTGCAATTCCTTTCACAATGGGCTTTAGCGGAGAAATTTTATCCCTTGCGGGAGGATTTTCTTCTCCTTTAATTGAGAAAGAATTTTTTGCGGCAAACCTAATACAAACATTTGTAATATTTGCGGCATTTGCCATAATTCTTTCTGCCGCATATACTTTGAGGCTTTTACATAAAACGTTCTTTTCTCTTGCAGAATATGATTACGGCAAAATAAAACTTTCGAACCATCAAACGGCAATCCTTGCCCTGCTTGCGTTTGCTGTTATTATTTTCGGAATTTATCCAAACGGAATAATGGATAATATTTCATTTTTCTCAAGTTTTAATATGAATACTATTTTAGAAAATATATTTTAAGGGAGCACAAGCTTAAAATGAACACTGAAATTTTTGATATCACATATTTTATACCGGATTTTATATTGATTTTCGGCATAATTTTATTAACCTTTATGGGGCTTAGCGCAAAAAGTCCTGCTCCAAAATGGCATTTAAGGCTCCTGAATACAATTCTCTGTCTTATGCTTTTAGCCTTCATACCGTTTTTGCCCGGATTTTTAAAATTGTCAAACCTTGATATATTTTCAAACTTTGCTCCCTTTAAGGATTACAATTTAACCTTTCTTTACGGTTCCGTAAATATTACTCCGCTCAATTTATTTTTTAAATTTTTAATTACGATATCCGCTTTATTAACCTCGCTTTTATCATTCGGATTTGTAAAAAAATTAAACAGAAAAATATCAAATTTTACATCCCTGTTCCTTATTGCCGTCCTTGGCGGATACGGCATATGTATTTCGGGAGATTTAATTACGCTTTTTTTATCGATTGAAATTTCATCTGTTGCACTCTGCTTTTTGATTTCATCTTTTTATAATAAAAAAGACAGGGAGAAAAATTCACTTGAAGCGGGGGTAAAATATTTCATTATAAGCGGAGTTTCAGGTGCTTTTATTCTTCTTGGAATAAGCTATATCTATATGACACTCGGGACGGTAAATTTTTCCGATATCAACACAATAATGATAAATAAAATTCTGCCCGCCTCACCTCTTTTAAATGCAGGCAATATTTTATTTTTCCTCGCGCTCACCTGTCAGCTTGGTGTTTTTCCTTTATATACCTGGGTTATGGATATTTTCAAAGGTTCAAATTATGCTGCAGGCCTGTTTATAACATCAGTTATTGAGCTATCCGGAACAATAGCACTGATTAAAACCGCCTGCACACTCGGGTGTTTTGGAAGTATATTAAATTTTGCACTCATTTTCTGTGCAATTATTACCCTTATTTTAGGAAACCTTATCGCTCTTCGAATAGTTAAAAAAGAAGGCGATATTAAAGACTTTCTGGCATCATTATCCGTCTCAAATCTCGGGTATGTTTTTCTTGGAGCGGCATTTTTCACAAAAAGCTCAATCACGGCTTCAATATTTTTTCTTATCATATATCTGATTACAAATTTCGGATTATGGGCCGCTTTTATGCTTATTGTAAGAAATTTGAGAAAATATACCGTTAAAAATGAGGTTTTTAAATACGAATCACAGTATGGCTCAAAAAAACTTTATGTTGATGAAAATTTAGGGGCAATCAAAGGTATTGCCTACATAAGCCCGTTCTTTGCGGCTGTTTTTACAATCTGCATCCTGTCAAATGCAGGTTTCCCTGTAATGGCAGGGTTTAATGCCAAATTTTATCTGTTTGCAAATATTTTAAAATGCGGCATATGGACCGTCAATACTCTTCTTTTTGCCGTTTTTGCAAGCATTCTTTCAGCATGTTATTCATTTAAACTAATAAATATAGCATTTCAAAAACCTGACAATCTTAAAATTTACAAGAAAAAACTCATATTTGATAAAATAAACATTTACGTTTTTACTTTATCGCTTGCGGCTTTTCTTTTGATAGCAGGGTTTTTCTTATCCGCCCCTGTCATCAATATAATCAATAATCTTATTTAGCATTTCTGTAAAGCATAAAAATACAGCCCTTTAAAATAAAAGGGCTGTATCAATCAATAATAATTTTATTTTACTTCTGCTTCATCAGGCTTTAGAGCATCATCCGCATCTGTCACGGAAGCGTCTTTGCCGGCATCCTCACCGTCTTCGCCACCCGCTTCATCTGCAACTTTCTTTCTGCTTATGAAAATTTCCAAAAGTTTTGTTAAAGCGTTATCATTCACTATTGTGCCGTCAAAATACTGTTTATTTTTTTTATTTGTTACGGTCTTTTCGGAGCTGCCGTCATTTTGAACTTGATAGGTCACGGTTTCTACATCATATGTGCTGGCATTATTTGTATGAACATAATTTGAACGGTTTATTTCCTTTGTAAGATTACCGTTTTCATCATACCTTTTTGTATTCATTTGTGTTTTTTTGTTATTTTTATCATATTTATATGTTATCTCTTTTGTTTTATTATTGTGTTTTTCATCGCTGAACCAGTTTGATTGCACCACTTTACCATTAGCATTTAAGGTTTGTTCCTTATAAACGGCGGTTTCATTGCCTGCGGCATCTTTGGTTACAACAACTGCATTTCTTGTCTTGCTGCCGTCTTTTTGTGTTGAATAATCGCTATACGTTGTTGTAACAAGAGTCCCGTCATCGGATGCTTCAACAGAAGAGATTAAATCTCCGTTTTTATCATAAGTATATTTTACATCTTTTTTGACAACGCCTGTATCCGTATTGGTTTCAGTTATTTTTTGAGTAAGTTTTCCTGTTGCGGAATCATACTTTTTGGTAACGGTAACGGGTTTGCCTTCTACAGTACCTTCTTTAACAGAACTTATTTTGTTGCCGCTGGCATCATAGCTCACGGTGGTTTTGGTTTTATCGTTGCCTGTGCCTTCTGTTACTGTCTTGTTTATTTTTTTATTGTTTTTATCATAATTTATAACGGTGGTTTTATTGCCCTCTTTTATGGTTTTAGTTTTCGTACCGTCCTTAGCATAGGTTACGGTTGTTTTCTTATCACCGTCTGTGGTTGTTTTTTCGGTAGTTTTACCATTTTTGTCCACGGTATAAACTACCTTTTTACCGTCCGCAGTTTTTACAATTACCTGATTGCCTTTTGCCTTAACGGATTTAGCATCGGGAAATTTTTCTTTGAGTTTATTTGCTTTATCCTTGGCGGCTTGTTTTTCTTCTTTGGTCGGAACATGCTGAGCTTGTTTTTCCGTTACATTCTTTTTAGCTTGAACCTCACCTATTCCCGTATCAGTAATAGGATGCTTTGCTTCGGTGCGTTCTGTACGCATTTCCTGCATTATGGGTTGTAATTTTGCGACATGTTTCACTCCGTTGGTATCCGCCATTTTCAAACTCCTTAAATTTGTACAAAATAGCTATCGTCAAGATAGATGTCAAACTTTAATAAAAAGAATAAAATTATTAAATTTTATTAAGAAAGGTATCCTTATTTACTTAAGGATACCTTTTAAAGTTTTTATCTAAAGAATTTTACAGCGAATCGATTTCTTCATCAAGTGTTGTTGAAGATTCTTCTTGAATCACTTTATCAACATTAACATCTTCAACTTCACCTTTTGATTCTTTTACTTTTTTTGTTGAAACAGCCGGTGCATCACCTTCCATCCAACCCCATTCATTGCTGAAATTAATGTTGTGTCTGCCAAACATCTCATCATCCTGATTAGGGTCAAACCATCTTTTAATAAAGCTGTACCATTTCAATTTGTCGCTTCCGTTACAATCTGTATAAGGATCAAGATTGTAATACGTATCAACGGTGCCTTTAGAATGATTATATCTTACAACATCGGTAACTTTGCTCATTTCCTTAGAAAAACCTTCGGCCTGAATGGAGGGAACGGTTGATATGTCTTCAGCCTGAATATAAGCAAACGCACCTGAAGTTAATCCCAAACTGCCTAAAATGCAAAGTGTTATTGCAAATTTTTTCATAATGTAAAATCCTCAAATTAAATACTTTTTATTTATTACTATTATTATATATTATTATCAGTTTTTAACCAACCGTTTAATGTAATTTTTTTAATTAAAATCTTGAATTATGATATTTTCAAATTCATCAAGCAGATTTTCTTCTTTAACTTTCTTAATTAAAACACCTTTTTTAAAGATATATCCTTCGCCGATTGCACCCGCTACGCCATAATCCGCATCTTTTGCTTCATTGGGTCCGTTAACGGGACATCCCATTGTTGCAATTGTAACAGATTGTTTCATTTTTTTAAATCGTTCATCAAATTTATTTTTAAATCTCTCTTCCACGCGGTGCGCCAAGCCGATTAAATCAATTTGACATCTTCCGCAGGTAGGGCAGGATATAAAATTTATACCTTCGCTCCTGAGCTTCAAAGCTTTTAAAATATCAAGGCCCGCTTTTACCTCTTCAACAGGATTTTCCGTTAAAGAAACCCTGATTGTATCCCCTATTCCTTGAGACAACAAGCTGCCAAGCCCTATGGCAGATTTTATTATACCGCCTCTTAAGGTTCCGGCCTCCGTCACTCCTAAATGAAGGGGATAAGGTATTTTTTCATAAATCATTCTGTAAGCATCTATTGTTGTCTGTACATCCGATGATTTTAAAGACACCTTAATTAAATGAAAATCATTATCTTCCAGAATTTTAATATGATCCATAGCGCTTTTTACCATTTTCTGCGCAAGAGTCATATTTTTATCTTCAATTAAATATTTTTCTAAAGAACCGCCGTTTACGCCTATTCTTATAGGAGTCTGTGTTTTTTTTGCCATATCAACCACTTTTTTAACATGGTCTTCCCCGCCTATATTCCCAGGGTTTAAACGCAGCGCATCAATCCCTGCTTCCATTGCAGAAAGCGCCAGTCTGTAGTCAAAGTGAATATCCGCAACAAGCGGCACGGGGCTTTTTTGTTTAATTTCTTTCAATGCAGCGGCACAGTCTTTATTTAAAACGGCAAGACGCACAATATCACAGCCCGCATCCGCAAGCTCTTTTATCTGAGACAAAGTGGCTTCAATGTTATCCGTTTTTGTATTTGTCATGGATTGAACGGATACGGGCGCCCCGCCGCCGATTTTTATATCCCCTATTTTTATTTGAATCTTTTCCATAAAACTGCTTCTTTCTTTTATTTTTTTATGTTAAAATCATACCATGAAAATTGCTGTTATTTCAGATATACACGGAAACAAACTCGCACTGGATGCGGTTTTAGAAGATATTAAAAAGCAAAATTGCGATAAAATATTCTGCCTCGGCGATATTGCAATGGCAGGATATGACCCGAATTATACCATTGAAAAAATGATGGAAATGCAGATTACCATGGGCCGCAATTTTGAAATTATTCAAGGTAACACGGATAAATTAATTGCACAGTATTCGGATACAAAATTTTTAGAAGTAAGCAAAAAATCTTCTCCTATGGCACATGCCCTTGCAAATGACGTTTTAATAATCAAAAAAGAAAATGTTAATTTTTTAAAGGGTTTGCCGCAGGATAAAATGGTAGACATAAAATACAAAAAAAGGACAATGAGGCTTCATCTGGTACATGGTTCTCCAAGGCGTCAGGATGAAAATATTTATCCTTACCTTGAAATGAGCAAGGTTGAAAGCATTGTTTCAAGGTCATTTTCAGATGTTGTTTTCTGCGGGCACACGCATATTCCCTGCGGTTTTGTTTTAAATTCAGGGCAGCAGGTAATAAATGTCGGAAGTGTCGGACGTTCCATGATTCCTGCAAGAATGCCTGTTTATGTTGTTTTAGAAATAAATGATAACGGAACATTTGAAATTGAGCATAAATTTATAAATTATGACAATAAAAAAGTAAGCAGGCTAATAGCAAGCAGAGGGTTTACGGGAGCAGACGAGCTTGCAAAAATGTTTTTAGCGGAATAATGGATTTTAAGGATAAATAATGGCACAAGACATACAGGATATTCATAACAGCGCCTCCGATGCTATGGCAGAAGGCAACACACAAAAAGCAATAGAATTGTATAACGAAATTTTAACAATTCAGCCGACTGATGAAATTGCTCTCGGACAATTAATGGATTTATACTTTGAAACCGATAAATTTCAATATTATTTATGCAGAGCAAATTACAACGTTGTAAATCAAAAATTTGAACACGCTATAAATGACACCAAAAAGGCATTAAATATTGACCCGAATTCAATTGATGCAAGGGTTAAGCTTGCCCGTCTTTACCGCGTTGCAAATAAAAATTTAAAATCAATTGATGAATTTAATAAAATAATTGAACTTTCTCCGGATTTAAAAGAAGGCTATCTTGAACTTATTGATTTATATACAATAGAAGATGCCAAGGAAAGTGCTGTCGGTATTGCAAGAAAGGCCGCAGAACAATTCCCCGATGATATAGGGTTTAAAAATGTTGTTGCAAAATTATATTATGATTTGGGAATGTATAAAGAAGCGCTTGATTTTGTAACGGATAAAAATTTAAAAACCAAAATTTTACTGCAGGACGGGCAGAATGAAGAAGCAAAAGCCGTTCTCGACACAATGAACCCGCAGATTAAAGATGAAAAAGCGGCATATAAGCTTTTGCTTGCCGAATATTTTTACAATAAAGATGATTTTAATGCTTCACTTGAAGCCGTTGAAGACTATATCAGGCTTATGGGCCCGAATGCCGTATCATTCCAGATGAAAGCGCTCTGTTATGAAGGCCTCGGGGATGAATTTATGGCAGCAGTAAACTTTGGCTATATGAAAAAAGCACAGAATAAAAATGACGAAGCCATTGTTGAATTTAACCATGCGCACTCTTTAAACAGAGAAGATAAAAACGTACTTATTGAGCTTGCAAATCTTTATATGAATCTTGGTGAAAAATATACTGCAATGGATTTTTGGAATGCGGTATATGAATTAGACGGCGATTCTCACGCTAAACAAATTCTCGGAGATTTTTATTTTAATGAAGGCGATTATGCGATGGCTGAAAAATACGGCAAAGTAAAAGAAGGCAAAAATCTGCCTGACGCTCAAAATAAAAGTTATAACGAAGCGGAAGTTGAAGATGAAGGCTTGATAGAAAAAATTATCAGCTTCTTTACAAGAAAATAAACTTCATGCCTGTCTTTACCAATAGTTTTTACTGCAGGCTTTTTACTGCAGCTTTCCGTTATTTAATAAATGTCTTTGCGTTTAAACTTTTGTAACAATTTTGTTATAAAACTTTTCAAGTGCGTATAATTTTTATCTTTATGAGTTTTGTATCAAATACAATTTACGACATAAAGGAATCCCCAAAATACAATGAGAGTGAATTTGCAAGCAAACCCTTACGGGGTCTGCGGAACATATAATCATACCTTATACAATACATCTTTTCAGGGTAAAAAATTAAATAATTCCGATAAACCGAATAACGTTGTATCCCTGTACAGCAGCAGTACAGATGAACCGCAGCAGGATGAATTTGACTATCAGAATGAGCTTGATGAAGCATATGAAGACGGATACCGCGACGGCAAAAAATTCAAAGGCTTTTTAATGGGTGCAGGAATGGCATTTATTGCTTTTCTTCAAGCACTCGGTATTTACGGTGATTTAGAAACAAGAAATTCCCTTATGGAATATCAAAATGCGCAAAATCAGTATTTAGAAGACTCTCTTGAAAGAAAAATTGAAATCCTCTCTCAAGATATGCACCTTGAGCACGAGGCAATTGCAAGCACACTTGCAGATATTAAAACGCTGCTTGATGAATTGAATGAACAAAAAAATAATTTAATTCAGCAAATAAATGCACTGCCTGAAGATAGCGCGGAAGCACAGGAATTAAAAGAAGAATTACAAATTCTTGAAGAGCAGTATAAAATTATTGAAAAAAAATATCAGGAATTTATGTCAGAATACCTGAAGCAACGCGGCAATGATAATGAAGACAATAATAATCAAAACGAAAGTAAGCCCGCTTCGCCGGATAATGTTAATATCCGCTCACTTCCGGCATAGTTTATGATTTTACCAGATATTTTGCATCCCGTATTTTAACCATAAAATAAGGATTTTCGCGCCTTTCTTCTTTTATAAACAAAACAAACGGCTTATTAAAATAAAAATACCTTGGCTGAATTTCAGCCATAAGTGCACATTTTTCAAGCATAATCAAAGCCTCGTTTTTTAATTTGGCACCTTCATTATCAAGTGAAAATTCAACACTTTCAATTGCTTTTGCAATTATAAAATCAGTTCCTTTTATTTCTTTATTTATTAAATCATCATAGCTTATAAGTTCTTTTATCTCAATGAAAGGTGCTAAAAATTTATCATCCTCCCTGAAACTGTCCGGTTTAATTTTTTTCTGCAATTGCGCCCACAATTTATGTACGGATTTTTCTTTCAAATCATTTTCAGATGGCATATATAAAATAACCTCATCTCCGGTTTTTGTTTTTAGAGATATTGCATAGTTATTTTCATCTTTATAAAAAAGCGGCTTTGTTTGCGCTTTAAAATATTCGGATTTTTCTTTTGTGCCGAAATATTTAAATTCTTCTTTTGAATTATTAAAAGGCAGGGGGTCCAATATTTCAAAACGTTTTAAAAATTCAATATTCTTTTTCACCATTGCATAAAGGATTATATCCTCTTCACACGGAGGCTCCCACTGAACCATATCAAGAATTGAGCTTTTCTCGTTAAATTTTTCTTTTATATCAGCTTCAATTTTCTTCTTTGAAGCAGGAGTTCTTTTTACAACGGTATGATAATAAAATTTCTCATCAAGACGATTTTTAGGAGACTCGATGGCTTCAAGCGTATCAACCATTGAAGAATGATACCCGATAAATTCCACCTTTCCTTTAACAATTTTTTCTTTTAAATCTTCAAAAACAAGCGGAAAAGCAGGTGTATACATATTCATGCCATAATCGGAATCTTTCATTTGCACATTTTGAAGCGCAAACACTCTGCCTGTTAAAATAATACCCGCCGCAAGCGCGGATAATATAAGGAATAAAACTGTTTTCTTCATTGTTCTCCCGCTGTTTATTTACTCTGCCTTCTTATTTTCTCTGTATTTTACCATAAAAATTGCAACACTGCCCTGCTTATGTTATTATATCTGAAATTATTTAAGGGAGAGTTTTTATGAAAAAGATTTTACTTACTTTTGTTATTTTCGGAATGTTATCATCTGCAATGCCTTCATTTGCAGGCACACACGGCACAAACGGCGAAGTATCCGGAAAATCGGTAGGCGCTGCAGCTTTATCACTTTTAATCTGGCCCGGTATCGGACAGGCTGTTAATGATAACGATTATAAAAAGAATGTAACCCATGCTCTTTTAGGTTTAACAGGCATTTTCAGAATCTGGTCTTGCTATGATGCTCTTGTAGACAGAAAAGGCGGAGTTTGGGAAAATAGAATTTAGCCATAGAATTTCATTAATGAAATTCAGCGGCAAATTTTAGAATTCATAGCAATTAAAAAATACCCTCCTGATTTTGGAAGGGTATTTTTTTTATTATTTTAAAAGTTCATAAGGTTCAACTTTAAGCGCATCGGCAATTTTCCCGAGAGTTTCCATGCTTGGCATTTTTCTTCCGACCTCTATAGACTGAAGAAAGTCTTCAACAATGTCCGCCTGAATGCTTAACTCAAATTGGGTAAGCTTCAGCTCCTTTCTGTATTTTTTTATATTATTGCCAAGATTTTCTTTAATTTTTTCTAAACCGCTTGTCATATTTATCTTAATATTTATTTTAAAAGTTCATAAGGTTCTACTTTAAGTGCATCGGCAATTTTCCCTAACACATGCAGACTCGGCATTCTTCTGCCGGTTTCAATAAATTGTATATGGTCATGTGTAACATCAGCCTGAATACTCAGCTCATATTGCGTCCATTTCAAGGCTTTTCTGTATTTTTTTATATTTATTTTAAGATTTTCTTTTATTTTTTCCGTACCACTTGTCATATTTTTATATTAATGCTAAAGTAAAAATAAAAAACTGACATAAAGTAAGTAAATAAGGAGAACCCATGCCGGATAACAAAGCATATGAAAAAATTGCAAACAAACTTGCAGATATCCATGAAAAATTTACGGAAATTGAACAAATTGCAAATGTTATCAATATCTATACAAAAGAAAATTGTTACGAAATGATACCGTTAGTTAACATTCTTGATACAAAAATTAACGACGCATCAAAAATTTTTGAAAGCTGATTTTAAGACCGCACAATATCTAACTCGCATAATTTTTACGGATTATAATAATCTGCAATATCATCTTCCGTAAGTTTATCGGTTGTAATTCCCTTGCAATCATATGAAGCAAGGGTTTCTATTTCATCGGAATCATCCACGGTCCACACTTCAAAATCAAAACCGGCTTCTTTTAACATATTGCTTGATTTTTCAGATATTTTCGCCGATTTTATATCAAGAAATACTTCGTTTTCATCTGTTTTTAAACCGTTTAAAATATCGATTATATTTTGGTTTACATCTTTTTTTGTAAGATACCCGAGCCTTGCATTGGGAACGGTTTGCGCCATTGTTTCCAGATAATCCGAATTAAAGCTGATCCACGTTACCTTATCACTCAATCCTACATCTTTAACAGCATCTGCAAGCTTTTGAGCCTTTTCACTGTCAAAATCCGTTGTCTCTTTTAATTCAACATACAAATTTAAATTATAATCATTCGCACAATCTAAAACTTCATTAAAAGAAGGTATTTTTGTACCCTTAAAGTCATCTGAATACCATGAGCCGAAATCATACTTTAAAAGTTCATCATAAGTTAAATTTGAGCATTTTCTGGGCCAGAAAAGACGCCACCCGTTTTCTCTTCTTGCGGTTCTGTTTATTGTTTCATCATGCAAAATAACGGGCACCTCGTCTTTTGTCCATTCAACATCGCATTCTATCGTATTGTATCCTTTTTCGGCAGCCGAAATAAAAGCAGCAATCGTATTTTCAGGAGCATTTTCCGTATATCCCCTGTGGGCAATTATTTTTATTCTGTCTTCATTATTTTTTTCTTCAACAGTATCAACTTCATTAATATTTGAAGTATTTTTTGAAAAAACAACCTCATCAAAAATATTATTAAACTGTACGGAAAATGGGGATACAGCCTTTTGAACGCCCGTTCCCGCACTATAATTTATGCCGCTTATATTGCTATTGATACTATTTATGCTCATAAATTGTTTTCTTTATATAAATATAAAGGCGCACATTTTAAAAAAATTGCTTTTTGTTTACAGTCAGACATTTTTAATTATTTTACATTTTGAAAACTTTCAATAATATATTTCATAATTTCTTCATCAGGCAATGTATCATCAAGCGCAATGGTTATCCAGTATTTTTTATTCATATGATAAGCAGGATAAAATCCCTCTTTTTTAATAAGATTTTGAATTTTATTATTCTCAAGTTTTAAATTTATAATATCGATATTACCTTTGGCTTCGGGAATGATTTTATTCTTTTTGACATTCATAATCAGCCCGAACCATTTGTCACCGGCTTCCTTTCTAAAAACCGCGGCATCGGAGGCAGTTTTTTGACCTTTCCATGGAAAATCCGGCGCAACATTATATTTTTGATAAATTAAATCACAAATCCTGTTTGCCTGTTTCGATATGAAATATTTTTCATTAAAACAATTTTTTAAAATATCCTTGAGAATATTTTCATATTCAGCCCTGACATTTGAAGAAAATCCGTCTGTTTGATATTCTTTCCTTAAAGGAAGATATTCTTCACCGTTTGCCGTATCATATACTTTGCCGCTCACACCGCCGTTTTTATCAATTTTTATAATACATTTAAATTCACCGTTCATAAATTCTTTTTCAAACACAAACTCTGCAGTGTTTTTATCCGTATGCGGCACTAATATAAAACCGTACCTTTTAATTTTGCTCAAATCAGGCTTTGCTTTTTTGAAAATTTCATCTTCAAGCATAATTTATCCCGTAGAATACCTGTTGATATTATAGCAAAGATATCAAAGCGTTCTCATTTTATGCTAAAATAGCCTTGCAAAGGAGAAATAAATGTTGTTAAAGATTGTTTCAATATTTATAGGAAGCGGATTTGGCGGAATATTAAGATTTTTAATAAGTATATCTGCTAAAAAATTTCTTGCCGCACCAATTTTTGGCACATTATTTGCAAATATTATCGGGTGTTTTCTTATAGGTCTTGTTTTTGGTTTAACTGTAAACAAAGGTGATTTCTTGCCTCAAACATTAACCCTCTTTATTACCGCAGGATTCTTGGGAGGCCTTACAACATTCAGCACACTTAACCTTGAAGTATTTGAGCTTATCAAAGAAGGAAAGGTATTATACGGCGCTTTATATATGATATTAAGCTGCATCCTCGGGCTTTTATTTACATACTTAGGATATTCCCTTGCGAAATAATAAATTATTATACTGTTTAAGAAATTCATAATGTTTTAAGTCTTGCAAGCAACACTCGTATTTGTTTTACCGTCGGCAATATATTATCTGTTTTTGAAAGTCTCAGTGCGTTTTCAGCTTCTTCAATCTGCACTGCATACCCCGCCTTTAAAGCTTGATCATATCTGTTTAAACACTCATTATTTGTTCTAAGACAATCCATAAAGAATTTAGCCATTGTATAAATAGAAATTACAGTGCTTCTTAAATCATCATTTCCAATTTTTCCAATTTTTGAACAATTGGCATTAAAAATTACAAAATAATCCGTATTTAAAGGATAAGAATACCATAAAGGCTCATTATCTTCTGTTATTTTAGGATAAAATTCCATTTGAAAGATATTTTCAAGATTATTAATTTCTGTCCTCAAAGCCTTGATTAAAGATTTAGTTTCATCATAATCTTTCTTAAAATAAAGCCATATATTCACACCAGCGGTAATTAATGCGCCCACAAAACCTCCCAGAAAAGGTGCAAGAAAATTATCCATTTAAAAATCCTCCAAATAATTATTATAATTTATAAACAGCTTTTTTAAAGAAAAAATATCACAATTATAATATTAATTAACATTTCAAAATACTAAATTAAAGGAAATAAACAAATAAGACAGCTAAATTAATAACTGTCTTATTGCCTTTTTTGACCTTAAAAGTGTTTTTATTACATCCGTTATTTATAAAATACCCGAAAAATATTTTTTATAACAATTATGTTCTCAATTCTTTTACAATATTATCTATTTTAGTATTTAAAATATTTATAATGGGAATTAACTCATAATCCTTGTCTTTCACTCAAATATCAAGCATCTTCATAATAGTTTCAATTTCACCAATTTTATCATCAATATAAGCGAGTTTATTTACAAATTCATCATAATTTCTATTTTTCATTTTTTCTCCTAGCCGTATTTTTACCAGTTTTAAAACAATATTAGCACTAAAATAAAAGTATGACAAATACTGCCAAAAAAGTTTCTGCAAAAATTAAAGAAAATCTTAAATTTCATAGAAAAAATGCCAGTTTAACACAAATCCAGCTGGGTATTCTTGCAGGATTGAGTCAAGATTATATATCTCATATAGAGCAGGAAAAAAATTTTCCAAGTGTAAAAGCTTTATGCAAAATAGCAGATGTGCTCAATATTG
The DNA here is from genome assembly GCA_910587055.1 of Candidatus Gastranaerophilales bacterium. Lineage (GTDB taxonomy): Bacteria > Cyanobacteriota > Vampirovibrionia > Gastranaerophilales > Gastranaerophilaceae > MGBC122484. Next base: position 84,959 of record CAJUKY010000007.1, read on the forward strand.
AACCCTATGAACTTTTGAAATAATTCAATGATTTGTACCTTTATTTGCTTTCATCATAGGGTTATCAAACCATGAGTTCTGCAAGTTTTATGAATTATATTTAATACAAACTTTCATTTTCAACATCATCCAATAATCTAGAATAGTTGTAATTTCTATCAGAAGCAATAGAGTTAATATTGTCCAGTTTTTCCCTTAATTCTTCATTTTCTTGTCTTAAATCAAAATTCTCACTCTCTAAATCTTCAATCCTGCTTTCAAGTTCCTGTATTTCTTCATTCAAATAATCAGTACTTGAGGTACACCCGGTTAACATAAAAAGCACACTAATTAAAACTAATAATATCCTCATATATTTATGCCACATATTCTCCAGTATTATAACAAAACACACTCACAAATAACATAAACTTAAAACAATGTAAATTTATGGTAAAATATTTTTTATGGCAATAATTTATAAAACTTTATTAATTTTATTTTTCTTATTCTTTGCAACACGGGCATATTGCAATAATTCAACAGATATCAGTGCTTTGAATGAAAATCCAAACATACAAAAATATATGCAGAACCTTGAAGAAAATATAAAGAAAAACTGGAAACCCAAAATCGGCGGGCAAAAAAATACTACTGCAACTTTTACAATAAATAAAAAAGGGGAACTCTTGTCAAACAGAATTGTAAAATCCGATTCCACTGAAGATGCATCAGAGGCGGCAAAAGCAATAGAAAACGCATCGCCATTTGGAACTTTTCCGAAAGAAATTAAAAGCAAGACCATAACAATTGAAATGAATTTTGTAACAATTGAAAAATAAATATTATAAATTTAAGGCTTTGTTAAGTTTTTCACAAATTAAATAAGCCTTATTTTCTTCTTCAAAAACCGTCAAAAAATCAATCTTTTTACTATTTTTGTGTTTATATTTCAATTGATAGCTTGTTGTTCCGTATAAAGAGAGTTTTGACACAAAAAATTCTCTAATACCGGAAAGTTTTATCTCTTTTTTAAGACAAATATTAAACATATAATATTTATCAATGTGCAATATTTGTTTTTCAACATCTAAATATAATTCCTGACTTTTAAAAAAGACAAAAAAACTCCAAAAAATAAATAATAAAAGTAAAAGAAAAACTAAAGCAATAAACGAAAAATAAAAGTCATCACCAAGTTTAATAAGCAGATATTCATCCCTATTTTTAATATAATTTGTAAATTCATAAACAATAAGATTTAGGTTTCTTACATTACCCGAACAAAAACCTGCACCATATAATCTGTGATAATTATATTTACTTCCTAATACGAATTTAATGTCATAACAACCCCCGCGGCGGCTCACATATTCTTTTTCAACTTTTGTAAGCAAGGAAGCTTTAAACTGTATATGGTAAGGCTTAACGCTTTTTTCAATAATACAAGTATCTTTAGCTTTTATGCACTCAATTCTGATTTTTTGATTTTCAGTACGCAAAATATTAACAAAGAAAAAACCGAATATACAAAAAAGTAAAATGCTAAAAATTATTCTGGGTAAAAATTCAGGTACAGTATCTCTTAAAAGCAATTTCATAAAAAAATTATATCATAAAAGATTTAGGCATTAAAAAAGCTCTCAAATACTGAGAGCTTTTTATTTTAAATATAGAATCCGGCAGCTACTTATCTTCCCAGGAGGCTACCCTCCAAGTATTGTCAGCGCAAGCAGTCTTTACGACCGTGTTCGGGATGGGAACGGGTGGGATCCTGCCGCCTGGCCACCGGAAAATCTTTTTTAATTTTCCAAATAACTTTATTTAGTTGGAAAATGTACAAACCTCATAAGATTATAATCTTTTAGGCTTTAGGGTTATACCCTGAAAATTGCATAAATGATATAAAACCAATTGTATATTTCCTTTCTGGGGTATGGTCTTCACACTTCGTACCTGCTCATCGCAGCTACGTGCGTGTTCCGCACACCATTGCCTTCAACTTCGTTTGTTAAGCTTACGTTAAACTCACTCGTTTCAGGTTTTCAGGAAAAGCCCTCGTCCGATTAGTAATGCTCGGCTGCATTTGTTGCCAAACT
>CAJUKY010000008.1 GCA_910587055.1 Candidatus Gastranaerophilales bacterium
ACCCTAATTTGATGAACCAGAAACAAATAATAGACGTTGTAAAATTCAGATGGCTCTGGCTTTCAATCAGTGCGGTACTGTTGATTCCATGTATTGCGGCGATTATCTATCTTATGGCAACGCAGGCTAACCACGCACCGGTTAAGCTGGGTATTGATTTTACGGGTGGAACAATTTTGCAATATGCCGTAAAAGACGATGTAACCGTTGATGATATCGGCAAAATCAGAGATGATATGGTAAAAGAAGGGTTTATGACTCCCGTTGTGCAGAATATCAATAATGATAACGCAGGACAGGTTTCAAAAGACGGCATTAAAAATATTATTTCCGTTAAAACAGGATTCATTGATGATAAAACAGGCGAAACAACAGCTAAAATTGATAACATAGTTTCAAAATATGTTGATTCAGCCGAACTTGTTCAAACAACATCCGTAGGACCTTCTTTAGGGTCTGAATTATTAAAAAATTCAGTTGTTGCGCTCCTTTTAGCGTTTCTTGGTATTGTTGTTTATATATCTTTCAGATTTAAGGCCGATTATGCGGTGATTACACTTTTGTCACTGGTGCATGATGCTTTATTTGTAATCGGCGTATTTGCGATTATGTCTATATTTTCAAATGTTTATGTAGATGCGCTTTTTATTACCGCGGTGCTTACGGTTGTAGGGTTTTCCGTGCATGATACGATTGTTGTATTTGACAGGGTGCGTGAAAATAACAGATTTTTAGCTAAAAAATATACATTCAATGAAATTGTAAACGCTTCCGTTAACCAGACACTTGCAAGAAGCTTGAATACTTCAATTACAACTCTTTTAACACTCGGGGCTTTGTATTTCTTCGGCGGATCAACCACAAAAGAATTTATCTTTGCTATGATTTTAGGTATTGCGGTAGGTACTTATTCAAGTATCTTCTTTGCAAGCGTGCTTTTAGCGTGGGATAAAGAAATCAGAGATAAAAAAGCTGCTAAAAGAATTGCAGCTGTTTAATTAAAAGCTGTAAAAACGGTATTGCTGTGTAAAATCAGCTTAAATACAGAAGACGGCGGGTTTTAAAAAACGCTTTACAGGATTTATAAATGCAAAAAGAAATTAAAAAATATCCTACCCTTGCACAGTTTGTATCCGAAACAAGAGAAAAGTTTGGGCTTTCACAGACAGGCTTAGCCAAAAGATGCAATCTGACCATTGATGAGATTGCAAATATTGAATCAGGGGTAGAATTATTTTTATCATCCACCATAAGGCAGAAACTTGCAAAAGGCTTAAAAACCACGCTTTCAGAGGTTAAACTTTATGAGAAAAAAGAAGATTTTCATCTTTTAAGTCCGCAGGGCGGAGCTGATATTGAAGAGATGAAAAATTTAATTCTTGAAAATGAGGGTAATAAAGGCTTTGTACTGCTTTGCCCTGTTTGCCATAATAAGCTTATAACCCGCGTTGCAAGGATGTACGATCTTGAAGATAATTTAATGCTTCATCCTAAAGCCCGCTGCTCAAAATGCCCGTTTCAGATAACATAGTTGAACTGCGGGATAAAATACCGGTTTAGGCTATTTTTTTAATTTTATCAATTTCTGCTTTTTGTTTTTCATAGGCAATGTATAAATCGTAACTGCTCTGCGCATTAAGCCAGAATTCTGCTGTTGTGCCAAAAAGTTTTGATAATTTTAGCGCCATAACAGGGCTTATGCCTCTTTTTTTATTGTAAATTTCACTTATGGTTTTAATGCCGACATTTAAAAAATCACACAGCTGCTTTTGTGTGAGTCCGTATGGTTTAACAAATTCTTCAATCAATATTTCACCCGGATGGGTATACGGTCTTATCATTTGTCTTCCTTTCTTTTAATGATAGTCTGTAATTTGCACACAGGCTGCTGTTCCGTTTTTGAATTTAAAAACAATTCTGAATTGATCATTTATTCTGATTGAGTAGTAACCCTTAAGATTTCCTTTTAATAATTCAAAATGGTTTGAAGGCGGCACTATTAAATCTTGCTCTTTGTGAGCGAAATGCAGCATATCAAGTTTTCTTTTTGCAATTTTTTCAATTGCTCTATATCTTTTTGATGGAATTCCGTTAAAGATTTTTTCTGTTTCTTTATCTTTAAAATTTTCAATCATATTATCATATTATCACTATATGATAATTATGTCAATTGTTATAAAATAAAAAATTAGAACACTTTTACTTCAATTGCTCTATCAGAGCATTTTACTGTGTAGAGATGTTTTTCAGGGCAAGATTGAATAATGGTGCCCGCAGCAAAAGTATTTATGTCGGGGAATATACCTTCAGGGATTTTTGCATATTTAATGCGGTAAACCCTCTCGCCCGTTTTTGTTTTTAGTACACAGGAGCAATAGCACCAGGGTTTTAAGCCTCTTATTTTATCGTAAGTTTTTTGTGCGGTTTCCGTAAAATCAACAATATCAATATCCTTAAACGGGTATTTATCATATACGGCTTTTGAACTGTCCTGCGGAGCTGGTATAATTCTGTTATTTTCCAAATCATCCAGAAGTTCGCCAACCATAAGCTCGGCCACTTTTGCAGCCTTATTTTTAAGCGCTCCTCCCGTGATATCATCCGGAATATCAAATGATGCCTGCATTAAAATATCGCCCGAATCAAAGTTTTCATCCATTTGATGAAATGTAATTCCTGTTTTTTTATCACCCGAATAAATTGCCCAGAAATAAGGGTTTGCACCTCTGTGGTCCGGTAAAAGCGAAGGGTGGCAGTTTATAATACCATATTTCGGGATGTTGAGAATTTCATTGCCGAATTTTTCCGACCAGCTGCCGACAAGAATTACATCAGGATTTAGACGTTTAATTTCATTTATAAATTCTTTTGAATTAACGCTTGTTCCTTTTATATCATAAAGATTATGACTTTTTATAAAAGAATAATCAATTGAAGGAGCGAAAATGTCTTTAAAAAACAGGGTAAATTTTGAATATTTTACCCTGTCTATTCTAAAAACACCTGAAATATTGTGGCCTTTGAGCTTTGCCCCTGAAATAAGGGCAGCAAGCATTTTATCGTATCCTGCCACAACAATGTTCATAGTTTTATTCTTCCGCAGCTTCTGCGTTTTTAGCTGTTTCAGCAGCACCGTCAGTTTCTTGAACTTCGGCAGCTGTTTCTTCTGCGGTTTCTTCCAAAGCTTCAACTGCTCCTGTTTCTTCCTCGACTGTTTCAGCTGTTTCAATTTCTTCTTCCGCAGCTTCTTTTTGAGCTTGTTTTTCCATTTGTGCTGCTTGAGATTCGCTCTTAATGTCTATTTTCCAGCCCGTTAATCTGTGCGCAAGGCGTACATTCTGTCCTTCTCTTCCGATTGCAAGAGAAAGCTGGTCATCAGGAACAATAACAAAAGCTTCTTTTCTTGTTTCTTCATCAGCCAATATATCAACAGATATAATTCTTGCGGGAGAAAGCGCATTTACAATGTATTCTACGGGGTCAAGAGAATATCTTACGATATCAATTTTTTCATTTTTTAATTCGCCCACGATTGTTTGAATTCTTGAACCTCTGGGGCCTATGCAGGCACCTACACTGTCTACTGAAGGGTCATTTGACCATACTGCAAGCTTTGTTCTGAATCCTGCTTCACGCGCAATTGATTTAATTTCAACAATGCCGTCTTCAATTTCAGGCACTTCAAGTTCAAATAATTCTCTTACAATTTCACTGTGAGCTTGAGAAACGATAACCTGCGGAAGTCTTGTAGTTTCTTTAACGTTTAAAACAAATACTCTGATTCTGTTTCCGGGTTTATAATATTCGCCTGGGATTTGTTCTCTTGTAGGCATAACGGCATCTGTTTTTCCGATATTTACAATAACGTTATTTCTTTCATCTTTTCTTTGAACGATACCTGTAATAAGGGTGCCTTTTTTAGATAAAAATTCATCCAGAACCATTTTGCGTTCAGCTTCCCTGATTCTTTGAGTGATTACCTGTTTTGCTGATTGTGCTGCGATACGTCCGAAATTTTCAGGAGTTACTTCGATTTTTACTTCATCATCAATTTCAACTTCATCATCAATTTCTTTTGCATCTTCAAGAGAAATTTGTGTATCAGGGTTTTCTACTTCATTTACAACAACTTTTGTTCTAAAAACGCCGATTTCGCCTGCTGTTTCATCTAAAATAGCTTCAACATTTTCAGCATCTTTATCTTTAATGTGTTTTTTATATCCTGCAACCAGAGCATCGCAAAGAGAAGACACAAGAACTTCTTTTGAAATTCCTTTTTCTCTTTCTAATTGTTCGGCCGCTTCAAATAACGCAGTTCCAATCTTTATCATATTATTCTCCTTTATCTTCTTTAAAATCTATATCGTTCAATCTTGTTGAAAAAATATTGTCTAATTTAATCGTGAATTCTTTTTTTGTGTCTTCCGTTAAAATTTTAACCCCGATTCCTTCCGAATAATCTAAAATTCTGGCGTTAAATTTTTTCGGGTATCCTTCTTCAACCGGTTCTTTTACTTTAATTACCACATTGTGGCCTTTAAAAATAATATATTCTTTTGTTGATTTAAGGCGGCGTTCAAGCCCCGGGGAGGATACTTCAAGGTAATATTTAAAAGGAATGAGTTCATCCAGCAAATCTCCAAGGCCGCGTGTCATATGCTCGCAATCACTGTGGTTAACGGGATGATCCGCACTGTAGATGAAAATTCTTAAAAACCAGTGTCCGTTTTCTTTTTCAAGAGAAACTTCAAGAGGAATTAAATTGTGCCGCATTGCAGTATTATCAATAACGGGCATAATCTTTTCCATTACCTGTTTTTTATTAAACTGCTGTGTCATCTTATCCTTGTTCCCCTTTAAAAAAGAGCGGTTTTATGTGCCGCTCTTTAATCAAAGTGCAAATTGTTCCATACCTTAAAATCATTTTTAAAAGGTACAAGTTTAGTATACCATAAAGTATTAAATTTTGTCATTAATGAAATTTTCTGGTATGATTAATAATCCATATGAAAAAGATTTTATTGATATTTTTAATATTTTTGCTTTCCTCGTGTTCTTCTTTTGGTATAGAGGAAGGATTTTTGGAAGAGATTACTCTTGAAGAAAATCTGCTTAAGGAAAATGCGGTTTTTAAATTAAACCCTTATGAAGCTAAGAAAATAATTTTTAAAAACAGTATTATAAACGAAGTTTCCCCTGTTTTAAATTTTAGAGGAGTATATGAAGCGGATATATCCGATGACAGGCATAATTTTACATATCCTTTTATAATAGAAGGCGGAGCCGAGTTAAAATTTGGCGAATCTAAGAATAAAATAAGGGCGGTGTCTAATTTTACAAGAGATGTTGATGATTTAGACAACAAATTTTTGGGAAAAATATCAGATATTTATTTTGAGAGAAAGATAAATGAAAACCATAAAATTTTAATCGGTAATGCAAGGGTGCCTTTCGGGTTTGAAGGGTCAAAAAGCACATACAATCTTATGTTTTCAAAAAGGGCACAGATAGGGGAAAATTTTAACGATGCAAGAGCTTTAGGGGTAAAATATACAGGCAGTTTTGACGGGTTTGAATATAGTATCGGAGGTTATTCTGCAACGCGGTATTTACAGGATATTACAGATGGTGCAGAATTTGCGGGCTGGATAAACTATAAGCCTTTTTATAAAAATTCTCATATTTTTAAAGATTTAAAAATAGGCGCAGGAGGTGATATCGGGGTGCTTGATAAGGGGTACGGCGTGTATGGTGCCGGCATGGAGTGGGAATATAAAAAGTTTTTATTAAATGCGGAATATGCTTATGCGGACGGTTCAAATGCATTGAATTATAATCCCGATAAACAGGAAGGATTTTATACAACTGCTGCTTATAATTTAACTGATAAATTGCAGTTTGCATTCAGATACGATATTTTTGATTCAAATACTAAAAAATCCAATGATACAGTGCAGAAATATACGGCGGGGCTTAATTATTATCTTTTCGGACGGCGTTTAAAATTCGGGCTTGATTATACATATACTCAAGTTCCTGCTGCAAATGACATAAATTCCGTGCATTTTTTAACACAGGTAATGTTATAGATTAAATATTAAATAATGCTGTCCACTGTTTCTTTGAGGATTTTTTCAATATCAATTTCGGGCTTTAATTTCATTGCAAAAATTTGCAGGTCTTCAGGAATAAAATCCTTAATTTTAACAGCATCTTTTTCTGTTGTTATAATGTATTTCGCATTTGCCTGCCGTGCTTTTGCGGCTATATCTTTAATATCGGCTTCCGTGTATGAATAATGGTCATCAAAGCTTTTTGTATCAAGGAGATTAAAAGGTTCCAGATAATCATAAAATTGAGCGGGGCTTCCTATGGCGCAAAATGCAAAAATATCTGAAATATCTTTAGTATCAATGATTTCACCTGTTTTTATATTGTAAAAACAGTCTGTTTTAAATTTTGAAACAAATACCGGCTTTTTAAATTTTTCTTCCAAAAATTTTTGAATATGTTCAAAAGGCGCGGTTGAATTTTTATTTATTAATATTATGCAATCCGCTCTTTTAATTTCACATAAAGGTTCTCTTAAAGGCCCGAGCGGCAGTAAAAAACCGTTTCCTATAAATTTTTCGATATCAAAAAGAAGTACGGTTAAATCTTTTTTAATTCTTCTGTTTGAAAAGCCGTCATCCATCACTATAATTTCAGCATCAAGATTGTCTGCCGCGAAATTTGCACCCTTTAATCTGTCGGATGAAGTTATAACTGCAAAATTATTTTCAGGTGTACTATTTTGTGCGATTAATTGAACCTCGTCTCCTGTGAGGGCTGCATCTTTTATTGCAATGCTGCCGTTATAGTCTTTTATAATATTTACCCCTTTTAATTTTCCGCCGTAGCCGCGGCTTAGAGAGGCGGTTTTTTTGCCCGATTTTGAAAAATATTTGCAAAATTCAATAACAACAGGGGTTTTGCCTACGCCGCCCGTTGTTAAATTTCCAATGCAGATAATCTTTGGTTTTGCTTTTTTTTCTTTTAGAATTCCTGCTTTATAAAATGCATTTTTCAGATTTATAACCGCACAATAAAAAACGGAAGGTATTAAAAAAGCTGCAAATAAAAGTGCACCTGTAACGGCCGGATTTTTTCCGTAATGAAAATTTGTAACTTTTTCTTTAAAATTCTTCATACTTTATCTGCATCCGGTTTTTAACATATGTCCTGTTTGATAACATATGCCGGTTAAAAATTCTTTAAAACATCAATCTGAACAGTAGAAATCTTTTATTTAATTTTTCAGAGAATTTTTTCAAATTTCTTGCGGTCACGACAGTATCTGACAGTGCACTTGAAACCGAAAGCTTATCTGATTCGCACATTGAATTTGTTTTAACCAAACTTTTATTTATTTCGCCTATTGCCTGATTTAAGCCTGAAATTGTTTGTTTTAAATCCTTTTTAACGTTTTCATCATCCGTGAAATCATTTACATAGGTTGAGATATCAGCCAGATTTTTTGAAATCTGGTTTAAATTTGTCATAATTTCTTTTGTGCCGGGGTCTTCAATTATATTATTTAAATTGCTTGAAAGTTTGCCTACAGAAGCCATTGTGGTATTTAAATTTTCCTGCAGTTCTTTATTTGAAGCTATATCGTTTATGTTATCAGACAGCACAATGAGCTTTTTAATTAAAACATTAGACTGGGTAAGAATTGAGTTTAATTCATCTTTGGATGAATCCAGAAGCGCGTCTGCTTTATCCATTGTGCTTGATGCTTTTGCGGTTAATTTATTAATGTTTTCAACGGAACCCTTGATTTGATAAATAAATTCATCGGATAAAATCTGGGTAATTTTTTCGTTGGTTTCAGCAAGACCCTGGGCGGATTTATACTGTAATTCAAGAAAATCGCTTATTCTCATAGGTTCTACAACCGTATAAGGCGAGCCTGTTTTCGGAATTACAATTTCTTCGCCGTTTCTCAAATAAAATATGATTTGATTGTTTATAAACTTTGCATCTATGTTTGAATTATCAAGTGTTAATCCCGGCATATCTATAATATAGTTAAGTTTTAGAGCATAGGGAGTTTTAAATCTTGCTCTGTATTCAATCGGTGCGCCTGATACGGGCAATACTTCGGCGCTTTCTATTTTACCTATTGCTTTTAATTCATTTTCTATCTTCATAAAGACTATAACGCCGTCTTTAATTGAAGTTGTGGATTTTGAAGTTTCAACATAAGCGGTTTTTGCTTTCGGGGGCATTACCTCTAAAAACTGTTCGCCGATAAGACCTGATTGCTGGATAGAAATGGTGGAAGCTGTAGGAATTTCAACGCCGCTTTCCGTTATAACGAATTTTACTTTAACGTAGCTGTCTTTACCGTTTATGACTGGGGTAATCTCTTCAATCTGGCCTATTCTAAGCCCCATCATCTGTACGCCTGAGCCGGGTCTTATCCCGTTAACATCATGGAATATTACCTCAATTCTTTCTCCGGCTGAAAGAGTTCTTCCTTTAATCCAGAGCACTGTAAAAATAAGAATCGTAAGGGCTACAACCGTTAAAATTCCTACTTTTAATGATGAATTAATTTTTCTGTCCGAATTCTCCAATTCTTAATATCCTTAAACTTAATATGTTTATTATACAGTAAAAAAAAATTATGTGGTTGATTTAATTTCCATAGGGCCTTCAATGGATGCCGTTATAAATTGTCTTGTATAAGGGTTATCGCCCTTTAAAAATTCCTGAGTTGTGCCTTTAAATGCGATTTTTCCTTCATATAAAAGTATAACCTTATCGCAGGCTCTTGTAATGGTTGACATCTGGTGGGTTACAACAATGCAGCTTGCGTTTAATTCTTTTTTTAACTGGTTAATGTAATCTTCAATTAAGGTTGATGAAACAGGGTCGAGTCCTGCTGTCGGTTCATCATACAGAATAATTTTCGGGTTGGTTACAATTGCGCGCGCAAAGCCTACGCGTTTTTGCATACCGCCTGATAATTCAGAGGGAAATTTGTTTTCAATACCTTCCAGCCCTACAATTTTTAATTTTTGAGCAACTATTTTTTTTAGTTCCTGTTTTGTGTATTTTCCTTTAAATTCGCGTCTTTCAAGCAAGGGAAAGGCGATATTATGATAAACATCAAGAAAATCAAAAAGGGCGGAATACTGGAATGTCATTGCAATATCCGAATTTCTTGTAGTTTCGATTTTGCCCGAATCGGCATCCAGTAATTTACTTATAATTTTTAAAAGGGTTGATTTTCCGCTTCCGGAAAAACCAGCAACGCCGAGAGTTTCACCGTCTTCCACCGAAAAACTTATGTTATCCAGAACCTTTTTATTATCAAATGTTTTTGTTAAGTTTTCTACTTTTATGGTCATTTTTGTTCCTTGTAAAGGTTTTTTGGCCTTTTTTAAAATTATAAATAAAACATGGCTGCAAATATATAGTCCCAAATTGCTATTGCAAGAAATGACCATACAACAGCACGGGTTGTTGATTCACCCACCTCTTTTGCACCGCCTTTTGTTGAATATCCGCTGGAGCAGCTGATAAGAGCTATTGTACCCCCGAAAAATGCTGATTTTAAAAGGGCTATCATAATATCTCTAACGTATAAACCGCGCCAGAGCGAATCAATATAGTTTAAAATACTCAAATCCGCAGTTAATTTTGAAATATATCCTGCACAAACAAGACCCGTAAAAGATGCCACAATAAAGACAACGGGCATCATAATAACGCCGGCAAGAAATCTCGGCACAATTAAATATTCAACGGGGTCAACATGCAAAACACGCATGGCGCTTATCTGCTCGCCCACAGACATTGAAGCAAGCTCTGATGCGAAGGATGAGCCTATCATTGAAATTATTGCAAAACCTGCCATAATTGTTGCAAGTTCTCTAACCATAACAAGAGCGGAAAGCATCCCTATGTAGTTTTCAGCCCCCTGCTTTGCAAGCTCCGGCGCTATCTGCATAGAAATGATAATACTCGTCATCCCTACAATGGTAAGGGTTATCGGAAGACTGTCTACAGCAAAACGTGATGATTGCTCAATTGTAGCCTTTAAATTAACACGGAGTCTCAATACATAAGACATTACTCTTGTAAAATCGTATCCGATATTCCCAAGAGTTATAAGGAAACCCGTCAGCTCTCTTTTAAGGTAGTAAGCCCCGTGAAAGATTAGTGTGTCTTTAACATTAATCATTTTATACATTCAATTTTACAAACTGTGCTTCATAAATGCCGTCTATTTTTGAGATTTTATCAAGAGTTTCAGCCGATACTTCATTATCGGTATTAATTATCATCATGCTCTTTTCATCTGCAGCAGCTTGTTTGCCTGATTTTTGAACAACCTGCATCCTTGAAATATTAACGTTATCCGCGCCTAAAACCGTTGCAGCCTGCGCAATCATACCGGGTTTATTTACATGCGGCACAAGGAGCATGAATTTTTCGGGTTTGATTGATGTATTGTAATCGTTTAATTTTACAATTCTTTTAATCTGTTCTGCTATCATTGCGCCTGAAATTTCGGTTTTTCCTTTGTCAGAATTGAGTTTTACGGTGATTGAACCGATATAATCCGTGGTTTGATGAGATTTTTTTACGGTAACCGATATTCCTCTGTTTTTAGCGATTAAAGGAGCATTTACATAATTTACCCCGACAAGATTATTTGATAAAACGCCTTTTAAAATAGCTACTTCAAGCGCTGAAACATCTAAATCCGCAAGTGTTCCTTTTACTTCAATTTCAATATCTTTAAGGTTGCCCTTTGAAATCTGTGATGCCATCTGCGCGATATTTTCAGCGATTGACATATAATCTTTAACAGGTTCAAGTTTTTGCGGTTTTAAAGATGGGATATTTACCGCAGATGTTGCGTTTCCGCCTGATAACACTTCTTTTACCTGTTCTGCCACGTCAAGAGCCACATTTATCTGTGCTTCCGATGTGCTTGCGCCCAGATGCGGTGTTAATATTACATTTTTCCCGAATTCTCTTAGCACGCAGCCTTGAATATTTTTTTCATCTTCAAAAACATCAATGGCGCAGGATGCTACTTTTCCTGATTCCAAAGCTGCTTTAAGCGCGTTTTCATCAATAATACCGCCCCTTGCGCAGTTTATAATTCTAACACCGTCTTTCATTTTTGAGATAGTTTTTTCATTGATAAGATGTGTGGTTTCAGGGGTTTTTGGGGTGTGAAGAGTTATAAAATCAGGTAAAGCCCAGAAATCATCAATATTTTCAATGTATTTTCCGCCGAATTTTTCAACAAATTCTTTTGTTGTGTAGGGGTCTGATACAACTAAATTCATTCCTAAAGCAAGCGCTGTCCTTGCAACGTGCTGTCCTATTTTACCAAAGCCTATAACACCGAGGGTTTTGCCGAATACTTCAACCCCTGTAAATTTTGATCTTTCCCAGTTACCTGCTTTTGTTGATATAACGGCATCAGGGATGTTCCTTGCCATTGAAAGCATAAGCGCAACGGTATGTTCGGCAGCTGCATGGGTATTGCCGTCAGGAGAATTTACAACAATAATACCGTGTTCCGTTGCGGAATTCAGGTCAATGTTATCAACTCCGACCCCGGCTCTGCCTATAATCTTAAGGTTTTTTCCGGCTTTTATAATTTTATCCGTTACTTTTGTCTGGCTTCTAACCAGAAGCGCATCGTATTCACCGATTACCCCGCAGAGCTCATCTTCGCTCATAGTGGGAAGAATAACCGGTTCTGCCGCTTCACGCACTATATCTGCCGCTTTTTCATTTATTTTATCAGTAATTAAAACCTTCATAATTTTTACTCCCCCAATATTTTAAGTCTAAAAAACCCTTGTAAAAACAGGGTTCCTTGTTTATTTTAAGATTCGCCGCCAAGTTTTGGCAGATACCCTTGCGGATATACGTAATCTACCTTGAAACCTGTCTGTTTATACATTCTGTATGCACTTTGATTATTTGTATCAACGCTTGCATTCAATTCTTTAAGTTTTACATAACCTGATTTATTAAGTTTTATAATGTCTTCAACCGCGCTTTTCAACATAACTTCGGATAAATTCAATCCGCGGTGCTCTGGCACAATGCCTACAAGCGGGATGTTCCCGATGGAATCACCCGTTATATTCGCAAATGCAAAACCTGCCACTTTACTTTCCGCCAGAAGCACTTTTGATGATTGAGCCAGAAATTTGCCATAAATTGAGTTTGTTATTTTATCAAGGATATCCCTTACTCCCTCAACTGTTTTAAACCTCGGGTCAAAATTAACGTCTGAAGATTCTTTGAAGGATTCATAAACAACGCCTACAAGCTCGTCAAGGTAAATTTCCCTGTAGGGAACCACTTTATAGCCGATTGGCAAGTCTGTAAAGCTTATTTTTTCAAATTCTTTTAAAACTTTTTTATTATTGATATCAAAGGCAACAACCGCTAAATCTATAAATTTAAAGCCGAATTTTGCCGCCGCATCTTTAAATTGAGTTTGAATACCGAGCATAGGATAGCTCACGAGCGCATTTTGCCTTTTTTGTTCAGTTACTTCCATAAATTTCTGCATAAGGCAGTTTTTCTTTTCCAGAATATTTTCAGCCCCGAGGCAGTGAATAACATATAATTCAATAGCATCCTCAAGGGCTGCGGAATAAGCTAAAAAGCCCGTGGGAATGTCATCTTCAAGCAGTAAAATGCAGCTTAAAAGACCCTTTGCAAAATATTCGATAAAATCGTTATATTCAAGCGGGTCAAGCTCAAATTTGTAGTCTTGACGGCATTTTCTCCTGAAGTCATTGTAGACTCCGCCGAATATTTTGAAATATTTTTCGTCTAAAACCGTCGCTTGATACATATTTTAAGGTGTTTTACCTTCCTTGCAAGTGAATTTTAGTTAATTATATCATGGATTTATATGATTTAACAAATTATTCTGTAAAGTCCTGTATTTAAAGGATTTGTGCAGGCTCTTTAAGCGAATTTTCCTGTACATAAAGATGGTGCATTTTTTCTTTTTTTGTTTCAATGTATCTTTTGTTAAATTCATTGATTTTTGGTGCTAAACCTACTCTATCAACGATTTTTAAGCCATAACCTTCAAGCCCTATTATTTTTTTCGGATTATTGGTAATGAGCTTAAATTCCTGATAGCCAATATCTACAAGGATTTGCGCCCCTGTGCCGTAATCTCTCAAATCGCTTTTAAATCCGAGCGAAATATTTGCCTCAATTGTATCCTGGCCTTTTTCCTGTAAATTATAGGCTCTAAGCTTATTTATAAGGCCTATTCCGCGGCCTTCGTGGTCTGTAATGTAGACTACAGCTCCGTTTCCGTATTCATTGATAAGTTTCAGGGAATCTAAAAGCTGCTGGTTACAATCGCATTTTAAACTGTGAAAAATATCTCCTGTAAGGCACTGTGAGTGCATTCTTACGATTGGTGTTTTATCGGGTTCCGCATCTTTAATCAAGGCAACATGTTCCACCCCTGTTAATTCATCAAGGTATCCGTATATTTTAAAATCTCCGAATTCAGTAGGCAAGTGTGCTTCCACCATTCTTTTAACGTGACGTTCGGTTTTCATGCGGTATTTGATAAGGTCGGCCACCGTAATTAGCTTTATATTATGGGTTTTGCCGAATTTAAAAAGTTCATCCCGTCTTGCCATTGTGCCGTCAGGATTTATGATTTCGCAAATTACGCCCGAAGCGGAAAGCCCCGCCAGACGGGCTAAATCAACCGCAGTTTCAGTGTGCCCCGCTCTTTTTAAAACCCCGCCTTCCCTTGCAATTAAAGGAAAAATATGTCCGGGACGGCGTAAATCCTCCGGGGATGCGGTTTTATCCATAATTACCTGAATTGTTTTTGCTCTGTCATATGCTGAAATGCCTGTTGCAGTGCCATATTTCGGGTCTGCATCAACAGAAACCGTGAAATTTGTACCCTTAACATCGGTATTATGCTCAACCATCGGCGAAATGCCTACCCTGTCTGCGATTTCGCGGGTTATAGCATGACAGACAAGCCCTCTGCAATGGGTTATCATAAAATTTATCCAATCGGGCGTTATAAAATCGGCTGGAATTATAAGGTCGCCCTCGTTTTCTCTGTCCTCGTCATCCGCCACTATTACGGGTTTTCCCGCTTTAAAATCTTCTATAGCCTCTTCAATTGTGCCAAATGCTGCCATATATCCTCCCTTGCGGCGGCTAAAAGCCTTGCCGGACAATGATTAAAATCCATTTTCAAGTAAAAATTTTTCATCAATTTTATTTGAAGAATTGTTTACAAAATTATTATCTTTAAAAAATGTAAATTTTTCAATATATTTTGCCAGGATGTCATATTCCACGTTTAAAAAATCGTCTTCTTTTAAAAACTGAAAAGTTGTATTTTTCAGCGTGTGGGGGATTAAACTTACTTCAAACAGGCCATTTTCAACTTTTGATACGGTTAAACTTACGCCGTTGAGCGTAATTGAACCTTTTTCAACAATATATTTCGTATCGGCTTGAATGGAAAAAACCTTTGAAAAGCCGTCTGTGGTTATTTTTTGAATGATTCCGACGGTGTCAATATGCCCCTGCACTATATGGCCGTTAAATCTACCGTCTGCACCCATTGCAAGTTCAATGTTTACAGGATTTAAACGTTCAAGATTTCCTAAATTACTGCGTTTTAGGCTTTCATTCATTAAATTTACGGTAAAAGTATTGCCTGATAAGGATATTACCGTTGTGCAAAGGCCGTTAAGAGCTATAGAATCGCCTATTTTAACATTATTAAATTCCGTAAACTCTTGCATATTAACAGATACGGCAATTGTTTTTCCCTGCGTTGAATTTTTTATGTCGGAAATTTTTCCTATGTGTTGAATTAAGCCTGTAAACATAAGTAAAATCTAACATTAAAAAAGGCGCCTTGCAATTAAAAATTACAAAACGCCAAATTTCCTTAAATACAGTACTTTTTAAGCAAGATAATTGAGCTTTTGCCCGCAGAGACTGTATTCTCTCGTGCCGCAGCAGTTTATATCCAATTTTTCGCCTTTTTCAAATCTGTTCATTTGAGTTTGATAAGCGGCTTGGCTTCTGTTACCAAAGGTTACAGGGTTTGTAACTCTGGTAGCATCCGCTATGGCTTGATGTGAGGTGATAGGTTGTATCATAAAACCTCCTGTTCCCTTAATCTGCCGTTCTTTTGATTATCAAAAGTTCAGCCCTACAATTGTAATAAAAACAATTATTAATGTCAACAGCAGATGCGGTATTAAAAACCGTGATAAAAATTTATTGTTATTCCCGACTATAATTTATTTTTTGTATTTATAATGTATTGACATTTTCAATACATAAAGTTAAAATAGTTATAGTTATGGCGCAACATAAATATGAAATCTTCAAAATTAAAGGTAAAAAATTTATTGTAAAATTGGATTTAAATCCAAATACAAATGAATTTGAATACCATATGTATATAAGGCATCTGGTGATGCCTGCACAGGCGATTGCTGCTTATTTTTCAAAAACTACAGATGTTTATAACAAAATGCGGGACAGACACGAGCTTTACAGTGCAGAATTAGATATTACCGTATTTTATAAAAATTTAGAACCGGATATTTTATTAATAACAGCTTTTTATCAAGGGGGCATGAATGACTAAAAAAACAATTAATATTCAAAAGGTTGGGATTGCAGAAGTTGAAGAGTATAAACCGGCGCCCGAAATTGAAAAGAAGATTATTGAGTTTGAAGACAGTGCAGAAAAGGATATTGAAGAAAAAAGACAGACTTCAAATGTTAATTTCAGGTGGTCGGAATTTGAAATAAAAAGAGCAAAACGTATTGCACAAAAGCTTGGCATGCCATATCAAACATATCTTAAATCAACTCTGAAACAAGCTATGGATAGAGATGAGAAAAAATTTATGTAAATAAAAGCGGTTTACCGTATTATTTTTTAATTTTTTCCATGCTAAAATTAGTTTTATGAAAAAGAGTAAATTTGTGGCTGTTGTGGGTAGGCCGAATGTTGGAAAATCCACCCTGATAAACAGAATTTTGGGGCAAAGACGCTCTATTGTCGACGATATGCCGGGCGTTACGCGCGATAGAATATATTTTGATGCAATCTGGCAGGATAAAGAGTTTGTATTAATTGATACAGGCGGGATTGTGACAAATGATGATGATGAATTTGTAAACAATATTTTTTCGCAGGCTAAACTTGCTGTGGATGAAGCGGATACAATTCTTTTTGTGGTGGATGCAAAGGCGGGGTTAAGCCCTTATGATACGGATATTGCAAATATTTTAAGGCAGTCGGGTAAAGAGGTTATTCTTGTTGTAAATAAGGTGGATTCCATGGCAGAAATCGGCAATTGTTCTGATTTTTATGCTCTGGGAATTGGTGAACCGCAGGCGGTATCTGCGCTTCATGGCTCAGGCGGTGTGGGTGATTTATTGGATTTAATTACAAAAGATATAGAAAAAAAATCCGATAATGAAGAGGATGAAAGTGCTGTAAAAATAGCCATTGTAGGCAAACCCAATGCAGGAAAAAGCTCTATTTTGAATAATTTACTGAATGAAAACAGGGCGATTGTTTCCCCTGTATCAGGTACAACCCGCGATACCATTAATTCAGAGGTTATTTATAAGGATAAAGAGTTTATCCTTGTTGATACTGCGGGCATCAGGAAAAAATCAAAGGTGGATTACGGCGTTGAGGCATTTGCCGTTGACCGTGCCATCAGGGCAATTCGGGAGGCTGATGTTGCACTTCTTGTGATTGATGCAACAGAAGGACTTACCGATCAGGATAAAAAAATAGCCCAGACTGTTGAAGAAGCCGGCTGCGGGCTGATTGTGGCTTTTAATAAATGGGATTTGATTAAAAATGTTCAGACTCATAAGCTTGAAAAGCAGATTGAAGATGAAGCGCCGTTTTTAAACTATGCAAAGAAAATTTTTATCAGCGCAAAAACGGGACAGAGGCTGAATCAAATATTTGAAACGGCGGCAGATGTTGCATCGGAGCGGGATAAGAGAATTCAAACAGGTTTGCTGAATAAGGTTGTAAATGAGGCTGTGGCTTTAAATCCGCCAAATTCAATCAAAGGAAAATTTGCAAAAATTTATTATTCAACCCAGGTGAAAACAAAACCGCCGACTTTTGTATTATTTGTGAATAGCAAGGATTTAATCAAAGATTCTTATAAAAGATATTTATTAAAAAAACTCCGCGATGCGTTCGGGTTTTTCGGAACGCCCGTCAGGGTTTCATTCCGCGAAAGAAAAGAGAAAGGTGATAAATAAATGTTGAATATGAATCCATGGGGAATGATGGGAGCTTTAGCTTTAATAGGGGCGGTTTATGCTGTTATTGCTTATTTAATCGGGTCAATTCCAACGGGATATTTAATAGTAAAGGCTAAAACGGGCAAGGATATAAGAGAAATCGGCTCCGGTTCAACGGGGGCAACGAATGTTAAGCGTGTTTTAGGGAAAAAATGGTTTTTTATCGTAATGTTTTTAGATGCGCTTAAAGGCGCTTTGCCCGTGGCTCTTGCGGGATATTTTTCCGCCGATTACAATGTTTTCGGGCTTTATTCCGTGATTGCGGCAATTTTTGTAATTATAGGGCATTCTAAGCCGATTTTTCTCGGCGGAAAAGGCGGGAAATCGGTTGCATCCGGTGTCGGCACAATTCTGGCGTTAAACTGGCAGGTCGGGCTGATTCTGGCTGTTATCTGGAGTATTATTACCTATTTTACGAAGTATGTTTCCGTAGGTTCAATTGTAGCGCTTGTTTTGTCGCCTTTTTTGATGTATTTCTTTAAAGCGCCCTCTGCATATGTTGTATATTGTGCAATTGCAGCGGTTTATGTAACTTATTTGCACCGCGAAAATATCAAACGTCTTATGAAGGGCGAAGAAAACAAGGTAAGATAGGCTGTTTTTGCGCGGCAGGTGCGGGCGTATTATCTGCCGGTTTTAGCCCTGCAAATTTTTAGGGAAAATGAAAATGAAAATAATCGATATAGTTTCAAAGGTAAAAGTGGATTCTAAAGAGCTTCTGGCGCTTGTTTATACGCCGGGGGTGGCAAAAAGCTCCACTGCGATTTATGAAGATTATGATAAGGTTTTTGATTTGACAAACAGGTCAAATTCCGTTGCAGTATTATCTTTTGATTATTTTGAAAGCTTAAAGCGCGCTATATACCTGAAAGAAACATACGGAGCGGATGCGTATCCTTTAGAAATAAAGAGAAATGAGCTTTCAGACGATGAAGCGGCGCGCAATAAAGAGATTGATTTTGTAATTGAAAATATTATGCCGAATTTTATGGGGGTGGATAAGGTTTTAATTGAAGGCGGGGCTTATGACAGCGAGTTTGATATCCCGAAAAGAAGCAAGGGGTGTGTGTTATCAGGGGATATGAAGATTGAAAACCTTGAGCCTGTTGAATTAAGACGTTTGCTCGGCGGGGTAACAGAAACAAATGTGTTTGAAGTGCAGGGTATGTTTGATAATTCTTATAAGCCTGTTGCGATAGTGTCTGACGGCAGTGCGGTTCTGGGTTTAGGGAATATCGGTGCGGAAGCGGGGCTGCCTGTTATGGAAGGGAAAGCGGTATTATTTAAGGATTTAGGCGGGGTGAACGCTATGCCTTTATGTCTTAAAACACAGGTGCCTTCCGAGATTGAGCGGATTGTATTTCTTTTGGAAAACTCTTTTTCGGGGATAAATCTTGAGGATATCAGCGCACCGAGGTGTTTTGAGGTTGAACAAAATTTAATTGAAAAATTAAATATTCCCGTTTTTCATGATGACCAGCATGGAACGGCAATTGTAGTGCTGGCGGGTCTTTTGAATGCAATGAAGGTTGTAAATAAAGATTTAGCGCAGGTTAAAATTGTTTTTTCAGGCGCAGGTGCCGCGGGGCAGGCAATTGCTAAGCTTTTAATAAAAATGAGAGAGCTTATTTCGGGTGAAGAAAACGGAGCTTCCGCCGGCGGTGCGGGCATTTTAATGTTTGATAAAGCGGGTGTCGTTTATAAAGGACGCAAAGAAAACGATCCTTCGCTTGAAAAAATGGCCGAAATAACTAATTTTGAAGGCTTTAAGGGCGGCTTAAAAGATGGAATTAAAGGTGCTGATGTATTTATAGGGGTGAGTGCCAAAGGGATTTTAAACCCTGAAATGGTTAAATCTATGGCAGATAATCCTGTTATTTTTGCGATAGCAAACCCTGAGCCAGAAATACTGCCCGATTTAGCGCTTAAAGCAGGTGCAAAGATTGCAGCATCAGGCAGAAGCGACTTTAATAATCAGATAAATAATTCGCTTGTTTTCCCCGGACTTTTTAAGGGGGTTCTTGAAAATAGGGTTAAAAAAATTGATGATAAGGTGAAATTACGGGCGGCGCTTGCTTTAGCGCAAATTGTATCCGATGAAGAACTGAATGAAAATTATATAATTCCCGATGCTCTTGATAAAAGAGTGCCCGAAGGGTTGCAAAAAATATTTCAGCATGTATGATTGAAATTGTCAGAAATAATGCATGGTAAAAACATGCGGCCCAACATCTCAAATATCAGAAATAGCCTTTAAAATAAGGCGTTTTGGTGTTTTAAAATTTTTAAGGGTAAATATAATATAAAAAGCGAAAGGTAATAAACGTGAGCGAAGAAAAAGAAATTCAAGCTAATGAAGTTGAAAAAGCTGAAGTTGTTGAAGAAACCGTTGAAACTGTTGAAGTGACAGAAACTGTTGAAGAAAATGTTCAGCAATTAAAACCTCAAAGAAAAGGACAGAGAAGAAGAAAAATTGAAACGGTTGAACCCGTTGAATCAGAATGGAAAGAACAGGTTGTTCAAATCCGCCGTGTAACAAAAGTTGTTAAGGGCGGTAAAAAATTAAGCTTTAGAGCAATCGTTATTGTCGGAAACAAAAAAGGACAGGTTGGAATGGGCGTTGCAAAAGCTGCGGAAGTTATTGTTGCTATCCAAAAAGCTGTTGCAGACGGCAGAAAGAACCTTATTACCGTTCCTATCTTTAAAACCACAATCCCTCATATGATTACAGGCAGATCAGGCGCAGGCAGTGTTGTTTTAAAACCTGCAAGCCAAGGTACCGGTGTAATTGCCGGCGGTGCGGTTCGTGCAGTGCTTGAATTATCAGGTATTGAAAACATTTTATCTAAATCTTTAGGTTCAAAATCTCCTCTAAATGCTGCTAATGCAACATTAAACGCTCTTAAATCTTTAAGAACATTTAAAGATGTTGCGGCTCAAAGAGGCATTACAATGAATCAGCTTTTAGGTTCAAAATAGTTTATTTCAGGCGGTTAAAACGCTAAAGTATGTAACAAATTTTAAGAAAAAGGTAAAATAAAATGGCAAAGACAGAAACAGTTAAAATAACTTTAAAGAAAAGCACAATAGGTTCGCCTGAAAAACATACAAAAATTGTTAAAGCTCTCGGCTTAACAAAAACAAATCAGGTTGTAGAACACAATAAAACCGATATTATTATGGGTATGGTAAATAAAATCCCCCACCTTGTTGAAATTGTAAAGTAGTACCGGTTATTAGAATATCAGTTAATAATAAAGGAATAAAATAAATGATAACATTAGAAGATTTAAAACCTGCTGAAGGATCAGTTAAAAAATCCAAAAGAGTAGGCAGAGGCAGATCATCAGGACATGGTAAAACATCTTGCCGCGGTAATAACGGTGAAGGCCAGAGATCAGGCAGAACAGCCAAAAGAGGTTTTGAAGGCGGACAGATGCCTGCTTTCAGACGTTTACCCAAATTAAAAGGGTTTAACAATATTCACGCGTTGAATGTTGCCGAAATTAACGTTTGCACTCTTGAAAAGCTTGATGTAAAAGAAGTTGATTTAGCTTATTTAAAAGAAAATAAACTGGCTCATCCGTCAAGTGAAATTTTAAGAGTTTTAGGAAACGGTGAAATTTCAAAAGCCATCAGCGTTAAAGCTGCTTATGTTACTGAATCTGCAAAAGAAAAAATTGAAAAAGCAGGCGGTAAAGTAGAATTAGTTTAATTTTATAAATAAAAAGATACCGGACTGCCTTATAAAATGTGCAGTTTGGTATCTTTTATTTAAAAATAAAGAAAGGTCAAGTGCGATTAAATGCAACAGGCAAACAATGAACAAATGCTTCAAAGCCTTGTAAGCAATATTCAAGCAAGCGGGCTAAAGCAAAAGTTGATTTTCACTTTTATAATTATTGCGCTATTCAGATTTGGTGCGCAATTGCCGATTTTTGGCATTAATAACGAAGTTTTTCAGGCGCTTGCCGCAGGAAACAATATGATAGGGTTCCTTGATTTATTTTCAGGCGGTGCTTTAGGAAAAGTTTCAATATTTGCCCTCGGTATCGGGCCTTATATTACAGCTTCAATTATTATGCAGCTGTTAGCCGTAATTATTCCATACCTTGAAAATCTGCAAAAAGAAGAAGGAGAAGCGGGGCGCCGTAAAATTCAGCAGCTTACAAGACAGTTTACGGTTGTATTAGCGTTTTTCCAGTCTTTTGTGTTCGTAACAATTTTATCAAAACTTCCGGGGTCTATTATGCATACGGTTAACCCTGTTATGTTTTTTATAGGCTCTATGATTGCTTTAACAGCGGGTGCCGTTATGGTAATGTGGCTTGCTGAATTAATAACGGAAAAAGGAATCGGAAACGGCGGCTCATTATTAATCTTTGTGGGCATTATATCAGGAATTCCTTTGTATACTCAAAGAACAGCAACTCTTGTATCTCAAGACCCCAGATTACAGCTTGGAATTATGGCATTATTATTGATATTTGTTGCAACAATTATTTTTATCATTGTGCTTCATGATGCGGTAAGAAAGGTTCCTATAGTTTCAGCCAGAAGACAGGTTGGAAACAAGGTTTACGGCGGAGCTAATACAAATATTCCGTTTAAATTAAACCCGGGCGGTGTTATGCCCATTATCTTTGCGGTTGCGATTTTATTATTCCCCGCAACGATTTTAAGCTTTGTACATCAGATGAATATTTCAAACCCTGCGCTTAAAAATATTCTGACATCTATGAGCAATTTTTTAAGTCCTTCAAGCATAAGCTATTATGTAATATATTTTGCATTAATCGTGGCGTTAACATTCTTTTACGCTTCAATTATGCCGAATATGCAGCCGAAAGAAATTGCAAACAATTTAAAAAAATACGGTTCTGCCATTCCCGGTGTGAAACCCGGCAAGCCCACGGCTGAAAAATTGGATGAAATATTATCAAGGTTAATGCTGATAGGGGCGGTTGCTCTCGGCATTATTGCAATGATTCCGACAGTTGCTTCAAAGATTACAAACATTACTACTTTGCAGGGTCTCGGGGCAACGTCGCTCATTATCATGGTGGGTGTTGCGCTTGATTTTATAAATCAAATCAAAACACATATGCTTGCAAAGAATTATGAAAGCTTCCTGAAACAGGAGCAATAAAAGATGTTTCGGGGTAAATATTTTACCCCGAACTTTTTTAAAATTTTAAAGGGAGAGAGGTATTTTATGAAAAAAGTATTTATTTTTTTAGGCCCCCCCGGATGCGGCAAAGGGACTCAAACAGAGAAATTATCAACCGAATTAAATATACCCCATGTAGATACAGGGTCACTATTAAGAGAAAATATTAAAAATGAAACCGAATTCGGTAAAATTGCAAAAAGTTTTATTGATAAGGGGCAGCTGGTGCCGATTGAAGTTGTGCAATCCGTTATAAAGGAAAGAATTTCAAGACAGGATTGTGCCAAAGGATATATTCTGGACGGTTTCCCGAGAAGCATAGAACAGGCTGAAGCGCTTAAGACTATGTGGGAAAATTCTCCTTTCAAATTTGAAAAATCCGAAAAAATTGCCGTATATTTTGATATTCCGACGGATGTTCTTGTTGAAAGACTTATAAACAGGCGTTCCTGCCCTAAATGCGGGAAAATATACAATTTAAAAAGTTCTGCGCCTAAAAATGAGGGCAAATGCGATATCTGCAATGCTGAACTTATTCAAAGAAAAGATGATACAAAAGAAACGGCGGTGCTTCGTTTTGAAACTTATAACAAGGAAACAAAACCCTTGCTTGATTTCTATAAAAAAGAAGAGCTTCTGGTTCAAATTAATGCAAATCAAGGCATAGACGACGTTTATGCGGAATTAAAGAAAGTCGTATCATAGAGGCAAAGTTATGATTAATAAAAAATCAAGAGAAGAATTGAAATTAATGCGTCATGCAGGCGGTGTTGTGGCACTAGTGCATAAGGCCATGAAAGAGGCTGTAACTGCGGGGATTTCAACGTTTGAGCTGGATGAGATTGCAGCACGTGTTATAAAAGAAAATAAATGCATACCGACATTTTTAGGGTATAACGGTTTTCCCGGGTGCATCTGCGCATCAATCAATGATGAGGTGGTGCATGGAATACCCTCTAAAGACCGCATTTTAAAAGAAGGAGATATTGTATCGATTGATATCGGGGCGACTTACCGCGGAATGGTGGGGGATTCAGCATGGACTTATCCTGTGGGAAAAATAAGCAAAGAATATGAAGATTTGCTTAAAATAACCGAACTTGCGCTTTTTAACGGTATAGATAAAATGCGCCCCGATAACGTGCTTGATGATATTTCAGGTGCGGTTGAAGATACGGCGCTCGGTACAGCTTCGAATATCCCGAAAGAATTGCAGGGTAAAAAATACGGCATTGTCCGCCAGTACGGAGGGCACGGTGTCGGGCATAATATGCATGAAGAACCGTTTTTATTCAATTACAGGGTAAAAAATAATACGAAAATTAAGGCAGGGTATGTTATTGCAATTGAGCCCATGATAAACCTCGGAGTGGATGAGGTTGTGGTTTCCGCTATTGATAACTGGTGTGTTTCAACTGCTGATAATAAAGCTTCCGCGCATTTTGAACATACGGTGGCTGCAACGGATGACGGGCCTTTGATTTTAACGGCGCTTGAATAATAGCGGCGATAAATGCTTCAGGGGATTGCATTCTGTGGTTCGGGAGTGTTTTATGCGGAGAGTTTCTTTACTACATCAAAAATTCTTTTAAAATAATTAAATTCGGGAGTGTAATTTATTTTTACACTCTCGTTTTTTGTGAGCGAAATATATTCTATCGAAATATTTTCCGTTTTGTAAAGTTTTGATGCGGCATAAAGATATACAACGGTTTGAAGATCATTTTCAGGGTTTTTTGGCAGATTTACGGTTTTCCAGTCATAAATTTTTATTTCGCCGCCGTTTGTTAAAACCGCATCAAATCTTCCTGTCAGATAGAAGCAACCGGTGTTTTCAGGTGTACATTTTATTAAAAACGGCTGTTCAATATGTTTTGTTTCAGAGGATTTCAAGGTTTTGATAACGTCAAAACCTTTGATTTTATCGATAAAATCTCTGTCGCATTCTGCAAATGCGGCTTCAATTTTTGATGTATCAAAGTTTTTAAGATAAAAACATAAAAAATTATGCAGGTTCTGCCCCGCTTTAGTTTGTGTGTTATCAGGCGTGAAATAAAGGTTTTCAATGTATTTCAGCTTAAATTCTTCCGCGTTTTTTTCCAGAATTTTTAGAGAATTTGCACTAAAGGTATCATATGCGGGTGTATTTTGCGGGGTGTTTTTAAATCTTTTGTTTTCAGGCATTTTCGCCTCCCGTTGTTTCAAAAATCTCATCGCCTTTTATGTCAAAAAGTTCATCGGGGGTTTTAGTTTGTTTTTTGTTGAATATTTTATATTCTCTGGCCGAGCTCAGGTAAAGTTTTTTCTTTGCACGGGTGATGCCGACATAAGCCAGTCTGAAATTTTCATCCAGAATTTCAAGCTTTAATTCATCATCATTTTTGGGGTTTGATTTTATATTTTCAATAAATTTTGAATTTTCTTTTAATTTAATGTTTTCAAAATTCAAAGGCAGATTGTCTTTATAAAGTTCGGGGATAAAAACGTGGTCAAATTCGTCTCCTTTTGATTTATGGAGAGTTAAAATTTTTACGGCTTCTTTTTCTTTTTCATCCTGCGCATTTGAAATCAGCTTTATTCCTGTTCGGTTTATTCTGTCTGCAAGTATATTAAGTCTTTCTATTGTTTCTTCAAAAGTTTTATACTGTTTTGATATTTTTGATACTATTCCTAAAACAAGCGGTATATTTGCTTTTTGGATGCTATCCGCGGCAAAATAAAATTCTCCTATTTTATAGGCAATTTCATAAACAGGCAAATTCCAGAGGGTTAAAAAATATTTTAAATCCCAGAAGATGGCAAAATATTCGTTATCCCCGAGAATAAAGGGTTTTTGTGCCTTATCAAGAAAGTCTGAAATTTCGTAATCCATTTTATAAAAACCAAGCTCCATAAGTGTTTTAGCACAATTTTTTACGGTTTTATTATTAAGCGGGTTATTTATAAAATTTAAAACGGCTAAAACCGTGCGAAATACAGGGTTTGAATTTAAGGTGTCTGAATTTGCAGTAAATTTCAGGGTTGAAAAATCGGATAAATAATTTCCCCATTCCATAACCCCGCGGTTGCTTCTTAAAAGTATCGCAACACTTGATTTCGGGTCTTTTTCCTTTATTTGCTTAATTGAATCAAGTATGAATTTTTTTTCTTCTTCCTCTTTTTCAAAAATAAATCTCAGGGCGCTTTTGTTATCAACGATATTTTTTCCTTCAACGGGTTTTGTTTCAACGGGTAAAAAGGCACTTTTTGAAACGGATGTGCCGAATTTGATTAAATTATTTGCAAAATCAATAATTCCTGTTGCATTCCTGTTTGAATAATTCATTTCTACATTTATGTTTTCTTCAATGAATTTTTTAAACCCCGTAACGTCTGCATTTGAAAAGGTTGTTGTAATTGCCTGATTAACATCTCCGCATCTTATAAGGTTTTTATGGTTATCGGATAAAATTTTAATTAATTCCTGCTGAATTTCGCTTGAATCCTGTGCTTCATCTTCAATAACATACTGCATTAAATTCTGATAATATTCTCTTATATTTTTATCCATCCGAAGAAGTGCCAAAGAATGCGAGAGCAGGTCGTCATAATCTATCCAATTGTTTGATAAAAGCGTTGTTTTATAGGTTTGATAAATTCTTTTAAAAAGCGGTGAAAGCTTGTCTTCGTTTTTATTTTTCTGGTTTTTATAGGCTGAAATTCCTCTTTCATAAAGATCCGCTTTTGATAAATCCAGCCCCGAATTTGAAATTATTTCTTTAATTATGGCGCTTCTTTTGATTTCATCAAGTATTTCAAAATCAACATCAAGGTTTAATTTTGTATGGTTATTATTTTCTCTTAAAATTCTTAATGCAAGCCCGTGGATTGTTGATATATGCGGCAATTCAACGAGATTAGGAAAATTTGATTTTATCCTTTCTTTAAAATTCCGCGCGGCAGAATCCATAAAGGTAAGGACGAAAATATTTTGCACAGGCACTTTTTCATTTAAAAGTTTTAAAATAAGTGCAAGCATTATGGTTGTTTTTCCTGCTCCTGCAACAGCGCTTACTGCCATTTTGCCTTTTTTATATTCTAAAACAGGTGCCTGATCGGGGCGGGGGATGATTTTAAATTCTTTTTTATTATCCTGTGCGGGGTTTGTATCTTCAAGGGGTTTTTCAAAAAAATGATTTATGCCTTTAAAGTTTTCAACACCCAGAAAATCATAAATGCTTGATAAAATATAAATTTTACCATACCTTGGATATGCAGCGGGTGTTGGTATTTTCGGGCTGTTTAGAAGATAGATTTTTCTTAAAATTCTTGCCGTTTTATCAAGGGTGCAATTAATGTTGTCATCCAGCTCAAAGGTACGTTTTTTCCAGCTTTTTTGAAATACCCATGCATTATAAAGCGGGCCTATATCCTGCTTTATCCAGTTTGAATTTGTAGTATCAAGCAAAAATGTGTATTTTGAGCGGATAGAATTATCAATAAGTTTTTGTGCGGTGGATACAATTATTGTGTTTTCTTCCGTAAATTCCCCGCTCAAGGGGTTTTCGGAGATTATTGTATTTTCAAGCTGTATTAAAAGATTTTTATTTGAAACATCGCTGAATGTTTCTTCAAAATCTCTCATCTGTTTTAAAAGCTGGTTTATTTTATAAATTATGTCTTTATTTTCTTTAATGAGCGGAATATATGCGTTTGAAATTTTGTACAACTGTTCGGACAGTTTAGAATTTTTGATTTCTTCAATTACGGTTAAAAAGTGTTCAATTTCTTTATTTTCAGCGAATTTTTCAAGGCAGTTTAATATATCTCCGCCTTCAATTTCATATGCATCGGCTATTTTTAAGGTTAAATTTAAATCCGTTTTTAATATTTTGGCTAAGATTCCGCGCAGAGTATAGGGAGAGATTTTTAAATTTTTGTTATTCAGGAATTTTAAAATTTCTAAAATTGAGCCTATAACAGGGTTGTGCGAAAGTTTTTCGCTCCCTGATAAATATTTAACGGGATAATTTAATTTTTTAAGCCGGATTTTAAGATAATCATCAATATTCGGGGTAACGATAGCAATATCAGAAGGCTGAAGCCTGTTTTTCAGGTCTGAAAGAAGGGAATTAATTTCAGATACCGTATATTCAAGCATTTCATCGGCTCTTATAAAACTTTTGATTGTTGAATTTTCAATTGAAACAGAGGTTTGATTTTTAACGGAACTATATATTTTATCAGCTTTTTTATCGGCATTTGAGGTTAAAATAACAGGTTTTTCACCTAAAAAACGCTCAAAATCAAATTCAAGTGCCCCTAAAAATCCTTTTCTTGTGCAGCCGAATTCATCATAGGCTATAAAAAATTTCTTAGCATCTTTTTTAATATGAGTTAAATATTGAAAAAGTGCAGGGGTGATTTCATCGCCGTCATCTAAAAACACGTATTTATAGGGGTTTTTTGTATTTTCATATACGAATTTAAAAATATCCGCCTGTCTCAAATAATCAAATGCCCGAAGGTCAAGAGTTCTTTTTTTGTAAAGATTCAAAGCATTTTTGATATCCGAATAAAAGGGGTCAAGCAGAATTCTTGATTTTTCTTTAATTTCATCAGGGGTGAGCGCATTTAAAACACAGAGCGAATACCGTCTTAAAAGCTGGTGGAGCAGGTTTACCTTTGAATTATACCCTTTGAATTTTATTTCATCTATTGCATTTTTAAAAATATACTGGCTGACCTCTAACCCTGAAAGATTAGGGGTTATTTTTGAGGTGCCGTCTTTTATTTCGTTTTCAATCAGGGGCCAATTTTCAAGAATTTTATTGTATACAAGGGCAAAAAACGTGTAAACATTGAGGTTTGTAAAAGCATCGCCCGTTAAGAGGTTTTTTGTTTTTTGAATAAACTCATTCTTTTTTTTGGAATTTTGCACAATTACAAGGATTTCATCCGCGCTTACACCTTCATTTAAAAGTTTTGCGTAATGATTTATCAAAATATCCGTTTTATCAGAATTTAAATTTCCTTTTATTAACATCTACAAAATATCCGAAGGATCAACATCCACAATCATTTTTATATCATTTGGCAGGATAATTTTTCTCAAAAATGAAAGGATGATATTGTGCCCTTTTTCTTCCAGTTTGTTTTTTATTATTAAATTAAAGCGGTATTCGCCCCTGATTTTTTCAAGAACACAGGGCGCAGGCCCCATTACAATAAGCCTTTCCGTTAAACTTTGCTTATCAATCCAGTCTTTCATGCGCATGGCAATTTCCATTGCGGATTTTTCCGCGCGAAAATTATTATCGGAGCTTAAAATTACACGTATAATTTTTGAAAACGGAGGGTAATCAAAGGCTTCGCGGATTTCTATTTCATTTTCAAAAAAGCTGTCATAATCCTGCTCACGGGCTTTATCAAGGAAAATATTTGAATTATTAAAGGTTTGAAAAATTACTTTGCCTTCGTCTTTTCCGCGCCCTGAGCGGCCCGCAACCTGACAGAGCAGTGAAAAACCGCGTTCCGAGCTTCTGAAATCAGGCAGACTAAAGCTTAAATCAGCATTTATGACGCCTACAAGTGTTACATTCGGGTTATCAAGGCCTTTTGCTATCATCTGGGTGCCGATTAAAATATCAATTTCACCGTTTTGAAAGGCTTCAAGTATTTCAAAATGTTCGTTTTTTCTTGTCAGGCTGTCTGAATCAAGCCTTTGAATTGTATAATCGGGAAAAATTTTTCCCGCAATTTCTTCCACCCTCTGCGTGCCCGTGCCGAAATTTTCCAAAGTGCCTTCCGCACCGCATTTCGGGCATACGGTTAAATTTTTAACTTCGTGGTTACAATAATGACAGCGGTGTGATTGGGTTTGAGAATGATAAATCAGAGGAATTGCGCATTTCGGGCATTCTATTATTTCAGAACATTCCATACACTGTGTATAGCTTGAAAAGCCGCGGCGGTTAATTAAAAGGATAACCTGATTTTTATTTTTTACGGTTTTATGAATTTCATCAATTAAATATTTTGAAAATATGCCGTTGTTTCCAAAACCGCGCTCCATGCGCATATCGATGATTTTTACTTTCGGAAGTTCTGCGTTATTGTATCTTTTGTTTAAAACGAAGAGTGAGTTTGAATTTTTTGCTTCGTAATAACTTTTAATATCGGGGGTGGCGCTTCCGAGGATTAATTTTGCATCGTTGTTCAGTTCGGCAAGTTTTTTAGCCACTTCAATTGCCGAATATCTGGGTGCAGGCATGGTTTGTTTATAGGCAGGGTCGTTTTCTTCATCAATTATTATAAGCCCGAGATTTTTTACGGGTGCAAATACTGATGAGCGTGCGCCGAAGAGAATTTTTATTTCATCATTTCTTAATTTTTGCCATACTTTATATTTTTCCGCTTCCGTTATTGAACTGTGCCAGATGCCGACCGAGGTTTTGCCGAAACGTTTTATTGTGCGTGCCGTTAATTGCGATACAAGGGCGATTTCAGGGGCAAGAAAAAGAACGTTTTTACCTTCTTTAATGGTGTCTTCAATTAATTTGAAATAAATTTCGGTTTTGCCTGAGCCTGTAATGCCGTATAGGAGCGAGGTTTTAGCGTTTACTTTTTTAATATCGTCATAAATTTTCTGCTGTTCGGGGGTTAGGGTGTGCTTATCCTTTGATTTTTCAGTCTGCAGAACTTTTAATTCTTTATTCGGTTTTCTGTAATTTTTTAAGTTTTTTTGGAAGAATTTTTCAGGCAGAGCTGTTTTTAAAACCGTGGGCAGGTCTGAAAAATAATAATTTGCAACCCATTCAAGCATTTTAAGATATTCAAGCGTGAACATCGGTTCAACATCGAGAATTTCATCAACATATTTTGCCTTAATTCCCGCTTCAAGATAATTTGAAAATCCTACGACATACCCTTTTATTTTCCGTCCGCCTGAGCCGAAGGGCAAAGTAACCGGCTGGCCTATTTTTATAATATTTTTCATATCATCAGGAATCAGGTATGAAAAGGTTTTTGTGCCGAGGGTTTTTATATCAACAAGACACAGAGCATATTTATAGGTATTTTGAAGAATTTCCGCTTCCTGCATTGTTTTTTAGCCCTGTTTTTTTAGGATGTTTAATTTGTTTGTTTCAAGCTTTTCAAATATTATTTTTTGAATATCCGTTCCCGTAGAATAAACACTGTTTGCAGGAAGGATTTTAATATTTGATGTGACGGGTGTTAATGCGGTTACTGTCATAATATAATCTTTTGCGCCCGTTCTAAAAAGGATGTAGCCGCTTTTAGACTGCATTTCAATTATTTCATAGTTTAAATCATTCAAAATTGAAAGAGAGGTTAAATACATATTATCGGCTGAAACACCGAAGTTTTTGCTTGAATCATCAAGGTAAGTTGCGGCATCTGCGCCTTTTGTCATAAAAATAAGCGCTAAAAATAATATAAAAATGTTTAAGATTTTTTTCATTATTTGCTGTCCTTCCAGGTTTTTCCGATTTTTACATCAGCTACAAGCGGCACTTTTAAAGGCTGGCCTAACTCCATAGCTTCACATACGGTTTTTGCCGTTTCATCAAGGCAATCGTTTTTAACCTCTAAAACAAGTTCGTCATGCACCTGTAAAAGCATTTTTGCCTGAAGCTTTTTTTCTTTAAGGCTGTTATCAAGTTTTACCATTGCCATTTTTATTAAATCTGCGGCAGAACCTTGCAAGGGTGCATTTATTGCGGCGCGTTCCGCAAATTCTCTTATTTTGGCATTTCTTGAATTTAATTCTTCTCCTAAATACCGCTTTCTGCCGTACATTGTTTCAACATAGCCTGTTTCATGGGCTTGAATTAATGTATTTGTAATGTAGGTATTAATTTTCGGGTATTGTTTAAAGTATTTATCAATAAATGTTTGGGCTTCAAACGGAGTAATGCCCAGAGCGGAAGCAAGCCCATAGCGGGTCTGGCCGTATACTATGCCGAAATTTACAGCCTTTGCTTTTCTTCTCATTTCTTTTTTAACATTTTCTGCGGTTACATCGAAAATTCTTGAAGCTGTGAGCGTATGGATATCAACATTATGCAAGAAAGCGTCTATTAAGGCTTTGTCTTCGGATATATGAGCTAAAAGCCTTAATTCTATCTGGGAATAATCCGCCGCAAGAATTGAATAATCGGGGCTGCAGGGGATAAAAGCTGCGCGGATTCTATTGGAAAATTCGGTTCTTATCGGAATATTCTGCAGGTTCGGGTCAGAGCTTGAAAGGCGTCCCGTTGTTGTTACAATCTGGTTAAAATGTGTATGCAGCTTGTTATCTTTACCTAATAATTTCGGCAGATTATCAACGTACGTGGTTTTTAGCTTCATCAGGGTTCTGTGTTCCAGAATATCACGGGCGATTTTATGTTCCTGTGCTAAATCTTCAAGAATTTTTGCGTTTGTGGAGTATCCTGTTTTATTCTTTTTGCCGGGTTTAATTTTCAGGGTGTCAAAAAGTACTTCGCCCACCTGTTTTGGCGAATTTATGTTGAAAATCCTTCCTGCCTGCGCGTAAATATCGTTTTCAAAGTTTGAGATTTTGCCGTTTATTTCATCGGATAATTCTTTTAAATAGGCGGTATCAAGGCATACACCTGTTTTTTCCATCTTTGATAAAACAAAAGCGAGAGGGAGTTCTATATTTTTCAGTACACTTTTTTCTTCATCCGTAAAATTTGTCTGATAGAAATTATGAAGCTTTAAAATGTATACTGCAAGCTCGTTTTTATTTGTTTCATCCGGAATAATTTTTAAATAATTTTGAATTTCGCTTATTAAATCATGCTTTCTGGATGAATCTTTAACATAGCTTGAGAGCATAACATCATCGATAATTCCCTCTATATCGGGAATTGTTTCAAGCGAGCCTTTAATATCAAAGGTGATTTTTTGAATATCAGGGTTTTGCAAAAATTCTTTTGCTTCATCAATCGGTACGGATGAAGTATAGATTTTATTTTCCGCTTCTTTTGCAAAGTAAACGGTGCTGCCGTCAATTAAAAAAGAAATCGGAGTTTTAAGGTTTGCTTTAAAGGTATTAAAATCTATTGTTTCAAATGCGGGTTTAGACGGCGCATCTGCTTCAATAATTCCGAAAAGTGAGCCTTGAACGGGAGTTTCAGGCGAGTTTACATCTTCTTTAAATTTTATGATAGGAGCATCTTCTGCTTCATTTAAAGAAGCTTTTCGGGCATTATCCGCCGATGTGTCACTTTGTGTTGTATCATCCTTGCAAAGGAATGGCTTCAAAAGGTTATCAATATTTTTTACAAAGCTAAAAAACTGAACCTTGTTGAAAAATTCAACAACATTACCTTTCTTTTCAATTTCAAGACAGGTTGTATCAAAATTAAAATCAATTTCAACATCTGTTTTAATGGTTGCAAGAAACTGCGAAAGGTAGGCTGTTTCTTTATGTTCGGTTAATTTTTCTTTAACTGATTTTTTTGAAATATTATCAATATTTTGATAAATATTATCAAGCGTTCCGTATTTATTCAAAAGGCCTGCTGCGGTTTTTGGGCCTATACCTTTAACGCCCGGGATATTATCCGATGTATCGCCGCAAAGCGCCTTGTAATCTATAACTTGATTCGGGTAGATTTCCATTTTTTCAAAAACTTTATCCCAATCATAAGTTATAATTTCGCCTTTAGAGGGGATTAAAACTTTTACGCTTCCTTCTTTATCAATAAGCTGGAGAGAATCTCTGTCACCTGTCAGAATATAGGTTTTATGGTGAAGTGCCGTTGCTTTTTTTGCTATGGTTCCTATTATATCGTCCCCTTCAAAGCCTTCTTTTGTGTAAATCGGGATATTTAAGGCTTTGAGGCCTTCCATAATAAGCCCTAATTGCGGACGGAGGGAATCCGGCATGGATTCACGGTTTGCCTTGTAACCTTCATATTTTTCAAGACGGAAAGTGTGTCTTGAAACATCAAATGCAACGGCAATAGAATCAGGGTTAATGTTATCCAGCCCGTTATTTTGTTTTAAAAGGTCAAATATTGCTTTAAAAAATCCGTAAACGGCCCATGTGGGCGTGTGTTCGGTTGTCTGCATATTTGTACGCTCAAGTGCGAAAAACATTCTGAAAGCAAGGGCATGTCCGTCTATTAACAGTAATGTTTTTTGTTTATTTTCCATAAAAACTTCCCCCTGCTTTTAAAAAATCTTTAATATAATTTTACCTTAAAAAACTTATTCCAGAAAGGTTTTCCTGTTTATAATTTTAACGGAATTTAAGGCTGTAACCACAGGCTTTATTTCCGCAGCATCATCCGTACCGGTTGTTTCGTCAGGATTTTCAGGTATAATGCCGGAACTGCAGCTTTCCGTTTTAATGATTTTTATATATTGAATAAGACCTATTGTTTTATTCGGGTCTGCTGAAAAATCGTATTTTGTTTCTTCCTTTGAAATACAGCGGGCATCATAGCTTGAAGACGAATTTTCTATTGTATAGCGTTTTTTATTTTCATCATTGCCGTATATGCCCATATCTGTCCAGTAAATTTCTTCATTTTCCGTGCCGCCGTTTATTTTCAGGCCTGCAAATACAAGATAATCTTTATTATAAACAATTAAAATATCGTCCCCCTTTTTATCGGTTAAAATTTCATCTGATTTATAAGTGTATGAATTTTCATCCGAATTTATTTCTTTTAAAGGTGCAGAATATGCGGCGGCGTATGAAGTCTGGAAAATTTTTATTACACCTATGCCTGCATATCTTAAAAACATAGCAGGGATTGATGTTTCTGTTGTAATTTTTATTTTAACGGGATATTGTGCATCTGTTTTTACATCAATTTCCGTGATTTCAAATTTATAATTGCCGCTTATTTTATAATCGGAATATAAATTTTCAAAATTTTCTTTTACTGTATTAAGACTTTCTGTATTTTTTTCGCCGTCTTGAAGTGAATTCAGGTAAGATGCCATATAAAGCGCTATGGTTTCCGTTGTTTTTTGCGCTTTATATCTTGCAGTTACCGCGTAACCGACATCTATTGCGCATATACAGAAAACGAGAAATGAAACCAGAAAAATTATTATCATACCTGCAATAGAGGCTTGAGATTTTTTGTTAACGGCAGATATTACAAATGATGTTTTCATTTTAGAATTGCACCTCCGGAATATCTATATTGCTTATATCGTCTGTTCCAGTCTCCGATGTATTATCCTGACTTGTTGTGCTGTCTGTATTTTCAGGTGTATTTTCATTACTGCTGTTCTCATTAGTTTCTTCGTTTTCGTTATCTTCCGTGCCGTCATTTTCTTCTGTATCGTTATCTTCAGACGGGTTATCGGTATAGGGCTTTATTATATATACGGTTTCAAAAAAATCATTTGGTATTTCAAAAGAATTTTGCCTTAAAATGGCGCTGTTAACAGGAATAATGGCCATATAGTTATAATCCTGAGGATTAAAATTTTCTAAACCGTTGAAAATTTTAAATGTGGATGTGTATCTGTACAATCCTATTAATAAATCAATATCTCCTGAACTTATAAGCTTTATTTCAAGAGAATCTTTATTCGGCGCATATCTTTCGCCAAGGAGGATTTCAGCATACTGCTTAATATCTTTTGCTGTTTTTTCTTTTAATTCAAGCGGGGCTAGGGATGCATCTTCTTCTTTTACTATTTTATTTTTCAGCGCCATAAAACTTATAGCTTCATTGAGCGAGGCGTTAAATTTATAGTTTGTCTGAATTGTGATTGCTATTTGATAAACAATTCCTATAAAAAACATAATAAAAGGTGCAAGCAGAGCCAACTCCACAATATGCTGAGCTTTTTTTAATTTAGAACCACATATTTTAGTCAGATTCACTTGCACCTTAAATTATAAAAATTATAAAGTTTTATTTTGTTTCTTTAACTTCTTTAGCAGTATCCTTAGCGTTTCCGAAAGAATATGTTAAATTTTTGTAGGTAATATCAAGCGGGAGGAAATCCGGATCTTTTAAGAAAACATAAAAGTAATCAGAACTTCCTGTTTTGATAACACCTGCTGAAGTTATGGTATGAGATGATATTCCTTTTGCAATTGCACCTATCTGGCTTGTTGCGGCGGTGTCCGCGTTACTTCTTGCAGAGGCGGTATTTACCATATTATTTACATTCTGGTAAGCATTTTGAATATCCGCAAAAGCACCGAGCGTCGGAGCTATGTTTGAAAGACCGTTGTATGTTCCCGTTTCATAGCTTTGATAAGCATTCAAATAAGCAGAAGGTGTAAGCGGTTTCAGAGTTTCATTTCCGGCCTTAATTACAAGATCCTTCATATAAAAAACATAGTCTGCCGCTGTTGAATTATTTTTGATATTTATATAAACGACAAGGGCATCAGGAAGAGGGGTTTTTGCAACCCCCAGCTTCATATCAATATTATCTTCTTCCAGTGTTTTTGTATATGTTGAAAATGTAAACAGTTCGCTTGTTTGAATTGAGGCGCTTTTTTTAGTGTCAAAATCATCGCCTACGTAGCTTAAAGATGTACAGCCCGATAAAAGAACAAGACAGCCCGCTAAAACAAAGCTTAAAAATAAATTTTTAGTTAAATTTAGCTTTTTCTTCATCGCTTACTCCTTTAATTGTAAGGTTTACTCTGCCTTTATCGTCGATTTTTACAACTTTAACAATAACAGTATCGCCTATGTTCAATTTTGATTCAACGGTGTCAATTCTTTCGGGGCATACTTGAGAAATATGAACCATACCGTCTTTTCCGGGAGCTAATTCAACAAATGCGCCAATCGGGATAATTCTAACAACTTTACCTTTGTAAACACATCCGGGTTCCGCTTTGAAGGTTAAATCTTTAATCATCTTGATTGCGATATCTGCGCCTTCTTTATCGTTTGATGTGATTGTAACGGTTCCGTCATCTTTGATATCAATTTCAGCGCCTGAAGCGTCAATTATGCTTCTAATCATTTTGCCGCCGGGTCCGATTACTGTTCCTATATCTTCTGTAGGAATTGTCATAGAGAATAATCTGGGAGCAAATTCTGATAAATCTTTATTAGGTTCTGAGATTGCTTCTTTCATTTTGCTCATGATATAAATTCTGCCGTCTTTTGCTTGATATAAAGCTCTTCTTAAGGTTTCATTTGAGATGCCTTTAATCTTCATATCCATTTGAAGGGCAGTAATTCCTGTGTCGTTACCCGTTACTTTAAAGTCCATATCGCCTAAAAAGTCTTCAATGCCTTGAATATCGGTTAAAACAACGTCCGTATCTCCTTCTTTGATAAGACCCATTGCAACGCCGCCTATCATACATTTAACGGGAACACCGGCATTCATTAACGCCATAGAGCTTGCACAGGTTGAACCCATTGAAGTTGAGCCGTTTGATTCCAATACATCGGATGTTACTCTTATTGCGTAAGGGAAATCTTTTTCATCAGGCAAAGCGGGAACGTTGGCACGTTCAGCAAGGTTGCCGTGACCGATTTCACGTCTTCCGGGGCCTCTTAACGGTTTTACTTCGCCGACGGAGAAACCGGGGAATATGTATTTATGCATATAGCTTTTTTTAGTCAGTGGGTCAACACCGTCCAGTTCTTGAGCCATGGCGGGCCCTGCTAAAGTTGCGCAGGATAAAATCTGAGTCTGGCCTCTTGTAAATACGGCACTTCCGTGTGCTCTCGGGATTACGCCCACTTCGCACCAGATGGGGCGCACTTCAAAAACTTTTCTGCCATCGGCACGTACGCCTTCATTTATAATCATTGCTCTCATGATTTTCTTTTCAAGAGCTTTAAATTCTTCCGCTACAAAATCAATCCCTGTTTCTTCCATCATAGTTTTAATAGGATGGTCATCAGCGAGGGCTGTTACTTTATCTTTAACAATTTGTTTTGCTTCATCAAGTTTATTTTTTCTGTATTCGCGGTCAAAATTATGATAAGCATCTGATATCATATCGTAGCAATTTTCTTTAATAATTGCTGCTAATTCGCTTGTATCATAAGGATTTACAAAGTTTTCTTTTTCTACGCCGCACTGTTTTGCAAATTCAATTTGTGCTTCGCATTGTTTTTTAATTTCTACCTGTGCAAATTCAACGGCAGCCATAATATCGTCTTCCGTTACGAATTTACACCCTGCTTCAACCATTATCACAGATTCCATTGTACCTGCCACAACGATATCCATATCTGATTTTTCAGCTTCCTGATGGGTCGGGTTTGCAATGAAATTGCCATCTATTCTGCCAACGCGGACAGCACCCACAGGGCCTTCAAAAGGAGCACCTGAAAGCATTAAAGCGGTTGATGCACCTAAAATTGCCAATGTATCAGGCTGATTTTTTTGATCATAGCTGAATAATTGAACAACAACCTGAACGTCATTTCTGTATCCTTTAGGCCACAAGGGTCTTATGGGTCTATCGATAAGTCTTGAAACCAATATTGCTTTTTCTGAAGATTTTCCTTCGGTTCTTGTAAAGCCTCCGGGAATTCTTCCTATAGCAGACATTCTTTCTTCATAATCAATTAATAACGGGAAAAAATCTATCCCAACACGCGGTTCTTTACTAACCACGGAGTGGATAAAAAGCATAGTGTCTTCACATCTTACGGTAACAGATGATGTTGCACTCTGCGCATATTTTCCTGTTTCAATTTCTACAACCTTCCCGCCGATTGTAACTTGCATTTTTTTAGATTCTGGCATGTTTTCCATTTTTCTTTTTCTTTCTTAATTTTCTAACACTTCTTATTTTCCTTAATTCTATAATAAAGACGGATTAAAGAAAAGAAAAATTTTGAAAGGCGCTCCACGCATCATAAAATCTGCAAAAAAAGAGCGCCAAGGTTACAAAAGGCGCTCCAAGAAAAGTTGTTCATCTAAAATTAATTATTCTGCCGTTATAAGCAGGCTTTATGAATACAAATAAAGATTTATAATACGCTTTTATATTCAAGGATTACAAAACCGTCTCCGCCATTTCCGCCTGTTCCCTGTGTATTATTGAGTACGGCACCCCCGCCCCCGCCTGCTCCGAAAGTTCCGTTTCCGCCGTCAGAATTTGCATTTATTGAGTGCGGAATACATATTGAATTATACAAAGGAGCGGTGATGCTTGTTCCTCCGCATCCGGGTCTTACGGGTCCTGCCGTTATATCAAGCCCGTCATTTGATTGAATTGTCTGTGCGCATTGCGTATTTCCTTCTCCGTCTTTGCTTTTATACAAACAATTTATATATCCGCCTGTGCCTCCGTATTCATCGTTTCCTTTTTGTCCTGATATTATATTTATATTTTCCGTTACAAATTCTTTGTAAATATCACTGTAATTATCAGGGTATTTTGTTTCAAGGCCGTGGCCTCCTTTGTCTGTATGTCCGTCTTCTCCTTTTATTCCGCCGCGTGCTGTGATAACGGTATTTTTTCCTCCTGATTTAACGGAAATGCTTGTATCTCCTCCTTTTCCTCCGTTGATTGAGGATTTACCGCCCTTGCCGATATTAATTATCATTTTTCTGTTATCGGGTTCAAAATTGGTTAATGTTTTCTGTACAAATTCACCCATGGTTCCGCCTCCGCCGTTAGAGCCACCCCATTCTATGTATATATATCCTGAAGCCCCTGCTGCACCTTTACCGAATGTTCCGTCTCCGATGGTTTGAGAACCCGAACCGCCTCCTCCGCCTGCACCGTAATTATTTGCTGCAGGTGATAAGCCGTCTTTAGATGTATTTCCTCCCGCACCTCCCGGTACAAGATTTCCTTTAATATCCTGAGAATATCCTCCGCTTCCTCCATAACTTGCATTTGATGCATCAACAGCTAAATTTCCGTTGCTTCCTGCAGCATATGAATTATTATCCTTATAATTAACTCCTGTCCAATTCACTCCGATTATCGGATTTCTAAAACTTCCTCCTTGGGAAGGAGAAGTTTGAGAAGATGAATATTCTCCTCCATACCCTCCGTTAGCAGAGATAAGAGCATTTGTTCCTCTTTTTATATATGTTGCTTTACCGTTGTTACCGTTTTGCCCCGGTGTATCTTGTGTTAGTCCTCCTGCCCCTATTTCAAATACTAATGTTTCCCCTGCCGTAACATTTATTTCGCCTACGGTTATCTGGCCTGCTGCTCCGCCGCCTCCGCCGTTTGATTTTTTATAATATTGGCATTTTAATCCGTTTTTAACAGATGAAGCTGAGTACCATATATGAATTGCACCGGTTTTACCAGCGTTACAATAATTAATCCCGAAGATTGAATTTAAATCGCCATATCCACCGCCTATACCGCCAATGCCGCCCCCGCCCCCGCCCCCAAATACAT
Source organism: Candidatus Gastranaerophilales bacterium (assembly GCA_910587055.1). Classification (GTDB taxonomy): domain Bacteria; phylum Cyanobacteriota; class Vampirovibrionia; order Gastranaerophilales; family Gastranaerophilaceae; genus MGBC122484. The sequence continues at coordinate 39,912 of CAJUKY010000008.1, forward strand.
ATTGTGTTTCAGTATTAGTGCCAGCTAATCCTGCAACATAACCTGTACCGCCTGCACCTGCCCGCCAATCTGTGCCGCCGCGCCAAATCCCGCTTCCACCTAATCCAGCATTTGTGCCGCCGCCATCTCCGCCTTTACCACCTTCACCCCATGCAGCATTTGAGAATCTGTGTCCGTGATGAGACCCTCCGCCTCCGCCTCCGCCTGGTGCCATAAACCATACTTCATTGCCATACCCCCCGCCAGTTGCACCGCCGCCCCCGCCCCCGCCGGTTGACTCGGCACAAGGGTTTGCCTGTACTTTAGCCCATCCGCGAGTACCTGCTTGTCCTGATAATCCTTTCCATCCTGTGCCTCCATGACCGCCTGTAGCATAATAGATTATGTTAGATGTTGTACAATCCCCAGCTTCCAGACCTGTTCCCCCACCTGCTCCTACTCCTAATGATATTTTTGAAGCAGGTGCCTGCTTGTTTAGGACTACATCTTTAATATATCCGCCGGAACCGCCCTTGCCTCCATTCATAACTTCTCCGCCTCCACCTCCGCCGCATGCGGTTGCCTTATTTAATATTATATTTGTATCATCAAGAAATTTGGAAAATTTTGTATTGGGGGATATTGTTTCATTATTTGATGCAATAATCCATTTATTGGAAATATTGGATGTTTTGCATTTGTTATCAAGTTCAGGTGCAGTATAGTTATCAGGAGGGATTATACTGTTTGCGAACGTATAATCACCTGCTGATAATATTTCCCCTTCCGCATTATTTAAGGCAGGAATATCAGCTGTTTGCCATGCTGTTTCTAATCCGCCTGAAGCGCCGCCTCCGCCGCCGCCTATCATAAAGACGCGGAGTTTTGTAACGCCTTCGGGGACTGTAAATGTACCGTTTGATGTAAATGTTTTATTGCCGTAGAGGGCATTTCCGCCTGAGCCCCCGCCGCCCATCATAGTGAGCGTTATTCTGTTTACATCCTGAGGTATATTGAATTCCTGCTGTTCCGTTGAATCCGTAAATATTGTTACGATAGAATCCTTGTCATACTGTGCGGATTCACTCAGTACTTTAATTTCAGAATCTGCCATCCGCCGGGTCATAACGGGAGCAAGAGCCGCCAGAAGAAGCGAGGCAACAAGAAGTGCCATAAGCATTTCAATTAAAGAGAACGCAGCTGAATTCAGCCATAAAAAATTAAATTTCTTTTTCATTTTAACCTTTTTTCTTACAACTATTCAATTACATCTAAACTTTTCAATCTAAGATTTAGTAACCTGTCCTATATACATATACGTATATAATTATATACAATATTGTATACACATTTGTACATATGTCAATAAGATTTTAGAATGCTTAATATGGATGCAAATCAATTTATCAAGCATATTCAGGCGCAAACCGGTTTAACATACAGACAGCTTGCTGAATTAATGACTGAAAAAACCGGTAAAAAATATTCAAGAGAATCTTTATATGCAAGGGTGCGCAGAAAAAGTTTGAAATTTGAAGAGGCAAATATCATTGCCCAGATTGCAAATGCAAAAATCGGAATAAAATTTGATTGAATTTTCCATCCGCAGTTATGCTTTCCCGCGCGGTTTTTTCACCCTTTTTGTGGTTTTGCTTTCCCGCAGTTTTATTCATCCTCCGCAGTTTTATTTACCGCTAATTTATAATTTTTACCCCGAAATGTTCAACAAGTGCATTTATTACATGCGGGTTTATTATGGTATTCGGGCATTTTGCAAAATATATTTCTTCAGGATTGCTGAATAGTGTACTCATTAAAATGTTGACGGTATTCGGGGTGCAGTGGGTCAGCACAAGTTTTATATTTTTACAGTTTCTTTCCTTTAAAATATGTATCAGAAGCTGAATTTCTACAGGAGAATCAAGCTCAATACGCACCCTGTTTTCAAATTTTTTTATAATATCTTCTTTTTTATAAGAGCCCACAATGACATAAATATCATTGTTTCCGGCTCCTTTTATGATGTTATCAATATTTTTGATATCGTATTTTAAAGTAACTTTATCGGGGTTTTGTATATCTTCTTTTCCAAAACCTGCGGAGCTAAGCGCATTTTGAATTAAAGGTTCAAAATCATAATCTTTAATTCTTATCATTTTTTCAGGAGAGATAATTTTTGTTGTGAAAATTGTTCCGTGGTGGAGATTATCTATTTTTTGGAGAAAATTTTGAGTTGTAAAAACGGGGCCTTTAAAATTGGTAAAATCCACCTGTGCATTTTCATATCCGAAGTGCCCGATTAAATTTTTATATTTTTGAAAATGAGGATAGCAAAAAGCACTGAAAAGGCTTGAATTTGTGTAGACATTTATATTTTCGCCTTCTGCAGCTTCAAGCAGTTTATCAAGTTCATCCAAATCCGAACCTGAAACAAGAATTGATTTCCCTTCTTTTATTTCAAAATTTATACCGGTTTCAACTCTTTTACCGTAGACATTTTCAAGAGTTTCCGTTAATTTTTGCCAGATATCAAATGATATTTGTGAAAAATCACAGATGTTTTGTTTTAATTTTTCGGTTTTTTTAGATGAAATGTTGGTTAAATTTAAGAATTTTAAAATCTGGAAATTCCATTCGGAGTTTTTGTATCCGAAATGCGAAAGCTTTTCAATATTGATGCTTGTTGTCTGTGCAAAAAATGCTATAAGCTCAATTAAATCAAGCTTTTTAGGCTCATACTCTTTTCTTTTCTGGCTGACAATGGCTTCGCCCAGTCTTAAAAGGCTTGTACGGGTTGCTTTTTCAGGGAGCTTGAAGGCGTTTTCAACAAGCTCGTATTTTATGCCTTTTTCCTTTGAAACTGATAAATATTTTTCTCTTACTTCAAATTTATCTGCTTCAAGACTGTATAAAAGCTCTTTATAATCTTCCAGTTTGAAAGATGTATTTATTAAAATGACAGAAAGCGCGCGTACGGCTTTTTGCATAATATTTTCATTCTGCAGATTATAATCTGCAAGTTTTACGATATAAAATGCAATTTGTTTAATCTCATTTAAAAGCAATTCTTCAAGCGCATAAACGGAAGGGTCGATAGAACAGCTTCCGCCTGAGCTTTCCGTGTTGCTGCAGTTATTTGTATTTTGATATTCGTTAAAAAAATTGTTTGACATAATACAGGATATTTTATTCCTTTGAAAGAAATAAAAAATCGCGCCTCAGGGCAGTATCCTTTAAGATAATTCCAAAGCAAGCTTTATTGCTTCAATCATGCCTTGAGGGTCTGCAATGCCTTTTCCCGCTATATCGTAGGCAGTGCCTGAGGATGGTGATGTTCTTATAATTTTTAAACCGATTGTTGTGTTTACAACATGTTTAAAGCAGAGGGCTTTAACGGGGCAGAGCCCCTGATCATGGTAGCAGGCTAAAATACAATCATAATCCTGCTTTTGATTTGTTAAATATTTTTCGCCGGCATGTGCAAAAAGCCCGTCTGCGCTCAACGGCGGGGTAATGTTTATTCCTGCAGCTTTTAATTTCTCAACGGCAGGATTCATAATTTCAATTTCTTCATATCCTAATATGCCGTTTTCTCCGGCATGGGGATTAAATGCACACAGAGCTAATTTTGGAGATTTTATGCCGCATTTTTCAATTAAAAATTTATTTGTTCTTTCAGCTTTTTCTATGATTAAATCTTCGGTTAATTTGACATCTTTAAGTGCAAGATGGCGGGTTAAAAGAAGCACGCGCAAATCTTTTGAGATAAACATCATTTCGGCTTTAGAGCGGTCATTACCCAAAAATTCCTGCAAAATTTCAGTTTGTCCCGAATATTTATATCCTGATTTATAAAGGGCTTCTTTTGAAACGGGAGCGGTAACTATAGCTTTTATTTTACCTTCATTTGCAAGATGAGATGCGGTTTTTAGGGTTTCAAAACAAAATTTGCCGTTATCGGAAGGGTTGATTTCAATGGTTTCATATGATGTATTAAGCGAATTATTGAGGTTTTTGCCTATTATCAAAACATCATCTGCAGGCAAGCTCAATGCATTCAGGGCTTTAATTGTTATTTCTTCCCCTATGCCTTTTGTATCCCCTGTTGTGATTGCGATTTTATTCATTTGCATGGTGCTCAAAATATTTAACTATATCAATCAGGGTGGATGAGGTGCCGAGGTTTCCCGATTTTGTAACGATTAATTGTGCATTTGAATCCATACAAAGGGGAATTGAAGGCAGAATGGAATCTACCACCTGCAGGTATTCGCAATTTATTGCTTTGGAACATCTATATGAAGTTTCTCCGCCGATTGTAATTAAAATAAACTGCGCGCGCTGCTTTACGGCATTTGCAAGCTGTGCAAGATAATCGGTTATTCTTGTGGCCAAATCTTCTTTTGTGATGCCTTCATCAATGAGCCTGTTTTTTTCGGATTCGTTTGACAGCTCTTCTTCAAGATTGCAGACATGAACAGCCACAATGTTATCCTTTACAAGGTTTGATACAACACGCTCAATCAAGGCTTCATCAGGCGCTTTTAAGACATCATCAAGATGAAGCGGAACAAAATATGTATTTTCAATGTCTGTATCCATTTCAAGTTTTTGCATTTGAAGTGCGGTTAATGATGTGGCGGAGCCTGAAAGGATTAATTTAGGAAGATTTGGTATTTGTTTTTGAACGGGAGGCTTGATTTCGCTCAGCCATACACTGCCAAGTGCGTGGGCAAGGCCTGCAGAGCCTGCGGGAAGAATATTGTACGAGCTTTTTTGCATTGCAAGTACAATCTGTTCAAAATCAACCGTCGAAACAGCATCCATTATAATTAATTTTTTACCCGCCGAAATTAATTCGTTTAATTTAAGTGCAATGGGGCCTGCGCCTTTTGCGATTGTCTTCATTTCAATTGAGGCGACTAAATCTTTAGCGTTCTCGGATAAGCCTCTTTTTAAGATATCCGGGATATATGATTCATAAATAGGGGCTTTAGGGTCGCGCGCGGCATCTGTTCTTTCGATGGGAATGCCCTTTAAAAGCTGATAGCCGCCTATTGTAATTCTTCCTTCCTGTACAAAAGCAGGAGCAACAATTGCCGCATCATACCCCGTAGCTTCAAGCATGGCAAGAATTTCAACAGGGATATTTCCTCTTAATGTAGAATCAATTTTTTTATAGAAATATTCTATGCCGAATTTTTCTTTTAAAACCCTTGTTGCTTCAAATACAATTCTGCCGGCATTTTCGGGGTCGATATTTCTTGTTTCGTTACAAATTGCCCACGTTTCAACATTCAGATGGTTTTCATTCAGCGAATTTATATCAAGGATGATTTCAGTATTTGAGCCTTTCATAAAAAATTGAAGTGCTGTATCGTTTGCGCCCGTTAAATCATCCGCAACTATCCCTATTGAATTAGAAATTAACATTTAGGCAATTCCTTGAGCTTCATCCTTTTTAGAATTCATAAGTCTTAAATTGGTACATCTGATTAAAAATCTTTCCGCCATTTCGCCCTCGGGAGTCTGCCATTTGCTTGAAGCAACTCTTCCTTCAATGCCGACCAAACTTCCTTTTTTTACCCATTCACCCGCAATTTCAGCCTGTTTATCCCAAACTTCTATATTAAACCAGTCTGTAACCTGTTCTTTTGTTCTTGAATCCCAGCGGTTTACGGCAACAGAAAATGTGGTTCTTATTTTTCCGCTGTCATAATATTTCATCTCGGGGTCCTGTCCTACGCGCCCTACTATAACAACAGAATTTGCCATTTTTATTGCCTTCCTTTTTAATTAATTTCTTTTACGGATGATTATATTATCAAAAAGAAATTAGCGCAACTTTTCGCATATATGCTGTTATTATTTTCTTTTCGTAAAGTCTTCATTTGTTGGCGAACATATAAAGTAAACTTAGAAATTCTATTAATGTTGCCAAACTGCCATAAATTTAAATATTTAAGCTTCCCAAGATAATAAAGGCGTAGTGAATTGTACTCCAAAGTTGCGTTTAACGTTTTGATGGCTTTTGTGCGTAAAGAATTTCATATATTGCATCTACTTTTTTATGTACATTGCATACATATTTGCTTATGTCACCGTCGAAATTTTCTTTTAAACATTTTTTTATAACTTTTATTGAATCAAGTAAATCCATAAAATAAAATTCCAATTCTTCCAGTTTTTCCAAATCTGACATTTTTACAGACATTATTAAACCTCTTTTGTATCTCTTTGTAAAGTAAATTTATTTGCATATAAATAAAATTATTTGTATACGAATAAATATTATCAAATATGGCTAAAAATTGCAAACAATTTTAATATTACAGAATGAATAGTAAAAAGTACGTAAGAGCATTTTGTAATTCCGAAGATATCAAATATGAGGATGTTGTTAGAATTTTGTCGGGTAAGACAAACAAGAACTATACTTATCAATCTTTACAAGGTAAGTTAACCAGAAATACTTTTACATACGAAGAAGCCTGTATTTTGGCAGATGCTTTGGGGTATGATTTAATTCCCGTTAAAAGAAAATAGTCCTACTCTGTCGGGGTGTCTTCAGGGGCATCCGATATCACTTGATTTCGGCCGTTTCTTTTTGCAACATAAAGACATTTATCAGCATATTCTATTAATTTTTCCGTTGTATCACCGTTTTCAGGCATGGATGCAACGCCGAGGCTTATTGTAACATGGGTCCAATCGCCCGTTGCAAGTTCAAATTCTTTATTTCTAACGGCTTCGCAGATTTTTATTGCTGTTTTTACCGCATCTTCCTTGTTTGTATTTGTTAAAATAACAGACATTTCTTCGCCGCCGTATCTGCAAGGGATATCGGTTGAGCGGATATTTCTTTTAATGGTTTGGGCTACCTGTCTTAAAACAGCATCGCCTGATTGGTGCCCGTAGGTATCGTTGAATTTTTTAAAGAAATCAATATCTACCATTATTAAAGAAAATACACCGTTATATCTTTTGGCCGTTTGAATATTATTTGTCATCTGCTCCTGAAAATATCTGTGGTTATACATTTCAGTGAGTCCGTCCGTTACGGCAAGTTTGTATGTATGTTCATAATCGCGCGATGTTATTAAATATTTTACGATATAGGCTATTGCAAAGGTTAAAATGCTTAATACGAATGGTGCTGTCAAATTTACCCATATATTAAATGCGCCCATTAATAAAATTGAAATTATAAAATATCCTGCCTGTAGTGCAAAAAACAATAAAACGGATTTTAGCGGCGCTTTAAATTTCATAACCCCGAAACCCGTTAAAACAGCCATCAAAAGGGCTATAAATATATTAAAAAATATACCTGTTTTTTTAATAAAATTATTATCAAGAAGGTTATTTAAAAATGTTGCCTGTACTTCAACACCGGGGAACATATAAGAAACAGGAGTGCTTTTAATATCAGAAAGGCTGTTTGCCGTAACACCTATAAAAATAATTTTGTTTTTGAAATTATCGTCTAAAAATTTTCTGTCATTTTTTTCTGCGGCATTTACAACTTTCCATAAAGGAACATAATTAAAACTCCATTCAGGACCATACCAGTTTAAAATAACTTTTCCTTCTTTTGTCAGAGGAAGGGTATGGTTTTTATCAAAAACAATTTCACCGTTTGAATTCATTGTGAAGGTATTATTGTCAATATTTAAATAATCAAGTCCCGCAAGGATTGTAAGGTGTTTATAATAAGCGCCGTCATAGTATGAAAACGGAGGCATTGTTCTTATGATGCCGTCTTTATCTCTTTGAACATTTATTAAACCTATGTTTTTTGTGCCGTTTAAAATTTCATCAATGATGGGGCGGCAGTTTGAATATGATAAATCAGGGTTTTGTTTAATTAAAAAATCATTTTTAATTGAATTTTGAAGTGTGCGCGGTAATTTTGGCGGAATTCTTACTTCTGAAGGGTAATTATCAAGATTCATTGAAACATAAACGTTTTTATTATTGTTTACGGCATTGATAAGCTCTAAATCCGAATTGCCGTCAGAAATATATCTTTTTAAGAATAAAAGGTCAAAAATCATCATACCGGGTTTTGACGGTTCTAAATTTGTAATCAAATTTGCCCAGAAGACTCTCGGTGCAGGCCAGCTTCCGTATTTATCTATAATATATTCATAGCTTGCATCGTTTACATCGACAATTACAATTTTATCGGATGTTTTTTTATGCTTTGATACGATATTCTGCCTTAAATCAAAGGTTGTATTTTCGATTTTATTTAAAAAATCTCTTGTTAAGGGGATTGAAATTAAATACAAAAACACCCCTAATATTAAAAGGGATGCTGAAATATAGGCAAATTTTATCCAGAGTTTCTTATTCATAAACTATATTATAGTTTGAAAATTCCATTTCATCAATGATATCAAAAACAGGGTTTACATTATGAAATTCAATTTTTATATTATGGCGGTGCAAAAAATCCATAAGGCAATTTTCGGTTTCAAATGCCGGATTTGTTGATGAAAGATAATTCAAAAGACATTTTTCGTTTGTGTTCATAGGTTAATTGTCTTATATTTTTTAAAATTAAAAATCAACCGTTTAGAATAATTTTAACTGTATTTTTTAAGCTGAATGGAGGATATTTGGGAGGTAATTATTTTTTATTTTTTAAATTTATTCGGATTTTCTTGTAATAAAATATTTTACAAACAGGACGCGGGATTCGCCCGGTCATTATTTTACTAAGAAGTTCATAATTAGTTTTGCGACGCGAATTTTTAACGATCCTTTTTTGTAAAATATTTTATTACAAGAAAATAACAGCATTTGCGAAACGTTAATGTTTCGGTACATCTCTTGCGTATAGAATCTTATAAATTGCATTTACTTTTTTGTGCACATTGTTTGCATATCGGCTGATGTCGATACTGTTACTGCGATAGTTGTCTTTTAAAGCCTTTTTTATAACTCTTATTGAATCAAGCAAATCAGTAAAATAGAATTCCAGCTCTTCGATTTTTTCAAGGTCAGACATTTCTTTTTGCATAAAAAATCCTTTTAACTGTATATGCGGATTAAGAAAAACAGCGATAGTTTTTTTGAACATTACCGTATATAAATTGCAGCATTAAAATTCCACATTGTAAATAAAAAATGTGGAATTAAAAGTTGTTTTGTTATTTGGCTCAAAAAGATATTATTAAACAAGTACGAGGAAATATGACGGATATTGAAACACAGTTTGGTAAAAATATAAAACGACTTAGAAAAATAAAAAAACTAAGTCAGGAACACATGGCTGAATTGGTTGATATTGAAAGAAATTCTTTGAGCAAAATAGAAAACGGCAAGTGTTTTGTTTCATCTGCTGTTTTATCAAAAATCACGGCAGCACTTGATGTTGAAACCTATGAATTATTTCTTTCGGATATTGATAAACCGGCTGATTTTATATATTACGAAAAACTTCTGGAAAATTTGAAGTCAAGCAAGATAAAAAACAATCCGAATGCTATTAAAATTCTTTATGAATTAACAAAAGAATTTATAAAATAATGTATTATTTAGTTAATATAAATAAACGTATATCATAGCTATATTATGTTGAGTTCAAAAGAAAAAATAGGCAGAAATATTAAAAAACTGCGTGTGCTTAAAAATATAAGCCAGGAAAAACTTGCTGAATTACTTGGAATATCTACACCTGCCATAAGTAATATTGAAAACGGAAAAACTTTAACTTCGCTTCAAACACTTGAAAATATGGCTGCAGCTCTTGGCGTTCAATTATATGAATTGTTTTTATTTAATAATGAAATTAAAGAAGATATTCTTTTTAAAAAATTATCTGAAAATATAGAAAAACCTGAAATTAAAAATAATGCCGAGAAGCTTCTGATTTTATACCGGATTTCGGAAAACCTTTTAAATGATTAAGGTTTTGTATGAATTGGCAAAAGAATTTATAAAATAACGCTAGGTTATAAATAACCAAAGGAAATGTGACAAAGAAAAAACTGTTTTTTCTGGATTGCCGCAGTCGTTAACACTCCTTCGCAATGACAAAATCCAATATTGTTAATATGAGGCTTGTTTTATGCAAATTGAAATTAAAACAATGTCAAATAAGACCTTTATGAGCCTGCAAGGACAATGGTGAAATCTCTTGCGGCTTTATTTAACCCGATCGGGTCATAAACGGTCTGTTTATTTTTCATCTCAGGAACGTTTTTCTTTATGCCGACAATAACATCATTCGGCAAATCAAGATTATGTATTGCAATATGGTCATGTCCCAATTTTGCTGCCGATTTCATATTAACTTTCATTCCGATATTTTCAAGTGATTGTTTTATATCAATTGCTTTTGATTCCATATCGGGCGTGTATAAAATACCGACAGAAACGGGACCGTCCAGAGCTTTCGGCTTATCTCTGTAAACAAGTCTGTTTATAATATCCTGAGTTTTTTCAGGGTCTAGAATCCAGTAGCTTATACTTCCTCTTTGAGACGGGGAACCCGGAAGAGTTGCAACCTGAACCGTTGTCATATCAATGCTTTTAGCTAAAGCTGCATATTGAGATAATTCATAAACCGATAAATCCGTCAAAATATATTTTGGCATTACCTTTAATACTTCAGGAATTTTTACAAGAACCTGCGGATCTTTCATCCTTGCGCCCAGCGCATTAAAGAACCACTGCTGGCGTCTTATTCTTCCTATATCGCCGAGCGCATCTTTTCTAAAGCGCATATAGCCTTCGGCTTCTTTACCTGTTAAAACCCTGTCGCCTTTGGGCAAATTGATATGAAGATTACCCGTTGAATCGTTATAATACATATCTTTTTCAATATAGATAGGAAGGCCACCTATTGTATCTATAAATTTAACCAGCCCCTGATTTGATAAAACGATATAGTGGTGTACGCGGACTCCGAACGTTTCTTCAACTGTTTTTACCGTTAAATTAATACCCCCGTATGCAAAGGCGTGGTTAATTTTATCGGGTTTTGCCCTGTCTGCAATGTAAACCTTGCTGTCTCTCGGGATTGAAATTACATTAACATTTTTTCCATGTGGGGCAATGCTTACAAGAAGCATGGCATCCGAACGGTTTCCTTTGAAAGGGTCGCCTTCACTTTTTGCGACATCTACACCCATAACAAGAATGTTTTGTCTTTTTGGAGAAAATGGAAGAGAAAATTCTATTCTTTTGTCAGGGTCTGCAACCGTTTGTGCCAGTGAGCCGACATCTGTAAAGAAATTTGCAACTTCACTTCTATACAGAACAACCGCAATAACAGCAAGAATTAAAAAGCTTCCGAAGAAGGATTTAAAAAAACTTCCTGCTACATTTTGATTTGATGTTCTCCTCCTAACCGGTTTTATTGCCGGCCGGTATGCGTTTTTTGGATCATATAACCGATTCATGAATTCATTACTCTTGTTTTTAAATTAAAAACGTAATCATTATCAAAAAAATTATACTTTAAAAATAATCAGTTGCAAAACAAATTAATTAAATGTTACCATTTTACATGGGAAATAAAAGGATTTTTTAAATGAAAAAGAACGGTTTTATGCGTATAAATGCTTTAATAGTCTGCTTTTGCCTGATTTTTGGAAATCTGTTTTTAAATATAAATAAGGCATGGGCTGATGATATTGATATAAAAACGGAAGCTTATGCGCTTTATAATACAAATAATTTAAATGAAGCTTTGAGATTGCTTGAAAATCTTCCTATAGAACAGAAAGACGAGGAAGTTTTTGTTTTAATTGCAAATATTTATGAAGATAAACTTGATTTAAGCAAAGCTGTTGAAAATTTAAACAAGGCAATTATTATAAACCCCGAATACTATAAGGCTTATTACAATTTAGGGTGTATATTTTTAAATAAGAAAGCTTATGAACTTGCTGAAAAAAATCTGCTTCTTGCAATAAAATATAATAAAGAATTTGCTTATTCTTATTATAATCTCGGGACACTTTATTTAAGAACCGGAAAGTATGAAAAAGCAAAGAAAAATTTAATTAAGGCAATATATCTTAAAAATGATGAAAAAGATTTTTATATAAACCTTGCGTATGCTTATAAATTTTTAGGAAAAGAAAAAGAAGCTAAAAAGTTACTGGATATTTACAATAAGGCTGAATAATTTACCTTTTAAAAAGTTTTTGCAATATAATAATTCTTGAAAATATTTTAAAGGATTAAAAAATGAATACCTTAAATGCAATCAGTGAAAAAGAATTGCTTGAACTTTATAATTTGCCGCTTGAGAAGCTTTTGGCCGAAGCAAAAAAATACAATTCAGATACTGTTGAATTTTGTTCTTTAATAAGCGCAAGAACCGGAAAATGCTCCGAAAGCTGTAAATATTGCGCACAGAGCTCCCATTACATGACAAATATTTTTACCCACCCGCTTGTAAAAATTGAAGATGTTATAAAAACTGCAAAAGAAGCCAAAGAAAACGGCGCCACGAGGTTTGCAATCGTAACATCAGGCAGGGGGCCAAGTAAGGCTGATATGCCCGTAATGTGCGAGATGATAAAAGAAATCAATAAACTGGGCTTAAAATCCTGCGCATCTTTAGGACTTTTGGATGAAGAAAAAGCACTGCAGTTTAAAGAAGCGGGATTAGTCAGGTATCACCACAATATAAATACATCAAGAAGCTACCATCCTTCAATTACAACAACGCATACTTTTGAAGACAGAATTAATACAATTAACCATATAAAAAATGCGGGGATTGAAATATGCTCCGGAGTAATTATAGGAATGGGCGAAAGCATTGAGCAGAGGGTTGAGATGGCGCTAAACCTTGCCGAAATTAAGCCGAATTCAATACCGGTTAACTTTTTAACCCCGATAAAAGGCACCCCTTTTGAAAATTACGGAGATAAAATTGATGAAGAGGGGATTTTGAGGACTCTTTCAATTATAAAAATTGCAAATCCCGATTCCGTTGTACGTTTTGCGGGAGGAAGAAATCTCCGTTTAAGCAAAAAGAATATGGAAATTGCTCTTGAAAATGCGGTGAACGGTATATTAATCGGCAATTATCTTACAACGATAGGGATTGAACCCAAAGATGACATTGAAACATTAAAAAAACTCGGGAAGAAATTATATGTATGATTATATTAAAGGAATTTTAACTTTTAAAAGCGCCGATAGTGCGGTAATTGAAAATAACGGCATCGGGTATAAATTTTTGATAAATTCAAGAACTTATGCATTGCTTGGCGAAATCGGGGATGAAGTTAAAATTTATTCAAAATTAATCCACAAAGAAGATATAATGTATCTTGCTGGGTTTAAACAAAAAGAAGACAGGGCCATTTTTGATATTTTAACTTCGGTTTCCGGGATAGGCACAAAAGTGGGAATGGTTCTTCTGGATGAATTTTCAGGCTCGGAACTCATAAATGCGGTATTAGACGGGGATTACAAACTTATTTCCCGCGCAAAGGGTGTGGGGCCGAAATTGGCGCAAAAAATTATTCTGGAATTAAAGGGTAAACTTACAAATAATGATATTGTTTCAAATATAATGGAGGATAGGGTTTCAGGGCTTTCCGATACGAAAACCAAACTTTCAAAAGAAACCATAAAAGAGGTTCAGACAATACTGCAATCTTTAGGGTATTCACAGAATGAATATATGAGCGCAATTGAGCATTGCGCAGGTATTCTGGAAGAAGATTCAAGCGAAGAACTTTTGAAAGAAACCCTGAAAACGTTATCAATGGGATAAAATTTACAAAAAGTTGACGGATAGAAGGATTAAATAATGGTTGAAAAGAAATTAAAGGTGTTGTTAGCAAGTGCTGAAGTTGCGCCGTTTTCAAAGGTCGGGGGCTTAGCTGATGTTGTGGGTGAGCTTCCTCCTTATCTGGAAAAACAAGGAGCTGAAGTTGCCGTGTTTACGCCTTTATACGGGTGTATAAATGAGGAAAAATGGGGTATAAAAGAGCTTCCTAATTCTGAATTGACCCTTGATATGGGAAATTCCCGCCATATTTTTAAACTGAAAATGTGTAAACACCCGAAATCCAAAAATGTAAACATATTTTTTGTAGATAATCCGAAATATTTTTCCTGCTTTAATGTTGTATATCCCATGTGGTGCGATGAAATGTATGAAATGCAAAGGTATGTTTCATTTTCGCTTGCAGTTTTAGAGTATGCAAAGCTTTTAAATTTCAGGGCGGATATAATCCATGCCAATGACTGGCATACGGCTATGATTCCCGTTTATTTAAAATCAAATTATAAATATGATGATTTTTATAAAAATACAAAATCAATTTTTACGATTCATAACCTTGCATACCAGGGCTCATGTGATAAGGCGATAATAGACTTTTCTAACATGAGATGGGATAACGTTTACCATGATAACTGTGTTGAGCATTACGGCAGGGTAAACTGGCTGAAAGGCGCGCTATACTGTGCTGATAAGATTACAACCGTATCTCCGAGGTATGCAAGAGAAATCCTCGGCGGAGAATTCGGCGAAGGAATGGATTATACGCTGAGAGGGCAGACTTATAAGCTTTGCGGTATTTTAAACGGTACCGATTATGAGAAAAAGGATTTCGATAAAACTTTAAAACCGAAATTTAAAGAAGAAGTGCAGAAGATGTTCGGACTGCCTGTTAATCCTGAAAGACCTTTAATTTCAATGATTTCGCGCCTTACTTATCAAAAAGGGCTTGATTTAATTGATTTTGCAAAGTTTGATTTAATGGGACTGCCTGCGGATTTTGTATTTTTGGGAACCGGTGAGGGCGGATATCAGAATATGCTTATCTGGAGCAGTAATAATTCATCCAATATGCGGGCATGGATTGATTTTAAGCCCGAGCTTTCAGAAACAATCTACAAGGGTTCTGATATGTTTTTGATGCCGTCATTGTTTGAGCCTTGCGGTATAAGCCAGATGGTTGCAATGAAATACGGCACACTCCCGATTGTGCGTGCTGTGGGCGGTCTGGATGATACTGTTGTTGCGTATCCTAATGAAAAGGCAAACGGCTTTAAATTCTTAACCTACGATGCGCGTTCTATGGTAGATGAAGTGAAAAAAGGCGTTTGGACATATATAGACAGGCGGGATGAATTTAATAAAATGGTGGATAATGCCATTAAATGCCGCTTTAGCTGGGATGATTCAGCTAAATGCTATATGGCGCTTTATAAAGATGCCCTCGGGCTGCCATTTTAGGATTTATTAATGAAGTGCGCGAAAGAGTATATTAAAAATAATAAAAAAGAATTTTTATTTGTTCTTTTTGTGTCTGTGCTTGCATTGTATTTCAGGGTATTTGCCCTGCAGCATGCGGGAGATTTATGGATAGATGAAATTTATTCATACTATTTTTCAAGTAAAAATTCCGCTGTTGATGTTGTAAAAAGTTTATACAATGAAGATTTACATACTCCTTTATATTTTATCCTTCTTCATATCTGGATGAAATTTACAGGGGTTTTTGGAGCGGGCGAAAATGATACTATAATGCGTCTTTTGGGGTTTGTGCCTTCATTTTTAATTGTTCCTTTTTCTTATTTTGCGGGTAAAAAACTTTTTAATAAGATAACAGGCGCATTTGCAGCTTTATTTTTTGCTTTCAGTCCGTTTTTAATTTATTACACAACGGAGCTTCGTTTTTACGGAATAGCGTGTCTATTTGCATTTTTAAGCTCATATTATTTTGTTCAATATATGCAATACGGCGGCAAGAAGCCTGCAATTGCACTTATTGTTTCAAATCTTTTGCTTTTATACACGTTTAATATAAGTTTTGTTTTTGTGTTTTTTCAGTTTTTAACCGCAATTTTTTATTCAAAAGAAAAATCTGCCGTTTTAAAATTATACCTGCTTACCGGATTATTATATATTCCTGCATTTATAATGGCGGCACACGGAATGTTCAGCTACAGAAATTCAATCTGTTCTTTTGCGCGCGACATTTTTATTTATAAACCTGAATTTTTAAATATATTTTTGCAAAGTTATTTTAGCGGAAATTTTTTCTATGCCACAAATAATGATTATGCGTACAGCGTTTCTTCGCTAAAAAATATTAAAAGCATTTATTTTATTTTGTTTCCCGTAATTTTTTGTTTAACGGGGTTTGTAAAAAGTCTTCTTTTAAAAAATAAAACTTTGATGATGCTTCTTGCGCCTGCTGTGGCATTTCTGGGGTTTGAATTTGTCTTAGCATATTTCGGGCTTATGTCTTTAACCGTGCGGTATACTTTAATCTCTTTTCCTGCGGTTATTCTTTCGGTTTGTTTCGGGCTGAGCGGGTTTAAAAACAGACGGCTGATTACGGGACTGTTTATTTTATTTTTAATTACACTTCATAATTTTAATTTTTCCGCACAAAGCCCGATTGATAAGGATGTTGAATTCGGCACCCCTTTGAAGGCTACTCTTGAAAAGCTTGATATTGTAAAAGATAATGATTATATTTTAATTCCCGTTATGGGGAAATTATACAGAAGATATACCCCGAAAAACGCTCATTATCTTGATTTTGAAATAACGGATATGCTTTTAAACGATGTGAGAAAATATTATCCGCTTGTGTTTGATGAAGATACTATGCGTGTTTTAAACAGAAAAAATGCGCGTGAAATTTTATACGATTATACGGTATATAATACAAAGAGTGCTGCGCTTGAAAAATATTTGCAAGGTTATTTTGAAAATCTTAAAAAAGGCGAAAAATTTATTGTACTTGTAAATAATATGAACACCGTAAATTCTATGAGCAAACTTTATACTTTTTTGCCTGAAAAGAAGCGAGAGCTTTATTACAAAAATTCACTTTATTATATGCTCATGACAAGGATTGTGTTTGATATTCTTGATATTTCAAATGAAGATTTGAAGCTTAAAACCCACTTTATGATTAATGATTCAAAATATTCGGATAATAACACGGGCGTGTTTGTTTTTGTGAAGGAATGATATCAAAACGGCGATTTTCATTCGTATGCCGGTTTTTGGATTTTCTCTTCGTAAATTTATTTTATAAAAAAGGACACGGGAAATTTGCGATTTAGGGCGGCAGCTATTTATATAAGTGTCATCGGGCAAATTTTTTTAACGGTCCTTTTTTATAAAATAAATTTACTTTGCGAAAATATCAGCTTTTATTTTTTTATAAAAATTTTCTTGATAAGCTTAAGTCTCAATGCGAAAGAATTTACCATAAATTCCAGAATATCATAAAGCCCGAGTTTTGATTTTCCTTTTGTTCTGTCGATGAAATCAATTG
Organism: Candidatus Gastranaerophilales bacterium; assembly: GCA_910587055.1. GTDB lineage: Bacteria > Cyanobacteriota > Vampirovibrionia > Gastranaerophilales > Gastranaerophilaceae > MGBC122484. Next base: position 57,179 of record CAJUKY010000008.1, read on the forward strand.
GAATTTCAGATACTTTTGCGCCTGCATTTGTGCATTCAAACAAAATATTCATCTGAAAGGAATATCCGTTAGCATTCAATTTATCAAGGTTAACTTTTTTTAAAATATCCGTGCGGATTGCCCTAAAACCCGATGTGCAGTCTTTTATATGATAAAGCCCTGCAATAAGGCGTGCAAAAACATTTCCCCACCTGCTGTTTAATTTTCTGATAAGCGCCCAGTTTGAAGGGATTGAGCCGCCTTTAACGTATCTTGAACCTATTGCAAAATCCGCCCCTTCTTTAACCGCATCCAGCAATTCTTTTATTTTTTTAACATCATGGGAAAAATCAGAATCCATCTCTATTAAAATATCGGGGTTAAATTTTTCAATTGCGTATTTAAACCCTGCAATATATGCGCGCCCGAGCCCTCGCGTATTATTTAAAAGAAGATTAACTTTGTTTTCTTTTTCGATAACTTTCTTTACAATATCCGCTGTGCCGTCAGGGGAATAATCATCCACCACAAGGATATTTATATCAAAATCATTAATATTTTTTATTTCATCCAAAACCGCTTGCAGAAAATCTTCAATATTTTCTTTTTCGTTATATGTCGGAAGAATAATTGTTGTTTTCATTTAAAAATCCTTATCTAAAGAGAAATTTTACCATAAAATGCTATACGGGGGCAATTTTTGGCTGATTTTTGTTTTTAATAATATATAAAAGTCATATAAATAAAGCATAAAATATGAAACAAAATGTTTCATAATACAAAATGGTTTACTTTTAACCTATAAGGGTTTGATTATTATGTCCTCATTTAACATTAACGGTCCCTCTCAAATGCCCCAGATAACAGAAGCCCAGAACATGATGAACAATGGCGGCGGCGGAAACACAGGTTATCTTGACAGCGGCAGAAAAAAGAAGAAAAAAAAAGAAGAAGAAATTGACCCTGCTATTTTGAATAAAGAGGGTGAAGACAAATTTGAGCGCTCCGAGATTGAATATGAGGATGACGATGATTATTACGGAAGAACATCTTCAAATGAAACGGCAGAAAAAGAGTCTGCTCCCGCGGAAGAAAAAAAGCCCGAAATTTTAAATACCGATAAAATAAAAAACAAATTCTTAGGTTTTATCGGCAATATAGAAAAAATTATAAAACCGGAAGACAAAACAGAAGGCAATCAGCCTCCTGTTGACGGTGATTTTTTAACATTATCAAAAAATGAAATGAAAGATATTTTTAATATCTAATCTTCATTATTGTTTGACGGGGTTTCCATCGGACAACCGCAGATTGCACAGCGGCCTTTGTTTTCATAGGAAGCCTGATGAATAAAATGGTTTTCAATATCAGAGTCTGCTTTGATATCACTTCTTATATGTTCTTTAATATACTCTTTTTCAGGATTTAAGTCTAAAACCGGTACGTATTTTACGGTATTTTGGCTTTTGTAAGCTGCTTCCGTTGCTTCATAGGCTTCATATACTTTTCTCATTTTCTCTGTATATTCTCTATGTGTATAGCCCGTTGATTCCCAAACATATTTTATATCCGGCCTTTGTTTTCTGACAACTTTTTGTATTTCTTTTGCATTTCTCGGGTATGCTTTATAAAGTTTTAAGTTGCGGTTTTCGTTTATGGTGAGCGGTGAGTCATCCTTTGCCAAATCAGGATTTTTCTTTAAATAATAATTCCACAAAAATGCTTCAAGGGTTTTTGAATAAGTTAATTCATTTACTGATTCTTTTTTATCAACAAAAGATGTCATACCTGCTAAAACGGCACTTTGTGCTTCAAACGGCGCATCTTTGTGTTTTGAATTAACATTAATTGTTATCTTCTTTCTTTTAATATCCGACATGGCGTTATAGTTTCTGTATTCGGCTTTAACTTCGCCAAGGTTTTTGTATTGTATTTTCATGGGCTTCAGGGTATGGTTATTGCCCGTAATTTTTTCATATGCACCGGATGCGGGTGAATCTTTCATTAATTCAAGCGCGCGCATAATGGGTACATCTTTTGTTATTTTCTTGTAAGTCTTTTTTAAGGCTTTGATTTCAGCTTTTTTAGCTTTTCTTTCAGCCTTTTCCTGTATTTTTTGTGCTTTAATTTCGGCTTTTCTTTCTTTGGCGCGTGTTTTAACGGGGTCATCAGCGGCATAAGCAGCCATTGACATATTTATTAAACCTAAACACAACATTAAAGTAAAAATAATCTTTTTCATAAATTCTAAACTCCTAAAATCTATTATAAATAATTATTTTTTGCCTGTCTATGAAATATTACAAAATAAGGCCGAATTGTGTATTTATTTTGACTTTATTTTTAATTTTATTAAATATTCAAATATGAAAAATTTAATTATTTATCTGTTTTCAATTATGTTGAAAAGGTCAAAATGCCAGCACTCAAATGCGCTTATAAATTCAAATGAAGGGTACTGTCCTGATTGCGGGGTTTATCTTAAAAAATATTATTATGTTTTAAGATGCAATTGCTGCAGCCATAAAAGAGAGGCAAGCAGAGCCGCATTCGGTGCAAATTCTGAAATTATTCCTGTATCAAAATACTGCCCCGTTTGCGGCGGGGCTGAGTATTATATTGAAAAATATGAAAAATTAAATCTTGTGGATATTAATTATGCAATTGAAGTGAAGGAAGAATATGACATTCTAAATTCCGCATATTATGGCGAATCCGAAACAAAAGTATGGGTGGAACCTGCGGATGAAGAGCCTTATCAAAGGCTTTCTTTACCCTTAAATTCCGTTTGCGGGCTGTTAAAAGAAGGAAGCGGTCTTCCGTTAACATAATCATTGCTGTCATCATCTTCAAACCCCGGAGAGCGGGACGGCAGATTTTGATATCCTGCATTTGAAATTACGGATTTTCTTATATATTTTTTTGTATATCCGCCTTTTACAAAAAGCCTTTTTATGGTATTTTCTCTGTCTACAAGAGCATGGCTTATATTTTCTAATTCAGGATTATCATCCGTTAATTGAGTCCATACGGCAGCTTCAAGAGTCCAGCAGTATGTTTCTTCATTCAGTGAATTTAATTCATCCTGATGGATTGCTTCATGGGCTAAAACTGCGGCAATGGCTTCTTTTGGCGCATTTTGATGTTTAATATTTATAAAAATATTGAGTCTGCCTCTGTTTTTCCACCCTAAAGCATCAAATTCTGCGTATGCAGGGTTTAATTCAGACAGGTCTTTGAATTCAACCTTAATCGGTTTTCCCGTTAAATTTTCCCCTAAAATTGCGCGCCTTGAATAATCGCCTAGAGTGCCTTTCAAGGTTTCTGCTGCTTGAATTAATTTTAAATCTTTTGTTGATTGTTTGTACTGCCTCATAACAGCATCCGATATGCCGCCGTTTGCAGGCACCTCCATAATGGCGTGGGCGCTTTGCGTGCAGAAAAATAATGTGCAGACACTTATTGCAAATATTTTGCCTTTTAATAATAAATCCTTCATAAACTCCCTTTTATTTCCTTTTGATAAAAACATTATTGCATACTTTTTATTTAAGGAAAGTTTTTCAAAAAGAAAATTTTATAAATGGCAAATTTATTTTTTCACAGGTTTTTAAATATCAAAATAGAAAATATCAGGGAGGAATATATGGTAAATAATGTTAATTTAAATACACCAGAAGGCAAAAAAGAATATTTTGTAAAGCAGGGTATTATAAACGGTGCAGTTCCTGCAGCAGTTGGTCTTGGTATCGGCGCAGGCGTAAGTTTTCTTATGGATAAAAATGCACTGAAAGATGAGTTTAAAGCTGCAAAACAGGTTGTAAAAGATGCCAAAAAGCAAAATGCAAGTAAAGAAGCAATTAAAGAAGCCAAAAAAGGCGTAAAAGAATTGTATTCAAAAGTGGCAAATAAAACATTCGGTGCAAATAAAAAACATACCGCAATAGTTATCGGTTCTATGATTGCAGGGCTTGCATTTCTAAGAGGAATAGTAGAACCCGCCGTTAGACAATATACGCAGGGCATGCACGGAAATAAAAAAGCTGACAAATAATCTGCGTAAATAATTATTAAAAACTTAAAAACAGTCCTAAATTTAGGACTGTTTTTATAATACGAGATCCGGTGAAAAGATGTTTAAAATTAAAGTTCTTTAACTTGTTTTTGCTCGCCTGTTATAAGATTTTTTACGGTATAATATCCGCCTTTTACTTCATCTTCGCCTATTACCACAGCATTTTTAGCTATTTTGCCCGCTTTTTCAAACTGCTTGCCGAATTTTCTGTTCTGCAGGTCAAAATCTGCACTATAGCCTTTATCCCTTAAAATTTGAACGGTTTTTATTGCTTCATCGGGCAAATTTGAAACAATGAAGTAATCAAGCATAGACTCTTCTTTATGTTCAACAAGTTCATAAAGTCTTTCAGCCCCGAGGGCAAAACCTACGGCAGGTGTTTTTTCACCGCCGAGCATTTCAACAAGCCCGTCGTATCTGCCGCCGCCCGCGATTGCATTTTGAGACCCCAGAGCATCGCTTTTGATTTCAAAAACGGTTCTGTTATAGTAATCAAGCCCTCTTACAAGCATTTTATTTTCTTTATATTTAATATTTAAAATATCTAAATATTTTTTAACGCTTTCATAATGTTCTTTGCATTCCTTGCAGATGAAATCTGAAAGAATTACCTTCTTTATTTCATCGTTTTCAAAAATCTTAATGCAGTCTTCATTTTTGCAATCAAGCATTCTTAAAGGGTTTTTCTCATATCTTACTTTGCAGTCTTCGCATAGTTTATCAAGGTAGGGTTTTAATACGGTTTTAATTTTTTCTTTATAAGTATTTCTGCATTCAGGGCAGCCTAAAGAATTGATTTCTGCCACTAAATTTTTCAAGCCCATTTTTGAAAGAAAATTTGAAGCAAGGGCTATAACTTCAGCATCTGCCGCGGGTTTTTCTATACCGAACATTTCAACGCCAATCTGGTGAAATTGCCTTTGGCGGCCTTTTTGCGGTCTTTCATACCTAAACATCGGGCCGAAATACCATAATTTTACGGGTGCCGATACTTTATTAAAACCGTGTTCAATATATGCACGTACAACCCCTGCCGTATTTTCGGGGCGAAGTGTGATTGAATTTTCATCTTTATTTATTCCGCCTACAGAAAATGTATACATTTCCTTGTTTACGATATCCGTTGAATCGCCCACTCCTCTTTTGAAAAGTTCCGTTCCTTCAAAAATCGGGGTTCTTATTTCCTTATAATTTGCGGATTGAAACAATTCGCGTGCGGTTTTTTCAATATGCTGCCAGGTTAAAATGTCTTCAGGGAGTATGTCTTTTGTTCCTCTTTGTGCTTTAATCATAATCTTTCCTTAAAAATAGGTTTTGCCTGTATTTATTTTACTATAAATATTTATTGTTTTTGTAAAGAAAAAGATACAAATCCTCCCGTGGTGGGCAACTTTTTTTATGTTTGATTTTTATAGGTGTGTGTTTAATGGTGAAAGGAAAAATTATGCCTGTTCAAAGTGTTTCATTAAATAACATAGCTTTCAGAGGGGAAGCCCCCAAAGCGGAAGCAGCTGTTGCCGAAAAGGCAGAAACAGCATCAAAAACCGAATCTAAAACTTCTGAAAATAAACATATCGACGGCAAAAAAATCGGCATTGTGCTCGGCGGGCTTGCAGCAGCGGGTATTGCGGCGGTTCTTATCGGAAAAAGCAAAAAAGTTCCTTCAGAATTAAGCATTGAAGAGTTTAAAAAAATCGGTAAATTTAATAAAGGCTTTGCAACAGCAAAAAATAAACCTTTCAGCGGAATTATTAATGTTGCAAATGCAAACGGCAAGTATGCTCTTGAATACGATAAAGGCGTTTTAAAGGAATCCGTTCAGTTTAAAAATATGGCATTCCCCGAGTTCGGGCAGAAAGAAGAGCAGCTGACGGCAGTTTCAAAAAAAGTATATTCTAATGGCGAAGACGGTAATAAGGTTGAATGCTTCTTAAGAAATCCGTTCTATAAAATCTGCGGCGGAGAAGAATGGGGAAAATTGGGCAGCTCCACTGTTTCTGCCGATAAAACCAGCGTTGTAAAGGAATATACGGATTTGTCTTCCGGAGAGATATTACGTGATACAATCTCAAAACAAAAGAACGGAAGCTGGATAAAAACTTCTTAAGGCTTTTTAATTGTAAAGAAACTTAATATTAAACGTGATACCAGCAAAATATTTTATATTTATAATAAATATGTAAAATAATCATTAAAGGAAGAAGATTAATGCCAATTCATGCTATATCGGGGAATCAAATATGCGGTCGTACGGCTTTTAAAGGCGATGCTTCCAATGAAGATGCAAAACAGGCAAAGGTTTCCGGCGGGTCTGACAGAAACAAAAATAATAAAAAGAAACTTGCCATAACGCTGGGTATTCTTGCAGGGGCCGGTATTGCGGCGATTGCTATTGCAAAAAAGAGAAAATTTCCTTCCGAGTTTGATATTGAAAAATTCAAAAAAGCAGGCGGATTTGAAAAAGTTGAAAATGACGGTGTAACACGCACCCTTGCGATGTATAAGAAAAAACCATACACCGGTACTATTAATGTTGCAAATAAGGCCGGAGATTATCATTTAGAATATAAAGACGGCGTTTTAGATAATTCTTTGTGTGTTCAAACTTTTACAGAAGGTGATGAAATTCTTGCAAGTGCTTCCAGAAGAGTTTATTCTTACGGTGAAAATGGCAAGCTAAGCGGTATTGAGACATTTAGATATTATGATACGGAAAAGCTTACAGATAAATTTTCTTCAGCTGAGATAATAAGCAGCGGCAAGCTTGGTGAAAATATTAAATCAATCGGAAGCGATTCATTGTATATTAAAGACGGTGAAGTTACTGTTAAGCATGTAAGTCCTGAGCTTGATTCAATTACAACCAAGAAAACTTTATTTGACGAAGACGGTTCACTGAAAAGCAGAATAACTACTGAGAAGAAACTTGATAAAAAAAGAGTTGCGCAGGTAATAAAAAATGCTGGCGAGAAGCAGGCAGGCTTGTCATAAGAACTTTTAAATATAAAAATATGCGATAAAATCCTGATTAATTAATCAGGATTTTTTAAATATTCATCAATAAATTTATCAATTCCGCCGTCCATAACAAAATCCACATTGCCTATTTCAGCCCCTGTTCTGTGGTCTTTAACCAGTTTATAAGGGTGAAAAACGTATGAGCGGATTTGTGAGCCAAAGTTTATATCCATATTTTCACCTTTAATATCGGACAATTTTTTTTCATGTTCTGTTTGCCGCATTAATAAAAGCTTTGAAGCGAGCATTGAAAGAGCCGTTTCTTTATTTTGTAATTGCGACCTTTCCTGTTGGCATTTAACAACAATCCCTGTGGGTTTATGATAAATGCGCACCGCCGTTTCAACCTTGTTTACATTTTGCCCGCCGGCACCGCCCGAGCGCATTGTTTCTACTTCAATATCATCAGGCGGAATGGTAATTTTTTTCTCAAAATCTTCAATTACAGGCATGGTTTCAACGCTTGCAAAACTCGTCTGTCTTTTTCCGTTAGCATTAAAAGGAGATATGCGCACAAGCCTGTGTACGCCTTTTTCGGCCTTTAGATATCCGTAGGCAAATTTTCCTTCAATTTTAATTGAGGCTGATTTTATTCCTGCTTCATCTCCGTCTGATTTATCTATAAGGCTTGCGCTGTATCCTTTTTGCTCTGTCCATCTTAAATACATTCTTAAAAGCATATTTGCCCAATCCATGGCATCTACGCCGCCTGCTCCCGCATTTATGCTTAAAATGGCGCTGTTTGTATCGTATTCACCCGAGAGCAATTTTTGAATTTCAAATTTTTCAAGCTCATCTTCAAGGGCGGTAAGAGTTTTCAAGCTTTCTTCCATTAAAGAATTATCATCCAATTCAAGGCTTATTTTTGAATCTTCAATGATATTCTGCCAGTTTTGAGCGGTTTCAAGCTCGCTTTTTATTTCTTTCTGCTCTTTTAAAAATTTTGAAGCCTCATCCTGCCTGTCCCAGATAGACGGGTCTTCAAGCTTTTTATTTATATCATCCAGTCTGTTTTTAAGGTTTTCAGGGTCAAAGATACCTCACAGACTCTTTAACTTTGACATCAAGTTTTGATATTTTATCTTTTAAATTTTCTTTTAGTAATTCTTTTGTATCCTGTTCCATAAAAAGATTTTACTATAAATATAGAGTTTTTGTGCTTGAAAATTACAATAAAACGTATATAATATAAGTATAGGGGAAAGTCCCCGACAAGATAAGCTAGCTGTCGAGGACTTTGCTTAGTACCCTATAAGAACAATAAAATGAATTGTAAAATCGCTATCATTGCAGTGATGGCGATTTTTATTACCATCTTGTTCATAAATTACCTCCTTTCCTGTCGATTTCTTAGTAAAATACGTGTGCAGGAGAAGGTACGGTACTACCCTTAAGGTTTAGTATATAAAATTATTCTTATTTTGACAAAACCGTAACTGTATTTTTTCATTTGTTTTTGATAAAATTATCTAGGTTTGTTTAAAAATTATGGAGTATGAAACGAATGGAAGACATTAAAAAGATGATAAGAAATATCCCTGATTTTCCTAAAAAAGGAATAATGTTCAGAGATATAACCACCGCTGTAAAAGACCCTGTTACAATGAAAAAAATCATTGATTATATAGCGGATGAATTTAAAAATGAAAAGATTGATTACGTTGCAGGGATTGAATCACGCGGTTTTATCTTCGGCATGCCCGTTGCATACTCTTTAGGATGCGGTTTTATTCCTATCAGAAAACCCGGTAAATTGCCTGCTGAAACAATTTCTATGGAATATGAGCTTGAATACGGCACGGATAAAATTGAAATTCATAAAGATGCTATCGAAAAAGGTAAAAGAGTATTATTGATAGATGACCTTCTTGCAACAGGCGGTACGGCTGCCGCTGCAAGCAAGTTAATTCAAAGCGTGGGCGAACTTGCGGGGATTGGTTTTGTAATTGAGCTTGAAGCATTAAAAGGCAGAGAAAAACTGCCGAATGATGTTAAAATTGTTTCAATGGCAAAATATTAGGTTTTAAAATGTCTGCTGGGCTTGTAAGGCTGATATATCCTGAAAATTGGACAAATACGTTCAGGCTCATTCCGGGGTTTGAGCAGGGTAAAAGTGCAAAACTCGGGGATATTGTTTTTACAACGGAAGAAATTGATGAGGCGGATTTAGCTGTCATTATTAATTTTTCTCCGTATGATTTAAAAATGAAGGCAAGGGAAGTATGGATATTTCACCATGAGCCTTCAAATTATAAACACTTTGCCCACTGGATGAAGGCATATAAGTATGCTGATAAAGTATTTGGAAGCTGGCAGAATGGCAGGGGGGCAAAAAATATAATAAGGGAGCAGGCTTCAATTTTCTGGGGATGCCCGAATAATTATGAATATTATAAAAACCTTGATACGGGAGCGGGCACAAAGAAATATAATCTTTGTGCCATAACAAGCTCTAAAACAGCATTTTCGGGGCATAAGGAAAGACTCAGGTTTTTATACGCCCTGCAGGATAAGTTTAAAAATACGGAGCTTGAATTTGATATTAAAGGTAAAGGTATCTGCGAAATTAAAACTAAAGATGAAGCTTTAATTCCTTCAAAATATACGCTTGCAATTGAAAACACATCTGAACCTCATTATTTTACGGAAAAAATAACGGATGCATTTTTGTGCGGCTGCATGCCCATATATTACGGTGCGCCGAATATTTTTGAATATTTCCCGAAAGGTTCTTTGATTCAGCTTGAAACTTTAGATATTGAATATGCGGCAGATATCATTAAAAAATCGATAGAAAATGATTTTTACGGCAAAAATTATGACAAATTAACGGCGGCCAAAAATCTGGTATTAAATAAATACAATTTCTTTATGAATGTTTCGGAAAAAATAAAGGAGTATGATATTTTAAATAAGCCTGTAAAAAATATCTATATTCCAAAATCAAGACAGAAAAAGCATCCGCTTTTATCTAAAATAAAGAGCATAATAAAATAAGGATTAGTGAATGGGAGATGAAGATAAACAATTTGAGGCGTCTCATCAGAAGCTTCAAAAGGCAAGAAAAGAAGGGCAGGTTGTAAAATCTAAAGATTTTTCAATGGCGCTTGCTTTAATTGTTATGTTTTCCGTAATCTATGCGCTCGGGCCTTTTATCTGGAACCAGATTTCCACACTCTATGCGAAACTTTACGAACAAATTCCAAATGCTCATCTTGATAAAATAGGGTATATGTATATTTTAACTTCCACTCTTATCCCCACATTTTTAATCATTCTTCCTATTCTTATTATGGCAGGGTTTATGGGAATTCTCGGGGATTTAATTCAGGTGGGGCCGTTATTTACAATTACGCCTTTAATCCCGAAGCCTGATAAATTAAATCCTACAAAATATTTTAAAAACCTTATGAACCCGAAAACCCTTTTTGAACTTGTGAAAAACATTGCAAAAGTTTTAATTTTGGGGTTTATAGGCTGGATTGTTTATATGGAGCATTTTCCGCAGATTTTGATGCTTGCCGCTGTTGATAATCAGTTTGCAACTTTAATTGCTTTCGGTAAATTGATTGTAGATTTTATTATCAAAGCGGGGATTGCCTTTTTGATAATAGCTGCGGCGGATTACGGGGTAACAAAGTGGAAATTTATGCAGGATCAAAAAATGAGTTTTAAAGAAGTTAAGGATGAATATAAAAACTCTGAAGGCGATCCGCATGTTAAGGCAGCGCTTCGCCAAAAAAGGCAGCAGCTATTACAAAAATCTATGATGGATATGGTGCCTGAGGCTGATTTTGTTGTAACAAACCCTACACATATTGCATGTGCGCTAAAATATGATGCGGAAACTATGGAATCACCCAAGCTTCTTGCCAAGGGGTCTGAATTATTTGCAAAAAGAATAAAAGAAATCGCGCAGGAACATGATATTCCCGTTATTGAAAATCCGCCTGTTGCACGTGCGATTTTCAGAATGGTTGAAATAAACCATGAAGTGCCGCCCGATTTATATAAGGCGGTTGCCGAAATTCTTATTTTTGTATACAACTTAAAGAAAAAAGCCCCGCCCATTAAGGGAAATAAAGAAAATAAAGCAAATAAAGATATAAAGCCGCCTGCAGGTAAAGAAAATAAAAATGATAAACCAAAGGGTTAATATACACCAGATGGTGGGTGTACCCCTATACGGATTTGCAAAAAGGTTAAAAAAATAGTAAAATCGTTTCAGAAGTATTTTATATACTGTGGTAGAAGTGTGGCGCTAAAATTGCAATCAAACAGATTAAAAGACTATATTGATATAATTCAAAAAGTGGCAAGGGTTGAATACAGGCGTATTCCCGCTCATATGGTAGAATGCGAAGAGCTTGTATCAATCGGTATTATTGCAATTCAGGCGCTTATAAAAAATAAATCCGACGAACAATTAGAAAAATATAATACATCATATATCGCAACGGCTGTCAGATGGGCAATCAGGAACGAACTTAGAAACCGTTATAAATGGTATACTTTAAAACATAAAAAAGAGGCCTCAGAAGATGATGAAGATGTTTCATCAGATAATGTTTCAAGCCTTGATGTTTCCCCGAATAAGGTTAGAGAAGCCATCTATGAAACAATTTTATCCATTGATTCCATTGCTTCGGCTTCTTCTGATACCGATTCGCCTTTTGATTTTATAAAAGACACATCTGCCACACCGGATGAAAAGGCCGAAATTACAGAACTTGGCCGTGTTATAAGAGAAGCAATCGCCACATTGCCTCAAAAAGACAGAACCATTGTAGAATACAGGTTTTATCGCAATATGCAGGTAAAACAAATTGCGCAGATGGTAGGGTTATCAAGTTCAAGAATAACCCGTATCGTGCAAAGCGCCCTGAATAATGTCAGAGAATATCTGCAAAAGCGGGGTTTAACAAGCTATTAATGAACAATTTATAATTTAGGAGGAGAAGGCTAATAATGCAGACCACAGAAGACAAAAAAATAAACACAAAGTATAAAGAAATTGTAAAAGAAGCCTTGTGTGCTTTGAATAAGAAAAATATGGCTTTAATTTTGCACGGGGTCAGCTTTCCCTCTATAAAGGGCGAAAATACAGGGTTTGGAACCTATAATTCAAACGGTGCCAAAAAATTAATGGATTTTGCAGGAGATATGTTTAATGCAATCCAATTGGGCCCGAACGGTAAAACCAAAAAAAGCGATTCTTCACCTTATACCGGTACCGTTTTTTCACAAAACCCCTTATTTATGGATTTAGTTTCTTTAACCACAAGAGAATATGAAAACCTTTTATCTGCAGTAACTCTGGAAAAAATCGTTAAAGAAAACCCCAATATTTATGAAAATAAAGCGGCTTACGTTTATTCAATCGAAACTTTAGACAGAGTAATGAATGAAGTTTACGATAATTTTAATTTAAATGCTTCCGCTAAATTTAAAGAAGATTTTGAAAACTTTAAAAAAGAAAATGCTTACTGGCTTGATAACGATGCTTTATATGAAGCTTTAAGCATTGAACATAATTCAGATTACTGGCCGCAGTGGCAAAATGAGCTCGACCGTGATTTATTTTCAACATGGGACAGAAATAAAGCGGATGCGCGCATAGCTGAATTAAACGAAAAATATAAAGCCGTAATCGAAAAATATAAACTGGCTCAGTTTTTAACAGCCCTTCAAAGCGAAAAAACAAGAGAATATGCAAAATCTAAAAACTTGAAAATGATAGCGGACAGGCAGGTTGCATTCTCTGACCGTGATAATTGGGCTTATAAATCTTTATTTTTAGACGGCTGGTGCCTTGGCTGTCCTCCGGATTATTTTTCGGAAGACGGACAGGCATGGGGTTTCAGCGTTGTAGACCCAGAAAAAATGTTTAATGAAGACGGAAGTCTCGGCGAAGCGGGAAAACTTTTATACAGATTATATCTGAAAATGTTTAAAGAAAACCCTGGCGGTGTGAGAATTGACCATACCGTAGGGCTTATTGACCCATGGGTTTATAAAAAAGGCGCGCTTCCAAAAATTGAAGAAGGGGCAGGAAGGCTTTATTCTTCACCGTTCCATCCTGAATTATCAAAATATTCAATTGCAAGATGCGAAGATACAAATAACGGGGTAGAACCCGATAAGGAAAAATGGATAAAACAGCTTGATGACGCGCAGGTTGAAAAATACGGCAGAACGATTGAGAAAATTGTTATAGCGGCAGCGGTTGAAGCCGGTCTTAATAAAGATGCAATTGTAGCGGAAGATTTGGGAACGCTTACTTATCCTGTTGTGCGTGTTATGGAAAAATATGCGCTTGCAGGCATGAAGCTTGTACAGTTTGTTGTAGCGGAAGAGGGCGACCATCCTTACAGATGCTGCAATATTACCGAAAATTCATGGGCAATGGTCGGAACTCACGATAATGAGCCTATCAGAATGTGGGCGCAGTCTATGATTGGAAAACCTGAATTAACGCCGCATGTAAATAATTTAATGGATGATTTGTATGCTAATTTTGAAAATAAAGATGAAATCAGAGAAAGACTTTACACGGATGATAAATTCTTAGCATTTTCAAAACTTGTTGAAATATTTGCCGCAAAGAATGAAAATGTTCAGATTTTCTTTACTGATTTCTTCGGGATTAATGAAGTGTATAACCGCCCGGGTACATCAGGCGATCCTAACTGGACATTAAGACTGCCCGATAATTTTGAAGATTATTATGAAAGACATCTTGAAACAGGTGATGCTCTAAACCTTCCTTTAGCTTTAATTTACGCTATTAAGGCAAGAGGGGTTGAATTTGCCGCACAAAACAGCGAATTAATATCAAAACTCGAATCTATAGCATAAGTGAATTAGAAGATGAAAAAGATTATTTTTAATATTTTAGCAGTTTTCCTCCTGATATTTTCTTTAGGGGGAAGCGCACATGCTGATTTTTCTTTCAGAGATATGGAATTAAGCTTTGTTCAAATCTCGGATACCCATATTTCAGACAGTGAAGATACATCTTATAAGGTTTTATCAAAATCAAAAGACTTATTAAAAGATGCAATTGAGCAGGTAAATGCCTTAAAACCCGTTGATTTTGTGATGTTTACGGGGGATATGGTTAATGAACCTTTGAAAAAATCATACAGAGATTTTTTTGTACTCTTAACAAAGCTTAAATACCCTTCTTTAAGTACATTCGGTAACCATGATATGGCGCAGATGAGCGGTTCGGAAAGCGGAGCACCTGATTATATATCAAAAAAAGAAGCTTTATCAATTATAAAAAAATGCAATCCTTTATATATGTTTGATAAAAGTTATTACGCGTTTACACCAAAGCGTGAATACCGTGTAATAGTGCTTGATACAACCATTGATGATGCAATAACCGCAAACGGCAGATTAACTGATGAACAGGCCGAATTTTTAAAAAATGAAATTGAGGGGCATCAGGATAAAGTTATTTTGATTTTTGAGCATCATCCTGTAGTTGAGCCCTTTAAATCCGAGCATCATAAAATTTTAAATTCAGATGCTTATATGGATATTATAAAACAGTATAAAAAAACGCCTATTGCAATATTCTCAGGCCACTACCATGCTGCGAAAATCAAACAGCAGGGAAATATCATCCACGTAAGCACGCCTTCTCTTGTAACATACCCTAACGCTTTCAGATATGTAAATATTACAAATTATAAAGACAGAACAATCTTTAATTTTAAATATCTTGAAACAAATCTGGATGAAGTTCAAAAAGAAAGCAAGCTGAATGTTATAGCATCGGCTGCATTAAGGGGGCTTCCGAGTGATCAGGAAACGGTTATCACAATCAGAAAATCAAGAGATAATAATAATGATTATAAAGAAGAAGCGCCGAAAACAATAAAAGAAGACAAACAAATTCAAAAAGAACAAAAAGAAATACAAAAACAGGAAGCTGCAGCGCAGAAAGCAGCCGAAAAAGAAGCCAGAGCGCTTGAAAGGACAAAAGCAAAAGAGGCCCTAAAGCAAGAAAAACTTGAAAATGAACAGTTAAAGCGTGAAATGGAGCTGCAGGCAAAAGAAACAAGGGAAAAAGATGCCCTTCAAAAGAAAGAATTAAAACAGGCGCAAAAAGAAGCAAAAAGGCTTGAAAAAGAGCGCGATAGAGCCTTGAAGGAAGATTTAAAGAAGCAAAATAAAATTAATGAGGAAGTGCAAGAAAATTAAAAATGCAGGAAATTAAGGTAAAATTCAGAGGGGTGCGCGGTTCGCACCCGACAGCGAAACAAAGCCATTTAAAATATGGCGGAAATACAAGCTGTGTTGAAGTTTGGGCAGGCGGACATCTTATTATTTTGGATGCGGGCACAGGGATTATTGATTTGAGCCGCGATTTGCAGAAAGAGCATATTTTATCAGGCACGGATTTATATTCAAGAGCCCCGATAAATGCCACATTGATTTTGAGTCATATTCATCAGGATCATATACAGGGGCTTCAATTTTTCTCTCCGCTTTTTATACCGACTACAACACTTGATGTTTACGGGCTTTCTCATCCTTCAAAAAGTCTGAAAGAAAACCTTACGGAAGTCTTGTTTGAGCGGGTTTTTCCTTTGACATATGATGAAATACCGTCTAATTTTAATATCCATGATTTTCAAATGAAAAATGCTCTTGTTATCAAGCCGGACGGCAAAAAGGAATTTATAAAGCTTGCAGAATTTAATATTGAAGACCATAATGAGGATGTTATAATTTCTGCCTATAAAACAACCGCACACCCCAAAGACGGTTCTTTGAGCATTAAAATTCAATATAAAGGCAAAACCCTCGTTTATGCAACGGATAAAGAAAGCTATATAGGGTGTGATAAAAAATTTATCGAATTTGCCCATGGTGCGGATGTTTTAATCCATGATGCCCAGTATACTCATCAGGATTATATTTCGCCGATTTTACCGAAACAGGGTTTCGGACACTCTACCTTTAATATGGCGCTTGAAACCGCAAAATTTGCCAAAGCAAAAAAACTCTTTTTCTTCCATTATGACCCGAATTATGATGACGGGATTCTTGATATGCTTGAAAAAGAATTCGGCGCACTTAATTGCGGGGCAGAATTTGCCAAAGAAAATCTGGAAATTAATATATAATATATGAAGAAATTAATTTTGTTAATTTTGTGTTTCGCGGCATTCTTGTCTTTTGTTAATCTTCCTGCACGGGCGGATTTAAACGAAGTTTCAATAACTCCTCCCGTTGATGCTGCAAAAAATGCAAACTGGCACAACAGGCGCGGAGCAAATTATTTTAAAGAACAGGATTATTTTGCCGCGCTTAAAGAATTTAAAATGGCAATTGCCCTGAATCCCAATTCCCAGTCAACCGCCGTTTATTACAATAATTTAGGCAAAGTGTATCTTATTTTTGGGGAAATTCAAAGGGGCAGAAATTTGACGCGTGCGGATGCTGATTTTACTTTGATGGCGCAAACCTGCTTTGAGCGTGCAATTCAGCTTGATTGCATGAAATTTGAATATTATAAAAATCTTGTCCGCAGTTATGAACTTTTAGGGATTACCTCTTCCAAGAAGGCGTTTTTGCTGAAAAATTTAAATGTAAATCCTTTTAATGCAATAATCATAGGGATAATTTATGCTAAAGAGGGCAATATTGTTCCTGCGCGCGGAATTTTGGAGCAATTTGTTATAAAAAACCCTGATTTAATCATTACAAATGATGTTAAAAAATTTCTTCAGCTTCTTGAAACACTGTAAAGGGCATTTCAGTGCTATTTTATAAACATTGTCTGTGTGCGGTCTGCGCCGGTGCTTACGATTTTTATCGGCGCGCCCATTACTTCTTCAAGGCGTTTAAGGTAGATTTTTGCTTCATTCGGGAGTTTATCAAACTCTTTAATATCTCCCGTGGGGCTCATCCAGCCTTTAAATGTTTCATATACAGGTTCAAAATCCTTGTGGGTGTAGACATTTGTCGGGTAATATTCCGTAATTTCGCCTGTGAGCTTGTTTTTATAGGCTGTGCAAAGTTTGATTTCCGGGAATGTATCAAAAACATCAAGTTTTGTGAGTGCAACGGATGAAATTCCTCCTACAAGCACGCTGTATTTGGCTATGACGGCATCAAACCAGCCGCAACGCCTAGGTCTGCCTGTTGTAGCTCCGAATTCAGCGCCGATATCCTGAATTTTTCTGCCTGTTTCATCGGTTAATTCGGTTACGAAAGGTCCTTCGCCGACACGTGTAATATAGGCTTTAAATACGCCTATAACCTCTTTTATGGTCAAAGGTCCCATTGAAGCGCCTACCCCCGCGCCGCCACCAACAGGGTTTGAGCTTGTAACATAAGGATATGTGCCATAATCAATATCTAAAAGCACGCCCTGAGCGCCTTCAAAAAGAATTGTTCTGTTTCTTTTGGCATCATCAAGCACCTTTTGCCACTCAAAACAAACATAAGGCGCGAAAATTTCACGGTATTTTCTGCAAATTTCAAGTACTTCATCTTTTGTATAAGTTTTAAGATTGTAAACTTTTTCAAGCATCTTGTTTTTTTGCGGTAAAATCACATCCAGCTTGGTTTTTAAGGTTTCTTCATTAAATAAATCTTCCACGCGGAAGCCGATACGGGCGTATTTATCAGTGTATGTGGGGCCAATACCTTTTTTTGTGGTGCCTATCTTATTTGCACCGAGGCTGTTTTCAGAGTATCCGTCGATTTCCGTGTGCCAGGGCATTGTAATATGCGCCAGAGGGTTGATTTTTAAGGCTTTTTTGAAACGCTCTATTGGAATTCCTTCCGCAATTAATTCATCCAGCTCTTTTTTAAAATCATCAGGCTTAATTACTACTCCCGCGCCTAAAAAGCAGATTTTATTTTCATATAAAATTCCTGACGGGATAAGGTGAAATTTATATTTTTTATTGTTGTAAACCACTGTATGGCCTGCATTTGAGCCCCCCTGATATCTTATTACAACATCGGCATTTTCTGCCAGAAGGTCTGTAATCTTTGCTTTGCCTTCATCACCGAACTGTGCGCCTACAACTACCGTATTTTCCACGTCTTCCTCGTCTTTCCGTTGTCTTTTTGATTTATTCCGACCTAGCTATTTTACTATAAAAACATTTGTAGTAAAATCAAGGTATGTTAAAACTTTTTAATACACTGACTAAAAAATTAGAGGAATTTAAGCCGTTAAACGGCAATGACGTAAAAATGTATGTTTGCGGGCCGACAGTCTATGATAAGGCACATTTAGGGCATGCAAGATGTTATATTACATGGGATGTTTTGTATCGTTATTTAAAGTTTTTGTCATATAACGTTACATATTGCAGAAACGTAACGGATGTGGATGATAAAATCCTGAAAAAAGCTGATACACAGGGGGTTTTGCCTGATGATATCGCAAAAGAATTTTATCAAAGTTTTAAAAATTCACTTATGGGGCTTAATGCCTTAAAGCCTGATATAGAGCCGTTTGCAACCAAAACAATCGGGGAAATGATTGCTATGGTTAAAAAATTAATAGAAAACGGCTATGCTTACGAAGCAGACGGGGATGTGTATTTTGAAGTAGCCAAATACCGCCGCTACGGTGAGCTTTCAGGGCAGCCGATTGATGATTTAATGGCTGGAGCAAGAGTTGAAAATGACCCTAAAAAGCATTCTCCGCTTGATTTTGCACTCTGGAAAAAGGACGAAAAGCACGGGTATAAAAGCCCCTGGGGTTTAGGGCGTCCGGGCTGGCATATTGAATGTTCTGCCATGAGCAAAAAACATCTTGGCGAAACCCTTGATATACACGCCGGTGGGGCAGATTTGCAGTTTCCGCATCATGAAAACGAGCGTGCACAGAGCGAGTGTGCAAACGGGTGCGAATTTGTGAAATACTGGCTGCACAACGGTTTTGTGACTATTAATAAAGAAAAAATGTCAAAATCTCTGGGAAATTTCCTTACGATTGATGATGTTTTAAAGGTTTATAATTCAAATGCCATAAGGTTTTTCATACTTACAAATCATTACAGGATGCCCGTTGAATTTAATGATGAGGCGCTTAATGCGGCAAATAACGGAGCTAAAAGGCTTATAAACAGCGTAAAAGACTTTGATGATACTGATTTTAAGGGATTGGAACCTGATAATGAGGCTGTAGAAGCTTTTAAAGAGGCCATGGATGATGATTTAAATACGTCAAAGGCTCTTGCCGTACTGTTTTCTCTTGTTGATAAACTTAAAAAAGCACTTGCTGAAAGCGATTTGGATGTTAAAGACGCTGTAAAAACTGATAAAGCAAGGGTTTTAGCTTATACAATAATTACTCTCGGTTCCGTTCTCGGGTTTGATTTCAGTCTGAAAGACAAGAAGGAACTGAATGATGAGGATTTAAAGGCGTTGATTTTGCCGCTTTATAAAGAATTTGGTGCGGATAGTTCAATGGCGCCAAAAGCCTTGTTGGATAAGCTTTTAGAGGATAGGAAACTTGCAAGAGCAAATAAAGACTGGGCAAAATCAGATTTAATACGCGATAAGCTTCTTTCTGTCGGGATTTTAGTTAAAGATTCAAAAGACGGCTCAAGCTGGGAATTAAAATAAAAGGCGGTAAAATGGCTTTAGGAAAGCTTTTTATAGTATCTACACCTATCGGAAACCTTTCCGATATTACTTTTCGAGCCGTTGAAACTTTGAAAAGTATTGATATTATTGCCTGTGAGGATACACGGAATACAAAAATTCTGTGTGAAAAATATGATATTTTAACTCCTTTGATGAGCTATCATAAATTTTCCGAGGCACAAAAAACGGCTGTATTGCTTGACAGGCTGAAAGCCGGTGAGAGCGCAGCTTTAGTGTCTGATGCGGGAACTCCCTTGATATCCGATCCCGGCGTGAAACTTGTTGAGAGTGCCCGCGAAGCAGGAATTAATATAATACCCGTCGTTGGCGCATGTGCAGTTACGGCGTTATTATCCTCAATACCCAGACAGGATGAGAGTTTTAAGTTTATCGGTTTTTTGCCGCGTGTTGAGGTACAAATTGTAAATCTTGTAAAAGCAAACAGGGGTGAAAATTTAGTATTTTATGAAAGTCCTAATCGCCTTATGGAAACGCTTTTAGCTATTTCTAAAACTCGGAAGGGCCGTAAAATCGCTATCGGCCGCGAATTAACAAAGAAATTTGAAGAAATCAAGGTTGATACGGTTGAAAACCTTATTGAATACTATAAAAACAACGTTTTAAAAGGTGAAATCGCCTGCATGCTCTATGCTTTAGAGGATTTTGACAGCGGAAATGATGATATTTCAGATAAAATTAAGGTGTTAAAGGGGCTGAAACTTTCTGATAAAGATATTGCCGGCGTTATAAATTCTCTGTACGGCTTGCCGCGCAATAAAATTAAGGAAATTTTGCTTGCAGGCAAACAGGAAAGCAAATAACATAATTTAATGAATTAAAGCCTGCCAAGATTTATAGCAGGCTTTAATATTTTTATTATAATTTGAAGAATTATTTTAATTTTTCTTTAATTTCATCTTCAATTTTTTGAAATACATCTTTGATATTTGTTATATTTTTGGCTGAACCCTGCGCCATCTGTGGTTTTCCTCCGCCTTTGCCTTCGCATTCTTTCATAATTTTTGAAACGATGTCGCCCGCGGATATTCCCTTTTTCACAAATTCATCACTTACTTTAGCTATCACAAAACCCGCATTATCAGGCTTTTTCGAGCATAAAACAATGATTGATTCGCCGAGTTTTTTGGAAAACATTTCAAGACCGAATTTTAAGGCATTCGGGTTATGGTCTTCAATCAGTGTAATAAAGAGTTTGCCTGTTTTTTCGCCTATTTTTATATCCTGCGCTTTTGAAGCTAAAGATTCAAATTTTCCGCTTGTAATTTGGGCTTCAAGTTCTGCTATGCGGGCATTTTGCGCCTTATTTTCCTCTGTTAATTTTTCAATACGTTCAGCAACTTCATCGGTTTTCAATTTGTATTTGTGGGCGATTTCATCGATTTGGCGGGCTTTTTCTGCCAGATAATCAAAGGCCGCATTTGAACATAAAATCTCAATTCTTCTTACTCCTGCTGAACTTGCGCCTTCCGATACGATTTTTGCGAGTCTTAAATCTTTGCTGTTTGATACGTGGCAGCCGCCGCAAAGCTCTTTGGAACAGCATTTTTCGCCTTCTTTTTCATTTATAAAGCTTACCACGCGTACTTTATCACCGTATTTTTCTCCGAAAAGCGCCATTGCACCTGAATTTTTGGCTTCTTCTATATCCATAACCTCTGTTTTGCCGGTTAAGCCTTTATTTATCCAGAAGTTAATCAGGGCTTCGGTTTTAGCGATTTCATCCTTTGTCATTGCGCGCTCAAAAGAAAAATCGTATCTTGTTCTGTTTTCTTCCACCTGTGAACCTGCCTGATGCACCTGATTTCCGAGTGTATCAATCAATGCGGCCTGTAAAAGATGTGCTAATGAGTGGTGTTTCTCGATTTCAGCCCTTTTTGCCGTATCAATTTTTGCATTTACGGCAGAATCTTTTGAAATAGAGCCTTTAACCCTGTGGGCAAAGACGTTTTGAACTTTAAATGTCTTTAAAACGTCTACAGTATCACCGTTTTCAAGCTCTAATACCCCGCTGTCGCCTATCTGGCCGCCTGATTCAGCATAAAACGGCGTTGTATCAAGGATAACATCCGAAATATCATCTTCATTTGTAACTTCGACTTCTTCGCCGTTTTTAATTATGGCTAAAACCCTTGTCTTGGCTTCATTTTGCGTATATCCCACAAAATTTGTTGCAGGATGGTTTGTATAATTTTTATCATCCGCCAGAACTACCTTTTGCATTGAAGCGCGGGCACGCTCTTTCTGTTGTGCCATAAGGGTTTTGAATGCTTCTTCATCAACTTCCGTAAAGTGTTCTGCAGCGATTTCTTTTGTAAGCTCAAGCGGAAAACCGTATGTATCATAGAGTTTAAAGCAATTTTCGCCTGAAATAACCTTTTCACCTTTGGTTTTTGCTTCTTTTAAAATTTCTTCCATAAGGCTGTAACCGCGCTGGAGTGTTAATTTAAACCTTTCTTCTTCCTGAAGAATTGTCTTTTGAATTTTTTCAGCTTTTTCGGCTAATTCGGGGTACGCTTCTTTATAAATCGCTATAACCTTTTCTACGATTGGCTTTAAGAACGGCAATTCAAGCCCGAGCATATATCCGTGGCGCAGAGCGCGTCGTAAAATCATCCTTAAAACATAGCCCCTGCCTTCGTTTGAGGGAGTAATGCCATCAGCTATTAAGAAACTCACGCATCTTGTGTGGTCTGTAATAATTCTTAATGAAATATCGGTTTTTTCATCGGCACCGTATTTTTTACCTGAAATTTTACAAACTTCATCCAAAATCTGTTTTAAAAGGTCGGTTTCAAAAGTTGAAGCCACGCCCTGACATACCATTGCGATGCGCTCTAAGCCCATTCCTGTATCAACATTTTTCTTTTCTAAGGGCTGAAGATTTCCTTTTTCATCCTGAAAAAGCTCAGTAAATACAAGGTTCCAGATTTCAACCCATCTGTTGCATTCACAGGTTGCAATAGAGCAGTCATCAGAGCATTTCAAGTGTTCGCCGAGGTCGTAATGGATTTCGCTGCAAGGGCCGCAGGAGCCTGAAATTCCGACAGGGCCCCAGAAATTATCTTTTTTGCCCTTTTTTAAAATTCTTTCTTTTGGCACACCTGCTTTTTGCCAGATTTCACCTGCTTCATCGTCGTTTTCATATATTGTAATCCAGAGGC
>CAJUKY010000009.1 GCA_910587055.1 Candidatus Gastranaerophilales bacterium
TAAATTCAACGAAATGAGATAAGATGGGTTTAATTACCGCAACAATCAGAAAGACGCAGCTAAACAACTACAGGCTTGATTTAGAATACAAGATACAGCTTGTTTCTGCTTCAAAATTGAATTTAAGCCAGACCGTTAATGATTTATTGTCTGTTGCAAGTGATTTGGATGCGGATTCACCTGAAGCAAAAGCTTTAGAGAAAAGAAAAGAAAGGCTTTATCTGGTTGAAAAGAAACTGGATGAACAGATGCAAAGATTTGAAACCCAGCTTAAAATGGTTGAGGCAGAACTGCAGTCCTGCAACCAGATGATTGATAAAAATATCCAATACTCTTACGGCGGCGGCAGGTAAGAATAATTGTAAATAAGTTGTGCTAAAATGCAGCCAATTCAAAGGCTGCATTTTAGTTATTTTTTTATTTTACAACAATATTAACCAGTTTATTTGGTACAACGATAGTTTTTACAACAGTTTTGCCTTCAAGGGCGGTTTTTATTTTATCGCTCTCCATAGCAAGAGCTGTTAATTCGTCATTGCTCCTGTTATTTGAAGTTTCAATTTTATCTCTTATTTTACCGTTAATTTGAACAACCAGTGTAACGTCATTAAGTTTTGTAAGATTTTCTTCATATTTCGGCCATTCAAGGTCATGAACGGAATTTTTAACTCCGGCCTTTTCGGCCAGATTTGAATAAATCTCTTCGCTCATAAATACGGCCACGGGTGAGAGCAATTTCAGCATTGAAATTAATGCAAAACTTAACACATTTTTTTCAATCGTGTTTTCATCTTTAACATAATCATAAATTGCGTTTGTAAGCTCTCTATACCTTGAAACGACTGTATTAAACTGAAATTCATTTTCAATATCGTTTGTTATTTTCTTAATTGAAATATGAACTTCACGAAGAAGCCTGTCGCTTTTAGGATCAAGATTTTCAGGGATTTTATAATCAAGCGTGATTAAATCCTGATATTTTGAATAAAGCCTGTAAACGCGGCATAAGAATTTATAACAGCCTTCAACTCCTGCATCGGACCAATCAAAATCTCTGGCCGGAGGTGAATCTGAAATTATAAATAATCTTGCGGTATCTGCTCCGTAATTTGCAAAAATTTCATCGGGGTCTACAGTATTTCCTTTTGATTTAGACATTTTTGAGCCGTCTTTTAATACCATGCCCTGTGTTAAAAGATTTTTAAAAGGTTCGTCAAAATCCAGCAGGCCGCAGTCTCTGAGTGCTTTTGTGAAAAATCTTGAATAAAGAAGGTGTAAAATAGCATGTTCAATTCCGCCTACATATTGATCAACAGGGAGCCATTTATTTACAAGATTTTTATCGAAACATTTTTTATCGTTTTTGGCATCGGCATAACGCATATAATACCAGCTTGAGCACATAAATGTATCCATAGTATCAGTTTCACGTTTTGCAGGGCCTCCGCAGACAGGGCATACCGTATTTTCAAAAGTTTTAGAGGTTTTAACTGGCGACATTCCCTGAACCGAAAAATCAACATCTGTCGGTAATTTTACAGGCAGCTGGTCATCAGGAACCGGCTGGCAGCCGCATTTTTCACAATAAACAACGGGAATCGGCGCCCCCCAGTATCTTTGTCTTGAAATAAGCCAATCGCGCAGCCTGTATTGAGTTTTTGCGTATCCAAATCCTTGTTTTTCGGCAAATGCGGTAATTTTTGCTTTTGCCTCTTCATTGCCAATACCGTTGAATTCGCCTGAATTTACAAGCACGCCGGGGTCTGTGAAAACTTTATCGGGGCTGTAGCTTTCGCCGTTAATTACTTGAATAATGGGCAGATTGAATTTTTTTGCAAAATCAAAGTCGCGTTCATCATGTGCAGGAACCGCCATAACAGCACCTGTTCCGTAGTCTACGATGGCGTAATCAGCTACCCAGATGGGGCAAACACGTCCCGTGAGCGGGTTTATAATATGTGTACCGAGAGGAACACCTGTTTTTACTCTTTCTGTAGAAAGTCTTTCAATTTCAGACATTCTTCTTGCGTTTTCTCTGTATTTTTCAACAGTTTCGCGGTTATCTGCTGTGGTCAGTTTTTCGATATCAGGATATTCAGGTGCCACAACAAGATATGTAATACCGAATGCAGTATCTGGGCGGGTGGTATAAACCGGTATTTCAAGCCCGTCTTTGCCGAGTGTTCCGTCTTCGTATTCTTTTACTTTAAATTTTAAAATTGTACCCTTTGACTTACCTATCCAGTTTGCCTGCATAGTTTTTACGTTATCGCCCCAGCCCGTAAGTTTTTCAAGGTCATCAAGCAGAACTTCGGCATAATCCGTTATTTTTAAAAACCACTGTTCAAGGTTTTTCTTTGTAACTTCGCTGTCACAGCGCCAGCATTTGCCGTCTATTACCTGCTCATTGGCAAGTACTGTTGCACATTTTTCACACCAGTTAACAGCGGCCCCTTTTTTATAAGCCAGT
The DNA here is from genome assembly GCA_910587055.1 of Candidatus Gastranaerophilales bacterium. Taxonomy (GTDB): domain Bacteria; phylum Cyanobacteriota; class Vampirovibrionia; order Gastranaerophilales; family Gastranaerophilaceae; genus MGBC122484. Next base: position 2,471 of record CAJUKY010000009.1, read on the forward strand.
CCTTTTTTATAAAGCTGCAAAAACAGCCACTGGGTCCATTTATAATAATCTTCCTTACAGGTTGCAACTTCTCTGTCCCAATCAACTGAAAGCCCCAGCATTTTAAGCTGTTTTTTCATATAAGAAATATTTTTATCAGTCCATTCGGCAGGATTTGCGCCATGCTGAATTGCGGCATTTTCCGCAGGAAGCCCGAAGCTGTCCCAGCCCATGGGGTGCAAAACATTATAGCCCATTGCTTTTTTGAACCTTGCAATAACATCGGTTATTGTATAATTTCTGACATGGCCCATGTGAAGCTTGCCTGAAGGGTATGGAAACATAGAAAGCGCATAATATTTCGGTTTATCGGAATTGTCAAATGTTTTAAAAACCTTATTTTCTTCCCAGATATCAAGCCATTTTTTTTCAATTTTTGAAGGAAAATATTCACTTGTTAACATATGCTTTCTCTCTTTGCTCCCTATTTTTTATGTTTGTCAAAAAAAATTATACCTTAAACAAAAATTAATTTTACACGCGGCTCCTGTTTGCATACCGCAGAACGGCAGAATAATTTAGCCTCCGCCCGCAAAGCTTACTATTTCAATGCTGTCGCCATCTTTTATTAATGTTGAATTGTAATCTTCTTTGTTTATTATTTTTAAATTTAATTCAACGGCAAAAAAACCTTTTAAATTACGAATTTCAACCAGTTCGGCGACCGATAAAGCGCCATTTTCCGTTTTGAATTCTTTTTTCTCTCCGTTTAGAATAATATTTATCATTTTCAGCACCCTATTTTTTCCAAGGTTTTATTTTGCGTAGTTTTTATCAGGTTGTATCCTGCCTCAAATGATTCAATATTAAATTTTAAAAATTCCGGTTTTTTGGCTGAAGATATCTTCTCAAGTGCTTTTATAACGCTGCCTTTTGTCAGAATACCGGTTTTTTTTATCAAAAGACCGAGTGCCGTAATATTTAAAAGCATTTTTCCTTTTGAATGTGCGGCAAGGTCTGAAAGCGGCTCTAACACATATTCTATATCGTTTCTTAAGGGTCTTTTTCCGGTCATGGAGGAATTTACAACAGCAGTACCGTTTTTTGCCACAACATTTTCAAATTTATCAATTGCAGCCTTACTTAAAAATATTCCATAATCTGCTTCATCAAAGATGGGTGATGCAATTTCGCTGTTTGAAATCGTAACAAAACAGTTTGCGCTTCCGCCGCGCATTTCAGCGCCGTAAGATGGTATCCAGGTTGTTTTTTTACCTTCTATCATTGCAGCTTCCGCAAGAGCGGTTCCCAAAAATAAAACTCCTTGTCCGCCAAAGCCTGCAACTATAATACGTTTTTCAGAATTTGAATTCATAAATAAACTTTCTAACCCTCTTTTCTTAAGGTGTCTTGAGCGGCAAAATCTTTTGTAATATCTTTTAAAAGACCTATTTTGTGTACTTTTGAAATTTCATTTTGAATGTAGCCAAGCGAATCAACAGGAGAAAGTTTCCAGCCTGTCGGACATGCGCATAAAACTTCTATAAATGAAAATCCAAGTCCGTTCAATTGATTTTGAAATCCCTTTTTAATCGCAGCTTTTGTTTTTAAAATACTCTGCGGATTGTAAATTCCTGTTCTTTCAACATATACGGCTCCGTCGCAAAGTGCCACCATTTCCGCAATTCTTACGGGATAGCCGTTTTTTTTCGGGTCGCGTCCCTGTTTTGTGGTTGTGGTTTTTTGCCCTAAAATACTTGTGGCGCTTGCTTGACCGCCTGTCATGCCAAAATTTGTATTATTGATACAGATTGTTGTAATATTTTCGCCGCGGCATGCTGTATGAATTGTTTCATTCATGCCTATTGTTGCCGCATCCCCGTCACCCTGATAGGTAAAGACTATTCTATCGGGCTTTGCGCGTTTTACACCTGTTGCAACACAGGGTGCTCTGCCGTGTGAAGAGCCTACTATATCAAGGTCATAGAATTTTTCCATACTGATAGAACACCCGACAGATGCCACAGCAATGGTTTTTCCCTGTATGCCGAGTTCGTCAATTACTTCCGCCACAAGTCTTAACACTATTCCATGTCCGCAGCCCGCACAGAAAGGGTAATCATAATTTTTCTGTATTGTTTTTGGTCTTTCAAAGACTTTCTTTTGTATATTTGACGGAGTGTTTAGCATATTGCACCTGCTTTCGGGGCGGAATATTTTTTTGAAAGTTCTGAAAGTTTTTCTATAATTTCATGTCCTTTAACAACTTCACCGCCTAATTTTGAAAGAAGTTCAACAGGGCAAATACCTTCTATTGCAGCTTTTACATCTAAAAGCATCTGTCCTTCATTTAATTCTATATCTAAAATTACTTTTTTGCCCTTAGCAGCCTTTTTGAGCTGGTCTGACGGGAACGGCCAAACCGTAATCGGTCTGAATAACCCCGCTTTTATGCCTGCCTTTCTTGCCTGTGTTACAACGCTTTTTGCTACTCTTGCAACAGTGCCGAAGGCTGTAATTAAAATTTCCGCATCATCTGTCATAAATTCTTCATACATCACTTCGTCTGCCTGAATTTGTGCGTATTTAGTCTGCAGCCTGTCATTCAGACGGGGCAGGTCATCCCCTTGCATATGCAGTGAAACAAGCTTTCTGAAGGGTCTTTTATTAGCTCCTTCGCCTATGCCGTCTGCCTCCCAGCTTGAAGTATCCGGAATTTTGTAATTAAACGGCTTTATTTCAACAGGCTCCATCATTTGTCCTATGATGCCGTCTGCAAGAAGCATTGCAGGATTTCTGTATTTAAAAGCAAGATAGAAAGTTTTATAGGTTAATTCGACAGCTTCATTTATTGATGCGGGAGCCAGTACAATTGTTCTGTAATCACCATTTCCGCCGCCCTTTGTAGCTTGAAAATAATCCCCCTGAGACGGTGTGATATTTCCCAAACCGGGGCCTGCACGCATTACGCTTATAATTACACCGGGAATTTCGGCTGTTGCCATGGCTGAAATTGCTTCCTGCATCAGGGCTATAGCGCATGAGGATGAACTTGTCATGCTCAAGGTGCCTGTGGAAGCCGCACCTATCAGCATATTTACGGCAGCAAGTTCCGATTCTGCGCTGATGTATGTTCTGCCGAGTTTCGGCATTTCATCGCTCATAAATTCGCCGATTTCATTCTGCGGGGTTATGGGATAGCCGAAATAACACTCCAAACCTGCATTTATAGCTGCTTGAGCAATGGCTTTATTTCCCTTCATTAAAACTTTTGCCATAAATTATTTATAGACCTCTTTTATTGCAATATCCGGACAGCTTATAGCACAAAGCGCACAACCGATGCAGGTATTTTCTTTTTCATTAAAAACCGCAAATTTGACTCCGTGCGAATTGGTTTCGTCACCAATTTCTATAAGCTTTTTCGGACACACATTGACACATATGCCGCAGGCTTTGCATTTCTCTTTATCAATTACAATGTTTGGCATAACACCATCTTAACACTTGAATATTAAATAGTACAAAATAAAAATTTTAAATTTACAATTTACAACAATTGATAATTTAAAAGGTTTAAACTATAATTGCAGAACTTATTTTGCGGAAGTTATGAATTTGCTAAATTACTGTCTTTAAAGTGGATTTATAAAAGAGGAAAAATGAAATTAAAAACTTTCAAATTGGCTTTAACATATACTATGCCTATCTGTGCAGGTTTTTTGTTTCTTGGAATTTCTTATGGTTTTTTAATGCAGAGTAAGGGCTTTTCCTTTGTATATCCTATGCTTACAAGCTTTTTTGTATTTGCAGGCTCTATGGAATTTGTTACGGCAGATTTGCTTCTTGAACCTTTTAATCCACTTCATGCTTTTATTTTGACTCTTATTGTGAATGCGAGGCACATTTTTTATGGTATATCTATGCTTAAAAAATATGCCAATACCGGAAAAATTAAGCCATATCTTATTTTTGGAATGTGTGATGAATCTTTTTCGATAAATTGTACAACCAGACTGCCGGATGACGTTGATAAAACTCTTTTTATGTTTTTTGTGACTTTTTTAAATCATATTTGGTGGGTGCTGGGTTCCACTATTGGCGGGCTTTTGGGGTATGTTATTCATTTTAATACCAAGGGTATAGATTTTGTTTTGACCGCACTTTTTGTAACGCTTTTTGTAAATCAGTGGAATGAAAGTAAAAATCATAATCCTGCCCTTGCAGGCCTGTTTTCGGCTTTAATTTGTCTTTTGATTTTTGGTCCCGAAGGGTTTGTAATTCCTTCCATGTTCTTAATTCTCCTTTATTTTTTAACAGATAAAAAACAATTGGCAAGGAGGGTTGAATGCCGCTGATTGAAAGAGTTTTAACCATAGTTATCGTGGTTTTTGGAACCATGTTTACAAGATTTATCTCTTTTATGATTTTTCCCGAGGGAAAACGGGTGCCAGTTTATATTATCCGTTTGGGGCGGGTTTTGCCTTATTCCATGATGGGGCTTCTGGTTGTTTATTCTATGAAAAATGTTTTAATTAAAGAAAATCTGTTAGCCGGAAACCACGGTATTGCAGAACTTATATCCGTTATTTTTATAATTTTGCTGCAAAAATGGAAGAAAAATATGCTTTTGAGTATACTTTTAGGGACTGTTTTTTACATGTTCCTTGTACAAAAAATCTTTGTACATATATACATGTAAAAAACAGTGTTTAAAGGCATTTTGAGGATTATAAACACTGCTTTTCCTGTAATTTTCAGCACTATAGCTTGTTTGAGCTACTCAGGTTTTGTTATATGGCGTCTTTTCCGGTTTCACCTGTGCGGATTTTTATTGCGTTTTCAATGGGTATGATAAAAATTTTACCGTCTCCAATCTGTCCGCTGCGCGCATTTTCAAGAATTATTTTTACGACATCATCCACCTTTTCATCGTTTAACACGATTTCAATTTTTGATTTCGGTACAAATGATACACACATTTCGCTGTCACGGTACACTTCCGTGTGCCCGCCTTGATTGCCAAAGCCTTCGACGTTTGAAACCGTCATTCCTCCTATACCTATTGAGTCTAGCTTGTTTTTTATAATTTCAACCACGTAAGGTCTAACTATAGCTTCAATTTTTTTCATTTTTTTTAATCCTTATTTTTTAAAAGTCTTGTGCAGGGAGACTTTTTAATGTTTTTTTGACTAATTTTAGCACATTTTACATTTTTTTAATTTTTTAAAGCCGGAAATTAAAGTCTGTAGCAGTTTTCGGAGTGCTGGGTAATGTCAAGTCCTTTCATCTCTTGTTTTTCTGTGATTCTTAATTCTGTGCATCTGCCTAAAATCTTTAATATGAGCCATGTTCCGCAGAATGAAAACACGATAGAGGCAGCCGTACTGATAATTTGAACCCATAGTAAGTGCCAAGAGCCGTGTATCAGCCCGTTTGCGCCGTCAGGGTTAATTAAAACGGTCGCAAATACTCCTACAAGAAGGCTTCCCAGAATTCCGCCGACTCCGTGAATTCCAACGACATCTAGACTGTCATCATAGTCAAATTTTGATTTCAGACTGACTGCAAAATAACATATTGAACCTGCTAAAAATCCTATAACCATTGCTGCGGTCGGGGTTACAAATCCTGCTGCCGGTGTAACAGCTACTAAACCTGCAATTGCTCCGGATAATGCGCCTAAAACTGTTGATTTTCCTCTATTTGCCCATTCTGTAAGACACCATGCTATAATTCCCATGCCTGCCGCCACCTGTGTGGTTACAAATGCTGAAATGGCCAAACTGCCTGCTGATAGTGCGCTTCCGGCGTTAAAACCGAACCACCCGAACCATAAAAGGCAGGCTCCTATAAAGGTTAAGGTTAAGTTGTGGGGCGGCATTGCTTCTTTTTTGTATCCTGTTCTTTTTCCTAAAACAAGGCAGGAAGCTAGTGCTGCAGCACCTGAACCTATATGAACAACCAAACCGCCTGCAAAATCAAGTCCTCCGAGGTTTTTTATCCAGCCGCCATCGCCCCAAACCCAATGGGCAAGCGGGCAATAGACAAATGTCAGCCACAAAATTAAAAACATAATATAGGCTTTAAATTTGAATCTGCCGGCAAATGCGCCTGTAATCAAAGCTGGAGTTAAGCATGCAAACATCATTTGAAAAATCATAAACAGCTGATGCGGAATTGTCCTGCTATAGCTTGGATTTGGGGATAATGTAACATTTTGTAACATTGCCCAGTCAAGGTTTCCGATTAAATGGTTTACATCGGGGCCAAAGGCCAGACTATACCCGTATGCCACCCATATAAACGATGCAATCCCAAGTGCTACAAAGCTTTGCATCATTGTGCCAAGAACATTCTTTTTTCGAACCATACCTCCGTAAAACAGTGCAAGCCCCGGTGTCATAAGCATTACAAGACAGGCTGAAATAAACACAAAACCCGTATCGGCGCTGTTTATCAACGGGCTTTGTTCTGTGAATTCTCCCAAAGTTTCTCTGACACTTATTATTGAACCTGCCGCGACTGCTAAAATCAGTAATACTGCGGCTATCCACATTCTTGCTTTTTTTGAAATTTGTACGTCTCCATCCCTTTGAAGCGTTGTATTTGATGGGATTTGGGCTAATTCTTCTGTGCTCATCTTTTAACTTTCTTTTTCTACTACGTTTGTAATAATACATCGCACTATTAAATTTGTCAAAAGTTAATATTTTTCACAAAGCCGTAGCCCTTTAGCTTAACAATGTAAAGAATGCTGCACAAATTGAAAGATAAAGAAAAGGGCGCAAAAGGTTACAAAATGCGCCCTGAAAAGTTGTTTTATCTAAATTTCCGTTTAAATTTGCAGGCTATTCCCACCATTCCAGTATTATTTTACCGTTAGCACCGTTTCCGCCTCTATTCTGGTTATTTGTAATATTGCCTGTGGACGAGGAATTTACCTGCCCCATATCTCTTAAGGAAGCGCCTCCTCCGCCTGAAGCATAACCTTCGGCATTTTTTCCGTTTGCATTGTCTCCGGTATCAACTGTTCCTCCTGTGCCGCCTTCTCCTTTTATTTCTTTTTTGGTTTCGGTTTTTTCATCCCCTTCTTTTGTTACAAGAGTTATTGTGTATCCGTTGAAATCGGCGCCTTTTCCTCCGCTGAGCAGATTTGCACTGTTTCCCGATAGACCTTTAATACACTTTTTATTATTTAAATAATTTACTGTACCAAAATGACAGATATTTGAAATACTTCCGCCGCTTCCGTTAACGGGTTCATTGTTTGCAGGATTAACGGACACGCTTGCGCCCCCGCCTCCTCCGCCCGCTTTAACGTCGCCAAATACCGTATCTCCGCCTTTTGCGGCATTTATTAATGCATTATTTGCTATATATGCCCCGCTGCCGCCTTTTCCTATTTTGAATTTTATTACTTGATTGCTTTTTACTTCAAAACTGTATGTGAATACATTGCCGCTTGCGCCCCCGCCTCCTGCGCCTGTTTCAGCCAGTTTATACGCATTTGTAATTGTATCCCAGTATTTATTCCAGCTTATTCTTGCATAACCTGGAGCACCGTTACCGCCTTTTGCAAGACCATATCCGCCGCCTCCCCCGCAACCGCCATATCCCGTGGCATTGCCGCCTGCTTCGCCAATTTTTGTTCCGCCTTTACCCGGTATGCAGTTTGACCATGGAGTCGTAAGTGTGCCTCCGTCACCTCCTATTGTGTTGTTGGCATAAGTGGTATTTCCTATTGTTGTACCGTTTCCTGCTGTTTTACCGTTGGTTGCTGAAAAACCATCCGGTAAATCCGCACGAGTGTATATTCCGACATTTCCTATTGTTGCTAAGCCCTTACAAGCATAGTAAGGTCCTATGGAGTTTCCCAGGGATTGTCCCGTAGGACTGCCTCCGTATACGCCATGGCCTGCATTGTCAGGAGTGGATAATATGGCTGTGGAGTTTCTTGAAATTTTTGTAACCAACGGTGTTACATTGGTATTGGAACCCTGACCTATAGCTGCATCCGCAATTGTGCCGTTGCTTTTTACTGCACCTGCTGCACCGCCTGCTCCACCTGTGCCAATTTTTATATTTAAATTCTCTTTTTGATTAACATTTACCTTTTGCAGCGGTACAATATGTCCGCTTCCGCCCCCACTGCCTCCGGGGCCGTAATCCAGATAAGTGATTGCGACAATACCATTTTTAGCCGGTCTTGGATTGGTGCCGTTCCACGCCCCTCCGTAGCGTCTGCTGTTGAATGACCCGTTATATCCTTCTCCATGTCCGCCGGCACAATAGTTTTGATATTTTGTTAAAGGAGAATTTCCGCCCGCACCGGATGTGGCAGGATTGGCATTATTGCAGCCTGATGTCCCGCCTCCATTTCCGCCGGGTCTTCCGCCGCTTCCGCCATAAGCGTGGCATCCGTAGTCTAATTCATTACTGCCACCTCCGTTTCCGCCAAGACCGGTTCCTCCGCCTCCGCCTCCGCCTCCGCCGCTAAGCGTAGCTCTTATGCCGCCGTTTTCCATAATACGTATGGCTTCTCCGCCTCCGCCTCCGCCGCCTCCCGTATAAAGATAACAGCTTTGCCCGCTGACACATAAGCGGCTGGCACCCCCTCCGCCACCGCCTCCGCCTACTAAACCACAATCACCCAAGTAGGCTCCGCCCTGTCCTCCCGATGAATGCCCGCCTTTTCCGCCGATTCTGCCCTGAATACGGGGATTGTTTGTACCTCCCCCTGCTCCGCCCGAACCGTCTTCAGCATTTGCTCCGTTTCCTTTTGAGAAATCTACGCGGGTTGTAGACCACATGATGCCGTCCCAAAAATATGCAGGTCCTGTACCTGCTGCACCGACATATACTTGTACTGTTGCATCACCCGGAAAATATGTGTATTTATTTTGATAATATCCGCCTGAGCCACCTCCGCCCGTACCTTGATATGTAGCCGGAGGCCAACAGGATGACATTGCAGCACGTCCTCCCGCACCGCCTCCTCCGCATATATCAACAAGTGCATAATTATTTTTTAAAACATTCGGCACATTGAATGTATTGTTTCCGGGCGTTGTAAATTCTTTCAATATTTTAACCTGTCCTCCCGCACCGCCTCCTGCACCGCCTGAAACAAGTGTAGCTTCGATATTTCCAACCATAGCAGGTACCGGAAAAGTATGATTTGCTGCGGTTGTATATTCTGTATATCCTGCTGTCGGGGCGGTTCCTCCTCCTCCGCCTGCGCCTATAACGGTTACGTTAATATACCCGTTATATCCGCCCGGAACCACGAACTCTCCTTCGCAATATGTGCTTCCGTCCGAATCTGTTTTAATTTCAGAACAGTCTTCCGAATTATATTCTATTTCTCTGATTATCTGGGTACCCCCTGCTGCACTCATATTCCCGTTTACTGTAATAGTTTCATGGTTTATTTTTCTTGTCATAACAGGAGCAAGCGCTGCAAGTAAAAGCGAAGCTACAAGAAGCGCCATAAGCATTTCAACAAGGGAAAAACCCCTTAAGGATGAACAATGATTTTTCATGATAAACAATTTCCTTATAGATGAACGATAAACAATTTTTCATAGAAAAAAGCGAATTTTTTTACAAAATTCTACAATTTTATACAAATATTCTATTTTATTAACGAATATTTGTCAATTTATCGTTAAATTTACGGTATAAGATTACAAATAAACAATGCATTATAGAAAACAAAAGATGAACAAGAGAATTTTTCATGATAATTAAAGATGAAATTGATGTTAAAAAGCTTGTGGGGAAGCGCATAAGAGAATATCGCCAAAAGCATAAAATGAGTCAGGAGCAGCTTTCTGAGATTATAGATATAGACAGCAAACATCTGAGTAATATTGAGCTCGGGAAAAATATGCCAAATCCGCAATTACTATTAAGAATAGCCATAGCTTTCGGTATTGAGATTAAAGAATTATTTGAAATATGTCATCTGCTGCCTGATGAAGAACTGAAAAAAGAGCTGCTTTGCATTGTGGAAAAATTAAACGGAGAACAGCTCCGTTATGTGTATAAATATATAAAATCTTTTGTATTATAAAATGTTATTGTTTTTGCATATTGCAAGATTTTGTTTTATATTTTTAATATAGTTAAATTGTGTTAACTTTTGAAATTTTGAAAGGCTTTTAGAACAGAAAAGTGAAAAATATAAAAATATGTATGGGAAGTTCCTGTTTTGCAAGAGGAAACGACAGAAATTTAGAATATATTGAAAAATACATTAAAGAAAATAATCTTGAAACAAAGATTGAAATAACAGGTTCAAGATGTGAAAACATTTGTACGCACGGGCCGAATATCAATATAGACGGCGTACAGTATTACGGTGTTGATATTAATAAATTGAAAGATTTGTTGGGTTAATGAATAAAATTTTTCCTGTGTACACTCTGAAAAATGAGTGCAGCGACTGTTACAAGTGTGTCAGACACTGCTTTGTAAAAGCAATCAAAATTGAATCCGGCCATGCCAGCGTTATAAGCGATAAATGCATTACCTGCGGGGCATGTGTTTTAAACTGTTCTTCAAAGGCAAAGAGGGTTCGAAATGATGTTGAAAAAGTTAAAAATATTTTAATGCCAAAAAACGGTGTTAAGCCTGATGTTTATGTATCTCTGGCGCCGACTTTTTCGGGTGTATTTTCAAATATGCCTAAAGAAAAACTTATTGCAATTTTGAAAAAATTGGGTTTTAAGGGTGTTTCGGAAACCGCAATAGGTGCGCAGGCAGTATCAATAAAAACGGCTGAAATGCTTTGTAACGGTGATGGTTTGAATAATTCAGACGGTGCAAACGGAGGGCAGAAATTATATATTTCAAGCGCGTGCCCTGCGGCGGTTGATTTTATAAGGATGTATCATCCTGAATTTGCTAAAAATATAACTCCTGTTGCTTCTCCTGCTTTAACACATGCAAAAATTTTAAAAGAAAAATTCGGGGATGATATAAAGGTTGTATTTATAGGCCCCTGTATTGCAAAGAAAAACGAAGCGGACAGAAATCCTGATTTAATAAGTGCGGCTCTTACTTTTGATGAATTAAAATACTGGCTTAATGAAGAATATATTAATACAGATAAAATCTGCTACGAGGGTGAGCATTTTGTACCTGAAGATGCCTATGAGGGCTCGTTATACCCTATTGAAGGCGGAATGAATGATACAATCAAAAAGTGTCTCAGAAATTATGAATATGATAAAGTAAAGGATGTTCAATTCTTAACGGCAAGCTCGCTTGAGACCATTGACAGAATTTTAAAAGGGTTTGATGAAAATACTTTAAAGGATAAGATATTCATTGAGGCTTTAAGCTGTGCAGCAGGGTGTGTCGGAGGTCCCGGGATTTCCGATAAAAAATCAGGGCTTGATATTATGAGTAAAATTATTAATTATACAAAACTGCGCCCTGAAATTCCAAAGGAGCCGGATGCTGTTGTAGAAATGCAATATTCTGCAAATTCTCTTCCTGACAAGGAATACAGTGTGGAAGAATTAAGAAAGGCATTAAAGCGCATAGGAAAGAATTCTATTGAGGATGAACTTAACTGCGGCGGATGCGGGTATTCTTCCTGCCGCGAAATGGGTTATGCGCTGCTTAGAAATGAAGCGGAGCCTTCTCAATGCGCTTCTTATATGAGGCAGATAGCACACAGAAAGGCGGATGCACTTTTAAGATGCATGCCTTCCGCTATGGTGATGGTGGATAAAGATTTAAAAATTGCGGAAGCAAATAATGCATTTATAAAAATGTTTATGCCTGATATGTATGATGTTTATTCGCAAAATCCCGATATGTTAAAAGGTGCTGCCATAGATAAAATTGTAGATTTCGATTTTATATTTAAAACAGCGCTCGGGGATTATTCGGATATTCATAAAGAACACTATCCTGTTAACGACAGGCTTTATGACATTACGGCTTTTACGATTGAAAAAGATGAACTTGTAGGGGCAATAATTGTTGATGTGACGCGCTCTCAGGTAAACAGGGAAAAGATTGCACAGAAGGCGCATGAAGTTATTACAAAAAATATTTCTATTGTTCAAAATATAGCCTGTCTTCTGGGTGAGCATATGGTTGAAACAGAGCTGCTATTGAGCTCCATTGCGCAGGATTACGATAAGGATGCAACAGAAGAAGATTTGCAGGAAGAAAATGACAATAAGGCCGGAGGCGTATAGCAGCCTATGTTTATTGACATAAACTGTACTCAGGAAAAAAAATATAACCAGAATGCTTTCGGGGATTATTTTATATCCAAAAGACGTCCCGGAAGGCTTATTGCCGTGCTTTCAGACGGGCTCGGCTCCGGTATTAAAGCAAATATTTTATCCTGTATGACAGCCACAATGCTCTTAAGGTTTATCGAAGCGCAAAGAAGCATAAGGGCTGCATGTGAAATTATTTTAAACTCGCTTCCTGTTTGTCAGGTGCGCAGGATAAGCTATTCAACTTTTTCTGCAATTGATTGTACGGATGATGGGGATGTAAAGATTGTTGAAGAAGGGAATCCCCAGTTTATCTGGATGAAGAAAAACGGGGAAATTGTAGAGCCTGAATGTAAAATTATCAACTCAAAAACTTTTTCAAACCGTCATATGAAAACTTATCATATCAAGCTTGAACTTGGAGACAGGCTTATATTCTGTTCTGACGGCGTAACACAGGCGGGGCTCGGCGGAGATAATCTGAAACTCGGCTTAAGGCGCAAGGGTTTAATTGATGTTATTAAGAAAAAAATGAAGCATCAGCCTGATATTTCAAGCAGGGAGTTGTCAAAATATATTGTAGAATATGCTAAGTATATTGATAAAAAACAGGCAAAAGACGATATTTCAGCCTGTGTTGTCCATTTTACAAAAGTAAGAAAACTCTGCGTATTTACAGGCCCTCCTTATCACAGTGAAAAAGACAGTGAATATGCTAAAATTTTTGCTGAATTTGACGGCAAAAAGGCTATCTGCGGAGGAACTACCGCAAATTTGATTTCAAGAGAATTAAACAGAGAAATAATTACGGAAAGCCCCTTTAATACAGGAAAACTGCCTGCCTGTTCTTCTATGGAAGGGATAGATTTAATTACGGAAGGAATTTTAACCTTAAGTAAAACTTATGAATATTTAAAAGATGAAGAAAGTATTGATGAATTGAATGCTGCGGTGCGTTTAATGAATTTGCTTCTGGATAATGATTATATTTTATTTATGGTCGGTGCACAGCTAAATCAGGCGCATTATGATCCAAATCTTCCCATTGAAATTGAAATCAGAAAAAATGTTATAAAAAAACTTAAAAAAGTTCTTGAAGAAAAGTATACAAAAAGGGTAGAAATACAGTATATGTAAAATATTTGAAATATTTTATATTATTTTACATCCTTCAATATTTGTTCTATAATATTAAAATAAATTGAAAGTATGAACAGCATAAGTGAAGGGTGTTTGATTATGGAAAAAATACAAGTAGAAATCTGCATGGGAACTACCTGTTTTATTATGGGCGGAGAAAGTTTGCAGGAGCTTGCTTCCATACTTCAAAGAAAATATCCTGATAAAGTAGACACAAAAGGGGTGGTATGCCACGGCCTTTGCAATACTGACTGCCAGTATTCAAAAGCACCTTATGTTAAAGTGGATGGAGAGGCTATAAGCGAGGCTACAGTAGAAAAGGTTCTTACAGTTATAGAAAGAAAACTTAACAAAGATGAGCACTAACGACAACCAGATTAAACATTTAAAAAGAGAAATATTGGTAAGAATAACGGAAGCATTTCTAAGTGAAGATTTTGAAGAAAATGCAAGAAAAATTCCTTATGTTATGCGCCCGAAAGGCTGCGAAGTAGATCTTCGCTGCTGTGTTTATAAAGAACGTGCAGTATTAAGAGACAGAATAGTTGCAGGTTTAGGACATTCGATTGAAAACGATGATGAATACACTCTGCTTTCAACCTATGCCAAGCAGGCTGTAGAAAGACAAAAGCCTGATGATGAAACTTTAACAGTACTGCAAGGGGCATGCAAAGGATGTGTTCCAAGCTCTGTACATGTTACGGACCTTTGCCAGGGATGCGTTGCAAGACCCTGTACTACAACCTGTCGTTTCGGCGCTATTTCTATAATAAACGGAAAATCTCACATCGATGCTTCTAAATGCAAAAACTGCGGTATGTGTATTAATGCCTGTCCGTACGGTGCTATAACAAAAATTATTGTTCCGTGCGAAAGTGTGTGTCCCGTGGATGCCATTAAAAAAGATGAATCAGGTCATGCCAGAATTGATTTTTCAAAATGCATAAGCTGTGGAAAATGTATAGGTGCCTGCCCCTTTGGCGCAATCCATGAAAAAAGCCAGATTGTGGATGTTTTATCAAGAATTAAAGAAGGTAAAAATGTTGTTGCGATGATAGCGCCTGCAATAGCTGGTCAGTTCCCTTATCCTATGTCAAAAGTGCGTACGGCATTATTAAAAATAGGGTTTTCCGATGTATTGGAAGTGGCTCAAGGTGCCGATGTAACAACACTTACCGAAGCTGAAGATTTTAAAGAAAGAATGGCTGAAAATGCTCCTTTTATGACGACATCATGCTGTGCTGCATATAACGAGCTTGTTAAAAAACATATCCCTGAAATTAAGCCTTATGTTTCAGAAACAGGTACTCCAATGTATTACACGGCTGAAATTGCAAAGAAAAAAGACCCGGATTGCGTAACGGTATTTATAAGCCCGTGTTCAGCCAAAAGAAAAGAAGCTCTGGATAACCCGAATGCTGATTATGTTATAAATTTTGACGAGCTCGGGTCTATTCTTGTTGCAATGAAAATTGAAGTTAATAATTTAGAAGATACGGAATTTGAAACCGAAAGCTCAAAAGAAGGAAGAAATTTTGCAGTTTCGGGCGGTGTAGCGGAAGCTGTAAGAAGCGCGCTCGAATTAAAGGGTGAAAATGTTGAAATACATCCATGTTTAGTGGACGGTTTAAATAAACAATCAATCAGGGATTTAAAAAGTTATGCAAAAACAGGAAAATGCCCGAACGGCAACCTGATTGAAGTTATGTCGTGCCCCGGCGGATGTGTCGGCGGTAATTCCGCTTTAAATGCGCAGAATAAAGCTAAAAAACAGATAGCTGAATACGCAAATGAAGGCAAACCTGTTGTAGATACAAATGCGGCGGAATAAAAAATATTCAAAATAAAATTAGTGTGTTGATACAATTAAATAAGGAGAAAAGATGACCACACCTTCATGCAATGACTCAGGTGTTATGAGTGCAAATTACACAAAGGTTGACCGTATCCTGGAGAGGTTTGAATACAAAAAATCAAACCTTATTGCCATACTTCAAGAAGTACAGGCAAATTTCAAATACCTTCCCGAAAACATTATGACCTATATCGGTACAAAGATGAATCTTTCGCCGGCTACCGTATTTGGGGTTGCAACTTTTTACAGTCAATTCAGTTTGGAACCTAAGGGTAAATACATTGTAAAAATCTGTGACGGCACAGCATGCCATGTGAGAGGTTCAATGCCTGTGTACGACGCTGTTATGAATAGGCTGAAACTTGTTGACGGTAAATTTACAACGGATGACGGGCTGTTTTCTGTTGAAACGGTGAGCTGTCTTGGAGCATGCGGGCTTGCACCGGTGTGTGTTATAAATGAAAAAATTTATCCTAAAATGACACCCGATGCAATTCTTACCATAATTAACAACTTTGTTGCGGATGAAGGAGTATAGAATGATTGAAAATAATGTACTGGTTGATATTGATGCGCTGAAACAAAAAGCGATAGAAACCGTTAAAACAGAAGGGCTCCGCGTATTAATCTGCGCCGGAACGGGATGTGTTGCAAACGGGTCGCTTGAAATTATTAAAAAGTTTAAAGAAAGAGGAATAGACGTTGAGCCTCTTGGCGAAGATGATAAAATGACAGCTGTTCCGACGGGCTGCCACGGTTTTTGCGAACAGGGCGTTCTTGTTGTAATTCCGAAACTTGATGTAACATATGTTAAGGTAAAGCTTGATGATGTTGATGAAATAATTGAAAGCCATATTAAGGGCGGAAAACCTGTTGAAAGACTTTTATATATTGATCCTGCAACAAAGAACCATGTATTTAAAAATGAAGATATAAAATTTTATGCAGGCCAAACCCGTGTTTCTCTTGCTAACTGCGGTGAAATAAATCCGGAAGCTATTGAAGATACACTTGCGGTTGACGGGTATCGCGCACTATACAATGTTTTAAAAGAAAATGACCCCGATAAAGTGGTTGATACCATTACTAAATCAGGCCTCAGAGGAAGAGGCGGCGGCGGATTTCCGACCGGCAGAAAATGGATGTTTACCAAAATGGCTCAAGGGGATAAAAAATACGTTGTGTGCAACGGTGATGAAGGCGACCCGGGCGCATTTATGGACAGGTCTGTTATGGAAGGCGACCCGCATAAACTGCTTGAAGGTATGGCAATTGCAGGTTTTGCTATTGGTGCGGATGAAGCTTATATATATGTTCGTGCCGAATATCCGCTTGCAATTAAGAGACTGAAAACTGCCATAAAAGATGCGGAAACGGCAAACCTTCTCGGTAAAAACATTATGGGAAGCGGCTTTAACTTTGATATTCATATTAAAGAAGGTGCCGGAGCGTTTGTCTGCGGTGAAGAAACTGCTCTTATCGCTTCTATTGAAGGTGAAAGAGGAATGCCCCGTCCAAAACCGCCATTCCCTGCAAATAAAGGATTATTCGGCAAACCGACATTGATTAACAACGTTGAAACTTTAGCCAATGTGCCGGTTATTATTTTAAAAGGTGCGGATTGGTTTTCTTCTCTTGGCGCTGATACTTCAAAAGGTACAAAAACATTTGCGCTTACAGGCGAAGTAAATAATACGGGCTTAATTGAAGTTCCTATGGGAACAACATTGAGACAGATTGTATTTGAACTGGGCGGCGGAATCAGAAACGGCAAAAAATTTAAAGCCGTACAGATAGGCGGCCCTTCAGGCGGATGTTTAACGGAGGAACACCTTGATTTAACGCTTGATTATGACAGCCTTATTAAAGCAGGCGCTATGGTGGGTTCAGGCGGTCTTGTTGTAATGAATGAAGATACCTGTATTGTTGAAGTTGCAAGGTTCTTTATGAATTTTACACAGAATGAAAGCTGTGGCAAATGTGTTCCCTGCCGTGAGGGCACAAAGAATATGCTTAAAATTTTAGAAAAAATTACACGCGGCGAGGCTACCTTAGAAGACTTAGACCTGCTTGAAGAGCTTGCAGTAAGTGTTAAAGACGGTTCATTATGCGGTCTTGGAAAAACGGCGCCAAATCCTGTATTATCAACTCTTAAATATTTCAGGGATGAATATATAGCACACATTGTGGATAAAAAATGTCCCGCAGGAGTTTGTACTGCACTTAAGGTTATTGAAATTGATAAAGAAAAATGCAAAGGATGTTCAAAATGCTCAAGAATTTGCCCCGTGGGTGCAATTTCAGGCGAAATTAAGCAGCCTTTCAGTATTGATAAAGAAAAATGTATTAAATGCGGCGCCTGTCTGAAAGGATGCCCTTTTAATGCTATTATTCAAAAATAACCTGTAATATTTTAAAAATAAGGATTTAAAAATGAGCGAAGATAAAAAAACTTTATTTATAAACGGCAAAGAGGTTGAATTTACAAATGAAATTAATTTGCTTGAAGTAATGAGAAAGAACGGTTTTAATGTGCCTACTTTTTGTTACCGTCCCGATTTAAAGCCGTTTGGCGCCTGCAGGATGTGTGTTGTTGAAATTGAAGGCAGAGGAATTCAAACCAGCTGTACAATGCCGCCTGAAGCCGGTCTTAAAATTCAAACCAATACCGAAAGGGTGCGCAGAATAAGGAAAACTGTTCTTGAATTATTACTTGCAAATCATGACAGAGAATGCACTTCCTGTGATAAGTCAGGAAATTGCGAATTACAAAAGTATGCGGAAGAATACGGTATCAGACAGATTAGATACGCAAAGAAAAAAGAATATGAGCCTATAGATGATGCAAATCCTTCAATTGTCCGCGACCCCAATAAATGTATTCTTTGCGGGGCTTGCGTTCGCGCTTGCGAAGAGTTTCAAGGCCATGCCGTTTTGGGGTTTGCAAACAGGGGTTCTAAAACAGTTGTACAGCCGATGGCCGGCAAAAACCTATGCGAAGTTGATTGTGTCTATTGCGGGCAGTGTCAGGCCGTATGCCCTACGGGTGCTTTAACTATACAATCTTCCATAGAAAAGGTTTGGAAGGTTGTTACAAACAAGGAGAAAAAGGTTGTAGTACAAATTGCACCTGCGGTTAGAGTTGCACTTGGCGAGATGTTTAATTTAAAACCGGGTGAAAACACTATCGGGCTTATAAATACAGCACTGCGTGAAATCGGTTTTGATATGGTATTTGATACTAATTTTTCAGCCGATTTAACCATTATGGAAGAGGGAACTGAATTTATTGACAGACTGCAGAATAACGGCGTGCTTCCGATGTTTACATCCTGCTGTCCTGCGTGGGTGAGGTATTTAGAAAATCTGCATCCTGAAATGCTTAAACATTTATCTACCTGCAAATCGCCGCAGTCAATGTTTTCTCCCGTATTAAAAGAAGTGCTTCCCGTAAAATTTCCTGAATATAAAAGGGAAAACCTTGTTGTGGTATCAATTATGCCTTGTACTGCCAAAAAGGCTGAAGCTACACGCTTTGAATTTTCAAAAGACGGCGTTTTGGATACCGATTTTGTTTTAACCACAAAAGAATTGGGCAGAATGATAAAAGAAGCGGGAATTGATTTTTCTAAACTTGAGGAATCCAAGCCTGACAGTCCGTTTGGTGAATATACGGGTGCGGGAACCATATTTGGTGCATCAGGCGGGGTTGCGGAAGCTGCTGTCAGAACCGCTTATGAAGTTGTAACGGGTAAACCTTTATCAAGTATTGATATTAAAGAATTGCGCGGTGTGCATAACAGATGCCGTGATGTTGAATTTGATATTAACGGCTCAAAAATTGTTGTAAGGGTAGTTTCTACCTTAAAAGAGGCTGAAAAATCAATTCAGGAAATAAAATTGGGGATTGCAAAATTTCATATGCTTGAAGTGATGGCATGCCCGGGCGGCTGCGTAAACGGCGGCGGCCAGCCAAGAAGCTGCGATTCTTCTTTAATTAAGGAAGAAAGAGCAAAGGGCTTGTATGAAGATGATAAAAATCTTCCTTTAAGAAAATCGCATGAAAATCCTGATATTAAAAAGCTATACGAAGAATTTTTGGGAAAACCCGGGTCTCATAAAGCCCATGAGCTTTTGCATACAACCTATACGGACAGGCTGAAAGGAAGCTATAAAGATTTTTCTTAAAGATTTTACGGATTAAAATCGGCTTGAAAAGTGCTCCCTCGCTGTAAAAGCAGGGAGTATTTTTTATTGAAAAAAGTTTTTAACGTATATGAAGAGCTTTATGCAGGTTTTCCAATGTTTTTCGCCAAAGCCTCTTTTTGGTTTTGTGTTTAAAATTTTTGTTTTATCATTTTGCGTGCGTAAGGTTAGTATTGAAATTTCGGGCGGGTTTAAAAATCTATAGCCGCTAAGCGTAGTCACGCCGCCTGAGACATAAAGATGTTTGCCGTTTTCAATTATATGGCCTTTTCTGTACCTTTGCCCGTATTTTGAAGGAACAATCGGAGAACCAAAAAGTGGAAAAACAAATTCCCCGCCGTGGGTATGGCCGCTTAGAGAAAGGCTTACGGTGTTTTGAATATCGGGGAAAGTATCGGGGTTGTGCATCATAACAATTGTCGGGGAATTTATCATACCGATAATTTTTTCAGGGTTAATATCGGGGAAATACCAAAGGTCTTTAAAACCTGCAACAGTAAGGGTTTTGTTGTTTATCAAGACTTTGGAAGTTTTATTTTCAAGCACCTTTATATCTGCATTTTGAAGGAAAGTTTTTATATTCTCCTCCCCGGGGGTGTGATAGTCATGGTTTCCAAGCACTGCAAATGTACCGTATTTTGCTTTAAATAATTTGAAGACTTCGGATAATTCTTTGTTTAAATATTTTGCATCTTGAATTGTTTTGGAATCAAAATCGCCAAGAAATAGTATTAAATCAGGATTTTTTCTGTTAACTTTTTTCGATATATTTTTAACTTTATTTAAATTGACGGTTTTTGTTCCTATATGAAGGTCTGAAATTACTGCAATCTTTAGATTATCAAAGTCTTTATCCCAATTTGGCAGATATAGAGTTTCATTTTTTGTAATTAAAAGATTAGGTTCAATAAAACGAGCATCAATAAATATAAGTGCCGCAATAAATATGAACAATAAAAGTATAAAGAAGAGTTTTTTAAACATTGGTTTTGAAGAATTCTTTAATATCAACATTCAGGATGAGGGAGATTTTAGCAAGGGTTTTGAGGCTTGGAATTCGTTTTCCGCTTTCAATAAGGTAAATATAATCATTCGTTTTTTCAAGTTTTAGCGCAAGTTTAACTTGTGTTAATCCTGCAACTTTTCTGTATTTTGCAATATTTTTTCCAACAGGTTTTAATATTTCTATATAATTGTTTGTCATATTTCAATATTAGTGGTAAACTGAGAAAAAACTTCGAACAAATAGTACTAATATTATTAAGGATAAATGAAATTATGGCAAATGACACTGAATTTAACAGGCTTGCAATTAAGGTTGCAAATATCGAAGATAAAATTTCCGATATTGATAAAATTGCAAAAATGCTTGATATTTGGATTAAAGAAAATAATTATGAATTAATTCCTATAATGAATATGCTGAACGATAAGATAAATGATGCTATTAATATTATTAAAAAATAATACGTTATTGTTACAAAAAGTTACTTAACAATTTGTTGTATATTATGTATACATATCTATTAGAAATGTTTAGTATGCAAAAAGCTGATATAATATAAAAGAACCCTTCTTGAATTACTTTTGAAAGTTCAAAAGCAGTTTAAGAAGGGCAAAAAGCAATCAGAAGAGTTGAGGATTTATATTATGATTATAGTTTTCAATACCCTCCTTTTAATCCCCGCAAACTACAATTTTTAACATAATGCCGCAGGGTAATATTTATGATACAATCTGCAATGTATATAAGGTTATAAATAATAAGGCAAAGGGGTTTTAAAATGCGCGAAGACGGCAGAGAAAACGAACAGATAAGAAGGGTGAAATTTACGAAGGGCTTTACAAAGCATGCCCCGGGTTCGGTTCTTGCGGAATTCGGCGACACTAAAGTAATAGTTTGCGCAAGCGTAGAAAATGTTAAACCGAAATGGATGCCGAAAGATGAAGTTTCAGGCTGGATAAGCGCTGAATACTCGCTTTTGCCGAGTTCTACAAATGTTCGCTGCCAGAGAGAAAGAACCAAGCTTTCGGGAAGAACACAGGAAATTCAAAGGTTGATAGGGCGCAGTATCAGAGCATGTGTTGATTTGGAAAAGCTCGGAGAAAGAACAATTACGATTGATGCGGATGTAATTCAAGCAGACGGCGGTACAAGGGTGGCTTCAATCTGCGGAGCATATGTTGCATTAACGGAGCTTGTCAATAAAATGATGAAATCCGGTGAATTAACCGAAAACCCTATAATTGAGCCTATTGCAGCAATTTCAGTCGGAATAAAAAACGGTGAAGTGATGGCTGATTTATGCTACAGCGAAGATTCAACAACTGATGTGGATGCTAATATTGTGATGACACAAAGCGGCAAGATAATTGAGTTTCAGGCAACTGCGGAAGGTAAAAGCTTTTCTCATGATGAATTAAATAAAATGTATGAGCTTGCGCAAGATGCTATTCAAAAAATAATTAAGCTTTACTAATTATCATTTATTGTAAAAGAAAAACTTACAACATTATTTTGCAACCTTCTTGCTTCAATTTTTCCGCCATGAGCTGTTATGATTATCTTGCAGATATATAATCCAAGGCCTGTTCCTGCTTTTCTATAGTCTTTGGAGTTTGTTGAGTACTTATCAAATAATGAATCTATATTGTTTTTTGATATGGCAGGACCTGTATCGGTTATGCTGATTTTCAGGTATCCGCTGCATTTTTCCGCTGTTATATCTATTGTTGAATTATCATAACTGTATTCTGAAGCATTTATAATTAAGTTTGTTAAAACCCTCTGGATTTCTATATCATCATAGTTGTAAAAAGTATTTTGAATATTTTTATATTTAACGTTTGCCGTCTGGTTTTTTTGAATAAGAATATATTTTAGGTTTTGAACAGTATTTTCAATGGTTAATTTGATATCATTTTTGCTTTTTTGAATAATTAATTTGCCGTTTTCCGTTTTGTAATTTGTGAGTATATTTTCGGTTAAATTTTGCATATATTTATTTGAAGCCATGATTTCTTCAACAATTTCTCTTTGCTTCGGGTTGAGGGGGCCAAAATAATCATTCAGCAGTAATTCAAGTGCTCTGATTTGCGCCCTGATTGGAGTTTTAAGGTCATGGGTCAGCATGGCAAGAAAATCTTCTTTTTCATTTAAAATTTTGCTGTCTGACTCTTTATTGCTGAATAAACTCTTGTATAAATCTTTTAATGAATCATACTTCATACCCTCATTAGGATAATAGAAGCACGGTTGCTTTTACATTAGACAGGTGACTAGTTTTTATTACCTGACAGGATAATGCCTAACAGGTAAAAGCGGCGTCATTATTGGATTTAATGCTTTTTGTGCCCTGTAATATTAAGCCGTAATAAATGCTGTCCACAATTGCGCCGTAAGATGCTTCAATAATATTTTCGCTTACGCCTACGGTATCCCATTTGTGTATGCCGTCGGAGCTTTCTATTGTTACACGTACAGGAGCGCCTGTGGCTGCTTTTGAATCTAAAATACGTACCTTAAAATCATCCAGTTTAAATTTAAGGACTTCGGGGTATTTTTCAACTATAGCTTTACGAAGAGCTTTATCAAGCGCATTAACCGGGCCGTCGCCTTCTGATACCGTATGAATAATTTCATCTTCAATTTGAATTTTAACTGAAGCTTCGCTTATGGTTCTTCTGTTTAAATCCGATAATGTTATGGTGTCGCCGATTACCCTGAAACCCAGTATATTGAAGAAATTTGGCTGTCTGTTTAAAACTTTCATAACAAGAATTTCAAAGCTTGCATCAGCTCCTTCAAATGCAAAACCCTGCCATTCAAGTTTTTTGATTTCATCTATAATTTTTTTAATGTCTTCATCCGATACATCCTGCACGAATTTTAATCCGTCAAGGCGCTCTTTAATGGAGGCGCTTCCTGCCTGATCGGAAATTAAAAATCTTCTTGAATTCCCGACTAAATTAGGGTCGATATGCTCGTATGTCTGGGAATTTTTTCTGACTCCGCTTGCATGTACCCCTGCTTTATGTGCAAAAGCACTTCTTCCGACATATGGCATTGAGGCATTTAAGGACTTATTTGAAATTTCCGCAATCTGTCTTGAAGCATTGTAGAGTTTTGAAATATTCTCTCCAATGACATTATAGTTTTTCTTTAATTGTAAATTTGGAATAAGAGAACAAATGTTTGTATTTCCGCATCTTTCGCCGTATCCGTTTATGCAGCCCTGCACCTGACAGGCGCCTGCATCCACGCTGGCAAGAGAATTTGCTATGGCTAAATCGGAATCATTATGGGCATGGATACCTATTATTGCAGACGGAATGGCTTCTACCACAGCAGAAGTGATTTTATAAATTTCATTATTTATACAGCCTCCGTTTGTATCGCAGAGGATTATTCTTTCCGCTCCTGCCTCGTGTGCTGTTTTTGCAACAAGCAGGGCATATTCGGGGTTTGCCTTAAATCCGTCAAAGAAATGTTCGCAATCAAAGAAAACTTTTTTGCCGTTTTCTATTAAAAATTTGATTGAACCTTTTATCATATTAAGGTTTTCTTCAAGTGTGGTGTTTAGCGCTTCCGTTACCTGAAAATCCCATGATTTGCCAAAGATTGTAATAATTTCCGCTTTTGAATTTACAAGCATTTTTAAAACATTATCATCGGCTTCTTTTATATTCGGCTTTCGTGTGCATCCAAAGGCTGCTATTTTTGCATTCTTTAAGCTGTCATAATCAATTGCATTAAATACTTCATTATCAACAGGATTTGCACCGGGCCAGCCTGCTTCAATATAATGTATACCAAGTTTATCAAGCTTTTTAATAATTTTTAGTTTATCAGATACGGAATAATTTATTCCTTCGGATTGTGCACCATCCCTTAGGGTTGTATCGTAAATTTCAATTTGTCTCATTGGTCTTTTAGCCTTTTTATAAGCTCCTTATACACTATTAGCACAAAATTAAGCATTTGTAAAAAAAAGAAAATTTTTTGAAATTTATGGCAATTTTTACTTTTAAAAATTGTTTATTAATATATAGAAAGTGAAGTGTAAAAGTTTTTAATTTAAAAACTTTAGTATTGTGGAAAAATTTAATAGGTTAGAATTAAAGATGGGTTTAAAAAATTATTTTGAACGTGTGTTTAAAAATTTGTCAGCATTAGAAAACAAGATGGAGACAGGTTTCAGGTTTTCGCAGAGTGAAATTAACGAAATAATTTCATCTGCAAAATCAGAAAATTTGCAGTATTTTGAAAATCTTGCGCGGATGTCTGAACTTACTGCATTTGACGTAAGTTATCTGCTTTCATCGGTCAAGCTGTCAATGGAAAAAATTGAAGTTTTAAAGAAAGCTTCATCCCTTTATAAAGAAGAAGAATTCAAGGCACAGGGGCAGACATTTTCTGATTTTGTATTCAGAATAGGCGCAAATATTGATAATTTGAATATGGAAAATATTGAAGTATTTAAAGATCTTGTGCAGTGTAAAAATGAACTTTATGATTTTTCAAAGGCGCTGCAAAACCCTATCAAATGCAAACATATCAGAAAAAAAGAAATGCAGTTTGCTTTTGAGAATGTATTTGTAGAATAAAATACCCCTTTTTAGGATAAAACCGATTCAAGGCTCTCTTTTAAAAGAGAGCCTTTCGGTTGATATAAAAAATAGCTTATTTGGATGGATAGTTTTATTGTTGATTTGATTATAAAATTATTTTTGCATAAAGGCACTGAATACATTGTTATTTATGCTTTTTGTTTTTTGAGTATTTTGCTGCGGTGCAGCTGTCATTTGATTGTCTGTATTATTTTCAGGTTCCATATCAGCATAAAATCTTATATCTTCAAGCTCTTCAAGCGCTTTCATAACACCCAGTCTTCCTGCCTGTTTTTGCATGCTTGCAAAAACTGTTTCAACGGTAAAGGCTAAGATCATGCTGAGCGCACTCCATACAACAGGTGTTGCCACTGCTGTCACCGCTATACCCTTTGTAAGGAAGATGTTTTTAAGTTCGCCGGATTGAAGAGCTTGAACAAATTTTGCGGGATTTTTTGCAAATTCTTCAAAGGCTGTATTCATTATTTTTGCAAGTTCTTCTTTCGGTATATTTTTTAATATTATGTTGATATTTTGATAGATTTTAAGCGCCTGTGCATCCGTCATTGAAGAATTTGCTGCTTTATCCAGCATAATCTTCATAAAGCCTTTAGGCATGTTTTCTTTTGTATTATTTAATAATACGCGCCATTGCCCGTTTTTGATTTGTTCTTCGGTAATTTTGTTTATGGCATTTGAAGCGCTATTTGAGTGCTCACCCTGATTTAGCTGCTCAACTTTGATGCTCATAGTGCCAAAAGATTTGAATTTATCGCCTATTTCTGAAATTTTGATATTCGGGAATTCCATTTCTGATGACAGTTTCTTTATTAAATCCGAAATGGTATCGCAGTCTTTATATGAAGTTACGATTATATTTTTTAATTTTTCAGGGTTGATATCATCAGTTTGCATTGCCATAGCCTGCATAGTTTGTATTACATTTTGAACGGTAGTGTCAATGTTTTTTGTTAACCCATCTTTGTTTAAAGGTTTTTTAAATGCGGGATTGTCTATAAGATTTTCAAGAAGCGCTTTCAGTTCGTTTTCCTGTCCTTTTGCCTGTGCGATTGCATTTTTTATTTCGGCAGTAAGCTTGTCGCTGTTTCCTTTTGATATGTTTTCAAGCATTTGCATAATGGGATTTTCGCTGATTTTTGAGCTTACTTTTTGCTTTTCAACGACACCCTTTATATTTTCGGTTATACCGTTTACATATTTGCCTGCTGTTTTTCCTTTTAAAAATCCTGTGTGTTTTGCAAGAAATCCGGTTATTGTTTCTGCTGCTTTCGGTGCACCGCCTTTATATAACTTGGTGCCTCCTATTGCCAGAGGAATTGCTGCAATTGCAATGCCGATATATGGCAGCAAAGGCTGGCTCATTTCGGTTACTGCTTCAATGGCTTCAGAATATTCTTGAGATTTATCATCCACGCTTTCAAAGGTTGTGAAGAGTTTTCTTTGAAGGTCTTCTGCTTCTTTCAGCTGTTTATTGGATACTTCAAGTTTTGTTAATTCATTTAGAAGTTTTTTATCGTAGTCAGCTTCGTTTTTTCTGTATTTTTCGTAGTTATAATAATCCTTTATTACTCTCGGGATGAATGTAAGATACTCGCCAAGTCTTTGCATTGCGGGTTTTTTCTCTGCTTTGATATCGCTTACGCTTTTGAAGTCTTCTTTTGTATATCCGATAAAGTTTTCGCTTTTTTCTTCAAGTTCGCGTTTTGCTTTGTATCTGCCTGCCCTTGCAGCTGATTTTTGAAGTTTCAGGCCGATAAATGCACCTGCCATGCTTGTAATTAAACTTCCTGCAAAACCTATAAGTACATTCCTTCCTGTTTTTGTTGTTGTAGTAATGTGAAACATATTTTTAAGCGAATTAAATGCTCGCGTCATACCGCCTTTGGTATCAAAGTTATCCTTTTTAAGGGCTTCAAACATTTTTTCATAATATGTGCGGAAATTTGTGACATCTTTGGTTTTTTGTGTAAATTCGGCAATAAAACCCTTTGTTTCTTTGTTTTTTACAGGTTTGAGGTTTTCATACAGCTGCGTAAGTTCTTGTTTTTTATTTTCATCCGAAATATTTTTTAACAGTTTATTGAATTTGTTTGTTGAAATTTTTTCTCCAAAACCTGTTTTTGTCATAATTGTATTGATAAGTGCACCGATTGCAAGTCCCAGATACGGTGTTCCGCCAATCAGAACGGCAGCCGTTGTTTCCATATCTTCAGAATATTCTTCAGCTTTATTGTTTATAATTTTTGTTACTCTTTGAATAACTTCCTGTTCTTTTTCAGCTTCTTTGATTTCTTTAGGGGTTAAATTTCTTTTAACTTTTTTGTCTTCAAGATTATAATTTGCTTTCCATTCATCATAATTTTTGCCGTCTTTTATTGTGGCGCCCAGTGATTTAAAGAAAGAATTATTGTTACTGTATTTAAAATTGTTTTCATTTGATTTTTTACTTTTAAAAAGCGAGAAACCTTTTTGTTCTTCTTCTTTATCGGCTTCAATATTTTTCTGTGCTTCTTTAATTTGTTCATCAGTATATTGAACAAAATATTTAGGATCTTTTAAATCTTGCCTTGACTGCCACCTTGCAATTCTTGAACTTTTAACCTGAATTTTGGCTGCGGCAATATTTGCGGCAACAAACAGTGCGGCTGAAATTCCGCCCGCCAGAAGCATTGTTTTGCCCATTACCTTGCCAAAAGAAACGTTTTTAATTCCTGGTGTATTTTTAAATTCTTTACTGATTTCATTTAATCTTGAATATAAGTTTTTAATTTCATCATCGCTTGATTGAGATAAAATCTGCATATTCTTTTTATTAAAAATACTTGTCAAAGTTCCTGCATCGATTCTATCACTTTGAGCTAATTTGGTGCCTGTAAACTGAACAAGAAAGTCTGCATCTCCAAGTTTTATTTTCGATAACGTGCTGTCATCCGGATTATTTTTTGCTTTTTCTTTTAATTTTTCAATAATGGTAAAAAGTTCACGGCCGCTTTGTGTGTATTGAATTTCAACTTTTTTATCTTTTACGTTAAAATTTTTATAAATAAAATTATCTATGGCTTTGTCATAAGCTTCCATTTTTGGTACTGTGTAAAATTTACCCATGCCAAGTATGGTAAGTGCGCTTGCAAGCGAAGGCAGACTTTGCGCAATGGGCATAATTGCGGTTTCTGTATTTTCGGCAACTTCTTCTGAATGTGTATCCATAATATCGATAACATCCATTATCACTTTACCTTTATTTGCAGCTTTTTGAAGCTCTGCTTGATTTATTCCTCTTTGTGCAAGCTCATTTCTTTGCTTTTGTCTGTTGAAATCTTCTTTTTCCCACTGCTTAAAATTTTTCTGATTGCTTATAACTTGCCCTACGGCGCTAAAAAAGCCCATTGCTTCCCTCATATTAAAGTATGCATACTATATTAATAAAGTATTATGAAGAAAATAATTTGCCAAATTTATTTATATGTGTCTTTTATTAAGAATTATTTGTTATAATTGTAGCGGTGAATTTATTGTAAGACTTTTTGGAAACAGTAATATTGCAGAATAAATTTGAAAGATATAACAGAAATATTATAATTCCCGAAATTGGCATTGAAGGACAGAAAAAACTTTTAAATTCAAAAGTTCTGGTCTGTGGAGCGGGCGGGCTGGGTTCTACCGTTATTTTAAATCTGGCGGCGCTTGGAATCGGCCATATAGGGATTGTTGATAATGATATTTTGGAACTTTCGAATTTAAACCGCCAGTATATCCATGGGCTTTCAAATCTCGGGCAGGATAAGGTAAAATCCGCAAAGGATAGAATTGAAGGTTTTAATAAAGATATTAAAATTAAAACCTTTAAAACACGGCTAAATTCAGAAAATTACAAAGATGTTGTGAAGGGGTACGACATTATTGTCGATTGTTTTGATAGTTTTGAATCAAAATTTTTATTAAACGATATAGCTCTGGATACGGAAAAACCTCTGGTGCATGGGGGGGTAACAGAATTCAGAGGACAGGTAATGACTGTTATTCCTAGAAAAACAGCCTGTTTAAGATGTGTATTTCCTCAAGATGAGCAGGAATATGCTGTAAAAGGAGTCGTTTCTCCCGCCGTTGCAGCTATTGCTTCCATTGAATCAATGGAAGTTTTGAAATTGATATTGAACATCGGTATGCTATTAACGGATAAAATGCTGGTATTTGACGGGCTTAGAATGAACTTTAAAACCATAAATGTTGAACGTGCTAAAAATTGCAGATGCAATATCTAAGATTTTGATGTTATCTCAATATATTTTTCATTAAAAGCTTGAAGGAAAATAATTGCAAGCAGCGATGTATAAAATAATGTTTCCGTCATTTCTTCAAGCATTGGCATTCCCCATTCTTCGCCAAGAAGTCCGAATACTATTCCTATAGCAATAAAAAACCAGTTATAGATTGAAAGTTTCGCGTGTAAAAAATAATTCCATAAAACCTTATATGATTTTGTGAAAATAAAATAAAGACCGGAAAGTGCCATAAATGCGCCATAAATAGGATGAGCAAGATAACCGTAAGGGATTTCTTTCCATGAGTAAAAATCGTTATACCCCCCCCCAGGAATATGGAAAAACACGGTTCTGCCGCAGTTTATTTCTCTCAAAAATAAAATTACCATAACAAGTGCAAGTGTATTAAAAAATATTTTGTCATTTTTGGCTTTTATGCAAATTATAAAAGCTGCGAGAATAACAACAAGCTGAAAATTTTCAATAAGGCAGTTTTCATATGAGTATTCAATGGGAAGCCATAAGCATGCAGGTAAGGTTAAAAGTAAAATTAACAAAGGTAAAATTGTTATGGGATGAAACCCAAAGTCCAGCCTGCTTTTTAGTTCTTTGAAAAATTCTATAATATTGTTCATTCTTTTTGAGTTTCTCCTCCAACTTTATTTTAGCAATTATAACATAAAGAGAAATTAAAAATCAGACGGTATTTCTAAATCCGTAATTATTTGAAACGGTACGGCCGATTGATAAAATTTTATTTTCCAAGCAGTTTGCGCATTTGTTTTTTTCGCCTGAATGTGATTTATTCGGATAAATTTCATATTTATTTTGGTATTTGCTTGCCGTGACATTTGGCATGACAACATTTGCGCCTGATTGAAGGGCGATAATTCTGCCCTGCGGGTGTAGGGTTTCCATAGCTGTAGTCGCGGGGATATTTATATCTTTCATTAAAATGCGGACAAGAGCCATAACTTTAAGAGAAAGAGTAAAATTCCCGTTTGGCGCATCTTTTAGCGGAGTATCAGGATGAGATATAAAAGGGCCTATTCCTATCATATCGAAATTGTTTTCTTTAAAAAATAAAATATCATCCGCAAGAGATTCAATTGTCTGGTTTGGAAGGCCGACAAGACAGCCGCTCCCTGTTTCGTAGCCTAGTTTTTGTAAATTATACAGACAGTTTAACCTATTGTTGAAATCCATACCGGGGTGCAGATTTTTATAGAGATTTTCATCGGTTGTTTCTATTCTTAAAAGATATCTGTCTGTGCCTGCATCTTTAAAAGCCTTTAAATCTTCAAAATTTCTTTCGCCTATGCTTAAAGTAAGCGCTATGTTGAGTTTTTTAATTTCAGAAATTATTTTACACATAATTTTACGCGTATAAAAGTTATCTTCGCCTGATTGAAGCACAATTGTTTTAAAGCCGAGCTCTGCGGCATTTTTAGCATATTTTATGATATCATCCGGCGGAATTCTGTATCTTTCAATATTTTTATTTTTCGCCCTGAGTCCGCAATAATGGCAGGTGCATTTACAGGTGTTTGAAAATTCAATTAACCCTCTAAGGTGCACTTCATCTCCGACATTGTTATGGCGCACGATATCTGCCAGCTCAAACAGCTGTTCATTCTGTGTATTGTCTTTTAAAATGTCAATAATTTCTTTTTTTGTAAACATATTTTGAAGATAATTTTAGTTTTGTAAAATAATATTACACTATTTGATAAGAATTGTATCAAAAAATTCATTGAAGTTGTATGTTTTTTATCTTGAAAACTCTGTGATTAAAGGGTGTAAGCTATACAATTTAAATATCATATGTATGATTTATTTTTTATTATCTCTCTCACCATGCCAAATTTGTTTGTTAAAATTATAAAAAGGGTTAAGGAAAGAAGGGTGCAAATCCCACACTGGTCCGCAGCCGTCACAGTCGGAATGCTTAACTCTTTTATATTACAACCTCGAGACAGGAATTTGCTAAAGTAGAAGCTACCTTTTAAAACAAAAGTGTTCTTAAAATAGCATTTTCTGCCTTTTAAAATTAAAAGGAGATAAAATGAAGGAATTACGGGAAGAGAAAGTTGTAAGCATTGAAAAAACAAGGCTTGCCTCTGTCGGCACGGGTTTTAATGCTACAAACGCAGCTACGCCATCAATTGTATCCGAGTTTAAATTTACTCACAAACCTAAGTACAGTCTTAAAGAAATTAAAATTATTAAAAAAGACGGTACAAAAGAAGAGTATGACGTTAGAAAAGTAGTGGCTGCCGTTAAAAAATCTGCTGCAAGAATGCTTGTTGAGTTCAGCGAAACTGAGCTTCAAAATATCAGCAATTTTGTTGATAACAGTGTTTTAAAGATGGACGAACCTGAGATTGAAATCTTTAAAATGCACTGTGTTGTTGAAAATGCGCTTGAAGTTTTAAATCCCAAGGTTGCAAAAAGCTACAGAAACTACAGAAATTATAAAATTGATTTTGTTGATATGCTTGATAAGGTTTATCAGGAAAGCCAAAAGATTATGTATATCGGCGACAAGGAAAATTCAAATGCGGATTCTGCCCTTGTTTCTACAAAACGTTCTTTAATTTTCAATCAATTAAATAAGGAACTTTATAAAAAATTCTTTTTAACCGTGCCTGAATTACAAGCTATCCGCGACGGATATATTTACATCCACGATATGTCCGCAAGGCGCGACACAATGAATTGCTGCTTGTTTGATGTTGCTAATGTTTTAAAAGGCGGCTTTGAGATGGGAAATCTCTGGTATAATGAGCCGAAAACATTGGAAGTTGCGTTTGATGTTATAGGTGATATTGTTATGGCTGCTGCAAGCCAGCAATACGGCGGATTCACGGTGCCGGAGGTTGATAAAATTTTAGCACCGTATGCTGAAAAAACCTATGAAAAGAAATATCAGAAATATATTGATTTGGGTATACCGTCTGACAGAGCTGAAATTGAAGCTATGAAGGATGTTGAGAAAGATTTTCATGACGGATTTCAAGGCTGGGAATATAAGTTTAATACGGTAGCATCTTCAAGAGGGGACTATCCCTTTATTACCGTAACTATGGGGCTTGGCAAGGCAAGATTTGAGCGTATGGCATCAAGAGTTATGCTTGAAGTGCGCCGCGACGGGCAGGGTAAAAAAGAAAACAAAAAACCTGTATTGTTCCCAAAAATCGTATTTCTTTATGATGAAGAACTTCACTGTAAGGGCGGGGAACTTGAAGAATTATTTAATGCGGGAATTGAATGCTCCAAAAAAGCAATGTATCCTGATTGGCTTTCTTTAACGGGAGAAGGATATGTTGCAAGCATTTATAAGAAATACAAAAAAGTAATTTCTCCCATGGGGTGCAGGGCATTTCTTTCTCCATGGTTTGAAAGAGGCGGAATGAAACCTGCGGATGAAAACGATGAGCCTATTTTTGTGGGCAGATTTAATATAGGCGCTATAAGCCTTCATCTGCCTATGATATACGCCAAGGCAAAAAAAGAAGGCAAGGATTTTTATGAAGTGCTTGATTATTACCTGGAGATGATAAGACAAATTCATATCAGAACGTATGATTATCTGGGCGAAATGCGTGCTTCAATTAATCCGCTTGCATTTTGTGAAGGCGGCTTCTATGGCGGACATCTTGGTATCCATGATAAAATTAAACCTTTATTGAAAGCTGCAACCGCATCATTTGGCATTACCGCATTAAATGAACTGCAAGAAATTTATAATCAAAAATCACTTGCGGAAGACGGGCAATTTGCGCTTGAGGTTATGGAATACATTAATAAAAAGATTAATGAATTTAAAGAAAAAGACGGCAATCTTTATGCAATATACGGAACGCCTGCGGAAAATCTCTGCGGTTTACAGGTGAAACAATTCAGAAAAAAATACGGGCAGATAAATAATGTATCGGACAGAGGATATGTTTCAAACAGCTTCCACTGCCATGTGTCTGAAAATATCGGGCCGATTGAAAAGCAGGATTTAGAGAAAAGATTCTGGGATTTATTGAACGGCGGGAAAATTCAATATGTAAAATATCCTGTTTCATATAACACTAAAGCTATCGAGACTCTTGTAAAAAGAGCAATGGATATGGGATTTTATGAAGGTGTAAACCTTTCTCTTGCATACTGCGATGATTGCGGTCATCAGGAGCTTGAAATGGATATTTGCCCTAAATGCGGCAGTAAAAACCTTACAAAAATCGACAGAATGAACGGTTATCTTTCTTATTCAAGAGTGAAGGGCGATACGCGTCTTAATGAAGCCAAGATGGAAGAAATTAAAGACAGAGTTAGTATGTAATTTTTCAGGGCAAGAAAATCGTTTCTTGCCCTGAATTTTAAAGGAATCAGGATGAATTATCATAATATTACAAAAGAGGATATGCTGAACGGGGATGGTATCCGTGTTGTTTTATGGGTTGCAGGGTGCAATCATAAATGTAAAAACTGTCAAAACCCGATAACATGGGATAAGAACGGCGGGCTCCCCTTTGACAAAAAGGCTGAAGAAGAGCTTTTTGAAGCTTTGAATAAACCCTTTATAGACGGCATAACATTTTCGGGCGGCGACCCCCTGATGCCTGAAAACAGAAAAGAGATTATGGAACTTGTTAAAAAATGCTGCAGTAAATTTCCCAATAAGACTATATGGCTTTATACCGGATACAGTTTTGATGAAATTAAAGATATAGAAGGAATTGAACTTATTGAC
The DNA here is from genome assembly GCA_910587055.1 of Candidatus Gastranaerophilales bacterium. GTDB lineage: Bacteria > Cyanobacteriota > Vampirovibrionia > Gastranaerophilales > Gastranaerophilaceae > MGBC122484. The sequence goes on from CAJUKY010000009.1 coordinate 36,536, forward strand.
GTTATTGTTGACGGCGAATTTGTTGAAGAATTGAAAGATAATAATATCAAATGGGTAGGAAGTTCTAATCAAAAAGTTATCAATGTTAAAAAAACCTTGCAGGATGGTGTTATTGCACTTCATTGTTAACGGTTTCCTGAGCAAGGGCTTCTTTTTGAGCTTCCAGAAACCATTCTATCATTGGTTTTTTCTTGCCGAAAGTAAAATTAAAAGATTCTTCAAAATCTTTGCCCGTAAGATATTCATATGAAACATTAAAGGCGAGAGGTTCTTCTTTTATGCCTGTCTGTCTGTATTTTTCTCCTGATACCTGTTTTGTTTCAGGGTCGATAACGTTTGAATAATTCAGGCCATTTGCGTAGCAAAACGGCACCTGCGTTTTTTTATCCGCTCCTTTAATTATAGACATAAGACCGAAGCTTCTGCAGATTATTCCTCTGTAATTATAAATTGAGCAAACATTATCTATTAAAAAAGGACAGTCGTATAAAAATTTTTCTCCTTTAAAATTTTCTTTATCTTTTGCTATTTTTGCAATATTTTTTTCAATTGTATCAAGAGTTTCTGTGGATAAATATTTACAGCCTGAAAGAAGATATTGCATTTCAATTTTTGAATACGGAAATTGTGCATTTTTGCAGCAAAGCCCGCATCCTTTTTTACAAAAGATGTAATCTTTTTGCTTGCTGAAGAATTTATCCAGTTTTTCGCTGATAAATTCAAGATATTTGAGATAATTATTAAACATTTTTATCTTATAAAATTTGTAAAGACGGGTGTTTCCTGAGCGGGCGGTACAATACCCGCTTCATCGGCAGCTTTTTTGCATTTTAGATAATATGCAAAGTTTTTAGCTAAAATGCGCATGTTTTGCATGCCTTCTTCATCCCGTCTTACTTCATCCGGTGTGTGACCATGTACCATATTCCAGTATCTGCCTGAAATTACGGGCATTTCTTGGATTTGAAAATATTTATTCAACTGATCAATTGTAGCGGTTGTGCCTGCGCGACGTGCAGAAGCTATTGCAGTTGCAGGTTTCAGTCTTAAGTTAGCCTTGCCGGAGCGTGCATTTGCATAAAATAATCTATCAAGAAAAGGGACAAGTCCCCCTGAAGATGAGGCATAATGAACGGGCGAACCTATAACATATCCGTCGTAATCGTTAATTTTTTCCAAAAGTTCATTAACTTTGTCGTTTATTACACATTTTCCTATTTTTGCACAAGCTCCGCAAGCTTTGCACGGGGCAATAGGATCGCAGCCTATATAGTAAATTTCGCTTTCAATTCCTTCATTAGCTAAAACAGAAGCAATTTCACTTAATGCTGTAAATGTACAGCCGTTTTTGTGCGGGGAACCGTTTATCATTAATACTTTCATTAAAAATCCCTTCTTATTTATTCTAATCTTTATTTTATAATTTAGACCGCACTCTAAGTCAATAGGTAAACCTTTGTAAAAATTTTTAATGTAAAATAGATTTTATGAAACCAAAATTAATTGATATGTTTCTGGCATTTTTGAAAATCGGTGCACTGCTGCTTGGCGGCGGGTATGTTATTGTGCCGTTATTAAATAATGAACTTGTTGATAAGCGGTGCTGGACAACTAAAGAAGAAGTAATTGATTTTTATGCGATGGGACAGTGTGTTCCGGGGATTATTGCCGTAAATACAACTCTTTTTATAGGATATAAATTAAGGGGCAAGACGGGCGCTCTGGCGGCATTTTTCGGACTTATTCTTCCGCCTTTTCTTGCAATTATTCTCCTTGCTTCAATTTTGATTAAAATGTCACAAAATCTTATCATGGGTGATATTTTCTGGGGGGTAAATATTTCCATTATTATTTTGATGTTTCTGACCGTGAAAGAGGTATGGAAAACAAGCATTGTTGACAGATTTACATTGTTAATATTTATTTCAACCCTTGTTTTATCGGCTTTTGGGGTTTCTCCGTCAATTTCGATTATAGCTTTCGCAATTTTCGGGATTGCTTATAATCTGATTCAAAAGAAAATAAAAGGAGGTAATGCATGAATTATTTTCTTTTATTTATTGAATTTTTTAAAATAGGTATATTTTCTTTCGGCGGCGGGTATGCAACACTTCCTTTTTTGTATCACATAAGTGATGCTTATCACTGGTTCAGCTATGAAGAATTATCAACCATGCTTGCTGTTTCAAGTATTACACCGGGGCCTGTAGGATTAAATGTGGCAACATTTGCAGGATTTAAAACTCTTGGAATCACGGGTTCAATTGATGCAACACTTGCTATAATGATACCTTCTTTTATTATTGTTGTTTTGATTTCAAAAATTTTGAAGAAATTTAAAGATAATTTTTATACCAAATCTGTTTTGTATGCACTCAGGCCCGCTGCAGCGGGAATGATTGCAGCTGTCGGAGTAAGGCTTTTTAAGAGCAGCATAATGCCCGGTGGATTTAATATACAGCTTTTTGATTTTAAGGGATTTATTCTTTTTATTCTTCTTGTTTTGATTAGTTTAAAATTAAAAAAAGATCCTTTGGTTTATCTTTTAATAGGTGCCTTTTTCGGGCTTCTGCTTCATTTTGAACATATTATAGGTTTATTTGCATAAGTACTTTTTTTAAATATATTTTTATGATATTTTCAAAAAGGACGGAAGATGTAGAAAAAGAGTTTAAAATATGTGCAATACAAAACTTGCAATTATTATTCCTTGCTTTAATGAAGCTGAAATGCTTCCGACAAGTCTTGAAAAACTCTGGAAAATTTTTAATAAAATGATTACAAATAATGAAATCAGTCCCGAGAGTTTTGTATTTTTAGTTGATGACGGCAGTACCGACAATACATGGGGGATTATTAAAAAGGCATACAAAGAATCTGAATTCAAGGTTAAAGGAATTCGCTTTTCAAGGAATTTTGGCAACCAGTCTGCAATAATTGCAGGATTAGAACATGCATACAACCTCGGTGTGGATGCCGCAATCACCATTGATGCTGATTTACAGCAGGATGAAAATAAAATTTCCGAATTTGTGGAAGCTTATAAACAGGGGTATGATATTGTCTGCGGTATTAGAAGAAACAGAACAGACGGATTTTTTAAGAAATTTTGCGCAAACTCCTTCTATAAAGTTATAAATTTTTTAGGGGTGAATATTAAACCCAATCACTCGGAATTCAGGCTTGTGAGCCGTCGTACGCTTGAAATTTTATCAAATTACAAAGAAACCAATCTTTTTATAAGAGGTTTATTCTATGATTTAGGCCTAAAAACAAAAGATATATATTTTGATGTTAAAGAAAGAAAATTCGGCGAATCAAAATTCAGCTTTTTGTCTCTGCTTGCTCTTGCGGCGCGGGGGATTGTATCGTTCAGTGTACGCCCTTTGAGAATTGTATTTTTCCTTGGATTTTCTATTTCATTTATAAGTATATTGCTTGCAATAGCCTGTATTGTAAGACTTATTCTGCATCTTAATTATCTTCCGGGGCTTGAATTATTTGAAACATGGGAAACTTTTGCAACCGGTATGGAGATTCTTTGTATCGGTATAATAGGAGAATATATCGGACAGATTTTAACTGAAGTAAAAGCAAGACCGAGATATATAACCGATGAAGAGCTGACATAATGAAAAAGGCTGTGTGGATTTTATTCTTAATCGCAATTGTCTTGAGACTTTTTTTGTTTTTCGGGGTTGAAAAATCACTATGGCTGGATGAAGCCGCACTTGCTTTGAATATTATGGATAAAGGATATTTGGAGCTTTTTCGGCCTTTACAGTATGCCCAAAGCGCTCCGCCGTTGTTTTTGTGTTTAACTAAAGTTTTGGTTTCAATTTTTGGGGCGGGTGAAAGGGTTTTTAGATTTATTCCTTTATTTTGCGGTATGGCGGCGATTTTTGGATTTTATTTTTTTCTGTGTGAAGTTTTTGAAGGGAAAAAACGGTATGCAGTCTTCGGGTTAATTTTTTTCTCTTTGGGTTTTCCGCTTTTGTATAATACAATTGAATTTAAGCCTTATATGACGGATGTTTTATTTACTATATTAACAGCTTTAATATGGTTAAAATATTTAAGTAAGGATATTTGTCTTAAAAAACAGGTTTGTTTTGCCGTATTACTAAGTGTATTTCCCTTATTTTCATTCGGTTCGGTATTTCCCTTGTGCGCGCTCTTGACTCTCTCTCTCCTGAAAAAAAGAAAAACTTTTTCGTTCATTTTAATTTCAGGCTTATTGATTGAATATTTGTTTATATTTTCTAAAATTAATTCAGGCACAAGGGTTTATGAATACTGGATTCCTTATTTTGTAAATTATAATCCGATAAAAGCTCTTTTTATTTTGGTTGATATTATAAAATATCAGTTTTTCCCTTCAAATTGTGCACTGCTTGGTTTTATAGGTTTTATTACAGGGTCTGTTCTGCTTTTTAAACACAACAGAAAAGTGTTTATTTTTTTTGGACTGACAATTTTGAACGGCTTTCTGGCCTCATTTTTTAATCTTTATCCTTTATATGAAAGGCTTTCGTTATTTTTGTATCCTATAATGCTGGGCATTATTATATATCCGTTATTTTATTTTATGTATGATAAAAATATTGTAAAAAGAATAATCGCTTTTATTTTAACTGCCATATTTTTTTCCGGTGCGGTTTTTTATAATTTTACTAACCCGAATCTTTATAAAAGAGAAGAGATAAAGCCCCTGCTTGTAAAAATGCGCAGTGAAATACAGCAGCAGGATAAAATTTTTGTATTTAAAGGGGCGCATTTAACTTACAGATTTTATGATAGAATTTTTAAATTTCAAAATGAGACTTATGTTTGCCCGTATAATATGACAGCAGAAAACTGTGCAGATAAAATTGAACCGTTTTGCAATAAAAATGTCTGCTATGTAATTTATTCAAGCGAAGTTGATACACAAAACAATATTAAAATTCTTGAAGAAACTGTTTCAAAACTTAACGGCAAAATTCTTCTTCAAGATAAAAAATCTATTCTCTATAAACTTGTTGATTGATACCACTCATAAACTGATTTTATGCCTTCTTCAAGCTTAATTTTCGGGCTCCAGCCCAGTTGTTTTATTTTTGTATCATCCATTAGTTTTCTAAAAGTGCCGTTAGGTTTTGATGTATCGTATTCAATTTTTTGCGGAAGCCCTACAATTTTTCTTACGACTTCATAAAGTTCCGAAAGTTTAATATCATCGCCGTCTGTAATGTTAACAAGTTCGCCGATTTCATTATAATCTTTATTCTGCATCAAATAAAAAGCGGCGTCCGCCAGATCATCCGATGACATAAGTTCGCGGTATACGCTGCCGTCACCCCAGACTATGACTTTATCTTTATATGCCCCGATTTTATTTAAGATTTCAATTACGGATTTTTTGCTGTTGAAATCAATTATTTCATCATAACCGTAGCCTATTTTTCTTTTCTTTAAATCTTTAATTACGGCATCAAAATTTTCTTCATATAAAAGCTTTGCAAGGCGAAAACGCCTTAATATCATAGGTAAAAGATGAGCCGTTTCCATATTAAAATTATCATTTATTCCGTACTGATTTGTGGGCATTAAAGAAATGAAATTTGTGCCGTACTGTTTGTTGTAATAACCGCAAAGCTTAATGGCTGCAATTTTTGCAATTGCATATCCCTCGTTTGTTTTTTCTAATGAGGATGTTAAAAGACAATCTTCTTTCATGGGCTGTGGTGCACATTTCGGGTAAATACAGCTGGAACCCAGATTTACAAGCTTTTTAACACCTGATTTATAGCTTGCATTTATTATATTGCTTGAAATCATTAAATTATTGTATAAAAACTCAGCAGGATAAGTTGAATTTGCAAGAATTCCACCTACTTTTGCCGCGGCTAAAAATACATACTCCGGCTTTTCCTTTTCAAAAAATTCATCTGTTTCTTTTTGATTTATCAGATTTAATTCGGATGAAGTTTTTAAAATAAGATTATTGAAACCCTCTTTTCTTAATTTGCGTTCAATTGCGCTTCCGACAAGTCCTTTATGTCCTGCAATGTAAATTTTTGAATTTTTATCCATCATATTTCATAAGACCCTGTGATATTGTATCCTTCATTTTTAAGCACACTTTCTTTCTGTGCTTCAAGCATATCCTCGGATATCATTTCATCAATTAATTCATCCAGAGAATATTCCGGTTTCCAGCCGAGTTTTTCTCTTGCTTTCATGCTGTCGCCCAGAAGTAATTCAACCTCCGTGGGTCTGAAATATTCAGGGTCAACTTCCACTATTATTCTGCCGTCTTTTGCAAATCCTTTTTCGTTAAGTCCTTCTCCCCTGAATTCAATTTCAAGTCCGGCTTTTTTAAAAGCTTTAAAGCAAAAATCGCGTACAGATGTTGTTACTCCCGTTGCAAGTACAAAATCATCCGGTGTATCATGCTGCAGTATTTTCCACATTCCTTCAACATAATCTTTTGCATGACCCCAGTCACGCTTTGCGGAAAGATTTCCAAGGTAAAGTTTATCTTCAAGTCCGAGTTTTATTCTTGCTGCAGCACGGGTAATTTTTCTTGTAATAAATGTTTCGCCGCGTCGGGGGGATTCATGGTTAAACAGAATACCGTTTGAAGCAAAGATGTTGTATGCTTCTCTGTAGTTTACCGTTATCCAGTAGGCATAAAGTTTTGCGCAGGCATAGGGTGAGCGCGGGTAAAAAGGAGTTTTTTCCGTTTGCGGGGTTTCCTGCACAAGTCCGTATAGTTCCGAGGTTGATGCCTGATAGAATTTACTTTTTTTCTCAAGCCCCAGAATTCTTATTGCTTCAAGAATTCTTAAAGTACCGAGTGCATCAGTGTTTGCGGTGTATTCGGGTGAATCAAAAGAAACTTTTACATGTGATTGTGCCGCAAGATTATAAATTTCATCAGGCTGAATTTCCTGAATTATTCTTATGATATTTGTACTGTCGGTTAAGTCGCCGTAGTATAGCTTAAATTGTGAATTTTTTATATGTTTATCCTGATAGAGATGGTCAATTCTTTTTGAATTGAATGATGAAGCACGTCTTTTAATGCCGTGAACTTCATATCCTTTTTCAAGAAGAAATTCGGCAAGATAGCTTCCGTCCTGTCCTGTTACACCTGTGATTAAAGCTTTTTTCATAATATAGTTTTTATCCGTCAAATAATCTCTGTTATTGATTATAAGTCTTAATTACATTCTATTGCAAAGAACTTAATATAATTTGACATGCCGCAGGCGCAATGGTAGTATTTACTTGATTGTAGCAGTATGCTGATAACCGGAAGGCAATAAAATGAAAGATATATTTTCAAAAAGAACAAAAATAGTTGCAACTCTCGGCCCTGCAACGGATAATGAGGATAAGATTAAAGAATTAATTGAGGCGGGTGCAAACGTTTTTAGATTAAATACATCCCATGGCACGATGGATTATCACAGAGAAAAAATCCGCATGATAAAAAGTGTTGCTTCAAAGACGGGTGCCTGCATAGCAACCCTTGTGGATTTACAGGGGCCAAAAATCAGGATAGGCAATTTAAAAGAAGAAATTTTAATTAAAAACGGAGATAAACTTGTTTTTGAGCATTCGCTTGAACAGAAAGATAACAGCATTATCCCTGTGGATTATGCAGGAATAAGCAAAGATGTTTCAAAAGGTTCAAGGGTTTTGATTGACGATGGAAAACTTGAAGTTATAGTAGATGAAGTGAACGGCGGTAAAGTTTATGCTACGGTTACAAACGGCGGGCTTTTAAAATCAAGAAAAGGTCTTAATATACCGGGTTCCACAGCTTCTCTTGATGCGGTAACTCCTAAAGACATTGAGTTTATTAAATTCGCCGTTGAAGAGGGGGCGGACTGGATTGCCCTTTCTTTCGTTCGCCAAAAAGAAGATGTACTTCTTGCAAAAAAATATATAAATGATTTCAATGCTTCAATTCCTGTCGTATCAAAGCTTGAAAAGCCTGATGCCATTGAAAATCTGCATGATATTGTATGCGTATCCGATGCTATTATGGTAGCCAGAGGGGATTTGGGGATTGAACTTTCACCTGTTGATGTGCCGATTTGCCAGAAGCTTATTGTTGAAGAGGCCGGCAAACAGAGAAAACCCGTTATTGTTGCAACGCAAATGCTTGAATCAATGATAAATGAGCCTATTCCGACACGTGCGGAGAGTTCCGATGTTGCAAATGCTATTTTAGACGGTGCAGATGCCGTTATGCTTTCGGGAGAAACTTCTGTCGGTAAATTTGCGGCGGATGCTGTCAGGATGATGTCAAAAATTGCAATCAGAACTGAAAACAGCTGCTTTTATAAATTTGATACGGATTATGAATTAAATGACGAAATTGCCCTGACGCGTCAGGCAGTTGTTTTCGGAGCTGATAAAATGTTGAAATACGTTAATGCAAAGGCCATTTTGAGCTTTTCGCATTTTGGATATTCAACGAGATTGATGTCAAAACTAAAGCCTTCAGCACCCGTTATTATGATATCCGATATAGAAGAAACCTGCAGAAAAATGTCATTGAACTGGGGCGTTTATCCTTTCTGTAAGAAATGGGATGAAACAGTAGATGCCAATCTGCTTTTAAAGATTGATGAATTTTTAATAAATGAAGCCGGTTTAAAGCCAAATGATTATGTAGTTATTACAGGTTCAGCCCCGAGACTTATCACCGGCAGAACAAACTTTGTGCGCGTGCATAAAATTGGAACATAAAGACTTTTGATAAGGCATTATGAGGATTTTGGAGGAAAAATGAAAGATAATACGAAGTGTCTGCATTCAGGATATACACCCGTTAACGGCGGTCCCAGAGTAATGCCGATTTATCAGAGCACCACTTTTAGATTTAATTCAACAAAAGAAATAGGAGATGTTTTTGATGATCCTACAAAAGCGCATATATATACGCGTTTTACCAATCCTACGGTAGATGCTGTTGAGAAAAAAATTGCGGATTTAGAAGGCGGAGTTGCCGCAATGTGTACATCATCAGGCCAGATGGCATCTTTAATGTCAATTTTAAATCTTTGTAATTCGGGGGACAGTTTTATAAGTTCAGCTTCAATTTATGGCGGTACTTTAAATTTATTTGCCGTTACATTAAAAAAGCTTGGAGTTGAATGTATTTTTGTAGATGTAGATGCATCCGAGGATGAAATCCAGGCTAAAATTAAACCAAACACAAAGGCGATATTCGGGGAAACTTTAACCAATCCTTCCCTGCAAATTTTAGATATTGAAAAATTTGCCCGTGTTGCGCATAAAAACGGTATTCCGTTAATTGTGGATAATACTTTTCCTACACCGATTCTCTGTAAGCCTTTTGAATACGGAGCTGATGTTGTCATTCACTCCACTTCAAAATATATGGACGGGCATGCTCTGCAGGTGGGCGGCGTGATTGTTGATTCGGGTAAATTTGATTATTCAAACGGTAATTTTCCTGATTTTACCGAACCCGATGAGTCATACCATGGTACGGTTTATACAAGAGACTATTCTTTTGCCCCGTATATCGTTAAAGCCAGAATGCAGCTGATGAGAGATTTTGGGGCATATCCTTCAGGAAATTCCGGGTTTTTATTAAACCTTGGTCTTGAAACGCTTGCTATAAGGATGGAAAAATATTGTTCAAATGCACTTAAAGCAGCTGAATATTTTGAGAATACCGGTAAATTTGAAACCGTAGATTATCCGGGGTTAAAATCAAACAGATATTATGATTTAGCTCAAAAATATCTTCCGAAAGGACAATCCGGTGTGATTTCATTAACAATTAAGGGCGGTAAAGAGACAGCAATTAAATTTATGGATGGGCTTAAACTTGCTTCAAATGAGGTTCATGTGGCTGATATAAGAACATGCGTGCTGCATCCTGCAAGTGCTACCCACAGGCAATTGACTGATGAACAGCTGATTAACTGCGGAATAAATCCGGGTCTTGTAAGATTTTCTGTCGGTCTTGAAGATATAGAAGATATAATTGAAGATATAGAACAGAGTTTGAAGTCATTGCAGTAATATTTTGATACTTAAACGTCTTGACAGCAAGGCTTGTTGCTGATATTGTTATGTGGTTGAAAATTTAATATTCACAATTATTATGGGGCGTAGCACTCTGCCGGCCGAGAAAGCGACTAAATGTGACTTTGGAAGGAGAGGGGCAGTGTACCAAAAGAAAATGATTTAAAAAAATATAATTTAATACTCATTAAATATTTCGGGACGTAGCGCAGCTTGGTAGCGCACCTCGCTTGGGACGAGGGGGTCGCAGGTTCAAATCCTGTCGTCCCGATTTAATATTGAATTATTAAATGCATGTAGGCCGGCATGGTTTATAAAATTATTAATTTTTGCTTCCAAAGAGCATGTCTTTCAATAAACAAAGTATATTTGGATAATATGTAACAGCTTCTTTATCAAGCATATCTTCGATAATCATTTCTTCAGAGTCCTGATTTTCGGAACCAAAAAGCCAGAAACTTTCCAAATTAAGCAATGAATTTTTATCTACAAAGTATCTCGTATTATCCGGTGTCGAAGCATTTGCAATAGTAACCTTATCGCCGTCAACCTTTATAACACTGTATGCATGCGCTTTATCAAATTCATACACGGATCCGTTTGTACATTCTATGCTGCATTCGCCGGTTGTGCCAAATACGATTGAATTTGAGAGCGGATTTTGTTCAAAATTATCAAGCATTTTACGTGCGTGCTCTGTGGCGTTTTCTTCGTTAGGATTAAAAATATTGTTGCAAAAATCTTCCGTATTTATAATGAATTTTTCCTGACTTTCGTTATCCTTCAGCCATAAATATTTGTCATCAACGCTTTTATTCATTTTTGTGTACAAATGTCCTTCTTTTAATTCGACCTCATTTCCGTAAAAATCAGCAATAGCGTATGTTTTATCCGGTATAAAGTAAGATACCTCGTTTTTAAATTCCTCTGTATCTTTATGTGTTTTGATTGTTTCAAAAGGTTTTCCCAGCAAAAGATATGAAACACTTGCCGGAGTTACTCCGTATAGTGTGTCATCCGGGGCGTTTTCATTCGGATAATTATTTAAAATTTCGCGTAATGTTTCGTCATCTGATTGTTCGAAACACATTTCCATTGCGCGTTCAAATATTGCGACATCGTCATCGCCCGTTGCATATTGTCTTCCATCTTCATCCGGTTCTTTTAGCTGTTTAAGTTCATCTTGCGTTATGGTATATGTTTCGCCGGTGCCTTGAAAAGTAACATTGTATTCCAGAATATTTTCATCTTCATCTTTTACTATAACAAGAGAGTCTTCGATTGCTTGTGCACCTTCTTTTGTCTGAGATATTGAAAATAACGTTGATATAAGTCCGCAGTCTTGCAAATGTTGTGTGAAATCCCCGTCTATTTTGCCGTTTGCTTCTTCTTTGTTATCAGTATGATGCAAATATGCGGGATTATTTATACCTGTAATCCTGTTCATTTTGTTTGCTCTTTGTAATAATCTCTCTTTCACATATATAAAAAATATATCCTTAATAAAAGTTATACTTGATATAGTGCGATTTTACAAAAATTTACATAATAATTTTGATTTCAATTGTGTTATTTTATTTTACTTTTTTATTTTTTTTATGTATAATCACTTGTGAAACCACCTGCTTAAATCTATATCGGGACGCAGCACTCTGCCGACTGAGAAAGTGACTGAATGTCACTTTGGAAGGAGAGGGGTGGCACACCTAAAAGAAAATGGTTCAAGAAATTACAATTTAATACTTAATCAACTTATTACGGGACGTAGCGCAGCTTGGTAGCGCACTACCTTGGGGTGGTAGGGGTCGCAGGTTCAAATCCTGTCGTTCCGAAATTTTAAAGGGAATTCTTAAATGAGTTCCCTTTTTTAACAGGATTTGATTTTTTGCAAATGTGCTTTTCTTCACAAGTTCAGAAATGTCCTGTTGTTCCGACCATTGAAAACAAAGACCAGAGCTAGCTTTCAGCTTTGGTTTTTTAATTTTGTGTAATATTTGTGTAATGTTATTTTCCCAGAGATAATCTTGCGATTTCATTGGGGTGAAAACTCGCACGGATAGAATTTATTTTTTCAAGAATGTTTTTCGGCAGGTGTTTTTTCTGTTCTAAAAGTGCATAATAAAAAGCTTTTGAAAGTCCGTTTGAAAAGCAGGCATGTCTTTTTAAAATAATCCTGCCTGTTGTGTTATCAATAAAAAAGATTCTGCATAAATATCCAAAAACTTCATCATTAATTTTATCAAGCGGCTTGCCGCCATGGATATACGGAATATCAATCCAATCAAGATTTTCGAATTTTACAAGAAGAAAAACAATATTATTTTTAGTGTAGATTTGGAAAAACGGAACTGAATTTTGAATGTTTTTAATAAAATTTTCATCGGGAGATTTTTTGAAAATGAAGATATCGGCAGCGTTTTTATCAAAATTCATAATTGAAATTTCGTTTTTAATGCAAAATTCGCTGTAACATTTTCCTGTTTTATATTTTTTCATCAATTTAATAATATAATTACTGCTCCTGTAACCATTATGATTGAGCCGATTAATTTTTTCAATAAATGCTTTTCATTAAATAATTTCCATCCTATAAATACATTCAGTATATTTGACAGTTGAAACACGGAGAGCGCTGCCGCAACGGGAATTTTTTCAAATACAAAATTTGTTGAAAATTGCATAATAAAAACAAAAAAAGCAAGTAAAATAAACGGCTCGAGCTCCTTTTTAAAATTAAGCGTGTAAAAAGCCTTTTTGCGGTTGATTTTTAAAATTATAAATGAGAAGATAAAGCCAAAAATAACCCAAAGTAAAAATGAGCAGGTAATATTCGTTAAAATAATGACTTTTTTTATAAATACAGCCTCAATTGCCGTGAAAATCAATGCCAAAAATCTGTAAATTATATCTTTTCTTTTAAATAAAGAGAGACTAAATCCTTCATTTGCAGCATCAAAAATAAAATAACTGCCCGAGATTATCAAAACAATACCGATAACTGCCGTAATATCGGGTATTTCTCCGATTAATATTATTCCAAAGATTAATCCTGCAATTGCTTTATAAGAATTTATCGGCCCCAAAACAGAAAGCTCGCCATATTTTAACGCCGATATCAAAAAAGCATTGCCCAGCGCACCAAAAAAACCTCCGGCAAATGCCAGGATTATAGCTTCGCTTGAAATTTGCGGGTAATAAATAAAAAATAAAGGTATACAGAAGAGAGATAGAATAAAATATGTTTTAAAATTTGTATTTAGAGGAGAAAAAGTTTTTGATAATTCTTTTTGCAGTGTGTTTAGTGCTGAATTTGAAAATATTCTTAAAAATATTGCAAAAATTACTGAAAACATAAGATAATTATAGCAAAATCAAAAATTTACAGGTTTTGTTATAAAACATAAAGTTTTGTGTTGTGTGAAATAAAAGAATGAATATTGCTCCTGCCGCATTTGCAGTTTTTAAAATTAATAACAGCTTTTTAGGCGCGGTTTCAAAAAATGAAGCTGCAGTAAACCCTGCTGTTTTTCACAACACTGCAAAAAATTCTAAAATGCCGGATACCTTGAGTTTTCTCGGGACTTATTATGCAACAACGGACAGCCATTCAAGACTGCCTATGGCGGCATCTACGCTGTCTGAAATTGAAAACAGGATGCAAAACAGAAAAAATATTGATGAACCTGTATTTTTGCTTGATTGCGGTGATTTTACGGGGGACTCTTATTCATTTAAAAGCATAGCAGATATGTATACAACTTTTCAAAAAAGAAATCCTGATATAACCTGTGTTTTTAACCTCGGAAATTATGACATTGATCCTCTTTTGGATGAAGGAGCACTTCTTGAGCATAAAGAAGAAATAAAAGATATGCTTCAGGAAATGGCAGACGGCGGAATAAATATCATAAGTGCTTCGTATTGTGAAGCCGTTGAAAAACTTAAAAAAGAGGGTGCAGAAATTGATGAGCTTGAATTTATAAAGCCTTATATAATTTTAGATGATATAGTTGACGGCAAAAGACAAGAAGTATTTTTGTCAGGTATCGGCACGAGGAATAAATGCGGGGCAAAGGAGCAAAAGGCGGCGCTTGATTATCTTCAAGAAGTCTGCATAAAAAATGATGTTAAAGTTGACAAGGCGATTTTGTTTACACATAACAACACAAAAAATACAAATGAACTTCTAGATTATGCAAAGGAAACTCTGGGCATAAAAAATATAGAGCTTGCAATAGGCGGGCATCCGCATAGTATTGAAGATTATATGCACGGAAAAACAAGGGTATTGTATCCGCCTGCGCAGGGAAAAGGTGCCTATGAAATAAAAAGTACAGAGAATGGTTTTGAATTTGAACCGCTCAAACTTAAATCAAGCGGATATGATTATTCACAGCTTGTCGGAAACCCTGATGTTATAGATAATTTTGATATAAACAATCCTTATCCTGTGAAAAATGCTTATAAACGAATTTTAAATGATTCTGTAAATTCTGAATATTTGGAAATTATAACCGAAAGCTCTCCATATAACCTTGAATTCAGGGACTATAATTCAAAAATTTCAATGCCCACCTCTTTTGGTACATTTATGGCAAATAAATACAGGGATTTTACGGGAGCTGATATTGCGCTTTTAAGAAATCAATTTTTAAGAGAAAAACTGCCCTCAAAAGGAAAACCCGTTAACTGGTATAATATTTGTGATTCGATAAATGTTAATGCTGATTTATGCAGGGCGGCTATAAATACGTCAAAACTTAAAGAAATACTTGAAATATCCTTTGAAAAACAGGATAGAGGTCTTACAAACCCTTCATTTCTGGAATATTCGGATAACTTACGAATAACAAGAAGACAAAAGCCTAAAGAGGATGGAAATATTGTGAGCCAGATTGAAATTAAGGAAAACGGCTGCTGGATAAAATTACTGAATGAAGACGGCAGCCCTGTTGATGAAGAAAGAATGTTTTCTCTTGTATCGGAAGATGCTCTTATGTGCGGGTATCTTGCACAATTTGCAAATTTAAATTTAAATGCTGAGAAAATCGAAGATTTAACCATACGAGATGTTCTTACAAAGGCTCTTAAAGAAGAAAAACCAAACCCTGACGAGCCAAACTACCATACATCTGAAATTATAAATATTTAAGTTTTGTAACATTGCCTTAAAAATTTATAAAGGTTTGCCGAATAATGCCGTATCTTTATACGTAAGATAGTTTGAAAGTATTACAACAATAAAGTTTATAAGGCAGATGCAGATGAGAAGAAAACGTATTCGCATTATTAAATCGCGTCTTAAAATGCGTGAAATTGCAAAACGACTGCTCAAAATCATGGCTTAAATAATAAGCCTTCAGATTTTGAGCAAGGTAAATTTTAAAAAGGAATAAAATTATGTTTTTTATACTATTTCTTATCGGTAACTTTAATTATGTGCCAGCCGAAGTCAGTCTGGACAGGTTCTGATATTTCACCTTTAGGCAGTTCAAAAGCTGCAGTTTCAAATTCAGGCACCATCTGGCCGCGTCCGAAGTATCCTAAATCTCCTCCTCTTTGTCCTGAGGGGCATTTTGAGAATTGTTTTGCCATTTTGGCGAAATCTTCGCCGCCTTCAATTCTGTTTTTTAAACCTTGAGCTTGAGATTTTGTATCAACAAGAATATGCGCAGCTCTTACCTGTGTATAATTTGCAGCATTTGCATCAATTGAATTTTTAGCGTCTGACATATTTACTCCCATCATCATTAAAAATGTAAAAATTGCGGTTGCAATAATTTTTTTCATAAATTTTCCCTTCAATCGGTTTATTCCATAATACCTGCTTTCAATGTTAAAATAAAGTTAATTTTTTTAAATCCCCTCATTTTGTCATATTCTTATGGAAAAACAGCTAAAACGGGAATTAAAATTGAAGCGGCATTAAAAGGGCAGATTAACGGTTTATAATCTCCAGTGTCTTTATAAAAATATTTTCAGGGGTTTGATCTTCTTTAATTAAAATTGAATTGTAAAATTTTGGATTTGGCGCCCATCTTCCAAGGGTAATATCTTCATAAAATACTGCAATCAAAGGGACGCCAACAGCATATCCAAGGTGCATTGTGCCCGTATCAACACTTATAAGGCATTTTGATGCTTTTAAAATGTTTGCAAGTTCTGAAATTGAAGTTTTATTAACCAAATCAATAAAATTACACCCTTTGCTTTTTAAATTTTCAGCATATTTTTTTGCAGTATCACCTGCACCTGTGAAAAGAACTTTATAATTCGTATTTTTATTTATCTTGTTTATTAATTCAATACAATTTTCAACAGGCATATCCTTTGGCGGATTTTTTGTTGTGGTGCAAAGCGAGATATAATTTTTATCCTGCGGAATAATTTCTTTCAAATGCTCCGGTATAACGGGTCTTGCTTTGAACTTCACGGGGCAGTCAATCAATTCTTCTTTTGTAATGTTTTTAAGTAAATTCATAACCTGAGTTTGAGACAGCATATCAAGCCTGAATTTTTTGCCGTTTACAAGCTTTTTTGAGCCAATAAATACAGATGTCCAGAAATTTCTTGTGTTTTTATATGCTACGATTGAAACATCAGGTTTTTTATATTTAAAGTCTTTTATAAATTTGAAAAAGCCCTTAATACCTTTGTGTTTGCCTTTTTTATCGTAAATAATAACTTCATCCACACCTTCTTGCCCTAAAGCAGCTTCATAAAAAGGCTTGTTTACTATGAAAACAATTTTAGAATCAGGGTAAAGCCTTTTAATATTTTGACATAGCGAATTGCAGATGATAACATCCCCAAAACAAGATGTATTAAATATTAAGAATATTTTTTCTTTTGTTTTATTCTTCACCTTGCACCTGTTTTTCAAAGCTTGATTTTTCAAAAAATTTTGCTTCAAGGATTTTTTTTACCATCTTTCTTGATTCATCCGTTGTTTTTCTTGAATCATTGATACACATTAATTTTGCCTTAGATGTTTTAATTTTCTTTAAATAATCGGGTCTTGAATCATAATAGGCGCTATCTTGAACTTTGCCTTTAAATATTCTGTCAAAAAGACTTACATTAATTTTTTTTAGTACCGCTTCATTTTTGTAAAGTGCATAATAGGATATAATCATCCTCTCAGTATCGCTAAATTCTCTGAAACGATGTGCTGCGGTATTATTAAAGTATTCCTTAAATTCTTCAATGCATGCCTTAAACGTTGATTTTTTATAGGCGTCGGCATTATGGTGGGGAAAATACGGATAATCCGCGCCAAACCTTTCTTTTATAAGAGAATAAGCTTTAAATATCATAGAGCCGTACAGGTGTTTATATTTTTTATTTTTATTTATTTTCTTATCTACCCTGCAAATCGGTTTTTCATTCTGAAAGAAAAAATCAGGTCCGGCAGGTTCCCAAAAAAACATATCATCGTTTGCGTAGATAAAATGTTCGGATAATTCTTCTATGTTTGCCATTGCATTTTCTATGGTGCAGGCATTATATGTCGGAAGATTATCATTTGATATAATTTCCCTGTGGTCAATAATTTTTATTTTAGGATTGTTTGTATCGAGCCATTTTGGGGTTTGATTATCCGTTATTATGAATATTTTATTTATCCAAGGGATATTTTTTTCAACAGAGCGCAGAGAATATTTCAATTCATCGTTGTTAAAAAATCTATAGATTGAAACCGCATCTTTGTTGTAATCTGCGGCAGATTTGTCGAATTGTGCTTTTTTATTTGCCCAGACGGGGTCTTTGTCATCTACCCAAGTGTATACCAAATCTATTTTCATATTTTTCCCAGAATAAATTTCCCCATTCACATGGTATCATAAAAATTTTTTACGGTTTTTTAATATTTTCGGCAAAAATTTTTTCTTTTTTGTTTTTTATGATTTATAATAATCAAGAAATAAAGGTCAAAAAAATATTATGGAAAAAGAGTTTGATAAAAAAAAAGACTGAAACTGTACCCATAAAAGAAGAAGATGCGAAATTAAATCATAATAATGCAGCAACTTCGCCTTTTGGGCATACTTGCAGCGTGCCCGATGAATTAACCGGTGCTGTGGCTGCTATTGAAGAAATTAGAACAATTAAGGCGGATTTATCGGATGCAATAGAAACAAACAATGCAAGAGAAATATTTGATTATTTTGATATCGGTGTTTTTATAAACAGAAACGGTACCTACGGAATTTCAGAATACAGGCAGCCTTCGGATTTTATTACATTTTCGGATATCGGTATAAACGAAGAAAAGTTGATTGAAAATGTTGTAAAGATAAGCGGAAATGCGGATTTCAGAAAATCAAAACTTGTTAATTTCGGAAAAATTCAATACATTGGCGGTCGTGTTGATATTCGCAATTCAAACTTTAAACCCTTTATGAAACTGCCGAAAATTGGCGGTAAAATCATTTTTTATGAGCATCAGACTCTTTTGCAGGGGATTTTTATTAAATTCCTTGCAAGCATATGCCGCCTTGTAAAAAAATAAAAAAGAATTCTGTCTCTTGACATTAGTTAGATATCTAACTATAATATTTTTATGCAAAACGAAGGAAGAACGCTTCATCTTATATCAAGGGTGCATGAGCTCGGGAATAATTTTATTTTAAAACGGCTGAAAGCAGCAGGTTTTAAGGAATTATCTCCGAGCCACGGTGATATTCTTTTTGTTTTATACGGGTCTGATAAGCAGACTATGAAAAGCATTGCAGATAAAATAAGAAGAACTAAGGCTACGGTAAGCGTTCTTATTGATAAGCTTGAGAAAATGGGGTTTGTAAGGCGTGAAAAATCATCTGATGATGCCAGAAACACATATATTCTTTTAACGGAAAAGGGAAATGAATTCAAAGAAGTCTTTAAAGAAATTTCAAAAGGTTTAAATAAAATGATATGTGAAAACCTTTCAAAAGATGATATAAAGACCCTTAATTCACTGCTTGAAAAAATGCTTAACGGTATTCAATAAAACGGTAAATTTTTTTGTATATATAGTTAGATATCAAACTAAAAGGAGAAAAACAATGACAAATTACAAAACAACAGAACTCGGTAAAATTGAATCAATTGCAAGTCTTGAAAACGGAAAAGTATTTTTACATGATACGCTTGATTTAACGGGTTCTGAAATATCTATAAATGCTGTTCCTGCAGGGTTTAAAATCCCTTTTAATCATAAACATATTCAAAATGAAGAAGTTTATATTGTTTTAAAAGGCGAAGGGATTATTACGGCAGATGAAGTTAAGATACCTGTCAAAGAAGGAACTGTTGTAAAAATTCTTCCTGCTGCTTCAAGAACTCTTGAAAACACAGGGGAAGGAATCTTGGAATTTATCTGTATACAAGCAAAAGAAGGTTCTCTTGAACAATTCGGGCTAAAAGATGCGCAATTGTGCTAAACAGGTGCGTCAAATAACAATACAATAAGGAAATACAATACGAATGTAAAAAGCTCCAAAATTAATGGAGCTTTTTTGCTATTGACTTAGAGTTAACTTTAAGTTTTATAATTATAAAAATAATTAAAAATAAGGTAAAAATTATGAAAAAAATACTGGTTTTGATTTTAATGTTTATATTTTTTGCAGGAGATAAAGCTATGGCTGATGTAATTTTAAATAAAAAACAGGAAAATATTGTAAAAATTTCAGTTTATACCACAGCAGGCGATATGCCGAAACTTAAAAGTGCCTTAAATAAAGGGCTTGATGATGGTTTAACCGTAAATGAAATTAAAGAAATTCTGGTTCAAATGTATGCCTATTGCGGTTTTCCGAGAAGTTTAAACGGAATTTCCGCATTAATGTCCGTGCTTGAACAGAGAAAAGATAAAAATGATAAAACAGGCGAAGAAGGAAAGCCTTTGCCCGCAAATACGGATAAATTCAAATACGGAGATGAAGTTCAGGTAAAATTAACCGGCGGTCATGTTAAAGGGCCCCTGTTTGATTTTGCACCTGCTGCAGACAGCTTTTTAAAGGAGCATTTATTTGCAGATATCTTTGCGCGCGGAGTTTTAAGTTATCAGGAAAGAGAGATGGCAACAATTGCCGCACTTGCTTCAATGGATAATGTTGAACCGCAGCTTAATGCTCATATTCAGATGGGCAAAAACACGGGGCTTTCCGATACTCAGATAGCGGAAATTCTGGCGCTTGCAAGTGTTCCCAAGGCTGAAATGTTCGGCACGGGTGAGCCTAATACGGCTTATGCAAAATATTTCAAAGGAAACAGCTATTTGAATATGCTTTCAAAAGAGCAGGTCGGTATAGCAAATGTGACATTTGAACCTAAGTGCAGAAATAACTGGCATATCCACCATAAAGGCGGCCAGATTTTAATAGCGGTACAGGGCAGAGGATATTATCAGGAATGGGGAAAACCTGCGCAGGAATTAAAACCCGGGGATATTGTAAATATTCCTGCGGAAGTAAAACACTGGCACGGGGCGGCTCCAAACAGCTGGTTTTCTCATCTTGCAATAGAGGTGCCGTCTGAGGGCGGTTCAACGGAATGGCTTGAAGAAGTTTCGGATGAAGAATACGGAAAATTAAAATAATTCCGGTTTTAATTATGAATTTTTCTTAATTATTCTATAGTTTTATGCAATAAAAATTCTCCTTTTGTTTTAGCAGCAATAGGAGAATTTTAAATGAATATTCAAATAACAGGTTTGCATAATGTATTTTATAATAACGCAAGGGCGGTAAAAATGCCGTTTTTTAATAAAGTTTCCGCAGATACAATAAGCTTTACGGGAAATATTTATCATTATGAAGATGATGATGAAAGTCTTTTTAAAGGTTGTACGGCTAAAAGAATGGAATGCTTTGAAGATATTAAACCGGAGAATCTTTCTTTGATACATATAACAAATTATTTTCCAAATAACGGGGAGATTTTGTCATTAAAAGAGGCTTCAAAACATTCTGACGGTGCAGGGCAATGCCGTTCTACAATCCATTTTTCTCTTAATCAAAGCGTAGAAAGAGATAATACGCAAATAGATTGGGCCTCAATGAAGTATGCCGTTATAATGCCGTTTGAAAAAACATTGCCGGAAAATGAACCCGAAAAAATCGGCGGCGGAAAATACGGTGATTTTTTCTTTATAGATAAAGTTAAATTGCCTGAAGGTTCTAAAATTGTAAAGTATAATAAAAATATTCAACAGGGTAAATTTAGAATATCTGAGGCAAAGGATGAAAACGGTACTTTGCTTAAGGGTATTGAACTTATTGAAACATCAAATAAGGATATTTGCGCCTCTGCTGAAAGGGTATCAAAGAAAATGGGTTATAGTACCTTTGATGATATAATTTACGATACACCGCAGCTAAAGGCAGATGCTAAAAAGTTGAAAGCTTTTATGAATGCGGGTGATTTTTCAAACTTAACACCGGACAATGAAGACTTCTATGATTTTTTAGAACTTTCCGGCAGAGTGAATATGCAAAAATATGAAGCTATTGAGCAGCTTGAAAGAGCATGGGAAACATTTTGTTCAGATATTAACTGCTGTAATCTTGAACAAGGGTTTAATAATCCATGGACAAAAAGCGATTTACTTATACACTTTATCGGAAATGTATTGGTCAATTCAAATGACAACAGCTGGTTTTATAAAAAAGATGATGAAACAGTTGATTTCAGAGATTTAATTTTAAGACAAATCGCTGAAATCAAGGAAATGCTTCCGGAAGATAAAAAATTAGGATTTGATATACAAAAGCTCGGGCAAATTGTGATAAAATCAGATACGCCGGCTCAGGCTATAAAAGTAATTGAAGCAGAATTAGGGATAATTCCGATAGAAATACCTGATAACGGAGCGGCAGATGATGATGCGTATCGATATTTTAATATGACAATTGCTGCAAATTCCGCTCAAGATGTGAATGATTTTATGGGATTGTAATTTTTTAATAATCTTTGGGTTATAATTTTATTAAAATAATTTTATAGCTTTTATAGCAAGCGGAGGCGGATTTTATGCAGACATATACAGTGCAAACACAGGGTATTTGTGCAAAAGCTATTTCATTTTCCATAGAAAATGAAAAAATACACAATGTGAAGTTTTTTGGCGGCTGCCCGGGGAATACTCTTGCAATAAGCAAGTTACTTGAAGGATACGATGCTAAAAAAGCGGTAGAAATCCTAAAAGGTAATGATTGCGGCGGCAGAGGGACATCCTGTGCCGATCAGCTGGCATGCGGTATTGAACAAGCGCTTGCCGGTTCCGGTGCGGAAATTTCAGAACATAAGCTTAATATTTAATCAGTGGTTTAGTGAATAAATAATGTTTTTACAAAAGCCAAGAAACCTGCCGTATTAACTTCTTTGAAGTTTTCATCGTAGATTGCTTGTGCTGCAGCTTTTAGTTCGCTTGTTTTCATATTTTCAAGTGCATATATATTATTTTCATCAATCGTTCCGTCTGTTATGCTTTCTTCGTAAACAGTTTTTTTCAGGTCTTCATCTGTAATATCAGCATCAGGCATAAATTCCCATCCGTTATATTTTGAGTCTTTGATGCGAGCTAAGCCGTCTGCTGCCAGTATATAAGATGCAAGCTCTTCTTTGCTGAGACCTTCTTTATCATCAAGATTAAGTTCGGTAAGTTCATCTTCATATTTTGATATATTGTCCGCTTCGGCTGTATTAAGTATACCTCTGCTAATGCTTTCGTGGTTTTTGTTATAATCTTTTTCCAGACCTTTGATAATATCTGTGGCATAATCGAGAGCAGCTTGTTTTTTATCTTCATTATCAGATGCATATGTCAAATCTTCATTAGTGCTTGTGTTTTGAAGAATATCTCTTATAAGATATGAGCCCAAATTAAAATCAATGCTCATTCTATCCTCTTTCTATATTTTTTATATACTCTTGTAATAATAAAAAGTATTGCGGATAAAAAAGTGCTAAAATTGTTAATTTGTGTAAACTTATATTAAGTATATTCGGGCTATTTAAACTAATCATTAAAAAAGAGGGCTTAAATATAAAGCCCTCTTGATATTTAATAATGGCGGGGACGACGGGTATCGAACCCGCGACCTCTTGCGTGACAGGCAAGCACTCTAACCAGCTGAGCTACGCCCCCATCCATTAAAAGTTTTTTGTTATGGTTGAGCGCTTGCCTGTGGCATGCAATTTTGCATACATTGCAAGTTATACACTTGCTGAGCCAGCCGAGCCGCTCTCTCATCCATTAAAATTTCATTGTTCAGTTATCAACATAGATTATTGTATCAAATAAAATTATATTGTCTATAATTTATTTAACGTATACGCTTACTTGTTTTCTGTCGCGTCTGTGGGGTTCAAATTTAACCACGCCGTCAATTAAAGCGTATAAAGTATCGTCTTTGCCGATACCTACGTTTTTACCGGGATGGAATTTTGTTCCTCTTTGTCTAACAAGTATATTGCCGGCAAGTACATTTTCGTTGCCAAACTTTTTGACACCTAATCTTTGTGCTTCCGAATCTCTTCCGTTCTTTGATGAACCTACACCTTTCTTATGTGCCATTATTCTTCTCCTGCTTCATCTTGTGCTTTTTTGCCGGCTTTTGTATTGATTTTATTAATCATAACACGGCTGTAACATTGTCTGTGACCTTGTTTTTTTCTGTATCCTTTTTTAGGACGCTGTTTAAAAACAATAATCTTTTTTGCTTTATCATTTTTTACGATTGAGCCTTCAACCACAGCACCGTCTACGTAGGGCTGCCCGACTTTTGATTTTTTACCGTTAACAAGCATAACTATTTTATCAAAAGTAACTTTGTCATTTTCTTTGGCATCCAAAAGCTCGATATCAACATATCTGCCTTCTTCAAGCTTATATTGTTTGCCGCCTGTTTCAACTATAGCATACATTTTGTCGTTTTTCCTTTCTAAGGTTTTTAGGGACTGTAACCATTTAATATGGTATTTAGACACAGCCAACCTGTCTCAACATTAAGAATATTACCGCAAGCAAATTTTACTGTCAAGCGCGGGCTTATTTTGCTTAATTCAAGATATTACAGGTTTTCAGGATACAAAATCATAAAAACAATTAAGCGGTTTTTACCCATGTATCGCCTTGTAATTCCCAGATTTTGTCTGTCTGCATAACACCGTCTTCAATCTCTTTGCTGTTAAAAGTGCATTTTACGGGTTTTCCATCCTCAAAATTAAGCTCTTTACCTACATTTTCAAGGCCCTTTTTAGAAATTGTATTACTTTCTACATACATATTCGGCCCGGCGTAATCCAGCCAAATGCCCCGGCCTATTTCAAGCTGGTTTGCTTCAGTATTTTTATTGTAGTCCTCAAAATAATGTTTGACTTTTCCATTTTCTATTTTAAGTTCAATATTTTTGGTGCCGGATGCGGTGCAAACCTCGTTATACAGGCAATCTATGTCATATGCGGAATCCGTGTACTTGTTTGTTTCTCCAAAGAACTGAATTTTTCTGGCAAAACCTTCACTTCCGTCGGCCAATTTGCCGTATTCCTCGGCGTAGCTTTCAATTCCGCCTTCAAACCAGTTGCGATTGAGTGCATTTTTTATTTTTCCGTTATCTGCAAATTCTTCAATTTTTATAAGAGAATTGTCTATAAAGCTGCTTCTTCTAAACAAAGTACCTTTTGCGGTATACTCTTCAAGAAAATTTTCAGCCATAACGGTGTTATCCGTATTTGGTATGATTTTGCCTACAACCTTGCCACTGCTGTCTTTTCCGCCATTTTCAAAGAGTGCGCATACTTCATCAACTTTCTTTTGTAAATTTATTGCAAGCTCAACTATTTGTTTTACCTTGCCATTGGCGGTATTCAAGCATTCATCCGCAGCTTTTATTACACTTTGAACTTCGGCAGGAACTTTATTTTTTCCTGCAGTAAAGGCAATTCCGCCTATAGCTGCTGCAGATATCGCAGCGGCTGCAACACCAAAAGTTGATAAGCCGCGATTATTGCTATTTTTGCCTTCCGAATTCGGTTCTATAGGATTATTGCCCCCTTTAAAGGATAAATGAGTATTATAGTTTGTATTAATATTTGAAGTAATTTTAAAATTCATGCCGTATCTCACAATTTCTATGGTATGACTATAAAACGCGTAAATTTTTTTTATTGCCATATTTTGTTGTTCAAAATGTTACTCATCGTTAAAACCTAGAGCCATGCGGTTTTTAACGGCAGCTTTTCAATGGTTAGCTCGTAAATTCCCTCTGTGCCGAGGTCTTCAAAACAGATTGGCGTACAATCCTTTATACATGCCTGCAATACACATGCTATACCGCCTATAGCCTTGAAATAAAGCTTATTTAATCCATTTATTGTTCTGTCACCCTTGCCTATTGTGGCTAAAACTCCTTTTTTATATAAAAGCGGGGCAAATTTATCCATGCGCTTTGATGTTGTAGGGCCTACAGGGCCTATGATTTCGCCGTTTGTAGCAGGACATGGGCCTGCATAAAATATAATTTTATTTTCTAATGAAAGGGGCAAAACCTCACCTCTGTCTATCATTTCAGATATTCTTTTGTGAGCGGCATCGCGTGCGGTTAAAATTTTTCCTGAAAGGAGAATTTCTTCACCATTTTTCAAATTTTGTAATGCTGATAGGTTGTCTGTCCTTATTTTGCGTGCATTTGAGGAGGTTTCAACATCATTATATTTTCTAACCCCGCTTGCGGCAACGATTTTGCCGTTTATGATTTTTGCTGAAGCGCTTCTAAGCGAGTGACAGCTTATGTTTATACATACAGGAAGGCACGCAATGTGAGTCGGGGCGGTTAAAATGCGGGTTTCAAAAACGTTTTCAATGTCAAACTCTATCGTTTTTCCGAAAAACAATGCTTTCTTCGCGAGAAATGCAGCCGTTTCGGCACATCCGCCCGCACCTATTCCGATACACATAGGCGGGCAGGCATTTTCACCCGCTTCTAACGCGCATTTTTTGGCAAAATCCAGTATTTCAGAGTATTCCGCCGTTGGGTTAAACATTTTAAGCTGTGTCATGTTTTCGGCACCGCCCCCTTTAATGCCCACCAGTATTGAGATTTCATCTCCTTCAACAATTTGTGTATGGATGAGCCCCGGGGTATTGTCACCCTTGTTGGTTCTATCATACAGGGCATTTTTTACGGTTGATTTTCTGTAAAATTTTTCTTTATAACAGTCTGCAATTGCCCTGTTTATAACGGTTTCAACGTACTCACCTTCAAGTACAACATCCTGCCCTATTTCAAGGTAAATAAGCACCTGGCCTGTATCCTGGCACAACGGGCGCTTTTTTGTTTGAGCAAGGTATGCGTTTTTTAAAATTTTGTCTTTATAATCACATTTGAAATTTGAAAGCTTATTATAAACATCCTCCGGCAGATTTGTATTTGCTTTTTCAATTAAATCGTAAACCGCGTTATAAATAATTTCTGTGTCCAATTTTTGCTTTAAGCCCATAAAATCCCCTCTGCAAGAAATATTAAGTTTGTTAAGAAGAAAATAATCAATTTGAAAATTGACTTTCATAAAAAAAATAATATCATATATAGTATGAGGATGATACAAAAATTAAAGGCTCTTGAAAAAGCCGTTGTTTTCTTAAGATGGGCGACAGATGCCCAGTTTGGCAAGCTTAAATACGTAGGCGAGGATTTTATTGAGTTTGAAATTCTGGATATGGACTCAATGGAATATACCGAAACCGTTTTAATAAATGCTCAAATGCTTCTTGAAGTGATTGTTTCAGGTTTTGAAGTATCAAGAGTTATTGCTGAAATTTCCCATAAAATGGAAATAGCTGACTTAGGAAACAGCTGCGGCAATTTGTAAACAGTATTTTGGTTTTTGAAAAATCTTTAGCGGCGGCAAGTTTTTTAATTGAAGCGTTTTATATGTGTGCTGCTTGCAAAAAAGAGGAATTCTTTAATGATTTGTGGTGTTCAAAACCATTCTTTATATTGTTTTTCGGGAACTAAAAAAGAACATTTTTCTGCTTTAAAACCGAATAATAATTACTCACCGGGTAGAAAAGATTTATTTGTATCCGTAACTGATAATAAAAAGAAAATCGGGACAGGGACTGCCATCATTCTTTCGGCGGGAACTGCAGTATTATTATTTTTGAGGAGAAAAAACACTTCTCCTTTAGGTAAAAATATTAAAGAAGCCATATTAGATACGGTAAAAACCCCGACAAATATTGATGGTAAGGATGCTTGCGTATTTAATTTAAAAAATTATCCCAATATGGTATTAAGGGTTAAACGCAGTGTGTTATTATCAATTGATGCATTATCTGATAATCTTACTGCTGTTCCTATAAAATATAAGGATGAACTGTTGCAAAAACAGGATTTAGGAATTCCGCTGTATGCAATAGTTGATAAAAAGAAAATTTCCGCTAAAACAAAATATATCTTGCCAAGTGAACTATCCGATTACAACGAAATAATGCTTTTAAAGAAAATGGAGGGAGTGCATCCTTCGGACGGTTATTTTGATTCTTTGATGAAGTTTGCCGGAGCGAAAAACAGGGTGCAGCAGTATAATTTTCAGGCTTTTTTAAATTCCGTACATTCAAACAATGGTGTTGAGTTTCTTGAATCTTGTAAGAATGGCAGTGCTTTGCGGGTAGGACTTGATGATGTGCAGAGTTTTTATAAAAATTATGAGGATTTTGCAAAAAAATATTTAAACACAATAACAAAAATTTCCGAATTGCCGCAGGGGGTCTATGATAAAGCCAGAGATACCATTAATGCTTCAGAAAGATTAAATTACAGATTTGATTTTGACCACCCGTTAAATACCGTTATTGACTTTGATAAAAACAAATTTAGTTTTGTTGATATTCAGTTAAATCCTGAGGAATTTAAATATTTTAATTATAAATATCCTCTGGAGGTATTCAGAAGCGCCTTGCTTGGTTATGGCAGCATAAATGTTGTTGATGATGTATCTAAGCTTATAGTGCGTCCCGAAGATAGAAAACAATATGAAATTATTACAAAAAAGATTTCCGAAAAAGTGTTTGGGAAGTTATAAAAATCCTGATTGTGTATACATGCTTTAAATTTTTGTTTTTGTATTCATCTGTTTAATACTATATAAAAGCAGATTTTGTTTTTATTTTTGGTGTGATAAACTTTTCCGTTTAAATTCAAAAGTACATCTTTTACTATGCCGAGCCCAAGACCTGTGGAATGCTCTGTATTTGCATTTGATACGGTATTTGTTATGCAGATTAATACCTGTTTTTTGGTTTTTGATATTTCTATTTTGATTTCTTCGGAATTAGGGGAATATTTTACAGCATTTGTTAAAAGGTTTAAGAAAACCTGCCGCACAAGCTGTTTATCAGAATTTACATTAATTGTCTCGCTTGAGCATACAAGGTTTAGTTTAAGATTTTTTTCAATTATTAAAAATTTTAAAGCAAAAATTTCTTCATTAATAATATTTAAAATATTAAAATACTCTTGCTTTATTTGATAACGGCCTTTTTTGACTGAATAATTTTCCATTAATTTTTCTATATACTCCAAATTATGCCTGTTTACCTTGTAGATTTCGTTTAATAGACTGCTGTCTGCCGTATTTTGCCCGAAAGTCTGCGGGTCAATGTTTTCAAGTGCGATATTAATGCTCAAAATGGGGGATTTTATATCATGGAGAATATTTAAAACAAACTCTTCATTTTTTTCTTCAACGCTCTTCATAAAAGGATTTATAGAACAAACTTTCATACTTTGTATTCCCTTTTCGGCTGTGCTGACGGGATGATATTTTTTAGCTATTTACAACTGATTGTGATTGGGTACAATTATAAAAGAGATATTAGTAATTTAGAGGGAAAGATGATTAAACTTAATTACAAAAATGTTACTCAAGAGGTAATAGGCGCAGAATACGGGCTTGATATCGAAAAAGAATTTAATGAGTACGCTCCGAAAATTGAAAATATCATTAAAGAATTAAATTCAAGAAAAGATAAACCCGGACAATGGCTTCAATGGATGAATCTCGGCTATAATGAAGAAACCGTATGGTATGTTAAAGAATATGCCGCAATGGTGGAAGGGCGTTTTGATAACATTCTTGTATTGGGTATAGGCGGCTCTGCTCTGGGCGGAATTGCAGTGACAGAGGCACTTTTAAAACCTTACTGGAATTTATTAACTCCCGAACAAAGGGGTAATTGCCCGAGAATCTTCTTCCTTGATAATATTGATCCAGATCAAATCAATGCTTTATTAAATATGCTTGATTTGAGAAGAACTCTTGTTAATGTAATCACAAAATCAGGCTCTACGGCTGAAACAATGTCGCAGTTTATGATTATAAAAGACAGAATGCAGCAATTACTGGGTGATGATTACAGAAAAAATATTGTTGCAACGACAGATAAGCAATCAGGCATTTTAAGACAGATTGCAAATGAAGAAGGATATAAAACTTTTGTTGTGCCCGATGATGTAGGCGGAAGATTTTCGGTATTTTCAGCTGTCGGCTTAGTGCCTTTTGCACTTGTAGGCATTGATATTGATGAAATTGTTGAGGGTGTAAAAACTATGGATTTGGCCCTTAAAAATACCGATATCAGAAAAAATATTGCAGCACAGAATGCTTTAATTCATTATTTAATGGATACAAAAAAAGGTCATTATTTATCAGTAATGATGCCTTATTCAAGCAGATTAAAATATGTATCAGACTGGTATGTTCAATTGTGGGCAGAATCACTCGGTAAAGAAGTTGATAACAACGGAAACAAGGTAAATGTCGGCCCGACACCTATTAAGGCATTGGGTGCAACAGACCAGCACTCTCAAATTCAGCTTTATAATGAAGGTAAGCATGATAAAATTATTAACTTTATCCGCGTGGAAGAATTTGATACCAAGCTTGAAATTCCGAGAATATTTGAATGCACCGGAGTTAATTATTTAGGCGGAAAATCAATTAATGAGCTTATTAATGCTGAAGCTGATTCTACGGCGGTTGCTCTTGCTGATTTTAAACGCCCGAATTTAACAATTTCCATGCCGAAAGTTAATGCTTACTATCTGGCTCAATTATTCTATATGCTTGAAGTACAGACTGCAATAGCCGGTGAACTGTATAATATTAATACGTTCAATCAGCCAGGTGTGGAACAGGCTAAAAACTATACCTACGCACTAATGGGCAGAGCAGGATATGAAGAATCAAGAGAAGAATTAACTTGTAAGATTGGAAGATAGTTAATTTAATCAGATACTATTAAAAGCTCCGTTTTTTAAACGGAGCTTTTGCATTTTAAGAAAAATTCTATTAGCAATCACTGATATCACATGTTTTATAGGCTGTATAGCCTTCATAAGCGTAGCTTGTATCTATGCCTTTCATGTATATTTCCCTGTCATTGATTTTATCCGTCAGTGCTTCTTTTAATAAAATCTTAATCTCTGTTGCCTTTACGGGGCTTCGCTCCATTGCGAAAAGATAATCTTCTTTATTAACTTTGCTCCAGTCTACTACTTTGCCAAGTTCTTTTTTGAAGATTAAATCAAGCCAGATTCTTGCACTGCGTCCGTTTCCTTCGCGGAAGGGGTGGGCAATATTTATTTCTATATATTTTTCAACAATTTCATCAAAGGTATTTTGCGGCATTTTATCAATATTTTGGAGTGCTTCTTTGATATAAATAACAGGTGCAAAACGAAAATTGCCTTTTGCAATGTTTACTGTGCGGATTTTTCCGGCAAATTCATATATTTCATCAAAAAGAAATTTATGAATTTTTGATAGTGTATCAAAAGTGCCTGCCTCCATTTTATCAAGCTTTCCTGTTTCAAATAATTCACGCGCTTTTTGTTTGCTGATTTTTTCTTCAGTTTTTGCAAGATCGCAGGAATTATGTATATTGAATTTGTTTTCTAATACCATTTTTGTCCTCAGATTGCCATATTAATAGTATCATATTCCAAAAACCGGTGCCAGTCTTAAGTAAAGTTTAATCAGAAAAGGAGCAAGAAGAGCGGTAAGGATGGCAACGATAGTGAGAGCTACGGTAGAAATTGCCACCTGCTTAAATTCTTTTCGCTCCGCAAGGCTGGATGTGCCCATTACATGGGAACTTGCGCCTACGGATAATCCTATTGCAATATCATTATCTATTTTAAAAAGTTTAAGCAGTCTGCGCGCAAAAATTCCGCCGATAATTCCCGTTATTATAACAGCGCAAGCAGTGAGCTCAGGTATTCCGCCGATTGTTTTTGAAATTTCAACCGCAATGGGTGTTGTAACTGATTTTGGAAGCATTGAAATAATTATGGATAATTTTGTGTGGAAAAATTTACCCAGAAGCGCGGTTGATAAAATGGCAGTAAATGCGGCGAAAATAAAACTGAACCATATTGCGCGTTTGTTTTCAAATAAAACCTCTTTATTCTTAATAAGAGGGTAAGCCAAAGCAATGGTGGCAGGGCCCAGAAGATATGTCACATATTTTGCGCCTGAATTATAAAGGGCAAAATCAATGTTAAAAATATTAAGCAAAATAATTATAATAACGGCAGATAAGATGATGGGCGGAAGTTTTTTAAAAAATTTTATTCTGCAGAGCATTTTGCATAAATAAAAAATCCCGAAGGTTAAAAAGAAAAACAGCAGCTTTAAAAGCAGATTACCGTACATTTTTCTTACCCGTCCATTCCATCATTTTATCTGTAAAGATAGCTGTTAATACCATTGTAATAAATGTTGTAAGAACTATAACCGTGAGAATTGCTGCCAAATCTTCTTTTATAAGGTTATAATAGACCGTAACCCCCACAAATAAAGGCACGAAAAGAACGGGCAGGATTGAAATAAAAATTGTACATATATCTTTTACAAGCTTTACGGGTATAATTTTAAAATTTAATAAAAGCGCAAATATAATCATTCCAAGAATTGTGGACGGGAAATTCAGCCCTGCAAGGTGAATAATCTTTTCACTTAAAAACTGAATTAAAATCAGAATAAAAAAGCCTGTTAATATTCTTAACATCTTTTTAAGGGTTACGGCAAGGGTTTTCATACGATGCTATCCTGAAGCGCCTTGTCCTTATTGTTACTGCTTTCGGTGCGAATCTCTGTTCCTTTGAGGCACCATACAAGAGCTTCTTTAATTTCAACATTTATGAAATCACCCGTTTGTGCCGTATTTGATTCAAAATGAACCACTTTATTGTTTCTGCTTCTGCCCTCTGCTATTCTTTTTGAGCCGTTTTTTGAATCCTGCTCTTTTATTTTTTCAACAAGAACTTCATAAATTTTTCCGACAGATGCCTCATTTGATTTTTTTGAAGCTGCTTTAACGATATTATTTAAAATTGCAAGGCGTTTTTTCTTGATATCGGAAGGAATAAATTTATCTGTCATTCTGCCTGCAGGGGTATTCGGGCGCGGAGAATAAGCGGCAGTATTTGAGTAATCAAGCCCGAGCTCTTCTATGGCACTCAATGTGTCATTGAATTCTTCTTCTGTTTCGGAAGGAAAGCCTGCAATAAAATCGGATGTAATTGTAACATCTTTAATCTGTGTGCGGATTTTGTTTACAATTTCGGTGTATTGGGTTCTGTTATAGCGTCTGTTCATGGCCTTTAATACTCTGTCATTACCGCTTTGCATCGGTATATGAAAGCATTCGCAGATTTTGTCCGCATTTTTAACGGTTTCAATAACATCATCTGTTATATCTGTAGGGTATGAGGTTGTAAACCTTATCCTAAAATTTCCTTCAAGTTTATCAAGCTTGGATAAAAGGTATGCAAATGTCGGTTTTCCTTCCAAATCCTTGCCGTAGCTGTCTACATTTTGCCCAAGGAGTGTGATTTCTTTATATCCTTCGCTTATTATTTTTTTGGCTTCATTTAAAATAATTTCAACTTCGCGGCTACGCTCGCGTCCTCTTGTATAAGGAACGATGCAGTATGTGCAGAAATTATTGCATCCTTCCATAATCGGAAGCCAGGCATTTATTCCTTTTGAGCGTATAATATTAAATTCTTTTTCAGGAACCGCTTTATCTCTTATGGCGCAGATTCTTTTTCTTGAGCCGTCAGGGGCGGGTGTTTCAAGCTCTTTAATTAATTCGGGCAGCTCGTATATATTGTGCGTGCCGAAAACTAAATCCAGATATGGAAATTTTTTTAAAAGATTTTCTTTTTCCTGCTGGGCAACACACCCTGCAATTGCAATTTTTATATGAGGTTTGTTTTTTTTCATTTTTCCCCATACGCCGAGCTTTGAATATGCCTTATCTTCGGATAGTTTTCTGATTGAACATGTGTTTACAATGAAAAAAACTGCCTCATCTTCGTCTGAGGGCTCGTAGCCAAAATGAGAAAGAATGCCCAGCATTCTTTCCGTGTCGGATTTATTCATCTGACAGCCGAGAGTTTCTATATAAACCTTTTTTCGGGTATTTTCCATTATACTATCCTGTGTGCCTGAATTTCTTCGAGTCTTTCCATACGCTCTTTTAATGCACCTTGAGGCAGGTAATAAGGTTCAACGGTCATAATCTTTGTTGCGATATCCGGATAGAAGTAAATAAATCTTAATTCACTGTCTGTTAATGGTTTTTGAGTA
Source organism: Candidatus Gastranaerophilales bacterium (assembly GCA_910587055.1). Lineage (GTDB taxonomy): Bacteria > Cyanobacteriota > Vampirovibrionia > Gastranaerophilales > Gastranaerophilaceae > MGBC122484. Next base: position 70,244 of record CAJUKY010000009.1, read on the forward strand.
TGAACGTTTGCATAGCGGGCAAGTTCAAGGATGTTTCTTGCTTCGTTTTCATCTTTAAACTCAAGCTCCAGATTATCATAAACGTTTCTGAACCCTTTAATTCCGGCGTATTCTCCGACAGTTATCATTCTGCCTGTTTCAATTATTTCCGGTTCGCCGCGGCCAAGCTCTTCGTAATCATAAAGTTCATAATTTCTTCTGTCTTTAAGCGCCCCGTCTGCATGGATTCCTGATTCATGAGCAAATGCGTTATCACCGACAGCCACCTGATTTATGGGGATGGGTACACCGAAAGCATAGGCTGTATATTTTGCAAGTTTCCATGCTTTTGTAATATCTATTTGCGGGTCAATTTTATATTTACCTGCAAAACCGCTTGATTTTAATATTGCAAGAATACAGGATACAAGGTCTGCATTTCCCGCGCGCTCGCCCATTCCGTTTATTGCCGTGTTTATCCAGGCATCCACTCCCGCATCAATTGCGGCTTTTGCACCCATAACAGAACATGCCGTTGCCATGCCTAAATCATTATGGAAATGCATTTCTATATCCATGCCGGTTTCTTTAGCTAGGATAAAAATCCTGTCATATGCGGTTTTCGGGTCGTCATATCCAAGTGTATCGCAGTATCTGAATCTTTTTGCACCGTATCTTTTACATTCATTTGCGTATTTTATTAAATAATCAAGGTCGGAGCGGGAAGCATCTTCTGCGTTTACGCCGATAATTTTGGCATCATATTCTATTGCCATATTAATAGCTTCAAGTGTCTGGTGCAGGATATCATCTTTTGATTTTTTACCCTGATATTTGCCGTTAATCATTTGATCCGATGTGGATTGAGATAAATTTACATATTGAAGTTTCGGTATATTTTCGAAAGATTTCTTAACATCTGAAGCAAGAGCCCTCATCCAGCCTGAAAGTTTTGTTTTATTTATGGCGCCTCTATCTACAAGCATAAGGTTTCCGTTTAGATAATTTCTTTCATGCTCTGTTGTCGGAAAACCAAACTCTGACTGGTTTATCCCCATATCATTAAGCATAAGATTAATTATTGTTTTTTGAAGTTTTGCAAGACCCAATCTTGAAGTTTGTACACCGTCTCTATTTGTAACATCAACAAATTTAATAAAATTTTCGCCCATAAGTTTCCTGTTTTCCTGCTTTTAAAGGTTAGTAAGACATATATTGTTAAGTAATATTTTAACATCAAAAAAAAGTGTAGCAATTTTTTTTATTTTTGTGTATTAATATAGAGTATCAGTTATTAATTTGTGAAGGTAAAAATGTCTTCCGATTATTCGATATCTCGTATAGATAACTATTTGCCGTCGGGCAGCGGGTCTGCCAAATATCATTCGGCGCTTATTGTGCGAAAGCACGGTGGGCTTGATGAGGGTAAAAAGAATACAATTGCGAATTTAACTGATGATGAAATCTTATTAACCAGCATAAATTATGCAAAAAATAAAACTGATAAAACGGTGGCCGGAAAGCTTGCAAATGCTCTGCCATCGTTATTTATTACTGCGGTTCCCATTGTGTTCGGCGCACTTTATAAGGGCAAACTTTCAGATAAAGTAAAGACGGCGCTTTCAACGGCTGCAATATTCGGCGGTGCTTCCATATTATTTAATAAATATAATAACGGCATGGACAGGATTGAAAATGCTTCGCCAAAAATAGAAAAAGCAAGAGAAGAACACCCGTTTGCATCAAGCTTGTTTGATTTTACGGCAAAAGCAGCCCTTCTTTTCGGCGGATATGCTCTTGCCATGAAGAGTGGAAAATTTTTACAGAATAAATTTAAACCTTCCGCTGAAAGATTAAATAAAACAATTGCAAAAACATCAGATAGAATCGACAGTTCAATGCTCGGGCGCGGTGTTGAAAAACTAAGCGCTAAAAAAGAAGCTTTTCTTGATAAGCATCCTAAGATTGCAAAATTTGTATCAAAAAGCGCCTTTTTTACACCTTTTGCAGCTCTCATAGGCTGGTTTGGATTTGAAGGTATTGTTCAGCATAAGGCTATAGTACATCAGTATAATTATGCTTCACAGATGGCTGACAGTCTGTTAATTCAAAGAGAAATTGCAAAAGCTGAAGATTAATTTTATTAAAAAGCATGTTGATTTAAATATGTTGATTTAAATTAAGTTTTTGTTTTAGTTGCCATTTTTTGTTTTTATGCTGTCCGTTTTTATTAAGTTTTATTAAGTTTTAGCTATACGTATTTATTGTTTGTTACCTGTATTTAAAAAAACAATTGAAATTTTTTGTTAAGTAATATAAACAATGTAGGACAA
>CAJUKY010000010.1 GCA_910587055.1 Candidatus Gastranaerophilales bacterium
TTAAAATTAAACGAAAACGTTATCAGAACTATGTTTACAGAAGTAAAGAAGGCATAAAATGACGCTTGCAAAAATTACCGTTACGGGCAGAATAACCAAAGCGCCTGAAAAAAGGTTTACACAGAGTAATATAGCATTGACAAGCTTTGTTATTGCCGTTAATGATTCATTCAGTCAGGATGAAACTCTGGTAAGGGTTATGGCGTGGGGTAATCTTGCTGACAGAGCCGCAGACAGCGTAAAAGAAGGAGATTGCGTTCTTGTAGACGGCAGATTACAGACTGCAAACGTGAAAACTTCAAACGGCAGAGAAAGAAGAATTTTTGAAATTAATGCCTCAAGCGTAGAAAAAATTATTCTGGCAGAAAGTGCTCCGGCAGGTAATTACAGCCAGATGCAAAATTCTGCTCCCGCATCAGCTCCTGTTCAAAGTGCTCCAAAAAGCAATGAAATAGTTCAATTTGCGGTAGATGAAATTTCGGAAGATTTAATTGACGAGGATGAAATACCGTTTTAACAAGAGCGTATAAGACCTCTTAAGGCTTTCAAGGCGTGCCTTTAAGGTATACAACAAATAACATAATAAAATAAGAAAAGGAAAAATATAATGGCAAGAGAATCTTTAAAAGACAACAAAAAAAAGAAAAACTGCAGTTTTTGCGCAGATAAAGTTACAGCTTTGGATTATAAAGATGCTTCAAAATTAAGAAGATTTTTATCAGAAGCAGGCAAAATTCTTCCGAGAAGAATAACAGGAAACTGTGCATATCACCAGAGAATGCTTTCAAATGCTGTTAAAAGAAGCAGAGAATCAGCAATTATCGGATATGTTTTTGAAAATTAATTTTCAAGTTTATTGAATTTGCAAATATTTAAAAAGCCCTGAATTTCAGGGCTTTTTGCTCTATAAATAAACATAGATGATTTTTTAGCTTTTATAAGTTTTTCCTATATCTTTTCTGTAAATTTTGCCGTCAAAATTAATTTCCAAGGCGGTTTTGTATATTTTATCAAGGGCAATTTTACCGCTGAATGCGGACTTTACGATGTTTAATACACGTCCGCCGTTTGTAATAAAGGTATCTCCGGCATAATCTGCAGCTTTATGTTTTGCAGGGAGGCTGAAATCTTGTTCCTGTGCGGATTTTTGATGTTTATTTATTTTTGATACCCCGGCAAAATAGATTTTACAATTGTATTTTTCAGCTGCTTCAAGATTTTTTATTTGAGCTCCTTTTTTGGGTGAATCAGGGTAGCCTTCAGACGCCAGAACCATGCAGTATGCTTTTTTCTTGTTAAATTTTAAATCAATTTTATCAAGTTTTTTATCTGACATTTTTAAAAATATATACAAAAGGTCTGTATCCAATAATTCAAGCAATACCTGCGTTTCAGGGTCGCCAAAGCGCATGTTGTACTCCAGAACATGCACACCTTTTTTTGTTAAAATAAGCCCTGAATAAATTATTCCTTTAAAATCCGCGTTTTCCTTTAACAGAGCTTTTTTAAGATTATTTTGATATTCTTCCAGCTGTTTTTGTTCCTTGGCAGAAATTTTAGCAGGAGCTATAGAGCCCATACCGCCTGTGTTTTTACCTATATTACCGTCTAAAAGCCTTTTATAATCCTGCGCGGGCGGAAATGAAAGCAGGGTTTTACCATCCCAGAAGGAAAGCAGTGAAATTTCTTTTCCAAAAAGCCTTTCTTCAAGTATGGTTTTTTTTGAAGCTTCGCCGAATTTTCCTTCTAAAAATTTTTTTATTTCAAATTCGGCCTCTTTAAATCTTTCGGGCAGATACACACCTTTGCCGAGAGCTGCACCGTCGGCTTTAATTACAGGCGGGGTTTGATATTCGGCCTTAAAATATTCAAGCGCCTCCTTAATTTGGGTGCTGTGTTTTGAAACGGCGGCTTCACCTTCTAAAACCCTGTAATCAGCAGTTTTGATGCTGTTTTTTAACATAAAATTTTTTGCAAAAGATTTTGAACCTTCAAGATTTGCCCATTTTTTATCAGCGCCTATTGTGCGGATGCCTTCATTTTGAAATATGTCTGCAATGCCTTCAAATAAGGGGTTTTCAGGGCCTACGACAAGTAGATTAATATTAAGCTTGCGCGCCTTTTTTGCAAGATTGTAAAAATCCGCTCGAGTATCGCCGCTTGGGGTAAATTCAATGGTTTTACCCAGATATTTAAAACCGTCATTTGGGTTTGCCATATAAAGGGTATCCAGAAATGGTGATTCTGATAGCTTTTGCGCCAGTGCATGCTCTCTTGCACCGCCTCCAAAAAGCAGAATATTTTTTTTGAAAAGCAGATTTTCAATAATCTCAGGGTAAATTTTGTGTTCAATTTCATGGATTGATTTTTCAAGCTCTGCAAGGGTTTTATTCCCTATTGCAACAGATTTTTGAACAATAATTTTTCCCGAATCCACCTTTTTTTCAACAAAATGGATTGTGACCCCCGTTTTTTCTGCGCCTGCATCAAAAGCTTGACGGATGGCATTTTTGCCCTTAAATTCCGGCAGAAGCGAGGGGTGAATATTTATGAATTTATTTTGTTTTTTTTGCCCCTGTATGCCTGATACAGTACCGAGTTTCAGGATTTTTTCGGGTAAAATTCGCATATAGCCTGCTAAAACATATAAATTATACTCTTTTGCGCGGGGTTTTAAAAAATCGTATAAATTTTCAAACGGAACGTAAAAATAAGGTATATTGAGCTTTTTTGCTCTTTGAATTGCGTATGCGTTTTTATTATCCGTCAGCAATTTGATATTAACTTTAGCCTTGAAAGCCTTCTGCTGAAAGTGTTTTACTATGGCTTCAAAATTAGAGCCGTTCCCTGAAGCGAATATTAATATTTTTTTTGGCGCCGTTTTTTTTGCCTGTATTTTTGAAGGTGCAGTGTTTTGCGCTTTAGAAGGCTGCTTTTGCATTGTTTTCACCTTCTTTTGCTTTTTTTATAACTCCGAAAACAAATGGGGAGTGTGTTTTTGTAACCTCTAAAACTTTTTTCAGATATTTTTCTTTTGTAATTATGCAAAAACCGGCGCCCATATTGAATGTGCGGAACATTTCATCTTCATTTACAACTTTTTTTATTGTTTCAAAAATTTCAATTTCAGGAAGTGCATGTTTATTTAATTTTGCCTGAAATCCATCCGGAATAACTCTTTCAAGGTTTGATAAAATTCCGCCGCCTGTAATATTTGCTAATGCCGAAACGAGCCCTTCATCGCATAATTGTAAAATTTCATTAACATAAATTGCAGTGGGGGCAAGACTTTTTAAAAAATCTTTTTCGGTTAAATGCCCGTCGCTATATAGTTTTCGAACCAAAGAAAAGCCGTTTGAATGTACCCCTGTTGATTTTAAGCCTACTATAATATCATTTTCTTTTACATTTTCTTTTTTAATCAGTTTTGTCTTATGAACAAGCCCTGCGGCAAATCCTGCCGCATCAAACATCCCTCTTTTAATAAAATCGCCGAGTTCAGAGGTTTCTCCCCCTATAAGCGTGCAATTATAGGACTTTAATACCGTATTTAATTCCGTGATAAAATTTGAAATTTCTTTAGGATTAAGTACGTTTGCTGCGATATAATCCAGGAAAAACAAGGGTTTTGCACCGGTGCAGATTAAATCGTTTAAATTCATCGCGGCTAAATCTATGGCAATTGTTTTATAAAATTTTCTTTCAATTAAAGGGATAATTTTTGTGCCGATGCCGTCTGCGGTGCCCGTAAGGTAGTATTCTGGCAAAGCAGGGTGTTCAAAAACGCCTGCAAAATTGTTAAAATTTGCGGATTGAAGATTACAGGAAAGCATATCTGTAAGCATTTGAGCGCTTTTCAGGTGCACGCCTGATTTTTTATAAGAATATTCCTCCATCTCCATCTTAAAATCCTTTCGCCCTTATTTTACCACAATTATTGTGCTTTGTTTGCAAGAGAATTTTGATATATTGTGTATAGCTCTTTAAGGCGGATTTTTGTAAAGCCAAGGTCTAAAATTCCTGTGGTATCTGTATTTCCAAGGATTTTATACGGAGTTTTTGTTTTTATTAAACATTTTTCCGTTTTTTCTTTGTCATTAGAGGCAATCAGGTATCTGCCCGTTATTTCACCGAAAAGAAGGTTTATGTCGGGGAAGAAATTTCCTTTAAAACCTAATTTGCCATTATTTTTTAGCGAATTAAAAAGTAAAATAAGCAGCGCGCCAAGGTTTCCGCCTTTTGAAACATCAATTGCGCCTGCAATTAAGCCTTTTTTCTTTAAATTAAAGATAGTTTTTGCAAGTTTTTTTTCAAGTTTAAAATCAATCGTATCAAGCTTTCCGCCTGTAAAACCAAACAAAACTTTTTGATATAGCGAACCGCCCGTGTTTGAATTTTTTTCAATATTTTTACCTGTTAAAAATATTGTACAATCAGGTTCAACCATAGAATATATCGGGGTTTTAAATTCCAATCGGCTCAGCATGCCTATGACGGGTGCGGGGTGAATTTTTATTTTATCGCCGTTTTTATCGGCACCTTCATTGTAAAAAGATACATTGCCTGATACAACGGGGATTTTAAGGGAATTTAATGCTTCTTTCATTCCTTTGACGGTTTGGGTGAATTGATAGGCGATATCCGTTTTTTCAGGGTTTGCAAAATTAAGACAGTTTGTAATGCCGAGCGGCTTGAAGCCTGAACTTACCGCATTTCTGTATGCTTCAAAAATAAGGTTGAATGCGCTCCTGTAAGGGTTTATGCTGCATTGAATTTCGTTTGAATCCATTGAAAAACCTATGGTTTTATCTTCTTCAAAAATATAAAGCGGGGCAACACCTATAGAGTGCGGATTTTGCAGGGTTCTGATGCCTACGGTGCTGTCATATTGGGAATAAATATAGTTTTTGCCTGCAAATTCAGGTGAGGCGCAGAATTTAAAGATTAATGATTTTATCTCTTCCGGGTTTAATTTATGCACAGGAAGGGTTTTATTTTCTAAAATGCTTGCTTCGCGCGGTTCTTTGGCATAGAGTTCATAATAAGGCGGCTCTGTAAGTGAATTTACGGGTACCGATGCGAGCAAATCTCTTTCATAGTAAAGGTTGTATGTATTTCCTTCGTATGTTTTTCCGATTATTTCTGCATTCAGTTCATATTTTGCGGCAATTTTTTTGATTTCTTCCGCCCCTTTTTTGTTTGCCCCAAATACCATTCTCTCCTGCGATTCGGACAGCATAATTTCATAGGGCTGCATATTTTTTTCTCTTAACGGAATTTTTTCAAGGTAAATATCCATTGCAACGCCGCCTTTTGAAGCCATTTCGGATGTGGAGCTCAAAAGCCCTGCAGCGCCCATATCCTGAGCAGAATTTACATTTTTTGATTTTAAAATTTCAAGAGTTGCTTCAATTATATTTTTTTTAACGTAAGGGTCGCCGATTTGGACTGAAAGCCTGTCTTCAAAATTGTTTTCAAGTTCCTTTGAGGCGAATGCCGCGCCAAAAAGTCCGTCCCGTCCTGTTTTTGAGCCAAGAAATACAATATAAGAATCTTTTTTAACTTTTGATGTTTTTACTTTATCTTTTCTGCAAATCCCTGCTGCCATTACGTTTACAACAGGGGACAGGTTAAAACAATCGTTAAAACTTACTTCGCCGCCTATATTGGGGACGCCTGTCGAATTGCCGTAGTCTGAAATGCCTTCAACCACGCCGTTTAAAAGGTATTTATTCCGCCTCGAAGCTTCTTTTGTACAATTTTCAGACGGTTCAAGGGGACCGAATTTTAAGGAATTTAAAAGCGCAATCGGCCTTGCATTCATTGCAAGAATATCTCTTAAAATGCCTCCAATGCCTGTGGCTGCGCCCTGATAGGGTTCTACTGCGGAAGGGTGGTTGTGAGATTCCGTTTTAAAAAATATTATATGTCTTCCTATTTTTATTCCGCCTGAATTTTCCGTATTAAAACAGGAATTTTTTTTAGGGAGTTCTTTTAAATATTTTTTTGAATGCTTGTATCCGCAATGTTCTGACCACATGGCTGAAAACAGGTACAATTCAAGGGTATTAGGCTCTCTTTGCAGTCTTTTTTTAATTTCATTGTATTCAAATTTATTAAGCCCTAAATCCTTTAGCAGGGGGGCTTTTTCTTCTATGGTCTCCTGTACGGGTTTTTGTATCATTTTAAAATCTCTTCTTTTATAAAATTAAATATTTTAAGCCCGTCTAAAGCATTATTCGGGCTGTTTGGCGCGCATTCTTTTAATGCGGCGCGTTCAGGGTGCGGCATTAATCCCATTATTTTATTTTCTCTGTCGTAGAGCCCTGCTATATCATTGATTGAGCCGTTAGGGTTGTTTTGATATCTTAAAAATACCATATTTTTTTCTTCAATTATTTTCAAAGTGTTTGAATCTGCATAGAAGCAGCCTTCTTTGTGGGCAACTGGCAGAGTAATTTTTTCGTTGTTAAAAATCAGTTTTTCATCGCGTGAGATAAATTTTGTATTTTTATTTTCAATCAAAGCACCCGGTAAAAACCTTGCTTCCGTCAGTATTTGAAAACCGTTGCATATACCGAGAGTGAAGCATTTATGGTTTTTAATATAATCTTTAAGCGCAAATACGGCGGGAGAAAGCTTTGCAAGGCGCCCTGCCCTTACATAATCGCCGAAAGAAAAACCCCCGGGTAGCACAATAAGGTCATAATTTTTAAATTTGGTTTCCGTATGAAAGATATAATCAGCTTTAAAACCCGATTTTTCAAGCGCCGTTTTTGTATCGCGTTCGCAATTGGTGCCTAAGAATACAATAATTCCAGCTTTCAGCTTCATTCTAAAACAGCCCCGCTTTCAGGCAATAATTCTTTAACAGGTTCAAATTCAAGGATTTGTGCAGTTTCAACAACAGGGTTAACAAGCACCTCTTTAATAATCTCTTGCAGTTTAAAATGGGCGCCGTCAGTGGTTTTTGATGATATTTCAAGTTCAAAATACTTGCCTGTCCGCACATTGGCTTCATCTTCAAGTGCTATTCTTTTTAAAACTGCACTTACGGCTTCACCTTTTGAATCTTTTATTTTATTTTTTAATTTTACGATTATTTTTGCCCTGAATTTCATAACTTTATTTTATAATGAAAGAATATTTTTTAAAATAATTTTATTTCAGGCGGAAGGTTTAAGAATGAAAGAAATTTTATATTCTACAAAATTTGTAAACTTAATGGCTTCAAAAAGGAAAGGCAAGCCTGACTGGGTATATGCACACAGGCCGAATGCAGGCAATGTGGTTATTATAATTCCTTTGATACATAAGAAAGAAGGTGAATATACACTGTTTTTGATTACAAAAAGGCCGCCTGTGGTTGAAGAATACGGCGAAAAATTTTGTGTTGAATTTCCGGCGGGGCTTGTCGGGGATGAAAACAGCTTTGAAACAACGGATGAAGCTTTTAAAAAAGAACTGCTTGAAGAAACGGGATACGAAGCTTCAAATTTCAAAATAATGTCAGAAAACCTTGTATCATCAGGGGGGCTTACAAGCGAAAAATCAACCCTTGCGGTTGCGGAAATTTTTGATACGGTAAAAAAGGCCGTGCCTGTGGATGACGGGGGTGTAATTATTGAAAGAATTGAAGTTCCGCTTCAAGATGTAAAGAAATTTCTTAATGATATTCAGGCAAAAGGATATTATATGTGCGCACAGACTTTAGCGGGTGTTTATTATTTGTTTGGCTAATATTTTTGTTAATTAATGTAACAAAAACACTTTTAATTTATGAGAAAATAGCAAAAGAAAAATTTTATGGTTTTTTATAGAGTGTAAATAATACACGAAAAACAAAAATTATTATAAACGCATTAACAACAGTAACCCTATTCCCATTTTCTGCCCGTAATATAAGGGCACAATAAAATAAACAAATAACAAAACCTAACACAAACACAATTTTAATTTAAACACCCTTCAAAAAAGAAGGGTGTTTTTTTAGTGATATATTGAAAATTGCTATAAGGAAAGTATTCTTAATTTCTGTTTTTAAGACGCAGTCCCGGCTGCTAAGTTTATTGTTTCCGGTGTTATTTTGCTCCGCACCTCTTTAATGGTCTTAAAAACAGAAATTAAGAATACTTTCCAACTCCGCAGATTATTTTGAAGAAAACTTTATATGTGGTTTTATAACTTATTACACAAATATTTTTGACTTTGTTTTTTTACCTATACAATAGTATTCAAAACCTTTGTCTGCAATTCTTTTGATGTCATACTGGTTTCTGCCGTCAAAAATTACATAGTGTTTCATCAGGGATTTTATTCTGTCAAAATTCGGACGGCGAAATTCGTTCCACTCGGTTAAAAGAAGCATTGCATCAGCATTGTTTAAAGCATCATAAGCTGAATTTGAATATTCTATTTTATCACCGAAAATTGTTCTAGCTAAATCAAAGGCTTTAGGGTCATAGGCTTGTATTTTTGCACCTCTTTTTAAAAGCTCGTTTATTATCGTGATTGATGGGGCTTCTCTCATATCATTTGTTTTGGGTTTAAATGCCAGACCCCATACGGCAAAGGTTTTACCTTCAATATTGCCTTCATATCTTTCCAGAATTTTATTTATAAAAAGGATTCTCTGCTCTTTATTGGTTTCATCTGCCGCTTCCAAAAGCTTTGAAGAGCAGTTATTTAGTTTTGCGGTATTAATCATGGCTTTAACGTCTTTTGGGAAACAACTTCCGCCGTATCCAAGACCCGCAAATAAGAATTGGGAGCCTATTCTTGAATCGGAACACATGCCAATGCGCACCATTTCGGCATCTGCGCCCACTTTTTCGCAGATATTCGCTATCTCATTTGCGTAAGAAATTTTTACGGCTAAAAATGAATTTGCCGCGTATTTTGTCATTTCTGCAGATTTTACATCCATTATAATTACAGGGTTTCCCGTTCGAAGGAACGGAGAATATAATTCCTGCATAATTTCCGTTGCTTTTTGCGAATTAGAGCCGATTACAACCCTGTCGGGTTTTAGAAAATCATCTACCGCAGCACCCTGCTTTAAAAATTCAGGGTTTGAAACAACGTCAAATTCAAAATCGGTTTTTGATTTTATAATTTCCGTTACTTTTTCTGCGGTGCCCACGGGAACGGTTGATTTATCGACAATTACCTTGTATCCGTTTAAATATTCACCTATGTTTGATGCTACATCGTAAACATATGAAAGGTCGGCAGAACCGTCTTCTCCCTGCGGGGTGCCCACTGCAATAAAGCATACAAGGGAGTTTTCAACAGCCGTTTTAAGATTATCGGTAAAAGTCAGCCTGTTTTCAGCTACATTTGCCGTTATAAGCTCTTCCAGGCCGGGTTCATATATCGGGATAATACCCTGTCTCAGCTGTTCAAGTTTATTTAAATCTTTATCGACACAGATTACTTCATTTCCCATCTCGGCAAGGCATGTGCCTGCAACAAGACCGACGTATCCTGTTCCTATAACGCATATTTTCATTTATTTAACTCCTGATTTTATTCTCAAAATATTTTATGGTTTTTAAAAGCCCTTCTTCAATATCCACTTTTGGTGCCCAGCCAAGTTTTTCGCCTGCAAGGGTGATATCCGGCCTTCTTCTTGTTGGGTCATCTTTCGGGAGGGGTTTATTTACGATTTTTGAATTAGAATTTGTTAATTTTATAATAAGCTCTGCAAATTCCAGAATTGTTCTTTCGGAAGGATTTCCAAGGTTAACAGGGCCGATAAAACCCTCTTTGTTGTTCATCATCCTTATCATACCTTCAACTAAATCATCAACATAGCAGAATGAGCGGGTTTGAGAACCGTCACCGTATATTGTTATATCTTTATTTTGAAGCGCCTGCATAATGAAATTCGAAACCACTCTGCCGTCATCAGGGTGCATATTTGGGCCGTAGGTGTTGAAAATTCTTATAATCCTTATATCTACGTTATTTTGTCTGTGATAATCCATCATAAGGGTTTCGGCACAACGCTTTCCTTCATCGTAACAGCTTCTTATTCCTATGGGGTTTACATTTCCCCAGTATTCTTCTTTTTGCGGATGCTGCAGCGGGTCGCCGTATACTTCGCTTGTTGAGGCTTGTAAAATCTTTGCTTTGCATCTTTTAGCAAGACCCAGCATATTAATCACCCCCAGAATTGATGTTTTAATTGTTTTAATGGCATTATACTGATAGTGCGGCGGAGACGCAGGACAGGCGAGATTATATATTTCATCCACTTCCGCAAAATATTCTTTTGTAATATCGTGGCGGATAAGTTCAAAATGGTCGTTTTTAATCAACTCTCTAACGTTATCCTTTGAACCTGTGAAAAAATTATCAAGGCAGATTACCTCATTTCCTTCATCAAGAAGCCTTTTTGAAAGATGACTTCCGATAAAACCCGCACCGCCCGTTATTAAAATTCTTTTCATAAATTCCTCTTTTATTACAATTTAGGCTATATTTAAAAATTATATCATAGCACTTATCAGAGGGCTAATTTGCGGGTTATTGTTTAATTTTTTTAATATTATCCGTTTTTATGTTAGAGTTTAAAAACAAATGCAATTGCAGGTGATTTTGTTATCGGAGAATGGTATAAGGAAATTTAAAATGCAAGAAAAAGATAATTTTGAAGAGCTAATGAGCCGTTATAAAGAACTGGGTGAAATGCAAAAAGCGGAGCACGAAAAGCATCTTGCTCAAATTGAGGAGCTACACAACGAAATGTTGAGAATTCTTGGATTATCCGAATGGGATGAGGATGAGATTTCAAAACGGATGGCAGATTTAAACAATGAGAGTAAAATTAAAATCAATCAATTGCTTTTAGCTGCTAAAGAATTAACCGATGATACTTCATCTTCTGTTTTGCAAGATTATGACAGGAATAATAAAGCAATTGATGCCTTTATTGATATGGTAAGAAAAAAGACTCAGGATAATAATTTATCCGAAGAAGACAAACAAGCCTTACAAAAATTGATGGTGCAGATTACCGAAATGCAGGGAGAAGATTTGAAAAATTATCCTAAAATTCAGGAAATTAGGAATAAACTGAAAGATGATAAGGATATTTAAAAAAATACTTGAAATGAAAAATTCCTCATGTATAATAAGAAATGTCGAAAGACAAAATTAATATCGAATGCGGGCGTTTAGCTCAGTTGGTAGAGCGCCTCCCTTACAAGGAGGATGTCGGGAGTTCGAGCCTCTCAACGCCCACCATTTAATTAAGACCCATAAAAGGGTCTTTTTTAGTATAGAAGGAGAATTAAGATGGATTTAAAAGGTTCAAAGACTGAGAAGAATTTAAAAGAGGCATTTGCCGGAGAATCTCAGGCAAGAAATAAATATACATATTATGCCGCAAAAGCTAAAAAAGATGGCTACGTGCAGATTTCAAAGCTTTTTGAAGAAACCGCAAACAATGAAAAGGAACATGCTAAAATTTGGTTTAAATTATTAAACGGCGGTTCTGTTCCATCTACCATAGAAAACCTTGAAGATGCGGCAAACGGCGAAAATTTTGAATGGACGGATATGTATGCAAAATTTGCAAAAGAAGCAAGAGAAGAAGGTTTTGATGATATAGCTTTTCTTTTTGAAAATGTGGCAAAGATTGAAAAAGACCATGAAGAAAGATACAGAAAACTTTTAGAAAACATTAAAAAAGAAGAAGTTTTTAAAAAGGCTGAACCTGTGGTATGGGAATGTGCTAATTGCGGATATTCCTATAAGGGGGATAAAGCTGTCGATATGTGCCCCGTTTGCGCGCATCCGCAGAGCTTTTTTATGGTAAAGGCTAAAAATTACTAACGGAAAATTATTATGCAATACAGAAATCTTGGAAAAACAGGGCTCAGGGTTGGCGAAATCGGCATGGGGTGCGAGGGGTTTGTCGACAAAACCGATGAAGAGGTGCTGGAATTTGTTAACCTTATGGAAAAAGAAGGGGTAAATTGTATTGATTTATATACATCAAACCCGAAGGTCAGAACCGCACTCGGCAAGGCAATCAAAGGCAGAAGAGAAAAATTTATTCTGCAGTCTCACATATGCAGCATCTGGGAAAACGGCCAGTATCTTAGAACAAGGGATATTAAAAAGGTAAAAGCAGGGTTTGATACAATGCTTAATGAGCTGGATGTTAATTATATTGACATCGGGATGATTCATTACGTCGATTCGCTTAATGATTTAGACGGAATTTTAAACGGCCCTGTTATAGAATTTGTAAAAGAATTAAAGGCTCAAGGTAAAATTAAGCATACGGGGATGAGCAGCCACAATCCCGTTGTTGCTAAAAAGGCAATAGAAACAGGATTAATTGAGGTTTTAATGTTCAGTGTAAATCCCTGCTATGATATGCAGCCTGCGGATGAAGATGTTGAGCAGCTCTGGAATCCTGAAAAATATGAAAAGCCGCTTTTAAATATGGATAAAGACAGAAAAGAATTGTATGAAGCCTGTGAAAAGCTCGGGGTAGGGATTACGGTTATGAAAGCTTTTGGCGGAGGCGATTTATTAAATTCAAAATATTCGCCCGCAAAAGTGTCTTTAACGCCGGTGCAGTGTCTGCATTATGCGCTGACCCGCCCTGCCGTTGCCTCTGTAATGTCGGGTGCAAGAAATATTGAAGAATTAAAAGAAAGCATAAGATACGAAACAGCTGATGACAGCGAAAAAGACTATGCTTCAGCACTTGCAAAATTTCCCAAAATAAGCTGGGAAGGGCATTGTATGTATTGCGGGCATTGCGCGCCATGTCCTAAGGGAATTGATGTTGCATCCGTAACTAAATTTTTAAATCTTGCCAGGGCTCAAGGTGAAGTCCCCGAGACTGTCCGCGAACACTATAAAGTATTGCAGCACAAGGCTAAAGAATGTGTTCAATGCGGCGCATGCGAAACAAGATGTCCTTTCAAGGTTGATATAAGAAAGAATATGAAGGATGCCCTTGAAATCTTTGGAGAATAAGTCAGACAATTTAAAAGAATATTTAAAAGGGCTTAAAAATGCTGTCGTGGCGTATTCTTCCGGTGTGGATTCGACATTTTTATTAAAGACGGCGTATGAGGTGCTCGGGGATAATATTATTGCATTAACTGCCAAATCACCGCTTATTCCGCAGCGTGAGATTAATGAGGCGGAAGAATTCTGCAAAAAAGAAGGCATAAAACATATTGTTGTTGAATTTGATATAAGCGGAGCGGAGCATTTTAAGAAAAATCCTGTAAACAGGTGCTATTTGTGCAAAAAAGAAATTTTTACACGGTTTATTCAAATTGCCGCAGAAAATGGCGCAGGACAGGTTATTGAGGGTTCAAACATTGATGATACAAAAGATTACCGCCCGGGCATGCAGGCAATCAGAGAGCTTAATATAAAAAGCCCTTTGATTGAAGCGGAACTTACAAAAGATGAAATAAGAATTTTATCAAAGAAAATGGGGCTTAAAACCTTTGACAAACCATCTTTTGCGTGTTTGGCTTCAAGAATTCCATACGGGGATGAAATTACGGCTGAGAAGCTTAAAACTATTGAGCTTGCGGAAGAATTTCTTTTAAATTCGGGGTTTAAACAGTTCAGGGTGCGTGTGCACGGAGATATCGCGCGGATAGAAATTTTACCTTTTGAATTTGAAAAATTGTTGAAGATTCGTAACGATGTTGTTACAAAATTTAAAGAGTATGGTTTTAAATATGTTTCTATGGATTTAGCAGGGTACAGAACAGGCAGTATGAATGAAAGCATTCTGCATTGATTTACCCTTGTTTCCATTATTATATGCGGACTGTTTTATTTGACTGAAAAAATTCTTAAAACAGGGTGTTCATAAGGTCTTTTTCCTGCGCCGAGTCCTGTTTTTTCAATGATAATTTCATCGGGCAGTTTTTCTCCCGTATAAAGAGCAGCAACGATAGCTGCACCTGTAGGGGTTATCATTTCACCTTCATTTTCTGAAATTTTTAAAGGTATTTTATGGCTTGAAAGTATTTCAACAACGGCGGGAACAGGAACGGGAATTTTACCGTGCTGACAGGTTACAAAGCCCTGCCCGTCGGTCAGTGTTGAAAAATATACTTTTTCAGGGTTTAAACTGTCGAATAAAACGGCGAAACTTAAAATATCAGCTATGGAATCAATCGCGCCCACTTCGTGGAAATGTATTTTATCAACCGGTTTTCCATGCACCTTGCTTTCGGCTTCTGCCACTATTTTAAAGATTTTTTTAGCAAGATTTTTAGCGTTTTCTGCTGCATCCGCTTTATCTATTATTTTGTTAATATCGTCAAGGTTTCTGTGTTCATGATGACGGTGTTCATGGTGATGTTCGTGATGGTGTTCGCAGGTGTGTTTATGAGCATGATGGTGTTCACGCCCGCAGTTTTTTAATATGACATCAAAATCTGATGCCATAATGCCGTTTATTGATTTTTTTGAAATTTTGTATTCAAATTCATCATCAAGATTTATTGAAGAAAGCGCTTTTTCAAGTTTTTCTCTATCCGCGCCTAAATCAAGAAGGGCTGCAACCGACATATCGCCTGAGATTCCCGATTTGCACTCAAAATATAAATTCATTTTAGTTATTCCTTCCTTTTGCAATTAATTTATTGATTTGAGAGGCGCTGTAGCCTGCATTAAAACCGTTATCAATATTTACGACGGTCATTCCCTCGGCGCAGGAGTTAAGCATTGTCAAAAGTGCGGAAAGCCCTTTAAATGAAGATCCGTAGCCGATTGATGTCGGCACGGCTATAACGGGAATATCGACAAGCCCCGTTAAAATTCCCGCAAGTGCTCCTTCCATCCCTGCAACGGCTATTATTACGTTTGCTTTTCTTATATCATCAATTTTGTCAAATAGTCTGTGAATGCCTGCTACGCCTATATCATAATATTTTTTTACGCTGCTGCCAAAAAATTCTGCAGTTTGTGCAGTTTCTTCCGCAACGGGGATATCACCCGTTCCGCCCGTGCATATTGCGATTTCTCCTATTTTTTCGACAGGGTTATTTATAAGAGTTATTACACGTGCTTTCTCATTATATTCTATTTCAGGCAGGATATTTTTGACTGCCTGCGCCTGTTTGTTTGATGCTCTTGTGCCTATGGCATTCTGGCCGTGTTCTTTAAAGGTTTGAAAAATTTTTATAAGCTGTTCATCTGTTTTACATTCGCAAAAAACAGCCTCCTGTGCACCGCGTCTTTTTTGTCGTTCTATATCAAGTTTTGCAAAATCTATATCTGCATATTTTTTATTTTCCATTAATTTTTTCCTTTTGAAAATAAGAGTCCGAGTTCAAATAAAAGATAGGTGGGGATAAACAGTATAACCTGCGAAACTATATCAGGCGGGGTTAAAATTGCGGCGCATATTAATAAAATAACGATAACATATCTTCTTTTATCAGCTATTGTTTTGTAATCAACAATTCCTGATTTAATCAGAGAATGCACAACAAGAGGGGTTTGGAACATAAGCCCGAATACAACAGAAAGCCACAGAGAAAGATTTATAACATTTGAAATGCCGAATACCGCCTGAATATTGCCTTTTGAAAAACTCATACCGAAATTTATTATTAGGGGGAGAATTGTAAAAATGCAGAAAACTACCCCTGAAATAAACAGTGTGCTTGAATATAAGACAATTGATTTTATGAATTTTTTTTCATTATCATAAAGCGCGGGCAGAATAAAATCCCAGAGATTTTTTGCAATGTATGGAAAGCAGATGACAAGGTCAATTACAAGGGCAAGTTTGATTTGCAAAATGAAAACTTCGACAGGTGAAAAGAAATTAAGTGTTATATTGTTGTTTCCGATTAAGATTTTAATCAGAAATTGAAGCGCCTTCGGGGAAACGAGAAATGCAAACGGCAAAATTACCCCTATGGAGATAAAACATTTCAAAAGAGTTTTTCTGAGGGCTTCAAGATGAGAAATCAGGGTTTCATTATCATTCTCTTGTACGTTTTGCGGCATTTTATCCTCGCGGTTTATACCTGCGGATTTTCCACATCATCTTTTGGCTGATATTCAACAGGTTTTTCAGACTCTTCCGTTAAAGAATCTTTAATATCTTCCGCTTCTTTTTTGATTAAATTTTTTGCCTTTTTGTATTCCGCAGTTGCGCGCCCAAATGCTCTTGCAAGCTCAGGAATTCTTTTCCCGCCGAATAGAAGCAGAATAACTATTAATATTAAGGTGATTTCCGTTATACCGAGCGACATTTATATCCTCCTTTGTTCATTTATTGAAAATACTTCTATTGCATCAAATCTGCATGATTGTTTGCATTTTGCGCAGCCTATGCATTTTGAACTGTCTATTACGGTTTTTCCTTCAACTTTTGATATTGCGCCTTTCGGACACTCTGAAATACATATTCCGCATTGAGTACAGTTTTCTTCTTTTATTGATGCCATTGCTATTCTTGTATTTTGTTTTTCATCAAGTGATATTTTTGCTATGGCACCTGAAGGACAGGCATTTGAGCATTCCGTACAATCAAATTTACAGAATCCTTCTCCTTTATTATAATCGATATGTACGGCAGGGAAAACATTGCTTGCTTTCACAAGAATTTTATTCGGGCAGTTTTCAATGCAAAGGTTGCAATTTAAGCAGGTGTTTGCCATTCGGTTCGCGTTTTTTGCTCCGGGAGGAAGGATAATGTCTTTAACTTTTTTAACAAAGTTTTTAGATATTTCGGCTCCGCCTTTAATTGCGGCTCCCAGAATAACAAGGGCGGATGCTGCCCATATAAAATCGCGCCTTTTGGGGTTGAATTTCACGGGGACTGTTCCGTATGCCGCAGCGTCTTTTTTACATACGGCTAAACATTTAAAACATTTTATACAGGTTTCATTATCTACGGTTTTTTCTTTAAAATCAATGCATCCTGAAGGACAGGATTTTGCACACAATCCGCAGGAAACACAGGAATCCTTTTTAATATAGATCTTATTAACGGAAACTTTGCTGATTAAGCCTAAGACGGCACCTACGGGGCATATATTTGTGCAGAAAAATCTGTTTTTATAAAATACAATGGCTAAAACCGCAAGCGATACTATCACCCCGTAAATTGAAAGACTTACAAATGAACCGAAGATTGTATAGGGGTCAATATATCTTATTAAAAGAGCCGTGCCTCCGATAAGCGCGCCAAATGTAACCGCTGTAATGATATATTTGAAACCGTAATTTTTTTGCCGTTCATTTTTTCGCTTGAAGATTTTAGAAAAAATAAGGTCTGCAAATTCCTGCAAAATCCCGAAAGGGCAAATGACAGAACAGTAAATTCTGCCGAATATAAAGGTTACAATAATCACAAACAAGAATAATAAAAGAGCTATTGCCGAAAAATCAATCAGTATTCTTTGAAAAACAGGGGTGAATTCCGTGCTTAGAAAATTAAACGGATAAAAACCTGCAACGGCAAAAATCGCCGCCAACAAAATAAATCCTGCTATTATTAATCTTGTTAAGTATAATTTTTTCATAATCTTTTATCTCTTCAGGTCTGCAACTTTTTTATACTCTTCATCTATTTTTGCAAGCAATTTCGGTATTTCAAGAGACTGCGGGCAGTTTTTATTGCAAAGATTACATTTAATGCATTTGTCTGCTTTTTCGCTGTCAGCAAGAGATTCATAATAAATTTTAAACAGCATTTTGTTGCCTGTTACTTTGTACTGGTTGTAAAGAGCAAAAATTGCAGGAATATTTATGCCTTTCGGGCATACCTCAAGGCAGTATTTGCAGGCTGTACAATTGATTTCACCCTGTGATTGGATAATTTTTGCAATTTTATCTGCCGCCTGTTCCTCGTTTTCATCCATGGGTTTAAAATCAATGAATGTTTGTATATTTTCTTTTACCTGCTCAAGATTGCTCATACCGCTTAATACGGTTACAACATTATCTCTGCTTGCAGCCCAGCGGAGTCCGAAAGCCGCAGGGGTGGTATCAGGATAATATTTCTTTAATTCCGCAAGTGCTTTATCGCTTAAATTTACAAGCCCGCCGCCTCTTAACGGTTCCATAACGGTAACGGGAATACCTTCTTTTTGAACTATGTCATACTGTTCATGCGCTTTTACCACATCCCAGTCAAGATAATTGATTTGAAGCTGTGCAAAATCCCATTTATAATCTTTTACAACATCTTTTAAAATTTCAGGAGTGCCATGGAAAGAAAAGCCGAGGTATTTGATTTTGCCTTCTTTTTTAAGTTTTACAAGTTCTTCAACCATGGCAACATTCCGGTAAGTATCTACCGTGTCTTTATTTATGTTGTGGCACATATAAAAATCAAAATAATCCACCTGACATTTTTTTAATTGCTCATTGAATATTTCTCTTACATCTTCACGCTTTTTCATTTTATAAATAGGGCTTTTATCTGCAAGCATAAAGTCTTTTCTGTTATATCTTTTTAAAGATTTACCCATTGCAATTTCAGATTTGCCGTCTACATACATATAGGCAGTATCAAAGTAATTTGCCCCATGTTCCATACAGTAATCAACCATTCTGTCCACTTCAGCCTGATCAATTTCATTATTTTTTGTCATCGGAAGACGCATACAGCCAAGTGCCAGAAGAGGTACTTCAATATCTTTATATTTTCTTTTTACAACCTGATTTTTTGATGTTATAAGTTCTTTTTTGCCGCATCCTGAAAGGAGTGCAATTCCGCCTGCCATTAGCGCTGAATTAATAATAAATTCTCTTCGCTTCATATTTTTTCCTTATGCTTAAAATCTGCTAAATGCCTTTAATGTTAATTATATTCTATAACTTGGAGTTAACTCTCAGTCAAGACAGCGGAAGAATAATTTTACAGTTTTAATAGCTTATTTAATAACAGGTGTTTTAAGATTATTCAAAACACTCATTATATTATACTATTTGTTTGCCTTAAGGGGCAAAAGGTTGTATTATGTTATAAAGATATTATTTTTTATAAGGAGTTTTTGTTTGCTGGGACTAAAGTTTAAATTTAAAGATGATAAAAAATCTACAATTTTATTTACCATAATTCAAATAGTAACAGTTGTACTTATTTTTTTCGCAATAATGTTTGTGAAAGATATTCTTATAAAAGAAAAACTTGCTGCGAGGAAATATTTAGAACAAAGTGTTTTACAAACCGCTTCAAATTTAAGGGGCAGAAAATTATCATCTATAAGCCAGTTGAATGTTCTATCTGCAAAAATGCTGTCAGAAGTTAATTTTCAAGATGATAAATCAATTGAAAAATTTTTAGCTTCACATATAAATGATTATGATTATCACAAACTTATTTTTTCATATCTTGATGGGCGCACCGTAAAATATCAAAAAGATAAAGATAAAATTTCATCAAACGGATGGTCTTTTGACAAACAGTACATTGACGCCACTTTGAGCGGCAATTTCACTGCGGATACAAAGATAAGTTATGATGCAAAAGGAGGGTATGTAAGTGAATACGGTGTTCCTGTTTATGATAAACAAAGTAGAATTATAGGAGTTCTTGGTGCTCAAGCTCATGCAGATACTTACTTAAAAATATTAGGGTTTAACAATTATAATAAAGAGGGATATTCATACATTATAGATAAAGAGGGTAATTTTTTAGTTAAGCCTGTAAGGGATATAAGCAAGGATAGCAACTTTTTTGAGCGCAATATAAAATATTTTGATTTTACAAAAGAAGAGGCTTTTGCTTATTTTACCGAAGAAGACAATGGAAGCTTTATGTATATGCAAAACGGGCAGAAATATGTAGCCTCCTTTGCTATTATAGATAGCAGTGAGCGCTATGTTATGACTGTTGTGCCATCCAGTGTGCTATTGCTTCATTTTAATAAACTTTTGGCCGGTCTTATCTTGATTGTTGTAACAACAAGTATCTTATTGCTTTTTCTTTTATATTATAATAACAGACTGTTAAAACAACATGAAAAAACGATTTACGATGTAGCATTTATAGATAAAATTACGGGCGGCAATAATAGAAATAACTTTACTTTAAAAGCCAGAGAACTTCTTGATAAAAATATTGATAAAAGCTATGCAATGATTTGTGTTGAAATTACAAAATTCAGGGCTTTAAATGAATTTTACGGTATTGAGGATGCTAATAAAATATTGATGGATTTTTACAATATTGTTGAGAGCAATCTTTCAGAAAATAGCGTTTGTGCAAGAGATCATGCAGCTACATTTGTTATTTTGTATCAATATGGCAGACAAGAATTTATTGCAAAATATTTTGTAGATAAAATTCTTGATGAAATTGAAGCATATAGCAGGGATATGATAAAGTGCGCTTCAGGTGCTTCAGGAGTTCCGTTTAATTCTAAACTTGCGCTAAATTTTGGAATTTATCTGATTAATGATAAGTCGGAATCTGTTGATACCATGTATGAAAGAGCAAATATAGCAAAGAGAACAATCGGGCAAGATGTGCAAAATGTTTGCAAGTTTTATGATGATGACTTAAGGGCAAAACTCTTACAAGAAAAAGCTATTGAAGATGAAATGATACCCGCTCTTGAAGATAAACAGTTTCATATGTATCTACAGCCGAAGTTCAGCCTTAAAACAGGGGAACTTGCAGGAGCCGAAGCGCTTGTAAGGTGGGTGCACCCTGTAAAAGGGCTTATTCCGCCAATGCATTTTATTCCGCTTTTTGAAAGAAACGGTTTTGTTAGAGAAATAGATAAATATATCTGGAAGACAGCATGCGAGTTTTTAGCCGAAAGGCAGAAAGCAGGTGAAAAGCTATTTCCAATTTCTGTTAATGTTTCAAGAGTTCATATGGAAGATGATAAATTTATTGATGAACTTATCTTGCTTACAAGGAAATATGGAATTGATGCAAAATATTTAGAACTTGAACTAACGGAAAGTGCTTGTTTTAATAATGAAAAGCGTTTTGAAGAAGCAGTTCACACGCTTAAGAGACTTGGATTTGTTGTTTCAATGGATGATTTTGGAACAGGGTATTCTTCATTAAATATGTTAAGAAATTTACCTATTGATGTTTTAAAACTTGACCGTGGATTTATTAAAGATACAATTCAAGATACCAAGGGGCAGATTGTAACAAAAAGCATAATTGATATGGCAAATAAATTAAATATGGTAACTGTTGCTGAAGGAATAGAAACAGAGGAGCAGGCAGAGTTTTTAAGAAACATAGGATGTCAAATTGCACAGGGCTTTTTGTATGGCAAACCTGTGGATTCAAGGGAGTTTATGAGTGCATTTGTAAAGTAAAAATAATTTGTTTAAATGTTTATTAAAATTTGAATAATTATTTGACAAAGTTTGCTATTTTTCATAACATGTCCGATAAATGTTATTTAATTTTTTAAAAGGCGTGTTATGAAAAAGTTTGTATCTTATTTGATTGTTTTATTGTTATTTTGTGTTACATCGGTACCTGCTTTTGCCGAAACTGTTGCTTTTAATACAAAAACTTTTAAATTTCACAAGTTATATTGCAAATGGGCTGCCAAATGTACGGTTAATTGCATACATATAGAAAAGAAAGAAGCAATTAAACGGGGCGGCATACCTTGCAAGGTATGCGGCGGATAAAACCCGCTTAAAAATTTTGAATTTTAATATGATTTTAGGATAGAATTAAGTATTTTAAAATTCTTAACAGGGGTTTGTTTTAAAAAACACATGGTTTGATTATTTTCCGCCCCTCAAATTTGTACACAAAGCTGATTGTCCAAAAAATAGCATTATCTGTCATAATTGAAACAACTCAAAAAATATATTTGTCACCCAAAAAGTCACCAGTTTTTAAATTTTTAAGAAAATATAAAAATAAAGACAAAGTTTAAAAAACCTTGTCCCTATTGTGTTTTAATTGGTTGCGGGAGCTGGATTTGAACCAACGACCTTCGGGTTATGAGCCCGACGAGCTACCAGACTGCTCCATCCCGCGATATTCACTTGTATACCCCATTATTAAACGCTGAAAATAAAATTTCAAGTGTTAAATTTCGGGTGAGATTTTTCATCATCCCTACAATTAATTGTAGGGATAAAAGTATAAATGGGGCGGGAAAATGATTTTAAAAAATTATAACGGGGTAAAAAGTTTTAGCATTTGTCATTGTGTCATAATTGTGCGACAGTGTTTTGATTTATTTGGGTGGGGGAAATTATACTAAACTTGCAATAAACAAGAATGGTATTTATGGTTAATTTTGTATCAAAAATATTTATAATTCGGCGGCAATGAAAAAGATATTTAGTAAACAATATTTTATTAAAGTATTCTATAAATACCAATAACACTTATTATACCAAGCAAGAAACCCAATTTAAAAATAAGCCTTATGAGCCAACGAGCTACTGACATATTTAATTGTATAACACATTTCTTGCATCTGTGATTTTCTATAACAATTAATTACCCCCATACAGCCCCTTTCGTGGTTTAAAATTGGTTTGGTGGGGCTGGATACAGGATTTCGGCTGTAGAATTTTTCTCAGGTTAAAAACCTCGTTCATATCTACATGAAAAAACGATATTGATAAGGTTTTGCTTCTAAATTTGGCATTCGCTTTATGGTTCTTGCAAGTTTTTTGGCAAATTCAAGCGTTACGGGCAATCTATCATATAAACTGTCGCTATTCCAATTCATTTTACTTAGACCCAAAATGCTATAAGCAGTTTCGTACCAAGAGCCATGACCAGCAAATCTGTTTAACAAAAGAGGTGCAGGTATATTACGTCTTTCTTTGTAAAAATGACGTCCGCTTTTATCCAATATTATATCACCCTGTGTCCATAAAAGAAGACTATTATCTAATTGCAATGTAACTCCTCTACTGCATGGATATCCAGCAATTTTTTTATGGTCTTCAATTTTAATTCCCCTCCAAGGTGTATTTTGTTGTATTTGTATTAATTCAATATTTTTGCAAGCCTTTAGAGCATCATAACAGCCGTCAATTTCTTCTTCTTTAAATTCTGTAGATTTATGAACAACAATATTTTTAGGAGGTCTGCCGGCATTTCTTTCTTGATATATCGATAAACATCTGCCCATTACTTTTCTTATTTCATCTCTTGTTAGATAAGGATTATCATTACTACCCAACTTAAAATCATTAGTTTCATATGCAACAAATTCAAGTCCAGAACCCTCTGCATCAAAAACTTGACTACAACAGGTTATAAATCTATTTTTTACATCCTGTTTTTTTAATGCATAACTCATACCTATATATGCAGTATCATAAGGCATATTTGCAAGTTTCCACGGTATGCCTGTAACTTTGCTATAAATAGCAATTCCCAAGTGCCACATTACGCTGCACTGGCAATTGTATTGTAATGATTTATCTTCGCGAATAATTTGTGTCGGTATACCAAAGCCAACACAAATGGCTTTTAAATAATCGTGCAAATCAAACTCGTTATCATTTTTGCATTCAAAAGCTTGCTGCCATCGCTGTGGTAAATATATGAATAAAATATCAAATTCTGAAAAAGAAGAATATAATTTAGGTATAAGTTTTGAAAAAACCTCAGCAAGTTTCATATATGGCTTTTCTGCATTCAACATATTCTTTTCTTGTTCGGTAGTAATTTCAATATTTACATTCTTATTTAGAATTATGTTTTTCTTAAATATGGTTTCAAAGCCCGGAAAGTCTATCAGATATTCTTTTCGTTCTTGTGGTGAATGTTTGCTCTTTAGTCTAACAATTAGATCTTCAATAACATTTTGTGTTTCAGTTGGACCAATTGTAGCAACTCTTATTGATTGAAAAATATTTTCTATTAACTTCTGATTGTATGGACCGTACTCGAGTAAGCCTTTTAATGGATGTATACTGACATGATTATCTGTCTCTGGACTAAATGTTAGGTAAGGTTCAGAAACTATCTGATATGCATTAACATGTGGATCAATAATCATTTATTTATTCCTTTGCAGTATGCAGTTGTTCCATTGATAATAAAAGCTGGTGAAATTTCTATTTCACTATGTGGCTCAAATAGATTTAGTGACTTATTTTTGTTTTTTCCAATTAAAAATTCAATCCAAGCATTTAATATTTGATTGCTAGCTAAATTAAATCTAGTAGAAAGCTTGTTATTTATAAAAATTTTTATTTTGTTGTACAATTCTTCATCATCAAATGGTATACGGTCTATCCATATGGTTGGTTCCATAATAAGCCATAACTTATTATATCGAAATTCTAAATGTATTTTTATGGCTTGAGACCAATTTATGTCAGTATATGGAATATTGCCATAATAATAATCACTGAATGGTTTTTGTCCTATATACCATTGTGCAAAAACTTGTGGTTGTAATTTTGTTTTATCTATTATAAGAAAATAAGCATTATGTTTGTATTTCCCAACAACAGGTACATTATTTTCAAAACATTTAACTAAAAGTTGGTATAATAAATTCAATTCTTGTTTTTCGTCTTTTAAAATATCATGAGCTAATTCGTATCTTTCTATGTTTTTTATATTATTTTTATTAAAAGCTTTTTGAATTTCTCTATCTTCTCCGAATGCAAGAACGCCAATCTTTTTCCGAATTGCTACAATATTTGAATTTGTTATTTCTATAGCATTTCTTATTTCTTTATTGCCGCCAATTTCGCAGTCAACTAATTTACACTCTAGTGGATACTTAATAATTGGTACAGCATTCAATCTTATAGCTGGAAATTTGTTGCCTTTTTCTGTAGGTGGCGGAAAAGTAGCTTTTGGCATTTTTGCATTTAAGAATGCTTTTATATTATCTGGAATATTTTCAAACTGTTTTATTATATCAGACATAGTCTCATCGAAATTTTGCATTCTGATAATCTGCGCATTGATTTTTAATTTTTTAGCCTGTTCAATTAATTTAGTTAATTTGTCATTGGGTTTTTCGCCAATTCTTAATAACCAATACAGACCATGCGGAAAACCGTTACCATTATCTAGTGCTTCCGTTAAAACTTCCATAATGGAACTATCTCTTCCGCTGTAACCAATGACTATTAATCCGTATCTTTTGCACTGTTCTACGAGAAGTTTTCTGTATTCTGCATCTTGATTTTTCAGTTCATCATTAATATTTTTAATTTTTGTAGATTGAAAATCTCCGTGTAATTTTACTAACAGAGGCCACCTTTCTTCATTGATTGCATCTCTGGCAAGATTTGTGCTTTCTAGTGTTGATACAACTAAATTGTTGTTTGAATTATATAATTTAAAGGCTGAATTTTCTATCAATTTATCAAAATTTGTAGTCCAAGCAATTCTACAAGCCATCAACTTCATTAACGATGCTAAAATTTCTTGACCATATGAAGGTTGACGATTGACAACCGCATTCTCTATTATTTTTCTTCTTATATCTTCTGTGGGATATGCCTTTTCAAAGTAGTATGCATAATCATTTTCATCTTCATTTGGAATAAGATTGTTTGCAATAAAATAGTCTTCTAATGTTTGACGGACGGTGGGATTGGATAAATCTTGAAACAATTTTTGATTTGCACCGGTATTTTTACAGAAAATATTTAATTTAAATTGCGTTATCAAATCGTATGCTGACGGTACTCCTGCAGCAACTGATGTACCTGCACCAAGAAGCCACATCAGGTGTTGGCATTTATTTTTATAAATATTTAAGAAATCTGCATAGCTTATATTATTTTCCATATTATTAAAGCATTGTACCATAATGATTACATATTTAAAAATTTGTGAACAATAACTCAATAATCGGTTTATTAGAAACCACTCTCGGGCGAATGATGAAATGTTTTAGGGGGGTGAGGTATAAAATTGCCTCTTAATAATGCTCGTTTCTTTTTATGGTAGTATCAATTTAAAAAGGAAAAGATTTTAAATTATGGGAATAGATAAAGCAAATATTTTCAGACTGAATGAAGAAACATTCAAGGAATATGAAAAAGACCCGTTTTTAGACTGTTTTGAAAGTACTAAACAATTTGCACAGGCACTAAAACTTGATATAGAAACAAAAGAAACCCCGCATACTTTATTGCTGTCTGCGGATTATGGTATGGGCAAAACCTTTTTCTCAACACGCTTTACCCAGTTTTTAAGAAATGAAAATTTTGATGTTATTTATTTTAGTGTTTGGGAAAATGATTACATGAAAGAGCCCTTTGTGGCATTTTCAAAGGCTATAGTAAATTATGTCTACAATAAATTTAAGACAAAAGAGTTTCAAAATAGCATAAGTAATCTTTTTTCAAAAATTCAAGGTGTTGTTAGCGCAATATCTATTAATATTGGAATTAATAATGTTTGCAGTATTGATATTTCGGCTAAAGAATTAATAGATACATTCAAGGAACCTGCCGACCCTGTTTTAGAATTTAGAAAACAATTGGCTGATTTTATTTCTAAATTGAAAAATAAAAAACTTATTCTTATAGTAGATGAATTAGACCGCTGTCGCCCTGATTATGCAATGAAAACGCTTGAATGCATAAAACATTTCTTTGATATAGAGGGGCTTTTTGTAATTTTGCCTACAAATATCAACGCCTTAAATAATTGTACAAAATCACTGTATGGCTTTGAGAGTTGTGGTAAAGAGAGTAAGGAAGGTTATTTTAAAAAGTTTTTTAATGATGAAAGAACGATAAAAAGACCAACTGTTGAAGATTATAGCCATATATTAAAGCAACTTTTAAACAATGATGCATTAAAAGAAGCATTGGATAAAAAATTACTGGTAGAAAATGGGGAAAATTTCAATAGTTTAAAAACTCTCCATAGTTCATTAGCCAAATATTCTCATTCTGCTGGTTTAACTATTAGAGAATTTAAAGATATAGTTATGGAAACTGCACGACTTTGTAATAATTTTTATGAATCAGTAAGAACAGAATGGCTAGCTTGTCTTATGGTATATAGAAATAAAACTAAAGGTGATTATTTCAATTATCCACTTCCTGTGGAACACTGTTTTCGACACAATCCGCCCTTAAACACCTCTCCTGATAAAAACGGCAAGATAGAAGCGTTAAAATTATCGTTATATTTGGATATTTTTTATAAATTAAGACCAACATATAAACAAATAGGTTCCAGAAGCGAATATATAAATTTACCGATCTACCATGTCTTCATACGAAAATATTCAGAAGTACCAAAAGAAGTAAATAGCTATAATAGCGTAGAAGTATTTTTGAATAAGGTGATTGGTGAAATTGAAACCATTGAAAACAATACAACCTGTGAAGCTCCTCCTTATAAACTTATGCTGAGTAGGCTATCTGAAATTAAGGAAGCTATAGCAAGACAAAGAGATGTAATTAAAACCTATCAGGATAAATACGGCTCAGACGATAACGACTCAATACGAGAGAAACAATATGTAGGCATCGTGCAAAATCCTGAATGTCTTTATTCTATCAAAAGTGAATAATTTTATTTCAACAAAAACGTCCTGATGTACTTATGCGCCAGTGCCAATTCTTCTTGGCTTAATTTATCAAGCATTGAAGTGATATCGGTTTTTAGTTCGGCAGTGTCTTGCAGGTAGTAAAATTCAAATAAATCTTTTGGTTCAATGTTTAGAGAATTTGCAAGTCTTTCAATTAAATCCGGCGAAGGAAAATTTTTACCGCTTTCAATACAGCTTATATGTTTATCATCAACATTTACAAGCTCTGCAAGTTGCGCCTGTGTTAAGTTTTTCTTTTTTCGGTATTCTTTTATTTTTCGCCCGAATAAAATTTTAATATTAGTCATTTTAGCCTCTTTCTTAATTCTATAGAGCATTTTTGGAATGCAGAATGGGAAATAAGGTAAAAAATTGACTGAAATTTACGCATTTGATAGAATTTATTACAGAATGGGTAAATTAAGCCTGATTTTTTACCTAAAAAATGGATTAATATGGTTTTAAATTTAGTTAAAACGGCAAAATTTGATATTCAAAAAGTTTTAGCGGAGCTTGCAAAAACTAACCCCCTGTTTTACAGTGAGCTTGAGTTTCAATTTTATTTAGCTTGGAAAATCAAGGAATTATACAAAGATGAGTATAAAATCTGTATTGAATATCCTATAAAAAGTTTTGAAGGGAAAAACAGGAATATAGATTTACTTTTAATTGATAGTAATAATGCCTATATTCCGATTGAGCTTAAATATAAACCAAGAAAATTTAGTCAGATAATCGGGGGTTTTGAATACAATCTAAAAGAACAAGGCGCTAATGATTTAGCAAGATACGGGCATTTAAACGATATTTCAAGAATTGAATATTTTAAAAAGGTTGAAAAAAGCTTTAAACGCGGCTATGTAATTACAATAACCAATTATGAAAGGTTATGGCAAGGTATCACTAATCCCGAACAGACGGATTACCAATTTTCTTTAGAGGATAATTTGTTTATACAAAAAGGAATTAAAAATTGGGCTAAAAACACTTCAGAGCATAATAAAAAATCTTGTCCGCCGGTTATTTTAGAAAATGATTATCGTTTAAAATGGTTTGATTATTGCAATTTTGATAGGCCTAACGGATTGTTTAGGGTTTTAGTTACGGAAGTAAAATAAGAAAAGGCTGTTATGGTGCGACAAATAGAAATTGAAATTGAAAAACTTTTATCAATAATGCCAATGGGGTTAGAATTTACCACAAAATGGTTTAAAGACACATTGAACGGATTATATGGCAGGGCACGAGATAGTTATATTCCGTCGGATTATTGCGAAAACATTGACAATAAAGATGTGATAAGAAAAAAATATCGCTCCATATATTTTGAAGCCCTTGAAACGGGAAAATATCGCTATATAGGGATAAAGAAACGGACACAAGATAAATAATGCACATTTTATCTCTTATTTGGAACGTACTTATATTTATGGCAATAGTCTTGTTATTTTCTGATGAATCAATAATACGCGATATTTTGTATACAAGCTTAATTGTTTTAGCCTCAATAGTGCTTTTGCCCATAGCAGTTGTATTTTTTATTAATTACAAAAAGAAGCCTAAAATTAACACTCCCGAGGAACGCAAAAAACAAGAACAGCTTTTAAAAATTAGAGAATGGAGCCGCCGGAACAGATGCTAAATTAACCCCGAGGGGTGCGGGGGAAGGAAAAATAAAAAAAGAATGAATTTTTAGTTTATACAAAAATGCCCTATATAAAACTGTAAGATTTAATAAAACATAAATTACTTGATGATTATATCGAAAAACTTGTCATGATGTATGTTTTAGATATATCAAAACTAAAATTTAGCCACAATAAAATAACGTGTTTGGTAAGAAACAAATAAAATTTGTACTATTTGCTTGATGATTATATCGAAATTCAGATGTTAAAAGCTCTTTGAATTTGTCGAAGTTCAAGGCTTATTTAGATTGAAAGAGAGAGGAAGGCATGGTGCAAACAAAATTTGTTACATTCTTAATATAGTATATAGTTAATATATACTCATAAATTTTAAGCTATAAGCGGATTTCAATTTTTAAAAACGATTTATTGTATAACATAAATTCAGACAGGGTAATAATTTGAAACATTTTAAAGATTGACTTTGTCATGACGGTTGTTTATCATGAGTATGGGAAGCACAGCGCAACAAATACTTTGCCAGATGCTGGAATTTTTTGACGTTTCGCCGAGGTAAACGTCCCTGATGAGCCGACCCAGGATACCATCGACTCAATAACGGACTTTTAGCTTAAACCAAGGAGGAAACTTTATGAAAAATATAAATTACGGTTAACATACTTTTAAAACCGCACCAAAAATTTGCCCGCCGGATTTTTTTAAAAGTTTATTTTATGAAAATGAGTTCATAAGATAGCTGAATTTGATGTGCCTAAATTTAAAAAGTAACAGAACTTGATTAAGTTTTATCACTTTTTAGGGTACACCCTATTCGGGCGATTTTTGGTGCTTAAAAAGTGTTTGTTTAGACTTGGTTTTTTAATTTTCACTCGTTTCCGTGACAAAGTCTTTACTTTAAACACTCGTTATCCTATAAGCAATAAAAAAGGAGGAAAACGATGACAGGACAAGAAGTTGCGTACATCCGTGTCAGTACAATTGAGCAAAATACCGAAAGTCAAAGAGCTATATTATCAAAAATCAAAATTGACAAGGTTTTTGAAGAAAAAATAAGCGGTAAAAACGCTAAACGTCCGGAACTTCAAGCTATGCTTGATTATGTTAGGGCAGGTGACACCGTTTATGTTAAAGATTTATCCCGCCTTGCCCGTAACACAAAGGATTTATTGAATATTGTTGAATACCTTACCAACAAAGGTGTAACGCTGAAAAGTATCAAGGAAAATATTGATACGTCTACAAATTTTGGTAAATTGATGATAACTTTTTTAGCTGCAATTTATGAATTTGAACGTGCAAATCTTCTGGAAAGACAACGTGATGGTATTGCAGTTGCTAAAATGCAGGGCAAATATAAAGGTAGAAAACAAGTTGCTAGACCTGCTAATTTTGATGAAGTTTACAGGAAATGGCAAAAACGTGAAATTAAATCATCTGTTGCCATTCGAGAATTAAATATCAGCGAATACGCATTTTATAAGTTTGTTCGTAATAGCCAAACAGAAGCACGGGAAAAGGGGTGTGCAAATGGCTAGAGGAAGACGAAAAAATGGCGAGGGGTGTTTTTCTAAAAACGGCAACGGCTATGATTACAGGATTTCTTATATTGATAATTTAGGAAAAAGCAAATATAAATACTTTTGGGCAAAAACAAAAGATGAATGTCTCACAAAAGCTAATAAATGGCGAAACGAACAAGAAGGCATATATTCTGATGATGTTAATGCATATTGGACTGTCGCACAATGGGCAAACTTTTGGTTTGATAATTATGTTGTAGGACACGTCAAAATTACTACAATTAGTGATGACAGGAGTATTTTAGATAAGCATATTATACCCGGCATAGGAAATATAAGATTAAAAGACCTTACGGGTTTAAAACTTACAAGATTTTATAATGAATGTTTGAAGAAAAGTAACGGCAGAGGCGGAACACTTGACCCCAAAACGGTTAAAAATATCCGTGCCGTTGTAAACAGAATGCTTGAATGCGCATATCAAAACGATATTATAAAGGAAAATCCTAACAATAAGGCTAAATACCCAAAAACTACAAAGAAAGAAACGGAAATATTAAGCCCTGAAGATTACGATAAGCTTATAAAATATTGCTGTGAACAAGGCACACAATGGGATATGTTAATAATATTCTTTCTCTGTGTTGGTTCAAGATTGGGCGAAACACTTGGTTTACAGTGGTCAAAGATTAATTTTGAAAAATATACAATAAGAATTGACCAGCAAATGCAGGCAGTGCCAAACAAGGATAAAAATTCAAAGTATAAATATAAAAAAGAAATAATTGACTCAACCAAAACAAAATCTTCAAACAGAACAATACCGATGTTTAAAGAAGTTGAGCAAATACTTCGCCATGTTAGAAAACTGCAAGCTAAAAATAAACTGAAACTGGGGCAGAAATATTTTAGGCAGCTTGACCTTGTATTTGCAAAGGAAGATGGCGATTTTATATGCGATACAACATTTAGAGCCTTTGTTAATAAACGGCTTAAAGAAGCGGGCATTGAACATTATAAAATACATTCATTCAGGCATTCTTGCGCTAAGGCATTATTTGAAGGAAAAGCGGATATAAAAAAGGTTTCAAAATGGCTCGGGCATAGCGGCATAGGTATTACTTTAGATACATATACGCACGTATTACCGCACCAATTAGAAGAACTTGCAGACCTTCAAAGCAATCGCCTGAAAAGAATATTTAACAGTAATGAAAAAGAAATTCCTGATGAACTTATACCGCATAAATAGCAAAAAACGGGG
Source organism: Candidatus Gastranaerophilales bacterium (assembly GCA_910587055.1). Lineage (GTDB taxonomy): Bacteria > Cyanobacteriota > Vampirovibrionia > Gastranaerophilales > Gastranaerophilaceae > MGBC122484. Next base: position 31,934 of record CAJUKY010000010.1, read on the forward strand.
GAATAAAAATGAAAGAAAATAAAAAGAAAATTGCACACAAATTGACCTACAATAATTATAGGCCTTCCCTACAATTTAAAGCAAAAATTAAAACATTCTATAAATGCCAATAACACTTATTATACCAAGCAAGGAACCAAATTTTAAATGAGTCTTATGAGCCCGACGAGCTACCAGACTGCTCCATCCCGCGATATTTAGTTTTAAATCAAGGGAAACTCCCTCGACACAACTATTATTAAACGCTGAAAATGAAAAATCAAGTTTTTGTATTTTTCTGTTAAAATAGCTCTTTTTGGTTATTATTTTTATTCTCTTGTAACATAATTTCATACATTTGCAATACAAGACAGTGTTCATGCTAAAATTATTTTTGTTAATTTTGCAGCAAAAAACAAAAATAATTTTAAAGAAAAAATATGTTGAACAAGAAAAAAATATACGCAGGAGTTTTCTTAACGGTTTTTGGAATTTGTCTTTTCGGATTTATATGGTCTTGGATTGTAACAAAAGACATACGTTCAAATTCTGTGTCTGATGAAGTTAAAAACAGGCGCGTTGTAGTCGGTAATCTTGTTTTAACGGAAACCAAGGATGAAAAAGTATACTGGGAGCTTTATGCAAAAAAAGGAAGTTACGAAAGCGGTACAGGGCTTGTAATTCTTGAAGATGCTATGGGTAATTTTTACAATAAAGAAAATAAAGTGGTTTTGAGTGTAGAATCAAATAAAGGTACCTATAAAGAGAATGATAAAACAATAACTCTTGAAGGAGACACCTTAATTGTTGCAAAAGAAGGATACTCAATCAAAGCGGATAAAATTGTCTGGAAGGGCAGAGATGAAGATATTGTAGCTTCGGGAAATGTTATTGTAAGAAGCAAAGATATGTTTGAAGCAACCAGCAATAAAGCAATTTTTAATTATGATTTTACAAAATTTCGTATTGAAGGAAAATGCGTTTCATCAATATTTGATACCAAAAAAGATGACGGCTCGGGCAAAAAAAGCTCATTTGATTTAAGCTTAGGGGGCAAAAAATAATGAAAAAGACATTAATAATATTTATCGCGCTGTTTTTTACGTTTGCTGCGGCACAATGTGCTAATGTTGTGATTGAAGCGCAAAATCAGCAGATAAATGTTGATAATAACAAAGGTTTCTTTTCAGGAGATGTCAAGGTTTCCGTGGGCGATATCACCGTAAAAAGCCCGAGAGCGGAACTTGATTTGGAACCGAAATCCAAAAAACCTTCTCTTGCTGTTTTCTTTGATAACCCTTACGCTTTTCAAAATAAAGACAATAAAAAACATGAAATTAAGGCAAATATAATGAAGGTTTCCTTAATTAATAAAACTCTCAGGGCGGAAGGCAATACACAGTCTATTATGATGAAAGACAGACAGCCTTTAATTATGATAAATTCCGATTCTCAAGAGTATGATACAAATACAAAAGTTATGAGGGCAGACGGCTCTGTCATTGTTCATTATCAAGATGTTGAAACATTTTCAGATTCCGCTACCGCTATTATTGATAAAAACGGCGAGGTTCAAAATTTAAAATTAATCGGAAATGTTGTAATGAAGGAAAAATCAAATGTTTTAAAAGGAAATACATTTGAATATAAGCCGCAAAATCAAGAATATCAAATGTCCGGCAATACAAGCACGGATGTTACTTTTGAAGATGGTTCAAGACTTTTTGTTCAGGCAAGATACCAGCAATATAACAGAAATACAAACAACATGATTGCAGGGGGTAATGTCCGCATAAAATTTAAAGATTATACGGCAGTTGGCCCGAAAGCACAGGTTTTCATTGATAAAACAACACAAAAGCCGAATAAGGTTGTATTCACAGGACGTTCAAAAATTACTCAGAATTCAAGCACGGTGGAAGCGGATGTTATTACTATGACAATGAATCCTAAAGAATTTAATGCAACCGGAAATGTAAAAACAAGTATTTCCGGCGGAAGTGATGATAATGATATGGAGATTATGCCTTAATTATGAGTATTACGCTTGAAAATAAACAATGTTTGATGGCAGGAGATGGACTTTTGCCCGTAAGGATGGCGCAGGCAGCTAAAGAAAACGGCTTTGAGGTTGTTGCAATTTCGCTCTCCGATGATAATTATAAAGAGCTTACAAAATACTGTTCAAAAGTTCTTTCATTTGGTTTCGGGCAGGCAAACAGCATTAAACAGGCTTTGATTGATGAGGGGATTAAACAGCTTACTTTTCTTGGCAAGGTTTCAAAAACGATGCTTTTAAAAAGACCCAAACTTGAACCTATGGCGATTGAATTTTTAAAAGAAGCGCCGAAATTAAATGATGATGCCATTATGCTGAAAATTGTAAAAGAGATGGAAGATATCGGGATTGTCATTTTAGACCAGACAATTTTTATTAAAAGCTTAATGGTGCAAAAGGGCGTTATGACAAAAACCCAGCCGAATGAAACACAGCTGATGGATGTAGAATACGGCTTTAAAACTGCAAAAGAGATGGGCAAGCTTGATATAGGCCAGTCTGTTGTTATGAAAGATAAAATGATTATGGCGGTGGAGGCTATTGAGGGTACCGATAAATGTATTAAAAGGGGCGGAAAACTTGCAAGGAGAAAAGGTGCCGTTGTTGTAAAGGTCGCTAAACCTAATCAGGATAAACGTTTTGATATACCGACAGTCGGGCTCAAAACCTTGCGTGTAATGAAACATTACGGAGCTTCCGTTCTTGCGCTTGAAGCAGGCGAAACTATTATTGTTAATCAAGATGAGATGGTAAAATACGCAGATAAAAATAATATGGTAATAATGGCCGTATAGATTCCGTTTTTAGAGGAACAGATATTTTGGGAGATTTGAAAAAAGTTTTTATTATAACGGGGGAAACCTCGGGAGATAAGCATGCAAGCGGGGTTGCAAGGGAATTGTTTACCCTTAATCCCGATATTCAAATTGAGGCTGTCGGCGGTGAAAACCTGCGCAAAATGGGTGTAAAACTTTTTTCCGATCAAAAGAAAATGGGAGCTATGGGCTTAACTCCTGCGGTTATTTTTAATCATATTCTGCTTGGAGCAAGGATTGTTAATTATTTAAAAAATGTTTTTAAGCCGGATTTGGTATTACTGGTGGATTACGGGGCTTTTAACCTTGCAATTTCAAAACGTCTTAAAAAGGCAGGGATTAAAACTTTTTACTTTATTCCGCCTCAAATCTGGGCTTCAAGAAAGTGGCGTCTTAATACCGTAAAGAAAAATATTGATAAGGTTTTAACCATTTTTCCTTTTGAAGGCGAAATGTATGATAAGGCAGGGGTAAAAAATACATATGTCGGGCACCCTCTTATAAAAGAACTGCCGAAAAAGGAAGACAGAACAGAATTTTTCAAAAGGCACGGGCTTGATTTAAATAAAAAATTAATATCAATTTTCCCGGGGTCAAGAATATTTGAAATTAAATATCTGCTTAAAATTTTTCTTAATGCTGCAAAATTAATTGAAAAAGCACGGGATGATATTCAATTTGTTGTGTCGCATGCAAATAATCTTGATGAAAAAGTGTTTGAATCTTTTGATTGTCCTTATAAAACAATTAAAGGGGAAAATCATGCTCTTTTATCCGCATCAGATGCTTTGATACTTGCTTCGGGTACCGTGGCGCTTGAAGCGGCTCTTTATAAAACGCCTATGATTATAGCGTACAGAGGGCCTTTATTTTTCTATCTTGTGTATTTGCTTGTAAGGTCAATTAAAAAGGCCTGTCTTGTAAATATTATAACGGGGAAAGATATTGTGCCTGAATTTTTAATGTACGATGCGGAGCCTAAAAAAATTGCAAACGAGATAATAAATATACTTGATAATGAAAAAGCAAGAATGCTTCAGTTGAGCGGGTTTGATGAAGTTGAAAAAATGCTTTCAAACAAACATTGTGTGGAAGAAGCGGCAAAAGTTATAAATAAAGAATTAGAAACAGGGGAAATATAGGAGTAACAGGATGGCAAATATTATTACACTTTCAAGGATTTTTCTGGCATTTATTGCAATGGGGCTTTTGTTTTATGATGTAAAATTTGCTTTGTTTTCCTTGATTTTAACAATTTTTGTTATGTGGTTTGACGGTCTTGACGGGTATATTGCAAGAAAATTTAATGAAACATCAAAGCTTGGCGCCGTTCTTGATATTATGGGTGATAGAATAGTTGAAAACCTTTACTGGATGTGTTTTTGTGCTTTAGGATGGATAAGTGTTATTGTTCCTGTTATTGTTTTAACAAGGGGAATTATAACCGATTCTCTAAGGTCTTTAGCTCTTGCGCAAGGGTATACCGCATTTGGCGAAAAGACAATGATGCAGGGAAAAATTGCAAAATTTATCGTTGCTTCTAATTTTTCAAGGTTTACATATGCTGTCTGCAAAGCGCTTGCATTTTTATTATTGATTGCAGGGCATCTTCAATTTAACACCGACCACAGCCTTTACATTGCAGGATTAATATGTACCGGAATTTCAGTTGTGTTCTGTGTTTTAAGAGGATTACCCGTGGTTTTGGAATCCGGAAGATTTTTAAAAGATTAGTCGGTGCATTTAAAAAATATGCTAAACGGGGCAAGATATTTAAATATTGTTATGTTTGAGCCTGAAATTCCGCAAAATACGGGAAATGTTGCAAGGCTTTGCGCGTGCACGTCTTCCAAACTGTATCTTATAGGGCGGCTCGGATTTTCCATGAGTGATAAATATTTAAAGCGCTCGGGGCTTGATTACTGGGATAAGCTTGATATTGAACACATTATAGATTTTGAAGAATTTGAAAATATGTTTGATATAGAGCAAAACCCTTCGAAAATCCACCTTTTTACCACAAAGACTGATAAGCTGTATACGGATGTTCAATATAATGAGGGAGATTTTTTAATCTTCGGGCCCGAGACAAGAGGGTTGCCCGAAAATATTTTAAATAAGTATAATAAAAGCTGTGTTACTATTCCTATGAATAAAGACACAAGAAGCCTTAATCTATCAAACAGCGTTGCAATAGGTGCTTATGAAGCTATAAGGCAGTTTGGCGGCATTAAATAAAAGGATATCCCGATGTTTTTTAAGAAAAAAGAAGTTAAAGAAATTGAAAGAAAAATTGTAAATATTGAAAAATCTTATGTGAGAGATTTATTGCCCATAAGATATCCTAATTCAAATAAAGGCACATACGGTACGGTGTTAAACATTGCAGGGTGTTTAATGTACCCCGGAGCTGCATTTTTAAGTTCAATATCAGCATTAAAATCAGGAGCGGGGCTTTGCTGTCTTGCAACAGAAAGCAATACTTTATCAATAATAGCCTCAAATACGCCTGATATTATTTATACAAATCTTGGAACCTCCGATAAATACACAATTCCAAAAGATGCGGTTAAAAATTTAAAAGATATTTCAAAATATAAAGCGGTATCAATAGGCTGTGGCTTATCAACGGAAAGAACAACAAGAGATTTTGTTTTAAAATTCTTAAATAAAAATTTAAAATCCGATAAACCTTTTGTAATTGATGCGGATGCAATTAATATACTTGCAAGTTCCGATAATATGCCGATTCCGGTGAATTCGGTTATTACCCCGCATCCTCTTGAATTATCAAGAATTATGGATATGGATGTTGAAGAAATTCAGGAAGATAGAGTGAAGGCGGCTTCTTGTGCTGCGGATTATCTCGGGTGTGTGGTTCTTTTAAAGGGCAAAGATACCGTAATTACAGCACCTGAAGAAGAAAATGTTTATATTAACACAACGGGAAATTCAGCCCTTTCAAAAGGCGGAGCAGGAGATATATTAACAGGCATGATAGCGGGGTTCCTTGCTCAGGGGCTTAAAATGCAGGAAGCCGTACATCTTGCCGTTTATCTGCACGGGCGTGCAGGCGAAATTGCTTCAAATGCCTTAACGGAATATGGTGTATTATCATCTAATCTTATAAATTATATTCCTGCCGCAATAAAAGATTTGCAAGGGTATTAGGCTTTTCACGGCTCAATTTAAACTTAATTTAAACGTTTTGTTAAAGTTTAAAAAAATATTTTGTTTAAATTATGTTTGAAATATAATAAAGTTGATTATGGATATAATTAATTTTCAAGAATTAGAATCTACGAGCGTATGGGCGAGAAAAAACCTTAAAGATTTAGAGAATTTTAAGGTAATAAGTGCGGATGTTCAAACAATGGGGCACGGGCAGTTTGAACGCAAATGGTATTCAACCGGTAAAAACGGCGGAAATATTTATATTTCAATTGTTTTAAAACCTGATAATATCGAGCATTTGAATGAATTAACAAGGTTTACAAGCTATATCGGGGCTAAAACAATTGAAGAATACGGAATTAAGGCACAGTTTAAATTTCCTAACGATATTTTAATAAACGGTAAAAAAATAGCAGGAATTCTTGCGGAATCTGTTTTTATAGGAAATGAATTTAAGGGTGTAATTGTCGGAATCGGAATTAATTTAAATTTAAATAAAGAAGATATCCAAAACATTGATATTCCCGCAACATCTGTTTTTCTTGAAACGGGAAAAAATGTTAAAAGAAATGAATTTTTAGAAAAACTTCTTAATAATTTTAAAAAAGAATATGATGATTTTCTTGAAAACGGTATGAATGCCGAGGCTCAAGAATTGTTAAAAGTTTAATTTTAGTAGTGTGATACAAAAAAGAGGATAAAAAAATGGCAAAAAAACAAATTAAAGTTATGGATACCTCGTTCAGGGACGGTTTTCAATCCGTTTACGGAGCAAGGGTTTTCACTAAAGATTTTTTACCCGCTCTTGAATCTGCCGTTGCTGCAGGTTTAAAACACTTTGAAGTAGGCGGCGGCGCAAGATTTCAATCTCCGATTTTCTATTGTAATGAAAATGCTTTCGATATGATGGATACAATCAGAAAAACCGTAGGCCCCGATATTAATCTTCAAACGTTAGCAAGAGGCGTAAACGTTGTAGGGCTTGATTCTCAGCCAAGAGATATTATAAATTTGCATGCTAAAATGTTCAAAAAACACGGCATGACAACAATCAGAAACTTTGATGCTTTAAACGATGTTAATAACCTTATTTATTCAGGGCAATGTATTAAAGATAACGGCTTAAAACATGAAGTAACAATTACTATGATGGAGCTTCCGATAGGCTGTACAGGCGCTCATGACGTTGCTTTTTATGAAAGAGTTTTAAGAAGCATACTTGACGCGGGTATTCCTTTTGACAGCCTTGCTTTTAAAGATGCTTCAGGAACCTCCGCTCCAAGAAAAGTTTATGAAACAATTAAAAGAACAAGAGAAATTTTAGGCCCTGATATGCATATCAGATTCCACAGCCATGAAACTGCAGGAACAGGCTTAGCTGCTTATATGGCAGCTCTTGACGGCGGCGCTGACGGCATTGACCTTTCTATGAAGCCCGTTTCAGGCGGCACGGCTCAGCCCGATATTGTTTCTATGTGGCATGCTCTTAAGGGCAGTGAATATGACCTTGGCATTGATGTAGAAAAGATTTTGGAAACGGAAGAAATCTTCAAAGAAGCAATGAAAGACTATTTCCTTCCTCCTGAAGCAATGGCAGTTAACCCTGTAATTATCTCATCTCCTCTGCCGGGCGGTGCTTTAACTGCTAACACTCAAATGATGAGAGATAACGGCACAATGGATAAATTCCCCGAAGTGGTTGCCGCTATGAAAGAAGTTGTTGAAAAAGGCGGTTTTGCAACAAGTGTTACCCCTGTTTCACAATTCTATTTCCAGCAGGCTTATTCAAACGTTATGTTCGGTAAATGGAATAAAATTACAGAAGGCTACGGTAAAATGGTTCTTGGCTATTTCGGTAAAACTCCGTGCGAACCTGATAGCGAGCTTGTTAAAATGGCATCAGAACAGCTTGGTTTGCAGCCTACAACAGAATTGGTTGTAGACCTTAATGATAAAGATCCGAATAAAGGTATTGAAGCTGCCCGCAAGATGCTTAAAGAAGCCAATCTTGAAGAAACCGAAGAAAATATCTTTATTGCGGCAGCATGTAAAGAAAAAGGTATTATGTTCCTTCAAGGCAAAGGCCAAATCGGTGTTAGAAAAAATGCTGATGTTAAACAATGCTCTGTTGCAGGTGAAAAACCCGAAGGGTATACGGTTTCTGTTAACAATAAAAAATATTCCGTTAGAATTGAAGGTGAAAAAGCCGTTGTTAACGGTAAAACCTATGATATCAGTGTTAAAGAAGGTATTGAAGCTAAAGCAGGTGTTTCAAATTCAGATGCTACACCTATTAAAGCCGCACTTCCCGGTGCTGTTCTTAAAATTAACGTAGCCGAAGGCGATTCAATTGAAGAAGGCGATGTACTTCTGGTTCTTGAAGCTATGAAAATGGAAACAGAAATTAAATCTCCAAAATCAGGAACTGTTGCTTCAATTGAAGTAAGTGTCGGCGATCAGGTTAAAAACGGCCAGACTATGGTAACATTAGGTTAAGGAGGCAAATAAATGAATATTGCAGAAAGTTTACAAAGCCTCTATCAATCAACAGGTATAGCAAATATGATTTTGCCCCCGAATCCTGATTTACAGGGTGCAGAGCAGATTTTATATCAATTCGGCTCTCCAATAATGATTCTTGTTTGCTTGTTCCTTCTATGGCTTGGTATTAAGAAACAATTTGAGCCGCTTTTGCTTGTTCCTATTGCATTCGGCGGTTTATTATCAAATATTCCGCTTGCAGGAATTGCAGAACCTACAGGTTTTTTGGGAATAATTTATGAAGCAGGTATCCATCAGGGTATTTTCCCGCTTATTATCTTTATGGGTGTAGGTGCTATGACGGATTTCGGCCCGCTTCTTGCTAATCCTAAAACCGCATTATTGGGCGGTGCTGCCCAGTTTGGTATTTTTGGTGCATTATTGCTTGCGCTTTGCGTATTTGGTTTTACAATGCCGCAGGCAGCATCAATCGGTATCATAGGTGGTGCGGACGGTCCTACATCAATTTATGTAACCTCAAAACTTGCTCCTGAATTATTAGGTGCAATTGCGGTTGCCGCTTATTCATATATGGCGCTTGTTCCTGTTATTCAACCGCCTATTATGAAATTATTAACAACAAAAGCTGAACGCCAGATTGAGATGGTTCAATTAAGAGAGGTTTCTCAAAGAGAAAAAATTGTATTCCCTCTTCTTGTTTTAGGGCTTTGTATTTTGTTGCTGCCCGATGCATGTCCTCTTATCGGTGCTTTAGCATTCGGTAACTTATGTAAAGAATCAGGCGTTGTTGAGAGATTATCTAAAACTTTGCAGAACGAACTTATCAATATTGTTACAATATTCTTAGGTTTATCTGTCGGATCAAAGCTTTCAGCTTCTCAATTCTTAACAATTCAAACACTGTTTATCCTTATTCTTGGTATTGTGGCATTTGGTCTTGCTACCGCAATGGGTGTTATATTCGGTAAGATTATGAATAAATTCTCTAAAACCCCGATTAACCCTCTTATCGGTGCGGCCGGTGTTTCAGCTGTTCCTATGGCTGCAAGGGTTGTTAACAAGGTTGGTCTTGAATACAATCAGAACAATTACCTTTTAATGCATGCAATGGGGCCGAATGTTTCAGGTGTAATCGGTTCAGCGGTTGCTGCAGGTGTATTACTGGCACTTTGTCATTAATATTGCTTGAATAATATATTTTAAAATGCGGGAAGATATATTTCTCCCGCATTTTTTATGCAAATGATATCCCGCAATTTTTTATGTTTATTTGTTTTATTGCTGTATGATTAAACTTCCTTTGCAAAATGTAAATATTGGTTTTACGGGAGTTAAAATTCCAAAAATTCATCCTTCATCTATAGTGCCGAAAATAACGGAAAAACTGCCTGCAGATATATTTGTAAAACAGCAAAGTGTACCGCAAAGCCTTATTGAAGACGGTATTTCGGAAAAAACTTTCAATAAAGCGAAAAAATTTGTTATGAAATCCGTTAAGAATTTATATCCTAAGGAAAGCATGGTTATTATAAATAACGGCAGGATAGAGGATATGGCAGTATGCGGCGCATATTCCGGTTCAATGTCTATGAAATCGCAAAAACTCTCAAATTCTCCGCATAATAATGTTGTACTGATACACAGCCATCCGAAAACCGGCGGCAATGCAACATGCCCGCCATCCATCGGCGATTGGGAAACCCTTAATAAGTATCCCGGTATGAAGAGTATGTACGTTATAAGTGCAGATGGCGAATATGCAATATTAAGGAAAATTAACAGAACAGGATTATCTGCCACAGAAGCAGATAAAGCAATGGGCAGATTTATGCTCGGGTATATTGAATATTTAAAGAAAATGGATATGCCCGCCACAAGAGAATGTGTTAACCTTTTTGAATACGGTTCCGATATTGTATCATACGGCACAAATCCTTATAGTGTTTCAAGACGCCTTGACGAGCTGGTTAATAATATTGACCATGCCGGTCTGACAATAGAATATGTTGATAATTTCTGGAAAAAATTCGGAGATAAATTAAATGTGACCTATGAATCAAATTTAAACAGGCTCGGATAATATTTATGCTAAAATTATTTTAAGGATATTATGTGCCTGTAGCTCAGCCGGCATGTTAAATATTTTACGCAAGTAAAATTTTAACGAAAATAAGTATTATGTCTATCCGGCTTACGGGTATAAAATTAAATAATTATGTGTGCCTGTAGCTCAGCCGGATAGAGTGTTGGTCTCCGAAGCCGAAGGTCGCGCGTTCGAATCGCGTCAGGCACATTTTAAAATATACGGAGGATAAAGGTTTTGGAAATTTTAGCTGTAATTTTGGCTTTTGCAATCGGTTTTTTACTTGCTTTTATTTTGTTAAAAAACAAAAATACGAAGCTTGAAATTGAAAATGCCAAACTGGGGGAAAAAATTAATTCCATCCTTCAAAACAATAAAGAAAAGGAAAACTATTGCGATATTATAAAGCAAGAGTTTGTAAATCTTGCAAATCAGGCGATTTTAGAGAAAAACAGGGTGCTTGAAGAAAGCAATCAAAAAAATCTTCAAAATACACTTTTGCCTTTGAAAGAAAAAATTAAAGAATTTCAAACTAAAATTGAAGAATATAATATTACGGGGATAAAAAATACACAAAGCTTAAAAGAACAAATCGAATATCTTTCCGCTCAAAATAAAATGATAACAAATAAAACAGAAGAGCTTGCAAATGCATTAAGTGCGAACTCTAAATTCAGAGGTTCATTCGGGGAAATGATTCTGGAGAGGCTTTTAAAAGTTTCAGGGCTTATTGATAAAAATGAAGATGCAATTAAGGGAAATTATATACTGCAGGGCGGGTTTAAAAGTCTTGATAATTCGGGAGGAAACAGAATTATGCCCGATGCCGTAATTTATCTTGGCGAAGGGGATAAAAATATAATAGTGGATTCCAAGGCGCCGATTTCAGGGTATCTTGATTATACAAATGCTAAAGATGATGATGAAGCAAATAACTGCATTAAAAAGTTCTATTCAAATACGCTTGACAGAATAAAAGAGCTTGAAAATAAATATACAAATCTTGAAGGGTTAAATACGCCTGATTTTACGCTTTTATTTATACCGTTTGAAGCCTGTATGGGGCTTATATATGCAAATAACACACTTGTTGAAGAGGCTAATAAGAGAAATATAATAATTACAGGCCCTTCAACCCTTCTTGCAACATTAAGGATGATAAATAATATCTGGATGAATAAAAATCAAAATGACAACATTAAAAGTATTTTAAAAACAGGCGAAGGGATTTATGCAAAATGCCAGACGCTTATAGGCAAGCTTGAAGGGCTTTCATCCAACTTTGAAACATTAAGAAAAGGGTTTGACGGAGTGTTTACTTCTCTTAAAGGCAGAGGCGGGCTGTTCGGGCAGATTGAAAAATTCAGAGAGCTTGGTTTTAATCCTGTTAATCCTATTGATGAAAAATATTTAACGGAAAACGAACCTGCGGTTTTAGCGGCTGAAGATAAGTAGAATACAATCGGGCATGGAATATTTTATTTATTTTTTAGAGAATAAAATATTTATGGTTGGAAGCTCCCAAACGGCGTAGGTTTTGCAGTATGTAAAGAATTGTAAAAATAGTTGACAAAATTAAAGAAGTTTAGCAAAAAAATTTTTTGAGGAGGGTTATATGGGTGTAAACTCCTCTATAAACTCCGTAATACTAATTCTATCCATCACGGCGACTTCTTTAGTTTTAAAGAAAGCCGTTTTTTTTATATTTTCATCCCGAAAGGCACAACAGTGTTGGCTTTTCCGTGGGTAATTAAAGGGTCGAAAGCATACGGAACATTAAGAATTGCAGAAAATTCTTTTAAAATATCATTCAAATATTCACCGGCACCGATAAATTCACCGAAAATTACTCCTTTGATTTTTTCTTTCAACGGAATGTTTCTTAAAATTTGAGTCAGCATTCTGTCAATTTTATAATCAGGTTCATTAATATCTTCAATAAATAAAATAATATCTTCATTCGGGATATAGCCTTCATACGGTGCGCCGAATAACGAAACAATTGTGGCTAAATTCCCTCCCCAGAGAACACCGCTTGCATCTATTGCAGGACGATTATAAATATTGTTTTCAATTTGCTCTCTGTAATTTAAAAATTCGCTTTCATTCATTTCGGATATACCGTTCAACGCCATTTTGGCGTGATAATTTATCTGACCCGTTTTTTTGTAAATTGAAATCAAAAGTGCTGTAATATCAGAACTTCCCACTAGTTTTTTCGGGTTGTTTTTTATAATACTGTAATCAATTTTATCAAGAAGCCTGATTGTGCCGTATCCGCCCCGTGCGCAGATGATTGTATCGATATCTTTATCAAGATAAGCATTATGAATATCATTCAGGCGGATTTCATCATTTCCTGCCATCCCTCTGAAATTCTCATAGCATGAGGGAAAAATTTTTGCGCTAATATTAAATCTTTTTAAAAAATTTTGTGCTGCGTTAAGTTTTTCGGGATTTTCAATGTATCCCGAGGGTGCTATTATTGCTACATTTTTCATAAAATTAATATATCACATTTTTTTATAATATAATATTTTTATGAGTGAAAAATATTTGCCTTTATTTAGAAAGTACCGCCCGCAGAGTTTCAAAGACGTTGTAGGGCAGGAAAGCCTCACAAAGGCGCTTTCAAATGCTATTGAATTAAACAAAATTGCAAATGCTTATCTTTTTGCGGGGCCCAGAGGAACAGGGAAAACCTCCACTGCAAGGATTTTTGCAAAATCTTTAAACTGTGTAAACGGGCCTACTCTTGAGCCATGCCAGAAATGCCCGAGCTGTCTTGATATTACAAATGCTTCAGGGCTTGATGTAATTGAAATTGACGCCGCTACAAACAGGGGTATAGATGATGCCAAAGAATTGATTGCACAGGCACAGTATGCACCGATGAACGGCAAATATAAAATATTTATTATAGATGAAGTTCATATGTTGTCAAACGAGGCGTTTAATGCACTTTTAAAAACTTTTGAAGAACCGCCTCAAAACGTTATTTTTATTCTTGCCACAACAGAACCGCACAAGGTTATTGAAACCATCATATCAAGATGCCAGAGGTTTGATTTAAGGCGTATTACAACGGATGACATTACAAAGCGCTTAAGAGAAATTGCGGATTTAGAAAATATAAAAATCACCGATGATGCTTTATATGCAATTGCAAAAAATGTATCAGGGGGTTTGAGAGATTCGCTTGCGCTTCTTGATCAGGTAAGCATTCTCGGGGCAAAAGAAGAAATTACAAAAGAGGTTATTGAAAATCTGCTCGGGAAGATGACTTTTGATGTGAGTGTTAATTTTTTGGAGAAGATTTTATCAAAAGATACTCAAAGTGCCGTTTCATATATTGATGAAATTTATAATAAAGGGCTGGAGCCGAAGAATTTTTGCGAGAATTTTATTGAATTTTTAAGAAATTTAATTTTTGCTCTTTCATCTGCGGATGATAAAAATACTTTGAAATTTACAAATTTTAACACCTGTGATATTGAAAAGATAAAAAGCTTGAAGCTTGACAGTACAGAGGTTTTCAGAATTTTAAACAAAGTGATTGAATATTATAAAGAAATAAGGTTTGCAACAAACCCGTATTTATGGGTTGAACTTATGATAATTAACCTTTGCAAAATGGATGAAGTAATTGCGCTTCAAAGAGTGATGCCTGCGTCCGATGTTCAAAATATTCCCGTGCAAAATATTCAGCCTGTGCAAAATGTGCCTGCGGAATCGCAGAAGTATACAGAAAAACCGCAGATGCAGGCTATAAAACAGACAGGAAAAATAGAGAATACAGAACAGATGCAGTCTGCAAAGCCTGCAGAGACACGGATTGAGCCGTCTGAGGCTGTGCAGAGTGTTGTAAAGGAAACTTTAAAAGAAATTGATATTCCTGAAAATGAAATTGTGAAAGAACAGCCAAAAAACAATGAACCCGAGCATTTGATGGAGTACAAAGAAAATCTGTATGAGGAAAAACAGGCGGATGATAAAGCTGAAATGAAGTCCGCGGCAGCTATATCTGATACACCGAGCTTGCCGAAGGTTCCCGGGGTGGATGATGTTCCTGTTGTGCAGAATGTTTTAGACGGCAGTAGTAATCCGGCGGCAGAAAATGCGCCAAATGCTAAAGCCGCACAAAAAGCAAATCCTGCGGGCGGTCAAGAAAATAGCGAAATCAACCCCGCAGCAGCCTGGGCAAAAGTTTTAAATGCAATAGAGCTAATACCTGCAAAGTTTTTCTTTTCAAGCAGAAAACTTCTTAGTATTAAAGATAAAAAAATTACTCTCGGGTTTGTAAACGAAAAACTCATAGAACAAGCTAAATCGGATTCAAAATATAAGCATCTGGATAAAGCGGTTAAAAGCGTTTTAGGGGCGGATTATATTATAGAATTTATTATTATGATGCCTGATATGAAGCCGATAGATGTTAAGCTTAATACTAAAATCCAATCTCCCCAGCCTGCGCGGGTATATCAAAATCCCGCCCCCGTGTCTAAACCTTCCATGCCGCAGATGTCTGCACCGTCTATGGGTCCCGATATTTCAAAAGAAGACTTGGAAAAAGAATTTTTAATGGATATGAATCCGCCGAAAGCGGAAAGTGCCCCTGAAAACACCATGGCAGAAAAGACACCTGTTTTTGAAAATTCAGAAACGCCTTCAAATAAAGCATCTTCCGTTTCGCATTACGGTAAAAAAACGCAGGAGATGCTGGAAGCATTTAACGGTAAAGTTATTGAATAATGCAGGCATACACTGTTTGAACAGCAGTGTCTTTTTTAAATATTAAGCCGTTTGTTACACTGTGCTTGATGTTATAGTTTGTTTTTTGTATCATAATCTTAAGGGTTTTTCAAAAGAAAGAATTTATGGCTAAAACTTTTACAGAAACAAAAACTCATGAGGTAACGGTCGATGTTGTTATTTTAACCATCGTTCATAATACACTCAAGGTGCTTTTGTTAAAAAGAGCCAATGAACCTTTTCGCGGCCGCTGGGCTATCCCCGGAGGTTTTATAAGATTATCCGAAAATCTTGATGATGCGGCGCTTCGAGTATTAAAAGAGAAAACAAACGTTCAAAATATTTATTTAGAGCAGCTTTATACATTTGGCGACCCTTTAAGGTATCCTAATACAAGGGTTATTACCTGTGCTTATTTTGCGCTTCTTCGCGCAGAAGACATTGATGTTAAGATTATGGACGAATCTGTTGTTGAAATCGGCTGGCACAGCGTTGAAGACTTGCCGCCTCTTGCATTTGACCATAAAGAAATTATTGAATATTCACTGAAAAGAACACGCGAAAGATTGGAGTTGTGTCCTGTTGCATTCCAGCTTCTGCCGAAAAAATTTACACTGACGGAATTGCAAAAATCTTATGAATTAATATTGAAAAAAGATTTGGATAAAAGAAATTTCAGAAAGAAAATGCTTTCAACAAATATGCTGATTGATTTAAATGAATGCTCTAAAACAGGCTCAAAACGTCCTGCTGCATTGTATTCATTTGATACAATTACTCTTGATTCAAAAAGAGGTCATTTCTTTTCTTAAGGAATAAGTGATTTTTGAGAAAAATATTTTACAAACAGGGCAGATTCCGGCTGATTATGTTTGATATTCAGCTGCTATTTTACTCCGCGCCTCTTTAACAGCCCTTTTTTGTAAAATATTTTTCTCAAAAACCTTTTATATCAGTTTTTTTACCCAGTCCATAAGTGTATTTATATCATAAGGCTTTGGAAGATAAATATCGGCACCGTTTGAGAAAATATTTTTTTTATCTTGAATTGTGGTTGAAAATATAATTTTAGGACACTCTATGCCTTTTCGGCTAAGATTTTCACAGAGTGTATTTAAGATGTTTAACCCCTGTTTTTTTTCTTTTGTTCCGTAATCAAGAATTAAAACATCCGGCAGAAATTTAAAATACTCATCCATAAAATTATCATAATTTCTGCAGGTTTTTATTGAATACCCCTGCATTTCAAGGTTTACATTTAAAAGATAATTTAATGATTCATCGGGCTCCATTATCATAACTTTATTTTTTGGATTAATTTCGGATGCTTCTCCGTATAGTTTCAGCCTGTCTATAATGTAGCAGGATTCTTTAGAATTTTTGCAAAGTTTTAAAGTGTCAAATAACAGATTTAAAATTTGTTTTTCGTTTTCAAATCTGCCTTCGCTTATATCCGCTATTGCGATATTAAGTTTCATTAAAGGGATTTTCTTTTCTTCAATAGTTTCTGCCGAATAAAGCATAAAATTATTTTTATAATCAAATTCGGAATAAAAACGTTCTAAAATACCGTCAAATGCAAAGGTTAGAAATTTGGCTATTTTTTCAGCTTTAAAATTTTGCGTTATTAAAAGAAAATCTTTTATGGAATAATGCCCCGTTATATCTTCTTTTTGCAGGGTGGAATTTATAATGGCGGCAACTGTTTGCAGTACTTTTTCAAAAGCAATTTCGCCGTAAATTTCTTTATAAAAATTAATCCCTGAAATACTGATGAGCATTGCGGATTTTTCTTTTACACGGTTTTTAATTTGTTTTTTTAAAGCTTTTAAGGTTATTTTATTATCAATAAAGTTTGTAACGGGATTGATTGAATTTTCAAGATAGCGTCTTATGTGAGCATTTATTCTTGCCTGAAATTCTTTTGATTGGATTGATTCATCAAGAAAATCATCCGCACCTGCTTCAAGCGCGTTTAATTTATCATCCATTGCGCCGGATTTTGAAATTGCAACGATGACAGGACGGTAATTATAAGTTAAAACGCGGATTTTTCTTATAAAATCAGATAAATTATCATCAATTGTGTCCGAAATTATAATCATTTCAGGTTCATTATTTTTAATTGAATAAATTGCTTCATCCAGCTTTGAAAAAATTGATGCACTGCAATTCAGGGTTTCGATAAGTTTTTTGTGTTTAATCGATAATTCTTTTCTTGCGGATATGATAAAAATTTCGGGATTATACATTTTTCTCCCCCGTTTCTTTTATCTTTTTTGCCATTGTTTCAAAATCAAAAACAGGAATGTATATTAAAAATTCCGTAAAATTTTCTTCAACGGAAGAATTAATCTCAATTTTTCCGTTCATTTTCTCCGTTAAATTTTTTGCAATATAAAGCCCGAGGCCGCTTCCTTGAGCGGATGATGTTAAATAGTTATCTATTCTGTAAAATTTTTCAAATACTTTATCAATTTCACCTTTTGCAATATTTGAACCGTAGTTTTTAACGGAAATAACATTATAGTCGCACTTTGTTTCTATTTTTATTTCAATGTCATCAAAACCTGTGCCTGAATATTTACAGGCATTTTCAACTATATTTAAGATAACCTGTTCCAGTTTGTCTTTATCTGCTATTGAATTTTGAATTTTCCCTGTTTTTATTTTGAAATTTTTATTTTTATAATTTATTTTTATAATTTCAATAACATTGTTTATAAGAGCGGGCAGATTGATTTCTTTTAAAACAATTTCAACTTCATCTTCCGCTTTTGCAACATTTAAAACATTTTCAACAAGATTTATTAATCTGTCCGATTGCTCTTTTATTATGTTTAAAAATTTCTTTTTAGACGCCTCATCAAGGGCATCCCAATTATCAAGAATGGTTTTTGAAAATCCTTTAATACTTGTTAAGGGGGTTCTTATTTCATGAGATAATGTTGATATAAATTCATCTTTAATCTTATTTTGCATAATTATTTTGTCTTAAAACCTATTTTGTCCGGCTTTGTTCTATCCATTAAAAGCGTTAAAACTCTATTGATTTCTTTTAAATCAGCATCATTTTCTCTACAGTGCTGAATAAAATATTGCTCAAGTTCCGATAATCTTTCAGATAATTCTCTGCTTTCAACTGCAAGCTGCCTCAATGCAATAAAGGCACGCACTACCTGAATATTTATTTCTATTGCTTTTTTGCTGTTTAAAACACTTGATAGCATTGTAACACCGTGTTCCGTAAAGGCATATGAGTTTGTTGAGCTAAATTTTAAGTTTTTGAGGTGGTCACAATTTGTGACCAGTTCGTTTTGTTCTTTATCTGTAAGCTGGAACATAAAGTCTGACGGAAAACGTATAATATTGCGTTTTACCGCCTGATTAAGTTTTTTGGTTGAAACGCCATATAATTCTGCCAGATCGCGGTCTATCATAACACGCTTGTTTCTTATTATAAAAATTTTTTCTTTTAATATATCCAGCGTTATAATTTCATTCATTTCTAGATTATACAATAAAATTTAAATATTCATATTTTCTTTTACTATTTCAAACATTTTATCAAGTTTTTGTTTATTGTTTAAATAAAAATATCCTGTGATACATTCAAGGGCGGTGGCGTATCTGTGGATATCCGGCTTATTTCTTTTATTTACGGTTAAGGGCAGGTTTCTTGCACGGCGGAAAATCTCTTTTTCTTCATCATTTAAGAAATTTTCAAAAATAATTTCAGCTATTTTTGCTTGAAAATCAGCACATACAAAAGCTGTTGTATTTTTGTGCATATTATTTAAGGATTTTGTTTTAAAAATAACATTTTCTCTTATGAATACTTCATAAACGGCATCGCCAAGATGAGCGTATCTTTTTAAGTCAAAGCTTTCCATATGAAAATTGTATCATAAAACGTATTGTAAAAAGATATTGAGCTTTGTTAACAATTTGTAATATTTCCTTTGAAAACATCAATTTTAAAGGGGGAAAATACTTTATTTATGTATAGGGAAGATATTAAGTTATAAAGGGAGTTTTATGACGGGAGTTTCTTCAATAAATATGTCATATACAACTGATGCACTGAAATATATAAACGGTGCGGAAGTTTGTAAGGATACCATAGTTAATGATGTCGGCAATGCTTTTGGAGGCGTTCCCTCAGGTGCCGCCATTATGGGAGTGTTTTATGCCGGTGGTGAGCTGCTCAAAAAGACAGATAAGGTTGCAACGAGTATATTTACAGGTAAAGAAGCAAAAACTATTTTTGGGAATACAAAATATACACATGCAGGCATTAAAGGACTTACGAGCACTACACAAAATATATTCAAGGTATTAAGAAATAAAGAAATTAGCAATATTGTTACAAACGGAAAAGGTTTTTCCGGTTCTCTTGCAAACGGCGAGATGGTTGATCTTGTAAAAAACCTTGCAAAGTCAGGTAAGAGCGAAAGTGAAATTCTGACTTTACTTAAGGGTGCAGGTGATAAAACCGATGATATTCTTAAAGTTTTAAGAACAGAAGCCGGGACTGTTGCGAAACCTTCAAAAATTGCAAAATTATGGCAGGGTTTTAAAGGAACGGGGATTGGAAAATCGCTTGTAAATTCATCTGTGTATAAAACAGGAACCAAAAAAGCGGCCGAATTTTTATCTACAAATGCGGCAGGAAAAGTCATAAGCAAAGGCGCAAGCAAATTTTCAAAGATGTTTAAATCAACCGGTGCCGGTGTTATGATGATATTTGACGGTGCTATGGCTCTTATGACTGATGTTATACCTGCATTTAGCCAGGGCGGCTTTAAAGAAGGCGTTAAACAAACCGCAAAATCAGGTGTTAAAGTAGCTGCCGGCGCTGCAGGATGGGCAGTAGGCGCTACGGCAGGTAAGGCAGCAGGTGCTGCAATAGGCGGTGCAATCGGTTCAGTTGTTCCGGTTCTCGGTACAGCCCTCGGTACTGCAATAGGTACATTTGTAGGCGATATGGTTGGCGGTATGATTGGTTCAGCCGTTGCAGGAAAAGTGGCCGAAACGGTTGTGGGCGAAGATTATACGGATAAAGTCCAGAATGAAGCCATAGAGCAGCAGGCAATGCAAGTTGCATCCAATGCATCAAGCATGAATGAATTAAACAGCTATGTTTATCAATTGATTGAAGAAGATGCTGCGGATGGCAAATTATCTAAAGACAGCAAAAAAATGCTTGAATATCTTGAATCAGGAGCGGCTGATGCAACGGGTTTTGCATATAATTACGGAGTTTCAGGAAATGGCGGGTTAAATGAACTTGCAGCAAGACTGCAGGCCGGCGATACATCCGTTTATACGGTGCCTGATGATATTCTGGAAGCAAGTTCATACGGAATAGATGCCCTAACCGCTTCAAGTTATGCAAATAATTATACAAATTTCGGATATACAAATCCTTATGCTTCAATGGCAAACGGTGCAGTCATGAATTATTACGGTTAAAAAATAAGACAAGTTATGCTATGGTTTGCCCCAGAGAAATTAAATCTTCATAAGGCACGCCTGCTTCGGATAATTCTTCCGCAGTAAGGCCAAAAAGCGTGATTAAATTATCAGCTTCCATTCTGCTGTTGTTGGAAAGCATATTGAAAACCTTGCTTACAGCTGTTTCTCTTGTCATAAACAGGCTTGAATTGCTTTTATGAAGTATGCGTTTTTTTGCTTTTCCCATGGTCTCCATGGTGCAAAAAAAGATTTCAAAAGTAAATGATTTGTAAGAAAGTGTAAAACTTTCTACATAAAACTTAAAAATTGCTTGAAAATAAGGCAATAAAAAATATTCAGCACTCTTATATTTATTGCAAAAGCATTTTAAGCAATATTTTAAAACGGAAAAAATTTTGAGTATTGAATTTTTAAACCCCGAATATACCCTAAACCCGCGCAGAATGTATAATAATCCGTTAGAAAACGCCGGAGAGACGGGCTGCAAAAAAGAGACCATGGAAACTGAAAATAAAAAAGATGTTTTCCGTGATACCCCGCTCAGGTATTTAGGCTACAGTGACGATATAGGCGCTGCAATAAGGGTTGTCTGTAATAAATCAAATAATATCTTTATAAAAAATCTGCCAAAAATTTCTTATATTCCTGCAGGAGCCTATATAACGGCAGATGTTGTTTCAACTTATAATAAGTCAAAAGAAGAAGACGGCAAGAAAACTGCTGTTAAAAAAGCTTTCGGAGAAGCTGTTTTTCAGGGGCTTACAAATATATTATTCCCGATTTTAATAGTAGGTGCTTCACAAAAACTTCTGGGCAAGGGATTTAATAAATTTGTTCCGAAATTAAAGCAGGAAATTTCAAATAGCGGTGAGAAAATAACAAACAGAAGCAGAGATATAGCCCTTGCGCTCGGCGGATTGGGCACGCTTCTTGCCGTATCAAAGCCTGTTGATAATTTCAGCAATGAAATTTTAATGAAAAAAGTTATTAATCCTGTCCTTGGGATTAATGATAAAGAACATAATAAAATAAGCCAAAAATTAGGCACAACACAGGGATAAAATTCTACCGGCCGGTAACGACCCTTAGTATTGCGGTATTGAATTATTTATTTAATATTTCTCCGAGTTCTTTTTGAAACGGTGAAATTTTAGCGAGTTTATCAATAATATGCGGTAATTCCTGAACAACATAATTAATATCTTCTTCCGTTGTATAACGACTTAGAGAAAACCTTATGCTGCCATGGAGCGATGTAAACGGAACGCCCATTGCGCGCAGAACATGGCTGGGCTCTAAACTTCCTGATGTGCAGGCGGAGCCTGAGCTTGCACAAATCCCTGCATCATTTAAATGTAAAAGAATTAATTCGCCCTCAATATATAAAAAGCCTATATTTGTTGTGTTTGGCACCCTGTTTTTTGAAGTTGAATTTAATCTTGCATTTTTAATCTTTGATAAAATGCCTTCTTCAAGCATATCTCTTAAACATTTTACGCGGGTCAGCTCATCTTCCATATTCTCCATAGCAAGTTCCGCCGCTTTTGCCATCCCGACAATATAAGGCACGTTTTCGGTTCCGGCTCTTTTTCCTCTTTCCTGATGGCCGCCTATAATAAGCGGAGCTACCATCGAGCCTGATTTTACATATAATGCGCCGATTCCTTTGGGCCCATGGAATTTGTGGGCGGAAATTCCCATAAAATCAATTTTTGCATCTTTTACATTTATGGGAATTTTTCCTGCGGCCTGTACGGCATCTACAAAAATTTTGGTTTCAGGGTTAATTTCTTTAACTTTTTGAGCAATTTCTTCAACGGGAAATATTGCACCGGTTTCATTGTTTGCATACATAACAGATACAAGTGCTGTGTCTTTATCCACTTTTGAAATCAATTCATTGACATCAAGGTCGCCGTTTGAATCCACTCCTATGTAATCAACCTTGTAACCGTGTTTTTCTAAATCTTTATGCAGGTTTAAAACGCAGGGGTGTTCAACTTTTGTTGTTATAAGGTGTTTTTTGGCTCTGTTTAATTCCAGAACCCCTTTTATTGCCATATTGGCACTTTCGGAACCGCAGGATGTAAAAATGATTTCCTTAGGGTCATTTGCGCCTAAAAATTCTTTCATAATTTCTCTTGAACGTCTTACCGCTTTATTTGCAGTATGTGCTAAATCGTAGATGCTTGAAGGGTTTCCGTATTCTTCCGTAAAATACGGCATCATAGCTTCCACTACTTTTTTATCCACACATGTTGTTGCGTTGTTATCAAGATAAATTATGTTTTGTGTCATTTATTCCACCTCTATAACATTAATTTCATTATCAACATGTTCTCTTAACTGTGTCTGAACAAAGTTTTTGAGGGTAAGATGCGAGTTTCTGCAGCCTTTACAGCTTCCCGTTAAGCGTACGTATACATCTTTTCCTTCAATATTGATAAGTTCTATTCCGCCGCAGTCTTTAGTGAGTTCCGGGGCGATATTTTTTTCTATAACACTGTTTACTTTTAAAATAAATTGTACGGCGTTAAGTTCTTTTTTATCGTTTTTAGCTTCCATATTATAAGTGTTTATTATGGCTTGAATGTTCCCTTTGCATCTTCCGCATGCACCGCCTGCATATGTTAATTCTTTAATATCATCAACGGTTTTGGCTCCGTTTTTTTCAATCGCTTCTTTTATTTGTTTTTCCGTAACAGAAAAACAGTTGCAGATAATTTTATCTTTGGATTTTGGTTTTGATGCGGTTGAGTCCGTATTTTGTGTTTCTGGGTTGTCATAGTTTTTAAGGGCGTCTTCGAGTGCCTCATGACCCATAACGGAACAGTGCATTTTTTCGGGCGGAAGTCCGCCGAGTTTGTCCGCTATATCTTTATTTGTAATTTTTTTAACCTCATCAAGGGGCTTTCCTATAATCATTTCGGTTAAAATGCTTGAAGATGCAACAGCAGAACCGCAGCCGAATGTTTGAAAT
Organism: Candidatus Gastranaerophilales bacterium; assembly: GCA_910587055.1. Lineage (GTDB taxonomy): Bacteria > Cyanobacteriota > Vampirovibrionia > Gastranaerophilales > Gastranaerophilaceae > MGBC122484. The sequence continues at coordinate 55,756 of CAJUKY010000010.1, forward strand.
TTAGCATCGGTTACAATTCCGTCTTTTATTTTTAAATAAAGTTTCAAAGCATCTCCGCAGGCAAGAGCGCCGGCTTCGCCGATTGCATCGGCATCTTCAATCATACCTACATTTTTCGGGTTTTTATAGTGTTCTTTAACGGTATCTGAATATTCCCACATATTTGTTATCCTTTAAAATTTGCGTTAATTGCATTTTGATTATAAATCAAAAATACTACTTGTATAGGGTTTAAAAGCTAAAAATTTGCTTAATAATAATTGTATAATGGAAGAATTGTTTAAAAATTCCCTGCTGGGACAATTAAATGAATTAGGGCTGAATACATCAGGTGCAGGTAAGGTGTCTGATGAAACAGTTGTTGATATTCTTAAAGGGCCAAACCCTCTCAGCATAAGTGTTAATGAGGAAGATATCAAAAATTCTCCGTTTGCGGATAACCCTGTTAAAGAAGAAATTAAAACTGAGGCAGAAGAAGGTGCAAAAAAGCGCCTTAATGATTTAGATATGGATATTTTGCAGGAGTCTGCCGTAAAAAAAGCACAGGATGAGTTTTCGGGCAGCAATGTTTTCGGGAAAATTTTATACAAATATTTTCCAAAAATATATAAAGGGTTTTTATTAAAGCGGTCTTTAAATAAATTAAAAGCTATAAACCAAACTGCGGCAGAATTGATTTCAAAAAAGATTCCTTATGGTGAATCGGAAGAAAGGTATAATACTTTAATCAACCATATAACTTCAGCTAATGCAATTCAGGCAAGGCTTGTAAGGAAGATATAGAACAGAGCTGTATATTATTAAATAAATAAAGAAGTATAGTTTAAACTATACTTCTTTATTTTATTAAAAGAACATTGTCCGTAAATATTATTGTCCTAATTTTGCAGTAATTTTTGCTTCCTGAGTGTCAAAAAGGTTTGAAAGAACATTTATAAAATTTTCTAAAGATGTTTTGAAAATGTTATCTGAGATTTCTTTAAAACCCATACCTATAAGTTTATCTTTATTAAAATTATTGGGTGCTCCATCTAATTCTTTTCCTCCGGCTACCGTAATAGATGATTGACCGCTTTTGGAACCCAATATTTTATCTACTGATACAATTCTGCCAATTCCGACATCCTGACGAAGAACACCGCCGGTTGTTTTATCTACAAAATCAAGCGCTTGTCCGCGTGCGCTTATATCCAGCACATCGCTGTTTATTGTTTTTTCTGCTAATTTCTTTACTTGTTCTAAAGCTGTGATTTGGCTTTTTGAATCTAAATTTGCTGCATTTATTGCTTTGGTTAACACTCTTGTTGCATCCGGTTTTAGTGCGCCGAAACTTGGTCCGTTATTTACTTTGTTTAAATTATTTGCATTGTAATTGTTTGATACACTCGATACACTGCTTACGTTCATTTAGAATGTTCCTTTCATTTAACTGTCATTATGCTATTTACAATGCGGGTAAATAAAAAGATTGACTGAAAAACTGCAATTATTTACATTTTTTAATAATTATATCGGTATTAAAAAATCCGTTTTCATTTTTCAGAAAACGGATTTTTATTTCTTATCGGGTTACGTAAAATTTTATTAAATCTTAAATTTTATACAACCTTATCAAGATTTTCGCCCATGCCTTTTTGAACGAATTTTTTCAAGCTTCTGAAATTAAGAGAACTGTTCTGTCTTGAAACGGCAAGAGTTTGATTGTATAAATAGTTTAATCTGCTTGCGATAAAATCACAGGAATTATCACCGCCGTCTCTTTTGGTAGAGATGGTTGTACCATAATTAACTGCACTTATCCCGTTAATCTTCGGCATTTTAAACTGTTTTTCCTTCTAATTTGCGGATGTTGTAAATTATGCTTTATGCGAAACACAAAATACCTTGTGCTTACATTTTAATAAAAAAACGCAAGAAGTCAAAATTTACACTTTTATAACGGAATTTTTGGAAAATTTTACAAAACTTTATAATTATTTTTTAGCCCGCCGCAGGCATTTTTGAACTATAATATCTTTTATGATGATTAAAGATTTTTTTGTAAATATTGTTGATGAAGCGGTAAAAAAGGCTGTTTTGGATAAAAAATTAGGGGCGGCAGAAAATATTAACGCGAAATTTGTCTGCGAAACACCAAAAAACCCTGAATTCGGGGATTATGCGATAAATGTATCTTCTCTTGCGCGTGAAGCCAAAATGGCACCGCCTTTAATTGCAAAAGTAATTGTTGAATATGTTAAGCCTGTGGATTTTTCAATAAATACGGTTGCGGGGTTTATAAATTTTAAGCTTGAAGAGGGTTTTTTAAAGAAAATTGTTGAAGAAGTTCTGCAAGAAAAAGAAAATTTCGGCAAAGTTGATATAGGGCACGGCAAAAAGGTAAATATTGAATATGTAAGTGCAAATCCGACAGGACCTTTTCATATCGGGCATGGAAGATGGGCGGCGCTCGGCTCTTCGCTTTCTGAAATTATGAAATTTGCAGGGTATGACGTTTATCAGGAATTTTATATAAACGATGCCGGCAATCAGATTAATAAACTTGCAATGTCTCTGGAATTGCGCGTAAAAGAACTTGAAGGCGAAACTGTTGAATGGCCCGAGGATGCTTATAGAGGCGATTATTTAATAGACTGTGCAAAAAGATATATTGAAGCGGGAAAACCTTTGCCGTACGGCGAATTTGCAAAAGCTGATATGCTGCGGCTGCAAAAAGAATTGCTGGAAAAATTTGAGACTCATTTTGACTGTTTCTTTTCAGAAACCACGCTTTATAAAAGCAAAGAAGTTGAAAAATGTCTTGAAACTCTTGATAAAGCGGGTAAACTATATGAAAAAGACGGGGCTTTGTGGTTTAGAACAACGGATTACACGGATGATCAAGACAGAGTTTTAAAGAAAAAAGACGGCTCAAATACTTATTTAACGGCAGATATTGCGTATCACAAGAATAAATTTGACCGCGGGTTTGAATATTTAATTGATATATGGGGTGCGGATCATCACGGATATATTCCGAGAATGAAAGCCTCAATTGATGCTCTGGGCAATGACAGTAATAATTTTGAGGTGCTTCTGGGGCAGCTTGTAAATATTATCCAAAACGGTGAAGCTGTCCGTATGGGTAAAAGAAAAAAAATGGTAACGCTGGATGAACTTGTAGATGAAGTAGGGGTAGATGCTACAAGGTTCTGGATGCTGATGAGAAGTATTGATACAACACTTGATTTTGATGTGGATTTAGCAAAGCAAAAAAATGACCAGAACCCTGTATTTTATGTACAATATGCCCATGCCAGATGCTGTTCTATTTTAAGAAAAGCATCTGAAGACAGGCTTGATACCGAATCAGGTGAAAAATTGCCTCCTTACATCAAAAAAGAAGAATTGGATAAGGTTTTGGATAATCCGCAAACAGGCGCCTTGTTTGATAAAGATGAAAAATCAATTGAAGCAACGCGCGGACTTATTTTAAGACTTGAAGAATTTAAATCCGTAATTGAAGGAGCTGTAAGGTTAAGAGCGCCGTATTTATTATGCAAATATGCTTCAAATCTTGCTTACGATTTTCACCATTTTTATAATTATACAAGGGTGCTGTCGGAAGATGCGGAATTAACCAAAAGCCGTTTGATGATTGTGGCTGCGGTGAAAAATGTTTTGGGAGAAACATTTAAACTGCTCAAAATTTCAGCACCCGAGAAGATGTAGCTTCAGGCAGGTTTTACAGCATTGATAAAATTAAAAAAATAGTTGATTTTGAATTTTGTCTATGATAATCTTGAACTTGCGGAGTATGGTTATAAATGCCCGCAAGACCACGTAATTATTTACGGGCTGCTGCTCAGAGTGGTTATGAGCACTCTGCCGAGTAAAAGGTGACTAAATGTCACGTTTTACGGGAGGCTGATAAGGGTATAGCCCGCTTGATTTTAAAAAATTTTTACAATAAAATAGTTTTGTTCGGGCTGCTAGCTCAGGTGGTTAGAGCGCACCCCTGATAAGGGTGAGGTCGGAGGTTCGAGTCCTCTGCGGCCCAGATAAATTAAGCCTCCTACGGGGGCTATTTTTGTAGCATTTATTTACAAAGGAACTTTATGAATAATTGTAATGATAGGCGTCTAATATATCCTCTTAATTCTAAGGCAAGTGTAAATAGGGCTGCAAAAAATATAGTTCATGCTTTGCAAAATGGAAATGTCACAAATGAAGAAGACGAGTTAATTATCGAAAACTGGCGTGCGTCGCATGCGCATGTGTTAAATACTTGGCAGGTGATATTTAGAAAAAGAGTTAAAAGCAGAGATATAGTATTTGCGCAAAGATTAAAACGAAAAAATACAATATATGATAAATTACAGCGTTTTCCCCAGATGGATTTTGCAAGGATGCATGATATTGCTGGATGTAGATTAATATTTAAAAATGCCAAAACTTTATATGATTTTGTCAAAGTTGTTCATTCGTCAAATTTTAAACATGTATTGAAGGCAAATGAATGTAAGGATTATATAAAAAATCCGAAAGAAAGTGGATATAGAGGCTTGCATGATGTGTATTTATATCAGACAAGAAAGGGTTATGACAACTCTAATAAATGGAATGGACTTTCTGTTGAAATACAGTATAGAACAATATATCAACATGCTTGGGCAACTGCTGTAGAAGTGGCGGATTCGCTTACTAAATGTAGAACTAAATTTAGTGAGGGTGATAGAAAACAGTATAAGTTTTTTCAATTAGCTAGTGAGATTATTGCAAGGGCGTATGAGAATATGCATTCTTGTTGGCCAAACTTAACAGATAAAGAACTTGTGGAAAATTTTTTAGCCATAGAGGATGAAATTTCTTTATTAAGTAGATTAAAACAATTAAAAGCTATTCATAAAGCAGATATTTTTAAAAAAAATACAATTATTGTTTTTGATATAGTAGAACAAGGATTTCCTTGCTCAAAAATTATTACATTTGACAATTTTCAGCAAGCAAATAGGGAATATTTCAAGCTTGAAAGAGAATATCCTAAATCTGATATTGTTTTGGTTTCAACTAATGATAAACAGGTTAATAAAAGCATTCAAAATGCTTATAGAAATTATTTTGCTGATACTACTGATTTTACTGCATATATAGAGAATGGAATTTCAAAATTATTGAAACATTGAATTCCATAAAGAATAACCTATAAATTGTTTATTGTAATTTATTAAAAGAAAAAGAGTGTAAACCTATATTTTAGTTTTCAAACAAACTTCTTTTAGTATTTAAAAATTATACTCTGTGCGGCGGGATTTCAAATATATCGGGATAGATTTTTATATAATCGTCTAAATCTCTGTAAAACGCTTCAAAATCAAAGCTTTTACCTTCTTTTGCAGGAGATGTTTTTATGCCGTAAGCATGATAAATAGATTTTGTAAGCAAGTTTGCAATAGAATCGCTTCCTTTGCCGTATGGCACCCCCTGTGCCATCAACCAGTGAATAGCGGCAACAGAGCGGTTTATATCTTCTAAAGACGGATTTTTAATCGATTTTAATTCTTCATATTCCTGTTTTATAAAAGGCAAATTCATTGCTTTATTTGTATCTTCCCTCAGCATGTATTCTACTTTCGGGTATATTATTTGTATGTCGTGATGCGGTTCCCAGATATCTTTTCTTATTTTGCAGGTGCTCGCTGTTTTATATTTATCGTTTGGTTTAGCATAAGCCCATTTGGATTCGGGGTCTTTATTTTGTTTTAAAAAACTTTCATAATCTCTAAAGTATTCACACCCTCTTTTTTCTTCATTGAACGGCAGATATTTGTTATATTTCCTCCTCCTGCCGTACCAGCCCCTGTCTTTATTTATGTTTTCTATATTTTCTTCAATAGTTTTTAATATCGTGTCAAAATCTTCATCTTCAGATATCATATCTGATATTTTATAAGTCAGTTCATTCATTTCTTGTGCCCACTCATAGTCTTTTTTGTAGCCTTTCATCCTTATAAAAAACAGGTTTTCATCCAGAACGGGTTTTTGAATTTTTTGATGTGTTTTTGTGTGAAATATTAAACTTTTTAAAACACCGAGTTTATCGCTTTTTGGAATTTCAAGTCCTGCTGTCTGTCCTCTAAAAGCAGATGCTAAAGTTTTTTGCGCCGGACGGGAAACGGCATTACATGATATTTTCGGGTATATATCAAGATTTGGGCTTAATTTCATTTTGAGGAATTCCACAGGTTTATTTATATAAGTTATAAAAATAAAAAATATTGCCGGCAAATATATCGCAGGAAAAGCAATTTTATATTTTAAGTTGTTTTTATTTTATTATAATAATTAAATAAGGAATATTTTTATGAGTTTTTTACCCCCCCCCCCCCCGTATAATTGCAGGAGTTAAGCAGGCAGCACAGGTTCTGGCGAAAGTTAACACTACCGGCGCTGTTGATAAAACTTTAAACAGTACAATGTCCACATCAAGGCTTATTGAAGAATTTCCTGATGCTGTAACTGCAGCTAAGGATAAAATTATAAATACAAAAGCAAAAGCAAATGTTGAAAAGATGCTTGGCACTGATAATACAGTAGTTCATGCAGAGGAAAGACTCCGCAGAGAATTAATTGATACACAGTTTTCAAGCGTGCAAAAACTTTTTAAGAGAGTACACAATTCTTTTATGCCGGTGGAATTTCCATCTGGCGAAAAAATTAATCTAAAGAAGAGTATAGTAAATGAAATTGCGAGCAATTCTCTAAAAGGCAAGGAAACCAATTTTGAATATGTAAATAAAAACGGAGATACAATAAAAGGTTTTGTTTCAAAAGAAACCAAAAAGCAAGGCGAAGACTGCTTTTTTGTGCAGATGAAAAGAATTTTCGGCGATAAAAACGAAACAATTGAAACAAGATATTATCCGAAAAGTTCTGAAATAAGGAGTGTCGGCAGAAAGCCTGACGGTACAAAAACTATTTCTATAATAACAGGCAACGAAACCGGCGGAAAGCTGAAAACGAACACTCATCCCGTTACAGGCACAAAGCTTGATATAGTTTCAAAATAAATTTATTCCACCGTTACTGATTTTGCAAGGTTTCTGGGCTGGTCTACATCTTTTCCTAAGTATTCAGAGATGTGGTAAGCCAGAAGCTGTAATACCACTATATTTAAAGCAGGTGATACAATATCCGGAATTTCAGGAATTATCACCGCATCGTCAAATAAATTTTTGTGTTTTTCATCAATAAAATTTGTAACGCCGATAAGTTTTGCCTGTCTTGCTTTTGCTTCTTCGCAGTTTGATAAAACCTTATCGTAAACCACACCTTCATTTAAAATAGCCAGAACCGGCATGGTTTCATCAAGCATTGCAATAGGCCCGTGTTTTAATTCGCCTGCAGGATAACCCGTAGCGTTGATATAGCTTATTTCTTTAAGCTTTAAAGCGCCTTCAAGTGCCGTGGGGTAATTAATTCCGCGTGCAATAAAAATGAAATTTTTAAAGCTTGAATATTTTTTTGCAATGTTTTCAATATTTTTTGTATCGTTTAAAATCGTTTCAAGTTTGCTTGGCAGGGTTAAAAGTTCTTTTTTGATTTCTTTTATCAAGCTTGAATTATTGCATTTTGTTGAATTTTCAGCCATATAAATTGCAAGCAGATAAAGGCTTAAAAGCTGTGCCATGTAAGATTTTGTGGCCGCAACGGATACCTCAATTCCCGCATTTACCGGAAGCAGGCTGTCTGCAAGCCTTGCCATCGCACTGTCTTTTCTGTTTGTAATTATCAAAATATGGGAATTTTTTTCTTTAGCTTGTTTTATTGCCGTTATTGTGTCTGCGGTTTCACCTGATTGTGAAATGCCTATTACAAGAGTGTTTTCATCCGCTATTGTGTTTCTGTAAATATACTCGCTTGATGCCTCAACATCAACGGGAATTCCTGTTAATTCTTCAAAAATATATTTGCCTACAAGCCCTGCATGCAAAGAAGTTCCGCAGGCAATTATCTGAATTCTGTTAATTTTTGTAAGCTGTTCTTTACTTAACTTTACATCATCCAGAACCACGGCAAGATTTTCACTTTTGATTTTATCAATAAGTACATTTCTTACAACATCTGGCTGTTCGTGGATTTCTTTCAGCATAAAATGTTTGTAGCCCATTTTTGAAAGCGCAATCGGCTCAAACGGAAGATTTTCTATCTTATTTGCAATTAAATTGTTATTTTTGTCATAAATTTTTATGGAGTCTGTTTTAATTTCAGCCACCTGATTATCCGATAAGTAGATTGCCTTTTTTGTATATTCAATAATGGCGGGGATATCGGATGCGATAAAGTTTTCGCCTTCGCCTACACCGATAATCAGAGGGGCATTTTTTCTTGCGGCAATTATTCTGTCAGGCATTGTTTTATGTGTAACGCAGAAAGCATAGGCGCCTTTTAATTTTTTAACAGCATTTTGCACGGCTTTTAGTAAATCTTTTGTGTCTGCAAATTCATGGGCAATTAAATGTGCCGCAACCTCTGTATCTGTTTGAGAGAGGAATTTACAGCCTTTTTTTTCTAAATCCGGTTTTAAATCTTTATAGTTTTCAATTATGCCGTTATGAACAATTGTAAGGCTGCCGCAGTTGCAATGGTGCGGGTGAGCGTTAACTTCCGTCGGAAGACCGTGGGTTGCCCATCTTGTGTGGCCTATACCTATATTAGCATTTATATTTTCTTCTTTTTCTTGAGAGAGAATTTCTTTAAGGTTGCTTAATTTTCCCGGTGCTTTATAAATATGAACGGCATTATTTGAAATGAGGGCAACACCTGCTGAATCATAGCCCCTGTATTCAAGGTATGAAAGTCCTTTCAGGATGACATCAACCGCTCTTTTTTTGCCTATATATCCTACAATTCCGCACATATTCTAAATTCCTCTTGTTTTTCTCCTCTTAATCCTCTAATTCTATTATGTAAAAAGCTTATTTGCAAATTAAGATTTGATAAAGATAATTTGCAAACCTGCTTTCATAAAGACGGTATGTAAAAAGCTTATTTATATTAAAAGACCCGCTTGTTACGAGTTTGCGGGTCTTTTGGTTTATTTTATAAAGTTTTCTTAAGCATTTTCCTGTTCAAATTTTTTCATAAATTGAACAAGGGCTTCAACCCCCTCAATCGGCATTGCATTGTAGATTGAAGCACGCATGCCGCCAACGGTTCTGTGTCCTTTAAGCTGTACGAGTCCTACATTTTTGGCTTCTTCAATGAATTTTTTGTCCAATTCCTCGTCGCCTGTTATAAAAGGAACATTCATTAGAGACCTTGAACCCTTTTCTACAGTGCCCTTGAAGAGTTTTGAAGAATCAAGAAAATCGTATAAAATTTTTGCTTTCTTTTCGTTTAATTCTTTCATTTTTTCTAAGCCGCCAAGTTTTTTAAGCCATTTGAATACAAGACCGCAAATATAGATACCGTAAGCAGGAGGGGTATTATATAGGCTGTCGTTATCGGCATGGGTTTTATATTTTAACATTGTGGGGCACCAGCTCGGGAGATCTTCTCTTATAAGGTCTTCACGAATTATGACAATCTGAACGCCTGCAGGGCCTACGTTTTTCTGCACGCCTGCATAAATCAAACCGTATTTTGTAACATCAACCGGTTCTGATAAAAAGCAGGAAGACATATCTGCTACAAGGATTTTACCTTTTGTATTCGGCAGTGTATGGAATTTTGTACCGTAGATTGTATTATTCTCGCAAATATAGACATAGGCTGCATCTTCAGAAATCGGTAAATTTGAACAGTCAGGAATATAAGAAAAAGTTTTATCCTCAGATGTTGCTACTTTGTTGATTTTACCGTATTTTTGAGCTTCAACATATGCTTTTTTTGCCCACTGTCCTGTGACGATATAGTCTGCAACCCCTGTGCTGTCTGATTTTAGAAGGTTAATAGGCACCATGGAAAATTGCAAATGCGCACCGCCCTGCAAAAATAAAACTTTATAATTATCAGGAATATTCATTAATTCCCTTAAGTCTTTTTCAGCTGTTTTTATAATGTTATCGTAGGTTTTAGACCTGTGAGACATTTCCATTACAGACATACCTGAATTTTGATAATTCATCATTTCATCTGCCGCCTGTTTTAGGACTTCTTCCGGTAAAACTGCCGGCCCTGCTGAAAAATTGTAAACTCTGCCGTTTGTTTGTGTCATAATTTTTTATACTCCTTATTATGATTACAATTATTATTTAGACTATTTTTGTAATTTTTGTTTAAGTTCTTCGGGTTTAAAAATGCCGTCTTCTGTGATAATACCTGCTATAAGCGAGTTGTCGGTAACATCAAAGCTCGGGTTGATAATTTTTACCCCCTCGGCACAAATTCGTTTTCCGTTTACCATTGTCACTTCTTCTTCATCCCGAAGTTCAATTATAATGTCATTTCCGGACTTTATTGATAAGTCTATGGTAGATTTCGGCGCCGCTACATAAAACGGTATATTGTAGTATTTGGCTGCAATTGCAACTGTTGATGTGCCGATTTTATTTGCCGTATCACCGTTTGCGGCAATTCTGTCTGCCCCTACAACCACAACATCTATCATTTTATTTCTCATAAAATAGCTGCACATACCGTCTGTGATAAGGGTTACAGGGATATTATCGCGCACCAGTTCAAATGTTGTAATTTTTGCACCCTGCCCTCTCGGACGTGTTTCATCTGCAAAAACCTGAATGGTTTTATCTTTTGCAAACGCGCTTCGTATTACTCCAAGGGCGGTTCCGTATCCTACGGTAGCCAGAGCCCCTGCGTTGCAATGAGTCAGGATGCCTGCCCCCTTTGGAATGACCTGCGCACCGTAATCTCCGATACTTTTATTTATTTTAATATCGTCATTTTCAAGCTTAATTGCATGCTCAATCAAGTTCGCGCAAACATCCCTTAAATCAAGGGTTTTGGAGTTTTCAACAATTTTTTTCTGCTCCCCTATTGCCCATAAGAGGTTTACAGCGGTGGGACGTGAAGAATTTAGGTAATCAAAGCCCTTTTCGAGTTCTTTAAAAAATTCTGTTTTTTGGCTTTCCGTGGTATTTAGCGGAATATTTTTATTCCATATGTCTTCTAAAGCCTCTTTTGGAGCTATTTTTGAGAGGAGCTCAAGCGCAAAAAGCGCACAGCCGTGTGCTCCTGCAATACCTATAGCCGGTGCACCGCGCACTATCATTGTTTTTATTGCGTCATACATCGAATTTAGTGTTTTTATTTCCACTTTTTCATATGTATATGGAATTTTAGTCTGGTCAACCATCAAAGAATAGCCGCCTGATTGAGTTTTACACCATTCTATAGTTTTTTCTTCATGTTGTAATTCCTGTGTCATCTGTGTTTTGCTCCTCTTGTATTTTATAGCTTCAAGCCATTCCTTGCTTTTCAATGTTTTTTCCGCATAAAAATATTTGCGTTTTTTAACAAATTTTACCCGAAAAACAGGCAAATTGCGCACAAAAATAAGCACTATGTTACAATTGTTAAGTTAATTTTTATTAAATCTGTTTATTAAAAAGCCCGTCAATAGGCCGCCTACAGCGTTTGTTGCAAAGAAAATCAACATAACCGAAATAATAAGCACCGAGGCTAGGAAAAAATTCAAAAAATCAATTCCGTATGTGTAATAAGTTTTTATAAATAATTTTAAAAATAATACAAGCGGTGCAAAAATAATTAAAAATGAAACACAGCAAATGCTTCCCGCCATACCGCCAAGAAGTGTACAATCCTTTGTATCAAGGGTTTTCAGGATACCGGGGTTTAGTTTTTCTAAAGCTATTAATATAATTATTCCCGATAAAAACGGCAGCAAAAAGAGGCTTATAGTTGGCATCAGAGCCGGAACAAGAGCAATAATTCCAAGTCCTGCACCGAATATTGTGCTGTATATTGCTGTTTTTTTTAATATTTCTAAATCTAAAGCCATTTTTACCTCTAAAATATTGTACTTCTTGCGTGGCAAATAGCTATTGCTATTGAATCTACGGTATCATCCAGTTTTGTATTTTTATTTAGCGTAATGAATTTCTCAACCATAGTGCGCACTTCGGATTTATCAGCCCTGCCATGGCCTGTTAAGACCTGTTTTACGGTAAGCGGAGTGTATTCAGAGGTCTTAATACCTGATTTTTCAAGTGCCGCAAGGATTACGCCGCGTGCTTCCGCCACAGGGATTATTGTTTTCTGGTTTTTAAAGAAAAACAATTGTTCAATTGCAGCTTCATCGGGTTTATATATATTACAGATTTGTAACATATCTTCATAAAGTTCAACAAGTCTTTTTGAAACGGTATCGGATTTATTTGTTTGAATACTTCCCGAATTCAGCAGTTCGTAGCCGTTTTCATCAGCTTCAATTATGCTGTATCCCGTAATACCTATCCCCGGGTCAATTCCTAAAATCCTCATGCCACTTATTATATCATAGGTTTATTATTATCTTGCAGGATTTGCGTTAAAAATTTATAACATTAAGCATAAGTGAATAATAATTTCTTGGTGAATGTATAAAGTGAGAGTGTTTGAACCCGTGCGCTTATTAGCTGAAAGCACGGGTGAGTTCTCGAACAATAAAAGGTGAACCTAGAAATTATATGAACGTTGCCAAACTGTTATAAATTTTTAACGCAAATCCTTTTTATTAAAAAGGCAAAATAAAATGCGATTTGTAAACAAACCGCATAAGTCAAGAAAGGAATGGTTAGACTATTAACATTTATGATTATTACATAAATTATATTGCTATGCAAATTACTTAATAATTTTTTACGTTTCTACATATAGTTGTATAGTATGGGTTTTGTTGAGTATTTTTGCTTATAAGCCGAGCTTGAAAGTGTTTGAAATATGCTTTAAAATAAGAATATGGATTGTGTTTTTGATAAAAATTCTTTAATTATTGACGGCAAAAGAACGTTTATAAAAAGCGGCTCGCTGCATTATTTTCATACTTTCGGGAAAAACGAGTGGTTTGACAGGCTGTCTAAAATGAAAGCAGGCGGGTATAATGCGGTTGATCTTTATTTTTGCTGGAGTTTTCATTCGCCAAAACCTGATTTTTATGATTTTTCCGATTATAAAAATATCCGTGAATTGCTTTCAATAGCGCGTGATTTGGGACTTTTTATCATTGCACGCCTGGGTCCTTATATTAATGCGGAATTATCCGGCGGAGGTATTCCATACTGGCTTTTTAAGGATAAAACAGCCGTTATCCGCAACAGAAAAAACGGAGATTATATTTATTCAAAATCTTTTATGAATGCTCTAAAAGGCTGGTATAATGCACTTTTGCCTGTTATTAAAGATTTTGATAACGTTATTTTAATTCAGGTTGAAAATGAATATTCAACAAACGGCGGTGAAACGGAATATATTGAGGAACTTGCGCAAATGGTGCGTGAGGCGGGAATAAAGGCACCCGTTTTTCATAATGATGCATATATAGCAGGAATGTACAGCGATGTTGTCGATATTTATGCCTGTGATGTTTATCCTTTCATAAATCCTGCAAATTCATGGAAAGATAGTACTTTTGCCTTTGATACGCTTGATAATCTTGAAGATATTGTGAGGGATTTTAATAATTCGTCTCCGCTTTTTATAGCGGAATTGCAGGCAGGATGGTATGATAAGTGGCTCGGGTGCGGGTATGAGAATATACGCGAAAATTTAGGATTTAACCATATAAATATTATGACAAAAACCGCAATAGCAAACGGAGTGACGATTTTTAACCATTATATGGCAGCAGGCGGCACAAATATTCTTGATCTTGCTGCGGATGAAGTTTATACAAGCTACGATTTTGCAGCGCCCATCAGCGAATTCGGGGCAATTCGCGATAATTTTAAAAAAGCAAAAGAGATTAATTATTTTCTTGATGCTTTTAATTTGTGCGAAACAGAGCCTTGCAGTATGGATTTTGAGGTTCCTGAAAATTGTTTTGCAAAGCTCAGGGAAGATAAAATCAATAATTGCAAATGGAAATTTTTAAGGAATTTAAACCGTCTTGAAACATATATAGACGGAGTTTGCGTGGATGCTTACGATATGAAAATTCTGCCCTGCGGTCTAAAATTAAAGGCGGCAGAAATTGTAACATCAGGTTTAGAAATCTTTACAAAACTTGAAGATGAAGATACTGAAACGGTATTTTTAATATCGGATTTTAAAAACGATATTAAAATAAAAGATGCAAACGGTTTTGAAACTCTGATTTCAGGGGATAAGGCAGATTTTGAAACGGTTGAATTCAAAGCGCCATGCAATTCTTGCACTACCGGTGCAAAAGTTACAAAATTCATATTCATTTCAAGAAAGATTGCGAATGATTGCTGGAAAATAGCTAATAAGCTGATTTTTGGGGCAAGCTTTGTGTATCCGAACGGTAAAATTTTTGCAAATACTTTGAGGAAAATCAAATTTTATACGGTAAAAGACGGTTTTAGCGAATGCATTTTTGAGCCTGAATTGAGTAAGAAAAAAATAAAGCTGACCGATTTTGAAGTTTATTTTGCGGCGCCTGAAATTGAAGCGGAGTATGATTATTCGGATTGGAAAAGCGTTGCTCATAATGATGATTTTACGCTTTGCGATTCATTCTGCTCCGATGTGTATTCTGAATTTGTCTGGTATAAAGGGCAGATTTCAAGGGAAAATACGGAAATTTCAATCTCCGCGCGGCATATTTTTGCAATTTATATAAACGGCAGAGAATTATTAAACAGAAACAGCTATAAATACGATAATCTGTGTCAGGTGGATGAGCATTTATCGGTTTTAATTCCTCCCGAATTTTTGAAATATGATAAAAATGAAATTACAATTCTTGTACAAAATCTGGGGTTTGATAAAGGGTTTACCAATGATATCGGCACCCCGAGGGGATTAATATATTTTAAAACCGATAAAAATGAAAAAATCGACTGGAAAATAAGGGGTAGAATTACCCTTGATAAACGCCCTGCTTCTGACAATCAGGCGCCGTATCTTGCCGTGCTTGAAAACAGTTTTACAATTCCTGATATTTATTTATCAAAAGGAGTTATGGCACCCTTTGTTTTAAATATGAATAAAACACCTTTCAGGCGCGCTGTGATATTTTTGAACGATACAAAAATCGGCCGTTTTATAAGAAACAATTCACCGCAGGAGAAATTTTATCTGCCCCCGCATTTTCTAAAAAAAGAATCGGAAGGTAAAAATGTGCTGAAGATTGTTGTTTGGGAAAAAGGACACAGGATACGCTCTGTATATGATTATAAAAATTATCTTCAAAACATTGTTTTAACGGTTGAAAATCATAAAGTCTGGGAAGCTTTAAATTCCGTAAATTAACCGGCGCAAAAATTAAAGTTTTCTTTTGATTTTGCCGATAATACAATTGTAGTATTTCCCGTTTGCAGTATGTAAAAAGGAGATGAAAATTATGGCCGTGCTTCCTGATTTTTTAATTAAACGTGTTTATAAAAAAGGGTCTTTAAGAAAGACCGATAAAGGGATTGAGTTTGATTTGAAAAATGTTCTGGGTCCAGGGGTGATATCGGGGTTAGAGAGTATACAAATTAATGATTATATTTTTAAAAAAGATGTTATAAGCTTTGTAACGGGTGGGGTTGAGCTTCTTGCAACAAAGGTGGATGAATTAAATCCGATACAATTCAGGCTGAATCAGGAAGGGACAATGAAGCTTGCTGAAAGCGTGAATTGCTTGAAAAACGGACTTAATCAAATTATTTTAGAAATAATGAACCCCGAAGCGGGAAAATTAAAAATAACTTTTACCGATGCTATTTAAAGTTCTTAGATATTAAAATTTATGGCAGTTTGGCAACACTCATATAATTTCTAATCTCACCTTTTATTGTTCGATTCACTTCTGGCTTGCTTGAAAATCTAAACTTTTCTTTTAAAAGTTTGATTTTCTATGCAATCTGCGCATACTGCATTCGTAAGGCTCATTCTTCGCCAACGACTGAAGCATCGCCCGCATTTAAGCTAATGGAAATGCGGACTCAAACACTCTCACTTCATATGTTCGATAAGAAATTATTATTCGCTTATGCTTGATGCCATAAATTTTAATATCTAAGAACTTTATCAAACCCGTTTAATTGCTATCTTTGTAAAAAAATGTAAAGAAAGTATTGTCATGGTATTGGTACTTCTAATGCGATCCGTGCACTAAAGTGATATATTAATTGTTGTAATATTTAATAATGGTTATTTTATGAATGAAGAAAAAAATGAAGAAATAATAAACGGACTTCTGGAAGTTTCAAATATCTTGCATGTTTTGCAGATTGCCCTTGCTAATATTGACCAGCCATGTTCTGATACCTCTCCATACGCCTTTATGGTTGGCAAAGTTGAAAATAAACTTAGTGAAATTGTAGAAAAATTTGGCTAAAGAGTTTTTGAGCCACAGTATTTATGTGTTGATTTGCGGGGGTTGCAAAAAATGAATATTGGTTGTAAAATGTTTCTGCTTAATTAAAGTTATTATGGTTTAAGGATTAAGTAATGAAGATATTATTTGAATTTGTTCGACGTATTTTATTTAATGAAAACAAGGAATGCTTTG
>CAJUKY010000011.1 GCA_910587055.1 Candidatus Gastranaerophilales bacterium
GCTCAATCATATAAAGGGTGCAAATAGTGTATATACCGTTTTTGATATCCGAACTCAACTTATCATTTTGTTTCAAAGGTTTCTCAAAATCTGATTTGAAATTTAAAATATCATCATAAATTTGAAACCCCAGGGAAAAATTCAAAATATAATCAAGAATTGCATTTTTATGCAGGTTTTCAACGGGTTGTTTCTCATTAATCAAATACAAGGCGGATTTTGCCCCTGCCACAAAAAGGGAGGATGTTTTATCTTTGGATTTTTGAATGTATTCTTCAATTTTTGGAGGATTACCGCGGTTAAAAAACTGGTTAATTTCCCCTTTGCAGATATTCATTGTGTTTTCCGAAAAATAAGAAAACACCTGCGCGGAACCGATTTGTGAGAGCAATTTTAAAGACAAAGAAAGAAGATAATCCCCGAGGATAACCGCCAGTTTTGAATCATATTTAAAATTAAATGCGGGCAATTGCCTTCTTATCTGCGCTTCATCAATTATATCATCATGCACAAGAGTGGCGCTGTGAAGAAGTTCCAGCGCTGCGGCAAGTTTTATCAGCTTATTTTCCTTATCTTCAAAATTTAATAAATCTTTAATTAAAAAAATTGCCAATGGACGGAGCCTTTTTGATTTTGCAAAAAGAAAATTTAAAACTTCATCTTTAAATTCGGAATTTAAGCACAAGGGACTAATAATCCCCTGTTCCTTAGTATCGGACAATTCATCCAAAAAAAGAGATTTCATCTCATTTTCCATAAGGGCTAAATCCTTATTAAAATAATCCGAAATCTCTTTAAAAAGCTTTTTATTCATTTTATCGGCCAAATTAAACTATATTACAAATTTGCCGTTTTCATAAATAAGTTTATCATCTGCGTATATTTTAGAATTTTCTTTCATATTCTTAATAATATCCCAGTGAAGCCCTGATTCATTCTTTCCGCCTGTTTCAGGGTAGCTTGCACCGAGTGCCATATGGATTGAACCGCCGATTTTTTCATCAAAAAGAATATTGCCGGTTACATCTTTTACTCTATCATTTGTACCGATGGCAATTTCGCCTACAAATCTGCTGCCTTCATCCATATCAAGCATTGAAAGCAAGAATTCTTCGCCTTTTTCAGCTTTTGCATCAACCACTTTGCCGTTTTCAAGCTTGAGCCATATTTTATGAGATTCATTGCCTCTGTATATTGCAGGGAAATCAAAATAAATTTCACCTGTAGCAGAATCTTCAACAGGAGATGTAAAAATCTCGCCGTCGGGGAAATTATTCAACCCTGCACAGCTTACCCATTTTCTGCCTTCAACGGAGAATGTGATATCTGTCTTTTCACCTGTTATATGAAGCTTTTTAGTACCGTTTAAAAGATTTACAATTCTATCCTGTTCTTTACCTATATCTTTCCATTTTGCAATAGGATTATCCAAATCAAGATAGCAGGAATTTATAATGAATTCCGTATATTCATCCAGCGACATTTTTGCTTCCTGAGCAAGCGCATTTGTCGGAAAATCGGCTATTACCCAGTTTAGCTTTCCTTCTGCAGCTCTGTTTAGCATTAAAGTTGATAATTCACGCGTAGCGGATGATCTTTTTGCCATTTTGGCAGAGTTTGCACGCGCCATATTTTTAACGTTTAAAGGAGCTCCTATTGAAATTAATTTATCAACCTTTTCGTATTCAAGTTTTGTTACAGGGTCGATATATTCAAGCTGTTCATCGCTTGCATATTTTATAAAGGTTTCCGTTAACCCTTCCATGGAGCATCTTACAATAGGGTGAGCACCCTTTTGTATTACCTGTTTATAAACTTCTTTTACAAGAGGAAGGCAAAGCTGGCTTTCTGCCCTGATTAAAACCAAATCTCCTTTTTGAACATTTGTTGAATATTCAACAAGGATATTTGCATATTTTTCAAAAATACTCATTCTTTGCATTTATACCTCCGTATCATCATTGTTCATATAGGCATCTTTGTTTGATTTTATACAAACCCCTCTTTTTGAAGTTTTGATAAAATCAACAAGTTTATTTACATATTCGTTTTTTTCAACTTCTTTTTCAATTTTTTCTAAAGCCATTGTAGTGTTTAATTCAGGGCTTTTTAAAATTCTGATTGCTTTATGAATTGCATCGCGGGAGGCTTTATCAACCCCTCTTCTTCTTAAGCCGATAGCGTTAACATCGCGGACCAGAGGCGGAATACCTTCTGATTTTGAATATGGCAAAATATCCTGTCTTGTAGCAGAAGCACCTGAAACAATTGCCATTTCGCCCACTCTTACATTTTGATGATAAACGCTCATTCCGCCAAGCCATGCGCCGTAGCCCACATGAGTGTGCCCGCCTATTGTTGCGGCATTTGCCATTATAACTTCATCTTCTAAAACGCAATTGTGTGCAACATGGGCATACGCCATAATCAAACATTTATTGCCGACTTTTGTAACGCCGCCTTCGCCTGAGGCTCTGTTTATTGTTGCAAATTCTCTAATCCAGCAATTTTTGCCGATAACAACCTTTGTAGGCTCGCCTTTATATCCTAAATCCTGCGGTTCGCCTCCGATTGATGCAAACGGAGAAATTCTTGTCCCCTCGCCAATTTCAGCATATTCAATAACCGCATTTGCACCGATTTTTACGCCTTTTTCTATTGTAACACCTTCGCCTATTACAACATTCGGGCCTATTTCAACATCGGGTGCAATCTTAGCGCTTTCAGCTATTATTGCTGTTTTATGTACCTTATCTACAGTCGGCATATTTTCACACTTTCTTTTTAATATTTAAATTTGTTTTATTTTAAAGCAATTGTAATTTCGGCTTCCACGCAGAGTTTGCCGTCTACAAATCCTTTGCCTTCACATTTTGCAACAGGGCCTTTAATTTTTGTCATTCTTGTTTCCATATCAAATCTATCCCCGGGACGTACGATATTTTTAAATCTTACACCGTCAATCCCTGCAAAAAGGGCAAGTTTTCCTTTATACTGTTCAAGCGTAAGTAAAATGGGAGCTGCAGTCTGCGCCATAGCCTCAATCTGTAATACACCGGGCATTATAGGATTACCCGGAAAATGTCCGTTAAAAAACATCTCGTTTGCAGTTAAATTTTTATATCCTTTAGAATATTCACCCGGAATACACTCTGTTATTCTATCTACCAATAAAAACGGATATCTGTGCGGAATCATATTCATAATTTCCATAACATCCATAGAAATCGGTTTTATTATTGTTTCTGACATTTTTTCTCCTCTCCAAAGCCTTGTGGTAACAGCTTTAAAAACAATTATTTAAAAGCTTTGCCGCCTCAATATGAAGGGCATGCCCTGCTTCTTTTACAATTATATTTGCATTCATTTTTAAAGGATTAATCCCCGTTAAATACAAATCTCCGATTATATCAAGAATTTTATGCTTATTGGGCTCGTATTTAGAACGCAGATCCGTTGTAAAACCGCCGTCTTCCGTCATGCCGACGGTATTTTCAATGGTAACACCTTTTGATAAGCCCATTTTCTGAAATGTTTCAAGGTCTTTCAAGTATCCGAAAGTCCTTGCCTCAACTACTTCATTCAAATTCACATTCTGATTCATTTCAATCCACCTGTTGTTTAATTCAGGGTGGTTAAAATTAACGGCATAGGTTATTTTTGTTTCATCTTCAGAAGGCATAAGGATTACAGCGCTTCTGCCTTTTTGAAAATTGACAGATGCTTTTAATTTCGGTGTTTCATCAGGCTCACCGGAAAATCCCGTTTCATTAAATTTTTCAACCCATACTTTTGAAGAACCGTCCAAAATAGGGGTTTCAACCATATCAACAGGAATATCGGGAAATGCCATTTCAACCCCGTCCAGCCCTGCCACAGCGCATGCTGCCATAAAATGTTCAATAAGTGCTGCCTTAAAATCAGCACCATCCGCCACATTTGCAATTACTACGCAATGATCGGCAGATACGACATTTTTAAGCTCCGCTTTGATTTTTTTACTGCCTTTTGTAAAATAAATCCCTTTAGAATCAGAAGGTTTAATTTCAACCTCAAATTCTACGCCGGACATTAATCCGACCCCTTTAATTTTAAAACTAGATTTTAGCGTCCTCATTTAAAAATTTCTCATAATCTTCTAATAAATGCTGGTATTTTTTATATTTTTGAACCATAACTTCGGCTTCACCGAGGTATTTCATACGTTTTAAGAAATCTTTTCTAGGAACGGCAGGCGCGCCCATCAGCACTGATTTTGCAGGGTGGGATTTTGTAACGCCGGCTTTTGCAAGGATTATTGAATCCGAACCTATGCTGATATGGTCAGCCAATCCTGCCTGCCCTGCAATTACCACTCTGTCACCTATTGTACAGCTTCCTGCGATACCTACCTGCGATACTATCATACAGGCTCTGCCGATTTTACAGTTGTGGCCTATCATAACAAGGTTATCAATTTTTGTTTGGGCGCCTACCGTTGTGTTTTCAATCGTACCTCTGTCAATTGTTGTATTTGCGCCGATTTCAACATCATCTTCGATAACAACTGAGCCTAAAGACGGGATTTTGAAAACTTTTTGGTCTTCTTTTCCGCCTTCAATTTTTCCTTCTTTTCTTGCAGCTTCAATATTATCGGGCTTTTCCGTTACAAAGCTGAAACCATCTGCGCCAAGGCTTGCACCGTGGTGAATTATGCAGTTATTGCCCACTTTTACAAAATCACCGATATTTACACCCGGGTGGAATAAACAATTTTTACCTATATGCGCAAATTTACCCACGTAAACATTAGCCAAAAGCTGGCACCCGTCGCCAATTTCCGCACCTCTTGAAATTACAACATTCGGGCCGATTGCAACATCTTTACCAAGCTTTGCTTCGGGGTGAATAACAGCGGAAGGATGAATTCCTATTGTAGAATCAGGCGCTTCATAAAAAACGTTTAAAAGCTTCATCATCGCAAGGCGCGGACGCTCAACTTCAATTGTTGAAATATGTTCCAAGCTTACACCCAGAGGAACAAGCGCGCATTTTGCTTTAGTTTTTCCTAAATTTTCAATCTCCTCTTCACCGAGGGCAAGAGCAAGAGTGTTTTCATCAGCAAGCAGCGGGGGTGCCACTTTATCAATCTTTACATCGTGTACTTTTGTTAAAATACCGTTAACAAGTCCCGATATTTCTTCCTGTGAAAATATTTTAGAAGCCACTTTTAATAATCTCCTCTTTTAATCTTTGAAGCTTTGTGTAAATCCATTTTATTACAATTATTTCATTTTGTCGATTATTTTAGTTGTAGATTTACCTTCAACAAAATCTATAAATTCAACCCAGCCGTTGTTTTTTAAAATAACATCGGCCTCAGGCAGGGTATTCAGCGTGTAATCAGCACCTTTTGTATAAATATTCGGTTTAATTTTATCAAGTAAATCAACAGGTGATTTTTCATTAAATAAAACTACATAATCAACGGAATTCAAAGCGCACAGCACTTCTGCGCGGTCATTTTCATTATTTATGGGCCTGTCGGGTCCTTTTATCGATTTTACGGAAGAATCGGAATTTAAACCCACAATTAAAACATCGCCGAATTCTTTACTTTTTTTTAAATATCTTACATGCCCCACATGTAAAATATCAAAACAGCCGTTTGTAGCCACAATTGTTTTATTCTGGCGTTTTATCTGATTGCAGAGTTCCTCAATTTTAGACTGCTCTATTACTTTTCCCATTTTTATCTCCCCTGTTTTGTAGAAAAATATAGCCGATTTTTTAAAAACCGGCTATATAATATCATAAAATTTACCTTTTAACTTTTGCTTTTTGTTTAAGCTTTATTACATGCAAAGGTTTACTTTCCGGCCGCAGGTGACATATTCGGAGCACCCTGCTGAACATTGCCGCGGAGCGCATTTTGAATATTTTGAGGATCAAAGCTCTTATCAACATATTCAACTTTTGCTTCCGCTCTTAAACCTGCAAATAATTTTTGAAGAGCTTCAATTTTCTTTTGCTGTTCAAGAAGGGCTTTAATTTCATCTTTAACTTTATCAAGAGGCTGCAAGCCCTTTGCAGCTCTATCTTTTACGATAATAATATGATTGCCGAAATCAGATACCACAACTTCTGAAACAACACCGGGTTTTAAGCTGAAAGCAGCGTCAGCAAAAGGTTTTACCATAGCTTCTTTCGGGAAAAATCCTAAATCCCCGCCTTGAGCAGCTGAAACTTTATCGTCAGAATATTTTTTAGCTAATTCTGCAAATTTTTCAGGATTTTTAACGGCTTCTTCTCTTACTTTCTTTGCAAGAGCCATTTTTTCATCCATTTTTGCTTTAACTTTTATATCAATTTCAGCAGCGGTTAATTTACCGTTTTTATCGGCATCAATTATTTCCTGTTTAATTTTATCAGGATTTGCTTCTATTAAGATATGTGAAGCCTGAACTCTTTCGGGAAGGTCGAAAGAAGCTTTATTTTTGTTATAAAAATCACTGATTTCTTTATCGGAAACTTTTGTATCAGCAGTTGCCGCAACAAGTTTATCGATTTTTATTTCATTTGTTAAATCTTCTCTAAGCTGAGTTTCAGACACGCCGTTTTGTTTTAAAACTTCCTGCAGTCTTTCTTCCGAGCCTAATTTTTCAACAATTTCTTTTCTCTTTGCTTTAATATCATCGCTTGAAACAGTTATTTTGTGCTTTTTAATCTGTTGTTCAAGAATTTTCTTTACGATAAGTTCATTTGTAATTCTATCCTTTGTCATCAGCATTATATAGCTGTTTGGAGCCTTTAATTCAGGCGTAAACTGCTTCATTTGAGGGCTGTTCATCTGAACATTTAACAC
Organism: Candidatus Gastranaerophilales bacterium; assembly: GCA_910587055.1. Lineage (GTDB taxonomy): Bacteria > Cyanobacteriota > Vampirovibrionia > Gastranaerophilales > Gastranaerophilaceae > MGBC122484. Next base: position 6,845 of record CAJUKY010000011.1, read on the forward strand.
TTTTTCGTATTCACCTTTTGTGATAGGTTCGCCGTTTACGGTTACAATTGCCGTCCTATCAAGAGTGCAGCCTGTGAGCAAACCTACGGAAAGCCCCGCCGCAATCAGAGTTTTAGTTAATTTCATACAATTTCTCCTCTATTTTTGATTGTTTTTAAATTCCAATATTATATGAGATATATAATAAAACAAATCCGCCAATATGTTAAATATTTCGTTAAATTCAAGATTGCCTTTTTTCATCAAAAGTATGCCTTTGGCGCCTTTGACTGATTTTGGCGGATTTGTCCATTGAAAATATTTTGTAATATTTAATTCCATTTTTCGTTTTAAAATAAGCCACTCCTGCATTGTAAAAGGAGTGTAAATCCTTATATTATCAGGGGTTTCACGAATTTGTGTGATATTTATTGCAGTACCCAGAAGTCTTAAACGTATTAATTTTATTAAGTTTTCAACACTTTCAGGGAGTTTTGAAAATCTGTCCCTAAAGCTTGATGCCATATTTTCAAGCTCTGCAATGCTTTTAACGTCTGAAAGCCTTTTATATTCAAGCATTTTTTGCTCATATGAACCCACCCATTCATCGGGTATATAGGCAGTGGCTTTAATATCAACTATGCAAGGTTCTTTAGGGGTTTGCGTTTCAGCTTTTTCATACGGTGAAAGCCCTTGTTTTTGTTCATTTTTAAGCTCGTTTACACATTCTTCCAATAAATTTACATACGTGTCAAAACCTACATTTACCATATGCCCGTGCTGTTTTGCGCCTAAAATATTTCCGACACCCCTGATTTCAATATCTCTCAGCGCTATTTGATACCCCGAACCCAGACTTGCAAAGTCTTTTATGGCGCTCAAACGCTTGAAAGCATCCTGTGACAGTTCTTTTGACTTTTTATAAAAACAATAGCAAAAGGCTTGCCTATCTGACCTGCCGACTCTTCCCCTGAGCTGATAAAGCTGCGCAAGGCCAAAACGGTCTGAATCGTTGATTATAATTGTATTTGCGTTGGATATATCCAGGCCTGATTCAATAATAGTGGTGCAAAGCAGAACATCATATTCTTTCATGGCAAAATCGTACATGATTTTTTCAAGCTCGGATTCATTCATTTTTCCATGCGCAACGGCTATACGTGCGTTAGGAAGCAGATTTTGCAGGTAATCAGCAACCGTATGTATGCTCTCCACGCGGTTATGAACAAAAAAGACCTGCCCGTCGCGCTGCAATTCGTGGTTTACAGCGTTCTTTAAAAATACTTCGTTAAATTCTCCGACGTATGTTTTCACAGGAAGCCTGTTTTTAGGGGGCGTATTGATTAAACTCATATTTTTCAACCCGGATAGAGCCATATTAAGGGTTCTGGGGATTGGAGTGGCTGACATTGCAAGTATATCAATATTTTCACGGAAGCGTTTCAGCTTTTCCTTATGTGCCACGCCGAATTTATGCTCCTCATCTATTACAAGAAGTCCCAAACTCTTAAATTCACGGTCAAAAAGCAGGCTATGCGTACCTATTACTACATCACAAACCCCTGTTTTCAGCTCCTCTATTGTTTTCTTACGCTCTTTAAGGCTTTTAAACCTTGATAAAAGCTGAACATTCACAGAGAAAGGCTTAAATCTTTCAGCTATTGTCTGGTAATGCTGGAGAGCAAGAATGGTTGTAGGAGCAATAAGGGCGGCCTGTTTGCCGGACATAACAGCTTTAAATATAGCACGGGTGGCAACTTCCGTCTTTCCAAAACCTACATCTGCGCATATAAGCCTATCCATCGGGCGTTCATTTTCCATATCATTTTTAACATCAATGATAGCCTGCATCTGGTCGGGGGTTTCGGTGAATTCAAAGGCGTCTTCCATCTCATACTGCCATGTGGTATCAGGCTCAAACGCAATACCCGTACTCATTTCACGTTTAGCATAAAGCTTCAGTAAATCATATGCGATTTCTTTAACTTCGCCTTTTGCTTTATTTTTTGTATTTTCCCATGCCGCACCGCCCATTTTAGAGAGTTTCGGTTTAGTATGCCCGCCGCCTCTGTAGCGGTAGAGAAGGTTTATCTGCTCTGCCGGCATAAAAAGCTTATCTCCGCCCTGAAATTCAATTTCAAGATAATCTTTAAGCGCGCCGTCCATTTCCTCTTTTCTTAAACCTTTAAAAATCCCGATACCGTGGATAGAATGGACAACAAATTCATTTTCCATAATATCGTTAATCGAATCGATAAAATCCTGAGATTGCTTATTTGACGAGTATTTTCGGGTGGTAATATCCTTGGAGCGTTTATTAAAAAGCTCTTTATCGGAAAGAAAAATTATTTTATTAAGACTGCCTCCAGCTGAAATACCGATATTTTCTATAATTCCGCCGCCTGAAGTTAAGGGCGGAAGTATAAAAATATTTTCATTAAAAATTTCAAATTCTTTTAAAATTTCCTGAAATCTTTTGGGGTAATTCGTGCAAATAAAAAATACGGCGCCTGTTTTCAGCTCTTTTTTAATATAATCCGAAATTTCTGCACCCGAGGATGAAAAAAACGGAGGCAGGCTTGATTCAAGCTCTATAAGCTTATCAGCAAATGTATCGTCTGAAATGCTTTCTATTCCAAGCTCGTCACCGTTGAAGTTTTCCAGAAACGTATCAAAACCTATAATTTTAAACTTTTTAATTTCTTTTTTAAATTCTTCATATGTAGTGTGATTTTTAGCATTTAAGGGCAATTTTAAATTGGAATCTATATTGCTTTTATAGACTGAAATCATCTCTTCATCAAGGTTTTCAAACTTTGCATTAATTTGCGTTGTATCGTCAAAAATCAAAATATAATCACGGAAAAAATCCAGAGGGCTTACCAAATCTTTATTGAGATAATTTTGAAAATATTCTATACCCTCAAAATAACCGCCGTTATCGATTTTTTCGGTAATTTCACCGTATAAAAGCCTGAATATCTCGCTTTCTCCCGTAATTTTTTCAAGCTCCTCAATTTCTTTGAACAGCTTATTTTTAAAGGCTTTTTTGTTTTCTTCCGTAAGTAAAAATTTATGGAGCGGATAAACCCTTATTTTATCCAATTTTTTAAAGCTTTTCTGGGTATTAGGGTCAAACATTCTGATATCTTCAACGGTATCAGCGAAAAATTCAATTCTTACAGGGTTTGAATAGAGGGTAAAAATATCAAGAATATCCCCTTTAATTGAAAATTCACCCGCATCCATCGCCATAGGAACTCTTTTGTAGCCGAGAGATACAAGTTTTTCAATTATTTTTGAATAATCAATTTCATCATCTTTTTTAATTTCAAAAGAATTTTTGCTGTAAAAATTTTTATCCGGAAATTTTTCAAGCAGCACTCTGACAGGAGCCATAACAATGCCTGAGTCTTCACAGGCGGCATCATTCAAGACATTTACCTGTTCTTCATAAATGTAATAATTTCTATCCACATCTTCATAAGGGTTAATTTCTTGAAAGGGAAGAATTTTGGACTCTATATTAAAAACGGAATCTAAATCTTTCTGATATTTGAGCGCGGTTTGTTCATTCAGGGTAATAAAAAGTATTTTTTTATTAAAAACATTTGAGATTTTATTTAAAATAAGAAGTCTTAAAGGATTATTCAGCCCTGTAATACTTAATTTTAAGCCAGTTTCTTTTCTTTTTAAAAAAGCTGAAAGCGGCGCCAGCTGAGGAATATCAAGATTATTTAATAATTTTCTAAAAGAGTCCATAATAAAGAATTATACATTAGCGCACAGTTTCAAGCAAACCTGCGCCTATAACCCCTGAAAAATCACCGAGTTCCGCTTTTTTAAACTGAGTTACAGAAGCAGGCACGGGAAGGGCTTTTGCACGGGCTTTTTTAATCGTACCTAGGTAAAATTCATCCACGCTTTGAATTAAGCCGCCGCCTAAAATAACAAGTTCGGGATTATAAAAATTCATAACACTTGCAATGCCGCCGGAAAGATATTCTATGGCTTCATTTACATACTGGGTTACAATTTCATCGCGCGCATCAAGAGATTTTTTAATATGCTTCGAGCTTATTGAGGAAGTGCTTGTAAATTCGGTTATAATTGACTTTCTGCCCTTTTTTACGGCTCCTAAAATTCTTGATTCAATTGCACTTCTTGAAGCATAGGCTTCAAGACACCCGTGCGCACCGCAGGAACAGGCGCGCCCGTTTAAATCCACAATTATATGGCCTATTTCACCGGCTGAACCGCTTGCACCGAGATGTATTTTGCCGTCTTTTATGATTGATGAACCTATACCCGTACCTACAAATATGCAGACAATATCTTTAAACCCGCGTCCCGCACCGAATTTCAATTCACCCAGCGCCGCAACTTCAACATCATTACCTGCAAAGAGAGGAATATTATATTTTTTTTCAACAAGTTCTTTAACGTTAAAATCCTTACATTCAAGGTTCACACCGTTTATCAGGATGCCTTTTTCTCTGTCTACCTGCCCTGCAAGACCTATACCGATTGATGAGATTTCAGACAGGGGAATATTTGAAATTTCAAGCACATCATCAATGGTTTCAAGGATTTTTTCCCCGATTTTTTTATTCCCTTTTTCCTTTTTGGTTTTATTTTTGGCATCAAAGAGGACTTTGCCGGTTTCTTTTTCAATAAGTCCCGCTAAAATCTTTGTTCCGCCTAAATCTACACCAATTGTATATTTTTTCATACTTTAGCTTCTTTTGTTGTTAATCTTCTTTTTTAATGCCAATGCTTTTTAATCTGCTTTCAATATACCGCCACCAGTGCAGTTTTTCTCTGTACAGATATTCATACCCTTCAAAATCACCGCGGCTTATATCCAGCTGCTGTTTATCAGTAAATGCCTCAAAATCGCGTTCAAGTTTATGTGTGAATTCTTTTCTGTCAAAATTCGGGTCTTTAATAATCTTGGGTTCGCCGAATTCAATCAGAATTTCAGGCCTGTCCTGCCTTAAGAATGTATATTTAACGGCAACCGGTATTAAATTTACGCCGCCAAATTTTTTAGCTGCATTTTTTGCCATATACGCAAGCCCTGATTGAAAAATCTCGGGACGGTAATGCGGCGGGCGGATAATCCCCTGCGGGAAAAGCCAGAAAGCTATATCTTTATCTTTCAGGGTATTTGCAGCATAGCTTAATGATTTCATAGCACTTTGCGGAGACTTTTTATTTATCGGAAAACACCCTATATACTGGAACAAGGGGAATCTGTTCATCTCCTCAATCATAAGACGCATTCTGAATTTGCCGACTTTGGAGAGGATGCAATAAATTACAATGTAGCCCATCATTCCGTCCCACCAGTTGTTATGGGGGGCATAAAAGACTGTGGCTAAATTTTCATCCCTGTTTTTAAAATTATCCAAACCTTTATACATTAAAGAATAAAAACGATTTTTCACCATTGAAGGAAAAACAATATCCCCTATAAAATGCCAAAACGGGACATTTTTTGCCTCTCTGAATTTTTCCTCCCGATTTCTGATTTTTGTCGGGGGAGTATCGCTGTATAAATGTTTTGGTGCAACCATAGTTATAATTTTATTTTAATTTCCACCATGTGTCAAATATTGCCGGAAAGCCCTACATTATACGCTTAAGCTGGCAATAAGCCTTAAAAGATGTAAGCTCTTTTTGAATAGTATAATGGTGTTTCGATAAATTAAGGCTGTTTGCAATATTCAGTGCCTTTTCATAAGTTTTAATAGTATTTTCAGCCACTTCAAGCTTTCTTGATTCCTCAATTGTTGTGATTGAATCCTGCATGATATTTGCTCTTAATTTATAAAGTTTCATCTGCAGGAAGACAAGCTCATTTATATTTGCATCCTGAAATGCAAGCTCTGAATAGGTTTTAGCATTATCAAGCTCGCCTTTATTTAAATATGCCTTTGCAAGAAGGGTCTGAAATAAAACTTTAAAGAAGGTTGTGTTTATTTTAACGCTCTCGCAGATATTTATAGCCTTTTCGCAGATTTCAATACATTTATCCGCACCGTTTGTAATAAGAGTGGCTTTTGCACTTATATACCAGGAAATAAGAGCGCCGAGTGCAATTTTTTCTTTTGAAAACCAGGTCATCTCTTCTGCGCAGATTTCAAGTGATTTAACAGGATTTCCTTCCTCAAGAAGAACATACGCAAGAAGAGTTTTTATAATATTTTTACTGTAATTGTCTCCACAGTTATTTGCAAAGGCAACCGCTTCAAACATATCATCTTTAATTTTTTCATCAAAATCGTTTCTTAAGATTTTATTAAATATATCTATAGTGTTCCATTTTGAAACAAGTTTTGAATCGTCAATCGCATATGAAAAATCTTTTACGATTGATTGTAAAATTTCATCCGATAATGCAAGGTAGCCTTTTATAGTATATGCAAAGGCTGTTGCAAGTTTTAAATTTACAACAATTTTGGTATCAAGAATTATTTTGTCTTTACGTTTTTCTTTAAATACTTCTTTTTCGACCGCATCAATAAGTTCAAATACGGCAGGATTTCCTTGCTCGGCAAGTGCTTCGATAAGGATTATATTCGCCTTAATCCAAGAATTATAAATTTCTCTGATATTTGAAAAATCATTCTTTTTGGGATGCTTTAACCACTCTTGAAGAGGGGGATTAATTTCCGTATTTACAATTGTGTTTACTTCTTCAAAATTTCCTGTATGCAAAAGCGCTTCAACTTTTCTTGTTTTAATTAAAGCACGCTCAAGCGTGTATTTTGGTTTATCAAAATATTGAAGAACCGTATCCGTTGTTTCAATTATAGCCGGATAATTTTGCACGGATTTTAAACTGCGGATTAAATACCCGGATAATTCAATTACCTTTTCTTCTTCACCCCTGTTTTTTGCATGAATTAAGGCTGAAGTTAAATAATCAACAGCATCTTTCGGGCTTTTATCATAGGTTAATTTTCCAAGCCTTTCAAAGATATTGTTTTTAATATAAAAGGCATTATTATGCTTCATTTCTTCAAGATTTGCAAGACTCTGCTTCTGACACATTATATAAAATGCAGTATCTCCTATAAATGAAGCAAGCTTCAGGTTTGCGGTCCAAAGTTCAAATGCAAGAGGCTTATCTCCGACAGTCTGTGCCAAAAGTGCACGAATAGCGGGAGATGATATTGTTCTTTCGCAGGTTTCATTTAAAAGTCTTGCGGCATAGGGCTTAATATCATTGTTATTTTTTGCCTCTGAATAAATATGTGTCCAGATTAATGAATTTTTGAATTTATAAATATTTTCCGTTTTTTTGATAAAATATCCTGTTTTTTCAAGCACGGATGAAATTTTTATAAACCCGTCATCAGATAATTCAAAAACCGTTTGAATTATATTTTTTGTAAACCTTCCGCCAAGCAGTGATGCTGTGGCAAGGAAAGAATAGCATGACGGCATATTATCTTTTAAAAACCGCAGTCTTGAATCCAGAATTTCACCGAGAGTCTGCGGGACAAAATAGTTTTCTTCCCTTATATCATAAACAAATTCTTTGTCTTTTAAATATATTTTTTTAGTTTCAAGAAAATGTTCTATCACCTGTTCTATATAGGCAAAGTTTCCTTGAGAATTTAATATTATCTGGTTTGAAATCTTTGCCGGAAGCACTTCAAATGAGCCGAGCCTTAATTTTATATATTCTTTAATATCATTAATTTCATTTGAAGCAAGGTTGATATTTAAACATGCATTTTTTGATAATTTATCGGAATTAATATACATATTTAAAGAATGCTGGTTTCTGTATGTTAAAAGAAATTTTGCACCTTCTGTAAAGAAATCTTTATTTGTTAAATATTTTAAAAATTCAAAGGATGTTTCATCAATTAAATCAAAATCATCCACTATTAAAACCAGCTTTGATTCGCCGCGAAGCGCTTCCAGGACGTCTTTAATATCGGCAAATGTTTTTTGTTTATTTGTTAAAATGTTTTCGTAAAAATCTTCTCCCACGGGGTATACAAGATTTATTAATACTTCAATTTTTTTAGGGTCAAAACCTTCTTTTTCATTCATAAAAGAAAGGTGTTTTTGAAGGGTGTTTCTTAATTCTTTTACCCTTTTTTCATATTTTGAAGGTACAAAGGAAAGATTAAATAATGACAATAAGATATCCTGCAAAAGCCCTAATGGAGTAATCTGCGTCAGGGCGCTGCACTGTCCTTTTAAAACAAGAACATTTGAATCTTCAAGTTTTTTATAGAGTTTTTCAAGAAGATAACTCTTTCCGGCGCCGCGCGGAGCATTAACGGAAATTCCTTTTATTTCACCGGCTGAATCGCAGATGGTATCATAGATTAATTCAAGCGCAACATCTTCCTTGACGCTTTTAGACTGGGTAAATTCCGGTTTCTGGTCTAAAAATACCATTTTGTATGAATCAGGCGAAATTTTAATTAAAGGAATTGCATCAGATAATATCTTATAGGCACCTTCAGATGTTATAATATCTTTTTCAATACCGTATTCAAGCTGTTTTACGGGGGTATTGGGTTTAATCTCGCCTTCCGCGAGCACTGCAAATTTAAAAGATATATCAGCTCCGAGGGTTTCATTTAAAATTGAATTAAATTTTGAAAACTCTTCAGAAAATTTATTAATTTTTTCAAGGAAGCTTATTTTTTTAGAGTAATTAATTTTAAAATTAACAACATCATCTTTTATAAAATCCGGCGCAACATTGAATGCGAGCTTAATTGCCGTTTTTATATTAAGAATTACTTTCTGCTTAAATTCTTCATCTTTGTATTTTTCAAAGACATTTTTCAGCGTTATAAAATCAACATAAACGCTTAACCTTACAGGTGTTTGAACCTGAGGAAGAGGCTTTTGTTCTTTTGTTTCTTCTTTTTCTTTTTCCTTTTCAGGATGCAGTTTTATATTTTGAAGAGTTTCTTCATCTTCTTTAAAATGATGAAAACACTTCCTGCAGTGAGAACTTGAAACGTAGTTTGCGCAATTACATTCGGGACAGAATTTTACAAAAACAAACCCGCATTTTTTGCAGGAAGAACTGCCTATTTTTATCTGGCTTTTGCATCTGGGGCATTCAAAAACAAGCCTTAATTTGCAATTAGGGCATACGGTATCTTTCGGATTAAGTTCTGCTTTACACTTAGGACAGTTCACTCTTTTCTTCTCGTTAAGCTAAAAAGCATATTATAATGAATGGCTACATTGTAACATTTCTTATTATATTACAATCCAAAATTTTAATCCAGCAGAATTGAAGCAATATCCACCGTATAGGCTAGTTTATTATTAAAAAATACATTTTTTTAAAGAAAAAACTCTTTTAAAAAAACAAAAAAAGTGCTAAATTTGAGCTATGAATTTAGGAGTAAATATTGATCATGTTGCAACCTTAAGAAACGCAAGGGGCGGAATTGAACCCTCTGTGCTTGAGGCTGCATTAATCTGCGAGATGGCAGGCGCTGAAGCCATAACGGTGCATTTAAGAGAAGACAGGCGTCATATCAAAGATGACGATGTTATAAATTTAAAGAAAAATTTAAAGGCAAAAATAAACCTTGAAATGGCTGCAACAGATGAAATGCAAAAAATTGCATTGAATTTATGCCCTTATTCTTGCTGCATTGTTCCTGAAAAAAGACAGGAGCTTACAACGGAAGGGGGATTAAATGTTGTTCAAAATAAGGCAAGGATTAAGGAATTAATTGAAGCTCTGCATTCAAAAAATATTATTGTAAGCCTTTTTATCGATCCTGATTTAGAACAGGTAAAAACATCCGTTGAAATAGGTGCTGATTATATAGAGCTTCACACCGGAGCTTTTTCAAACGCATTTAAAACGGAAAATGAAACGGTTGAATTCAATAAATTAAAAGAAGCTGCAAATTATGCTCAAAGCCTTGGTTTAAAGGTAAATGCGGGGCACGGGCTTAATTATGAAAATGTTTCTTTAATGAATAAAATTGAAGGATTGTGCGAATTAAATATCGGGCATTCAATAATATCCCGCGCCGTGTTTGTGGGCTTAGAAACCGCAGTACGCGAGATGATTGAGCTTATTTAGATTTTATTATTACACTTAAAAAAGGTATTTGTTATAAAAATACAGCAGTCTGGCAACACTCATAAAATTTCTAATCTCACCTTTTATTGTTCGAGAACTCGCTGGCACTTTCAGCCGATAAGCGTGCCAGCTCAAACACTCTCACTTTGTATGTTCGATAAGAAATTTTTATTCACTTATGCTTGATGCTGTATTTTTATAACAAATACCTTTTTAATCTCATTATTTTCCATGCCGAATTTTAAAAAGGCATGCCAAATTTTTACTACACATGTCATGAAAATTGCAAAAATACACTATTTATTAAGTAATATTAAGAAAGTTAAAAAAGCCGAAAACATGTCAGAGCCCATGTTTTGACATGATAAATTGCACAACAAATAGTTTACTCATTTAAATGTTGTCACAACTACACTTCGATTTTATAATTAAATACATAAAGTTTGGAGGTAGAAACTTAGCAAGGCTTGAAACAGAACAAAGCCGGAAAGTTCTTGAAAAGTGTATACAAAGATTTCCGAAAATTTTAATCGCATTTTGACATTTGCAGACAAATTTAATCCAACAATCATAGCCGTTTCAAAATATTATACGGTGAATGAAATGAGGGAAGCCTTCAAGGTCGGGCTGAATAATTTCGGTGAAAACAGAGTTCTTGATGCAATTGAAAAAATCAACTCTCTAGAGGAGGAAATCACTTCAAAATCGCATTATCATTTGATAGGACACTTGCAAAGCAACAAAGTAAAAAAAGCGGTAGGGGTTTTTGATTTAATTCATTCCGTAGACAGTATAAAGCTTGCAGTGGAAATTGACAATATTGCCGCACAAAAAGGGATTAAGCAGAAAATCTTAATTCAGGTAAATAATGCGGGCGAACAGCAAAAATCAGGTATTGCACCTTCTCAGCTTGAAAATTTGGTTGAAGAAATTCAAGGATTAAAAAATCTAAGTCTTGAAGGGCTTATGACAATTGCACCTTTAACCGATGATACTGCTTTAATCAGAAAACTTTTCAGGCAGATGAGAGAATTGAAAGAAGAATATAATTTAAAAGAGCTTTCAATGGGGATGAGCAATGATTACAAAATAGCACTTGAAGAAGGTGCAACAATGATAAGACTAGGTAGAACGTTATTTGAATAAAAATTTAGGAGGAAAAGGTGACCGGAGTTTCAAATACAATTAATAAGATAGTTAATTTTTTAACTTCACCGTTTGAAAGCGGAAAAGAAGATGAAGGCTTGTTTTCAGAATTACAGGATGAGTTTGGTGTAGAATATCCTACAGAAAGAAATGCCGCACTTGAGCCTGTATACAAAACAACTTCACCCATTACAAGCCATGGAAGCAATGTTAGACAATTTCCCAAGAGAAATTATGAAGCAGCACCAAGCGGATATGAAGTAGTTGTATTTGAACCGCGCTCATACAGTGAATCTACAACGCAAATTGCAGAAGCATTAAAGGAAAAGAAAACGGTTATTTTAAACCTCCAGTTATTAGATAAAGAACAATCTCAAAGGGTTGTTGATTTTCTTTGCGGATGTACATATGCCCTTGAAGGGGATCAAAAAAGAATCGGTGACAGAGTGTTTATATTCACTCCGGACAATATAAACCTCTCTCAAGAAACAGTGAGCTCAAAATTATCACGCGAAGCTTACTGGAGCACCCCTCAAACAAACCAGAATTAAACAAACTGTGGAGTTTATGGGAATTAGAAGAGTTTAATTTTAAAGCGCCCGAATTTAAAGCAAAAGGGCGCTTTTTATTTTGAATTTGCGTAATAAATATTTCAAATTTGCACAACGGCAGGTTTTATAATAATATTATATATAGTTAGTTTATGGATACTTAGGGAGTAGAAAATGTTTAAAAAATTATTTGGTTTTTTTGCTCTTTTAGGTTTATTAGTGTCTGCTCCGGCATTTGCCGCTGAAGATGTTGATACAGCCTACTGGGCAAGTGCTGAAATTAATGAAATGATTTCAAAAGATGTTATGAAGCTTGATGAAAGCAATAAATTTAATCCTGAAGCTTCTGTTTCAAGAGGCGATTTTGTTCAAATGCTTGTTAAGGTTTTAGGACATCAAAACTTAGAAGTTAATGTTGAGAACCCTTACACAGATATCAACTCTGAAACTGAAAACTTTAATTCAATTATGAAATCCGAAGAATTAGGTCTTGTATACGGATACCCCGATAAAACCTTTAAGCCGGACAATAAAATGATTAAAGCGGAAGTAACATCTGTTATGAGCCATATTACAAAAAATGTTGAAACAGATGAAGATGTGCTCGGTGATTTTACCGATGCTGATAAAATACCGGCATGGGCAAAAACACCTTATGAAAAAGCTGTAAAATTAGGGCTTTATGTAAATTATCCCGATGCTTTACAATTTGAACCGGAAAGAGAAATTACAAGAGCGGAAACTGCTGTATTACTTGCAAAATTAAGCAAAATGCTGAATGTTGTAAAAGAAGAATATGTTGCTCCTGAAAAAACTCTCGGTACGGAACATTTAAATATTCATAAAGATGCTGAATCCAATACCGTTGTTATGACAAACACAAGAAAGATTATTACGGCAGGCAATATTTTAAAAGCTGAATTTTTTGAACCCTATAAAATGAAAAAATCAAACACGGGCGATGATGTTACATTTTTCATCAGAAACGATGTGGTAACAGATGAAGGAACAACCGTAATTCCTGCCAATACAAAGCTTTACGCAAATGTTGAAGATATTATTAACCCTAAATGGTTTAACAAAAATGGCGAAGTTAAAGTAAACTTTACAAGAATGGAACTTCCTGACGGAAGAACGAGCGAATTAAAAGGATACGTTCACAATAAACGCGACGGATACTTAAAAGAAAATCCTTGGAAAAAAGTTGCAGCATATACTGCAGGCGGTGCAGTTATCGGTACAGGTGCCGGCATGGGATTTGGTGCTATTGATGATAATTTCGGAACCGGCGCTGCAATCGGTGCTCCGGCAGGTGCAGGTGCAGGACTTGTTACGGGTCTTGTTACAAAAGGCTTAAATTATTCCGCAAAAGCAGGTGAAGCAGTTTACATTAAGCTTTTGGAAGATGTAACGATTAACGAAGATTTATAATCAGCTTTATAAAATAAATTTGCGGGCTAATTAAAACTTTCAAGTTTGAAAAGGCCCGCATTTTATATAAAAAAATATTACAATTTAGATACAATTAACCCCATAAAGCCTTCACAATTTGCAAAATAATCATGTGCTTAGTATAATTGAGCATGTTAATAGTTAGTATTATTTATATTTAATGAGGTGAAGGTAAAAAATGAGCACATTAGAAAGAGTAAAAAAAGTAGTAGTAGATCAACTTAGCGTAGATGAAAACCTTGTTACACCACAAGCAAGCTTCACTAACGACCTTGGCGCTGATTCATTAGATACTGTTGAATTAGTTATGGCTTTTGAAGAAGAATTCGGCTGCGAAATTCCTGATGAAGAAGCTGAAAAAATCGCTACAGTTCAAGATGCTGTTGATTACATTGATGCACACCTTAACTAAGGCTTGAGCCCTGCATAAGGTATTTTTAACATAAATCATTTGCAAAATTTATTAAGCAAAATGTTTATGCAAAACAGGTTGATATTTGGGAATAATATTGAGTAAAATTAAATTATTCCCTTATTCCCTATTTTAAAAGTGTTATGCTTTAGTTTTGCATTATGAAAACTTATCTGATAAGGAAAATTTATTAATATGAACACAAAAAGACGAGTAGTAGTTACGGGGATTGGTATTGTTTCACCTTTCGGTGTCGGAGTTAAAACATTCTGGAACAGCCTGCTTGAAGGAAAAAGCGGCATATCAACAATAGAAAATATTTCTCTTGACGGACATACGGTTCACATTGCAGGTGAAGTAAAGAATTTTGATGCCGCAAGCAATCTGGATCCTAAAGAAGCAAGAAGAATGGACAGATATACGCAATTTGCAATGGTTGCCGCAGAAGAAGCCGTTAAAGATTCAGGCGCTTCAGTTGATAATGTTGACCCTTACCGTTTCGGTGTAATTGTAGGCTCTGCTGCAGGCGGTTTCGATACCTTTGAAAAACAACACCACACTATTATTGACAGAGGTCCTTGCAAATGCTCGCCTTTCACGGTTCCTATGATTATTGCCGATATGGGCGCAGGAAGAATTTCAATGAAATACGGCGCAAAAGGCTTAAATAAAGCAATTGTTACAGCTTGCGCAACATCAGCTCACTGTGTCGGCGATGCTTTCAGAAGTATTCAATATGATGATGCCGATGTGATTATCGCAGGCGGTGCGGAAGCCGTTATTACAAGACTCGGCATCGGTGCATTCACATCAGCAAGAACCTTATCAAAAAGAAACGATGAACCGACTAAGGCTTCACGCCCTTATGATAAAGACAGAGACGGTTTTGTAATGTCTGAGGGTGCGGCGGTTCTTGTTTTAGAAGAATTAGAACATGCCAAAAAACGCGGCGCTAAAATATACGCTGAAATTGTAGGATACGGCCAGACAGCTGATGCTTATGATATCGTGGCTCCCGATCCTTCAGGAGACGGTGCTGCCAAAGCTATGGAATTAGCGGTAAAAGATGCCGGAATTGACCCTAAACAAGTAGGGTATGTAAATTCTCACGGAACATCAACCGGCCTCGGCGATTGTGCTGAATCTAAAGCAATTGCAAGAGTATTCGGCGACCTTGATTCTAATCCGAATTTAAAAGTATCTTCAACAAAAAGTATGCACGGACATATGCTCGGCGCTACAGGTGCTGCCGAATCTATTGTTTGTATTAAGACAATAACGGAAGGAATTATTCCTCCTACAATAAATCTTGACAATCAGGATGAAAATGTTGCAAACTTAAATTATGTACCGCATAAACCGGTTAAAGCCGAAGTTGATTATGCTTTAACAAATTCATTCGGATTTGGCGGGCACAATGCATCTTTGATGTTCAAAAAATACAAAGCATAGTAAAAAATTGAAAATTGAATAATGAATTAATTTGTCGGAGTAGGACTCCGTTGAAAAGTTGACTAAATGTCAAGTTTGCAATGGAGCAGGCGAGTCAAAACTTGTGTTTTGTGAGCCGTATATGAAAATGTACCATTCCGCCAAATGTAAATTGAAAATTAAATAATGAATTAATTTGTCGGAGTGGCACTCTGCCGAAGTAAAAGGTGACTAAATGTCACGTTTTACGAGAGGGCAAAAGCGAAGCGGTTGCTTCCGCCACGGACAGTAAATTGAAAATTAAATAATGAATTAATTTGTCGGAGTGGCGGAATGGTAGACGCGCACGTTTGAGGGGCGTGTGGAGCAATCTGTACGGGTTCAAGTCCCGTCTTCGACAAATTTTTTATTAAACAAGTTTTTTAAATTTTCCATTATTTTTTAATAATTAACATTCAGATTTGGTTATTGTTTCAAATGTTTTAAGGGTGGTTTGGAATTTATCAAGAATAATATTTATTAAGGCAGAGATATGATGACAGTCTCTTCCGTTTTCACAGCATAAATCAAGGGCTTCCTGTTCAATTTCTATCAGATTGTATATAGACAGCAAATCTTTGTGTAATTTTGACAGGTTTTTTAATTTTTCAATTTTATCCGTATTTTTCATAATTGCTCCTTTAAACTAATATATTAAAGATAAATATAATATATTATGTTGAAAATAGTTTGTCAATAAACTAATATAATGGTTGAAATGACCAATATAGGTATTAATGAAAAAATCGGAATAAAAGTAAGGGTGTTGAGAATGAGGATGAAACTTTCTCAAGAAAAACTCGCCGAACTTGCAGGTTTAAACAAAAACACCATAGGTTTTATTGAAAGAGGAGAAATTAGCCCCACCATTGAAACTCTTGAAAAAATCGCCAAGGCTCTTAAAATTAAATTGACAGAACTTGTTGATACATCAAAAATAGATTTATAATTTATTCCAATCCATGTTGTTTTCCGGACTTTATTTGCACAAGCTGTAATTTTTTTTAATTAAAATGTGTATGTGCCTGTTTTGAATAAATTCTTGCACCCGTTGAAGGCTGTTGTTCTATGGGAATTATACTGGCTTTTCCGCCGATGTATGTTTGTTTATATATTTTATTCTTTTCAAGTTTCCATTCGGCAATGCGGTTTCTGTAAAAATCTTCAAGAATATCAATGGTTTTATTTATATTTTCTGCGGATTTACCCTCTTTTATATCGTTTTTTAGAGTTTTAAAGGTCTTATCGTAGAATTCTTTATCTGCCTTTGTACCAAGGTATAGCCCTTGTTTGCCGTATCTTTCATCCGCAAAGTTCAGACTGCCGGTTTCTTCAATAATTTTAATAATTTCTTGTTTTAATGCGCCAATTTGCTTTGTTTCCAGTGCAAAATATTCTCTTTCATATCTATCCCGCAAATCTTTTGAAAGCGTATTTGTTTTTTCTTCAAGAGCTATTGCGCGTTTCAGAGCTTCAAAATTAAATATGCATGATATAAATCGTTTCTTTGGTTTTGCTTTACCGTCAGCAAAGATATTGCCGTCGCGCCATTCTTTTTCCGCTTCATTTTTCAAAATATATATTTCAAATTTATCTTTCGTGCGATTAATCATCTCGCTTGAAAGATTCTTTAAAGCCCCGCCCTTAATATCTTCAACACTGACAGCTTTACTGTTAGGTTTAAAACCAAGCTTCGCAAGCTGTTCTGCACGTTGTGCGTGATACCTTCCTTTTTGCTGCAGATAACATCTTAAAAAACCATGCTGCCGGTATTTATCTTGAAAGCTGTCAACATAATAACACAAGCCTCCGGCTTCGTAGGCATCAGCATTGGACGGAAGAGTGAATAAATCATCATCCTTGTTAATTGAAAAATTTTGTGCGTTTCTTAAGGAATCAATTTCAACTTTACCGTTTTTACCGTAATAAACGTTATCAGGCGTTAAACGGTCGTAACATAAACCTATTTCTTCAAGTTTTATAAAATTTTCAAATAAATTTTTAATATGTTCATTTGTAACAGGATTTTTATCGGCATCCGGCATATCGCCATCTACCGTATATTTAATCGTAATATCAGGGTGTATCTTTGAAATTATTTCAGCTGAATACACAGGCACATTAACTCCGTTGGTTCTCGCTTTATATGCCTGTCTTGCTTCTTTATCAAGATAACGAGCCTGTTCTTTGCGTGTGTCCCCGCAACCTGGCACATATTTGGTTGTGCCTGTAAAATTAATATAATTAACCGGGGATATAAACATTTAAATTATGCCTTTTAATTCCACTCTTGTGTTTATTATAAAGCAGAAAATAAATATTTTTGCTTTTAAATATTTTTTTATAAATTTTTATTAATAAAATTTAATATTTTTATAAATTTTCAAATTTGCTTTTATACTGTTTGTTTAATTCTTTATTCCAATTATTGACCAGATTTTGATAATAATCCTCCGCAATTTTTAAATTTTTCTCCGCCGTTAATACATCGGATGTATTGATATCATCAAAAAGCAGCAGGAATAACTCTTTTTCTTCCTGTGTACCTAAAAATATATTATGTTCCGTATCGTTAAAATTCCATGCGCCCATTCCCTTTGTATCAGAATATATATCATCAAGCCGTTTTTGGGCCAGTTCCTCTTCAAAGGCAAAATATTTTCTCTCAGCTTCCGTTTGTGCATGGTTTGATAAAATCCTGGCTTCGTCTCTTAATTCCATTACCTCATAGATGCAGTCAAGATTTAATAAAATGGCATTAAAGCGTCTTTTCGGCTTAATTTCATGCCCGCAGGCTCCGCCGCCTTCATCCCATTCCGTAAATGCTTTTCTTTTTAATCCGTATGCTTCAAGCTTTTTGATTTCGTAATTAACAACTTGATTTGAAGGATTTAAAAACACTTCCGCCTGAATATCTTCATATTGAACAGTTTTGCTATTCAAAGGAAAGCCCCTGTTTACAAGCAAATCGCCCCGTCTGTAATGATAATTATGGCGCATTGTAAGATAATTTTTTACAAAATAGTATCTGTCATCTTCATCCATTTCATTAATATATCCGCCGAGAAAATGTTCTTTAAAGGTATCCTCGTTTGAAGGAAACATAAATTCAGGAGTTCTGATGCTGCCGTCATTTCCTTTTAATTCACCGTTGCGTTTTTTATAAAAATCTACGGAATATTTAAAACAATCAAATTCAACCCCGCCATCTTTTTCTAAAAATATATGGGATTTATCAAGGTCATTGTGAAAAATACCTGCCCTGTCCATAAAATATAAATTATCAAAAAGCTTTCTAAGGTGCTTATATCTTAAGGGATTATTTTCAATATCAGGAATTTCACCTTTTGTTTCATATCTTATCTGTCTGATATATTTGCCGTTATCTGTTCTTGTTATTTTATATTCAGGAACATTTACACCTTTTTTCCTTGCTTTTTGCGCCTGCCGCGCTTCTTTGTCAAGCTCATTTTGCTGCCTTATAAATTCATCACCCGACACATCCGGTTTTATGCCGAAAGAATACTTTGCCCCGAAAGACAGGCTGTTTATTGAATTATTTGTATTGAAGGTTTTAAACGGTACAATTGCGCCTATTCTCATAAAAAATCTCTCTTGTTTTAAGTTTCAATCCCGATGTTTTTTATATAAACCGCAGAATAGAATTTTTTTGCTATTTAATATGGATTTCATTATTATGTTTTTTATTTTCAATTAAAGAAGATATAAAACTTGAACCTACAAATAAAAGCCCGAGAGAACCCGTTACAATTTCAGGCAGTTCATGGAATGTTGAAATAAACATAATAACGGAAAGCGCAAGAATTGCATAATGGGCACCTGAAGATAAATAAACATAAGTTTTTAATGTTTTCTTTTCAACAAGAAGAAGTGTCAGGCTTCTTACAAACATAGCCCCTATTGCAAGCCCTATAGTAATTATTATAATATCTTTACTTATTGCAAAACTCCCTAAAACCCCATCCAGCGAGAATGATGCATCAATTAATTCAAGATATAAAAACATCATAAATCCGCCCGTTGCAGCACCTTTAACATTATCTGATATTGTTTTTTGCTGGCTTTTTTCCAAAATACCGCACAAGAATTTAACAATCAAATATGTAATAATCCCGATAAGCCCTGATATTACAACATTAAATCTGATATCCAAAGGAAGCGCATACTGCACCAGAGCAATACAGGCAACGGTAAATGCTATATCAAGGTATTTAATATTTAAATTTACAAGCTTTTCTTCAAAGGGTTTAATCCAGGGATTTTTATTTTCATTAAAGAAAAATTCTAACCCGACCATCATTAAAAACGCTCCGCCGAAAGCTACAAGCGGCGCATGGGCTATATGCAGATAATGAGTATAGCGGTTTACATCTTCAAGCGCAAGGTGGATTGTTTTTATAAGGCTTAATTTTGAAAATATGGAAACAATCATCACGGGAAATAAAAATCTCATACCGAATACCGCAACCAGAATACCCCATGTTAAAAAACGATGCTGCCATTTCGGGGTCATTTTTTCTAAAATAAGAGCATTTACAACAGCATTATCAAAAGATAATGTCACCTCTAAAATTGCAAGGAAAAATGTTACAAAAAGAATTTTTAAGCCGCTTGAAGGCATTATATGCTCCGCCCAGAAATAGGCTGCAATAAACCCGAAAATTGTAACAAATATTGATTCTTTAAAATGTTTAAACATATTTTATCCTTTTTTAAAATTTCCTGCGGATTTCGTATTTAGATATTTCTAAAATTTACGGGGGGCTTCCCTTTTCATTCTAAAATTTACGCGGGGGAACCCCCTCTTTCCAGTTTTTTTCTATTGTCTCTAAACTGATACCTCTTGTTTCAGGCACCATAAAATAAACATAGAATATACAAATTACAGCAATTATACCGTATAAATAAAATGTATAACTTTCCGATATTTTATTAATCAAAGGCAAAAAGCTTAAAGTTACGGTAAAATTGAACAAAAAGTTTGACATTGTTGATATGCTCATCCCAAGCCCCCTGAATTTTAAAGGAAAAATTTCAGACACAAGAAGCAGGATAATAGGGCCAAGCGAGAATGAGAAAAATGCAATATAAAACATTGAAGCAAAAAGACAGAACCATTTTAAAGAAGAGCCGAGCTCATTTTGAAATTGAAAAGCGGAACCCAGTATAAAAAGGCATACCGCCATGCCGCAAAGCCCCGCATAAAGCAGAGGCTTTCTGCCTGCTTTATCTGATAAAAATATTGCAATAAATGTCATAAGGCAATTTACAACGCCGATTCCGACAGTTGCCCAGATAGCGCTTGAATTAGAATTAAACCCCGCAATTTTTAAAATGGTAGGCGCATAGTAAATTATTGTATTAATACCTGTCCACTGCTGGCAGAACATTAAACCTATCCCGAGCAAAAGCGGGGCTGCCATCCATTTTTTGAATTCAAATTTTTTATCAGTATTTTCATCTTTTAATATTTTTTTAATTTCACTTATTTCACTATCCGCATCAATTTCAGGCTCAATTCTTTGAAAGGCCTTCTTTGCTTCATCATCACGCCCTGTTTTTACAAGCCATCTCGGGGTATCAGACATAAAAAGCATCCCTGTGCCCAGAATAATTGCAGGAAAAATTCCGAATAAAAGCATCCATCTCCAGCCGTATTGAACGTTTGAAAAACCTGCATTTACAAGGTATGAAAATAAAATCCCGATTGTTATTGCAAGCTGAAAAAGAGAAACAAGCGTCCCTCTGATTTTTTCGGGGGAAATTTCAGAAAGATACAAAGGGGTTGCAAATGTGACAATTCCTATTGCAAAACCTACAATAAACCTTGATAATATTAAAATATTAATATCTGCTGCCGCAGCACAAAATATCGACCCTGCAAAAAACAGAACCGCCGTAAATATTAAAATCTTTTTTCTGCCGAATAAATCTGCAAGGTAACCGTTTAAAACAGCACCTATTGTAGCACCCACAAGGGTAGATGATACCAGAATTCCCTGAAGATAATCGGAAAGATGCCATTCATCTTTTATAAATAAAAGAGCTCCTGAAATAACACCTGTATCAAAGCCGGATAAAAGCCCGCCGAGCGCCACAATAAAGGCTACAAGATATAAAATGGGCGAATATTTAAATTTCCGCTGATCCATAAACATCCTTTCTTAAATCTTCCCCGAAATTATTATTTATATAATCATTTTTATAAGCTTCATCTTCACCTTTGTTATAATTCAATTGAAACGGTTTTTTATGTGCAATTGCATAGCATACGGCATTTGTTTTACTGTGAGAAAGAGATATTTTAAGCTCAACCTTTTCAGCCAGATTTTCATTTAAAATCCGAACTTCAGGAGCCCCGTTTCTTTCGTGGTAAACTTCAAAATCGGCATAACTTACGGCTTCATACCCGAAAGAGCATACCGCCTTTAAACACGCTTCTTTAGCGCAATACCTTGCAGCAAGGTGAGCTGCATAATTTTTTTTATTAAAGCAGTATTCTATTTCATCTTTTGTAAAAATTCTTAAAACAAAGGGGTTATTTGCCGTATTATACTTTTCAAATCTTTCGATTTCTTCAATATCTACCCCTGCCCCTAAATCTTTAAAATCAGTCATCGTCTGTCCCTTTAAATTAACTTTAGTTTACAATATAAATGCGCTGTTGCAAAGCTTTAATATTTGCTTAATTCATATGCTTGCTTTTTATTTTATTTTCTGGTATTTTTAAAAGTAGTTAATGCCGATACAAAACGATATTGTTATTGTTTTTTGGAATTGTCTAATCGGCGCGGTATGGAGCTTTTAATTCACACTTTTTGTATTGATTATTTTAAATTTTGATTGTTAAAAGGAATTTTTTGAAGTATAAATTTAACCACAAATATATAAAGGAAAATGCAAAACCGGGCAGCTGGCGCCGGGGTTACGAGTATTTTCAAAAAGGGCAGGTGGCATCTGTTGAATTAAAAGATGCCGTTGTAAAAGCACAGGTAAAAGGTAATTTTAAATCTCATTACGATGTGGCTTTAAAATTCAACAAAACAAGTGTAAAACCTTCCTGCAGCTGCCCGTTGGATGAACCATGGTGCAAGCATACGGTGGCTGTTGCTTTGAGCGCCCTAAAAGGTCATATGTGGGATGAATTTCTTTATGAAAAACATGACATTCCGCCCGTTTTTGAAGATGAAGATTTCCCGATGAAAGAAAACCCTGAAGGCGGATATATCTTCCATTTTAACCCCAAAAGACGTCAGAATTTCTTTTCCATTCTTGTTATGGACAGAAACACAAAACGCGTTATGCGCGATCTTGAAGGGCCTTTAAAATTAATTCTTGAAGCACAGAAAAATGACCCCGATTTTACTTTAAATGAAGCTCAAAAACTTGAAGTAATGATGTTTCGGCTTTTATTGAAACAATCAAGGCTTGATAAAAAATCCGGCTGGTATGATGTTCAAATTAATAAATTTGACGAATTTTTCAAGATGTTATCAAAGCTTGAAGATGTAATTGATGCTAAAACTCATAAAAAAATTCAATTTATGAGCGATGTTTGGAAATTATGTTTAAGCGTAAATATTTCATATGTAGGAAACGTGCTTCTTTCTTTATACTGGAAGCGCCCTGATGACAGTGAAATTTATCCTTTTGAAGAAGTGAGGTATTTTTCGCGCCAGCTGAAATGGGCGAGATATAAGGATGTTATTTTCCCGACGGATGTTCAGGTTTCAGTTCTGCCCCAGTATTTAACAAAGGCTTCATTTACGGATATTAAAGATGCTGAAGGCGGAAAATTTGTATATGAAGAGCTGCCAAAATTAAGAGAGATGATGACGGTTGAACTTTCAAAGGAGATGGAGCGCCTTGCTTTTGAAAAAAGACCGCCAAAATGTATTGTGGAATTAGGCGTGGATTATGATCAATCTTTAAAAGCTTCACTTGAATTTGAATATGACGGAGTAAAAGTTCCCTATACAAGAACTCCTAAAACCCCTTATGTTACAATAAAAGACCCCGCAAAAGATTTATTATAC
Source organism: Candidatus Gastranaerophilales bacterium (assembly GCA_910587055.1). Taxonomy (GTDB): domain Bacteria; phylum Cyanobacteriota; class Vampirovibrionia; order Gastranaerophilales; family Gastranaerophilaceae; genus MGBC122484. Next base: position 30,005 of record CAJUKY010000011.1, read on the forward strand.
TGGGTAAAAAGAGATTCAGCATTTGAACAAAAAGCTTATCAGATGCTTTTAGCCTGCAAATTCCACCCTATGCAGACAAATAATTTAGCGCTTGAAAAAGAAAATGCGATAGATTTTTACAATTATTACATTCAAAACGCTGGAGACGGCTGGCAATTTATTGAAAAAGACGATATGTCTTTATATAAACTGGCTTCAAAACAATTACAGTTATGCGCGGATATTGATTTTGCACCCGATACTACAAATATTTTTGAAATTGAACTGTACGGAGATGTAGACGGCGAGAGGATTGAATTAGATAAAATTCAAGAACTTGTATATGACGGGGCAAAATATTATCAGGTTTTAGGAAAAGGGCAGGCTTCAATCCCCGTGGATGATGTTTATTCATTATTAAAATCATTCAATACTTATGATGCTTACAGAAACGAAGAAGATAAATTTATAGTAAAAACTTACCGCGCAGGGGTGGTTTCAGAAATGGAGAATATGAAGGTAAAATTAAAAATGAGCCGGAAATTCTCTAAATTCTGGAAAGAAATTTCAACTTTTTCAAATATGGAAAATACGCCTCTGCCAAAATCTACCGTGGCAAGCTTAAGAGAATATCAGCTAAAAGGTTACAGCTGGTTATGGTTTTTATATAAATACAGCTTGAACGGCATTTTGGCTGACGATATGGGTCTCGGTAAAACACTGCAGACACTTACACTTTTACAAAAAGCTAAAGAAAAAGACGGAAAGAAAACATCCCTTGTAATCTGCCCCACATCAGTTGTTTTCAACTGGGAAAACGAAATTGAAAAATTCGCCCCGAATTTGAAATTTTTAAACCTCACAGGGGTGGATAGGAAAAACAAATTTAAAAATATTTCAAAATACGATATCGTTATTACAAGCTATGCACTAATCAGGCGCGATATTGAAGATTATAAAAAAGAAGAATTCAGATATATAATCTTAGATGAATCACAGAATATCAAAAATTATCAAAGCCAGACTTCAAAATCCGTTAAGATGCTGAATGCAAAACATAAGCTGGCACTATCCGGCACACCTATTGAAAACAAATTGGAAGAATTATGGAGCGTATTTGATTTTCTGATGCCCGGATTCCTTTTTGATGTGCCTGAATTTAATAACAGATACGTATATCCCATTATGGAAAAAGAGGATAAATCCGTTGAAAGACGTTTAAAATCCCAGATTTTCCCGTTCATCTTAAGACGTATGAAAAGAGATGTCGCAAAAGATCTGCCTGATAAGATTGAATCTGTTGCATACTGCGAACTTACGCCGGAGCAAAAAGACCTTTACCTGCAGGTTCTGGATTCAACAAAAGAGGAATTATTCAAATCAATCGAAACTGTGGGCTTAGAAAAATCAAGAATGTCAATATTTTCTGCTCTTCTAAGATTAAGACAAATCTGCTGCCACCCGAGATTGTACGATACGGAAGGAAAACTCGGTATTTCAGAATCCGGCAAATTTGAACATCTGCAATCTATGCTTGAAGAAATAATTTCAGAAGGCCACAGGATTTTATTATTCAGCCAGTTTGTCGGAATGCTCGATATTATCAAGGTTTGGCTTGAATCTAAAGGCATTAAGTATGAATACCTTTCAGGAAAAACAAAAGACCGTCAGGCTGTTGTTGAAAGATTTAACACTGACCCCACAATTCCAATCTTCCTTGTATCGCTTAAAGCGGGCGGAACGGGCTTGAATTTAACAGGGGCGGATTATGTTATACATTACGATCCGTGGTGGAACCCTGCGGTTGAAGATCAGGCAACAGACAGAGCCTACCGTATCGGCCAGACCAAAAAGGTATTTGTATACCGCTTGATTACAAAGGGTACTGTGGAAGAAAAAATTCAAAGATTAAAATCCAAAAAGCGCTCGCTTGTGGATTCTGTAATTTCAGTAGACAGAAACATAGCTAAAACCCTTACATATCAAGATATTAAAGATATATTTTCAGTAGATTAAATAAAATTCTTCTCGCATTTTACAATGGAGAAATGTATTTTCTATAATTAATAGTTATTAACCGGTATTTAATGGTTGATAGACGTTAGAAAACAATTAACAATAATTATATAATTATCAATATGAATTATAGTAATATTAAGAAGAATTTTGGCATAAAACTTGCGCTCATAAGAAAAAGTAAAAAACTTTCCAGAGTACAGCTCGCCAAAATTGCTAATATAAATTCTAACTACATAAAACAAATTGAGCAGGGCAATGCGAAAGTTACAGTGAAAACGGCACAACTTTTAGCTAATGCTCTTGAAGTTGAAATCCACACACTTTTTGATTTTAAGTTTTAATGCTAAGGCGCAGTCCCTCTTTAAAAACAGGCAAATTTTATGATATAATCAAGGATATGCAGGAACGTATATATTCGCTTGATGAAATTAAACAAATAATTAACACCCACAAAGAATATTTAGATGAAAAATATTCGGTAGAAAATTTTATGCTTTTTGGTTCCTATGCAAAAAATCTGCAAACTTCAAAGAGCGATATTGATTTGCTTGTAAATTTTAAAAAACCTGTTGATATGTTTAGTTTTATGGATTTAGAAGAATATCTTTCAAAAATTTTCAATAAGAAAATTGATTTAGGAACACTAAACGGATTAAAGCATTTTGTAAAAGATGAAATTTTAAGCGAAGCAATAACATTATGAAGAAAGATATTTTTTACATAAAAGATATAAAGAATTCTCTTGAAAAAATCTTCAAATATACAAACGATATTTGTTTTGAAGATTTTATACATGACGATAAAACGCGTGATGCGATTGAAAGAAATTTTGAAATAATCGGAGAAGCTGTAAAAAATTATCAGAAGAATTAAAGAATAAACACCCGAAAATTCCTTTTAAACAAATTGCAGGAATGCGCGATAAGTTAATCCATGATTATTTTGGAATTGATTACGAAATTATATGGTATACAATTCAAAATAAGTTACCGGAATTTGCCGATGAAATTGATAATATAATTAAAGATATTAATTAATCTATTCTACATCCGTTTTGGTTTCAAAGGTGAAGTTTAATTCATCTTTTTCATCCTGCTCCTGTTGTGTCATTTCGGCAGGCTGGCTTTCATTTGTCTTCGGGGTAAAAAATCCTTTAACGGAATCAATTAATTTTTCGGCAAAACTTTTGCATTCAAAATTATCGGGAATTTCGCCGCCTGATTCTTTTAATAAATCATCAATAGTAGTGCGCATGCCGGTTTTTTCCATAGCATCCATAAAAATGCTTACGTCACCGCCCATCTCGCCTGCTGCCATATATGCAGCCTTTTGCATAAAGCTTTGTTTTACACCGCTTGAATAGCTAACACCTGTTACGTCACTCATAATATAATCCTCTTAATTTCTCTCTCTTTTATGTGTTTTTTATTATTCTTATATATATAAAGTATTTACACATAAAAAAATTGCCAAAAAATTAAAAGTTTTTTGAAGAAAAATTAATATTGTGTCAAAAAATGCGGTACAGCTATTTTTCAGCAGGGTAAATTTATCCTGCAAGAGATTTTATTGCAAGCTCAACTTTGCCTTTAAATGCCTTATTTATAACATTTTCAACATCGGGCGATGCTTTAACCCAGAGTTTTTTATTGGTTAAAATCTGCACCCTGTGGTCATCATTCAGGCTTTCTGCATCTTCAAAGTCAACTACAACGGGGTCTTCGCCGTTATTTTTTGCAAGAAGCTCTTTCAAATAAATCATCTCTTCAAAGGCCAAATCTTCAAGAAGCTTTAATGTAACAAGGTTAACGTTTTGAATAGGTTTTACTTCCTGAACAATAAGGTTAATATTTTCTTCTCTGACCTGCACTTTTGCGGTCATTATAAGCTTTTCTTCGCTTTGAACCATACTGCCTATGCTCTCAACGGTTTTCGGAAACATGACAAATTCCACTCTGCCGCCTGATAAATCTTCAATAATACCTGTTTTTAAAATTTTTGAAGGGTCTTTTTTGGTAGGCTTTGCGGCAACACGGCTCAAAAGTCCGCAGATTGTGACCGTTCTGTCATTAACAGGATTATCAAGAACTTCTGAAATTGTATCCGTTGTTAAATATTTTAAAGTATCCCTGATGCTTGAAAGCGGGTGGCTTGTAACGTAAATTCCCATTAAATCGTGTTCAAACTGCTGAATTTCGGTATCAAGATATTCATCGCTTGAATCACCCGTAAGTTCGAAAGTGGGAATTCCCAAATCCTGCGCCTGATCGCCGAGCCCTGCAAAAAGACTCACCTGCCCTGCGGATTGCGCGCTTTTTTTACTGTTAACATCTTTTAAAACACGCTCATAGTTTTCTATCAGCTGTTTTCTGCTCTTTTCAATACTTGAAAATGCACCTACCCTTATTAATGCTTCAAGCGTTAATTTATTTAAGCACCTGCCGTCCATTCTTGAGCAGTAATCATAGAAGCTTTCAAATTCTTTTTCTTTCCTTGCTTCCATAATAAGTTCAACAACACCGCGGCCTACATTTTTAACGGATGCAAGTCCGAATCTTATTGCATTGCCGTCCGGTGTAAAATCAGCATCGGATTTATTGATATCAGGCGGAAGAACAGGGATATTCAAAGTCTGGCATTGCAAAATATACTGCTGGGTTTTTTCCTGATCGTTTGCTTGAGATGTTAAAATCGCCGCCATCCATTCAACAGGGTAATGCGCCTTTAAATAGGCTGTCTGATAAGCTACAAAAGCATAGGCTGAAGAGTGCGCTTTGTTGAAACAATATTTTGCAAAACTTTCAATCTGTTCAAAAAGCTTTGCGGCAGCATCCTGCGACATATCATTTTTAGCGGCGCCTTCAATAAAGATAGACTTCTGTTCCGCCATCTGCTGCAATTTCTTTTTACCCATCATACGGCGAACCATATCGGCGCCGCCGAGCGTATATCCTGCAAGGGTCTGGAAGATTTGCATAATCTGCTCTTGATACACGATTGTGCCGTAGGTATCTTTTAAAATGTCTTCCAACAAGGGATGAGCATAGTTTACTTTCTGGCGGCCGTGTTTTCTGTCCACAAAATCATCCACCATCCCCGCTTCAAGAGGACCGGGGCGGAAAAGCGCGACAAGAGCGCCTAAATCTTCAAACACCGTAGGTTTCAGCCTTTTTACAAGCGCTTTCATGCCGGGAGATTCAAGCTGGAATACACCGTCTGTTTCCCCTTTTTTCAAAAGTTCAAAAGTTTCTTTATCATCAAGCGGAATTTTATTTATATCAATGTCTTTCCCTGTACGCTTTTTCACCATATCAAGGCAGTCTCTTATGATGGTTAAAGTTTCAAGACCCAAGAAATCCATTTTTAAAAGGCCGATTTTTTCAATACCCGCCATGGGGTACTGGGTTGTTGTGGATTTTTCTTTTGAAAGGGCAACGGGGATAATATCGCTCATGGGTTTTGGCGCAATAATTACACCTGCGGCGTGCGTACCCACCTGATTTTTCAAGCCTTCAAGGTTCAAAGCTTCATCAATCAATCTTCCCGCCTGCGGGTCGTTATCGTGAAGTTGTCTGAATTCCGTACCGTCTGCAAGGGCATCTTTAAGCTTGGTTCCGGGCATCGAGGGAATTAAACCCGCCCATTTGTTTGCGGTTGAAAAATCGATATCATAAACCCTTGCAACGGCTTTCAGCGCGGCTTTTGCGGCAAGTGTGCCGAACGTTATAATCTGGCATACATGGTCTGCACCCCATCTGTCTGAAACATAGTCTATAACTTCACCGCGGCGCCTTTTACAAAAATCAATATCTATATCGGGCATTGATATACGTTCAGGATTTAAGAACCTTTCAAACAGGAGGTTGTGCTCAATCGGGTCAAGCTCCGTTATTCCTAAAGAGTATGCGACAATACTTCCTGCGGCAGAACCGCGGCCGGGGCCTACGGGGATATCATGTTCTTTTGCCCAGTTGATAAAATCCCACGTTAAAAGAAAATATGCAGGAAAGCCCATTTTAAAGATTACGCTTTTTTCATATTCGTATCTTTCCATGATACTTTCAGGAATAGGGTCGCCGTATCTTTCTTTTAAGCCTTTTTTGCAAAGAACATCAAAATATTCTTCTTCGGATAAATTATCAGGGCAGGGGTATTGCGGCAGATATTCTTTTGTTTTGCCAAATTCCAGCTTATCCATCTGGAAATCAACCTTATCCGCAACTTCCACCGTATTTTCAATACATTTATTGAAATAATCTTCATCCATCCAGCTGAATGCAGCGCGGAGCTCATCTACTGTTTTTACATAAAATTCATTAACGGAAAACCTGAACCTGTTCTGGTCATTTTTGGAAGATTTTGTCTGCTCGCAAAGAAGGGTGTCATGCCAGAGGGCATCTGCCGCTCTTAAATAGTGCGAGTCGTTTGTGATAACGGTTTTAATATTATACTTTTCCGCCATCTGCATCAGGAAGGGGTTTGAATCCTTCTGCTCCTGCAGGCCATGGTCTTGAAGCTCAATATAATAATCTTCCCCGAAAAGCTCTTTATAATATTTAACAGCTTCTTCCGCAACGGTTTGATGGCCGTCCAGAAAATTTCTTGCAACTTCACCTTGAATACAGGCAGAAAGGCAGATTATACCTTCTTTATGCTTTTCTAAAATCTCATGGTTAATACGGGGTTTATAATAATAAGCATCGGTTGAAGCTATTGAATCCATCTTGCAAAGGTTATGATAGCCTTCCTGATTTTTAGCAAGAAGTACAAGGTGAAACATTGTTTTTTTGCTTCTGTCTTCAATAACATCCCCGTCGCATACGTAGAATTCACAGCCTATAATGGGTTTTACAGCTTCAATTTTTTTCTTAAATTCCTGCTCTTCATCAGCGAGCATATGAGATAACAGTTCATTTTTTGCAATAAACATATCAGCACAGCCAAACATAGTGCCGTGGTCTGTGATTGCGACTGCGGGCATATCGTTTTCGGCTGCAAATTTAAATAAATCGGGAATTCTTATAGCGCCGTCCAGAAGGCTGTATTCTGTATGCAGATGTAGAGGAACATATTTAACCATAATTATCTTGTAGCATAAAAAATGATTAAGAAGCGTAACAAAAAAGGCATGGGTTTATCGGATGATTTAGGGGCTATATAATTGACAGCAGGCAAAAACTACAGTAAATTATTGAATTAAAGATTTTAAATGGAGTTTTGAATGAGCATTAAAGATAACGTTGGGAAATTCATATCAGCGGTTAGGCCAAAACATATATTTTCTAAAAATAAGAAAAATCCGGTTATTTTTTATGGTATAACCGGTCAAATTACTGAGAAAATTGATAAATATATAAAAACTGCAGGTGAACCTGTTGTTTTCTCAACCAAAAGCAATGAGCTTAGAAATTATAAGGATGCGTTGCTGCTCAACAAATACAAGGTTATTTCTATAGATGATGCTATAAAACAATATCCCGAAGCGGAAGTATGGGTGCTATACAAAAATCCTGTGAATACAGCAAGAGAGCTTTTGAAAAGGTTTGCACCTGAAAAAATTCATTTCTTTGAAGAAGATTGGGAATACAGAAAGGGCTGCAGATTTCTCGGGCATTTTATAAGTTACAGAAAAAATGACTTTTCACCGTGCTGTATAACAAAACAATGTCCCGTGGTGCAAACTTCCGGTTCAATTCCTGAAAGGATGAAACATTGGACAAAATATACAACCAAACTGGTTAATGATATCAGAAAAAACAAACCCAATCCTTGTTCAAAATGTCCTCATCTTAAATACGGTTTCTATCCTAAAAAAATAAAACTGGATACTTTAAGCTTTGGCACCAATCAGCCGGGCGATGTATGCAATTTAAGATGTGTTTACTGTTTTTCAAGAAAACAGCTTGAGCGTTTGAAAGATGATAAGGATAAATTTACCACATATGAAATATTACGGCAGTTTTCACAAATGCCTGAATACGATACTCCTAATTTTAGAATACAGCTTTCAAACGGTGAATTTTGCACAAATAAATATTGTGATGAAATATTTGACATCTTATTAAAAAGCAAATGGCAGGTAGTATTTGTCACCAATATGACGGTATACAGGGAAAAATTTGCAGAATTCTTAAAAACCGGCAGAACTGTACATGTATTAACTTCGCTTGATGCAGGAACTCCTGAAACTTATAAAAAAATCAAAGGAGCAGACCTTTTAAATAAAGTTGTAGATAATTTAAAAAAATATCCTCTTGAGAAAGCCAACTTGAGACTGAAATATATCTTCCTTGAAGGTCTAAATGATAATGAAACCGATATAGACGGCTTCTATGAAATTGTAAAAGAAGTGGGCTGCAAAAATATCGTATTATCCAGCAACCTTTTTAAGCCATTTACTCCAAAGATGCGCGATTTAACGATACATATTATCAAAAAAGCTATAAAAGACGGAATTAATATCTCAGCAAACAGCAGCTACCTTAACCCCAGAGATGTAGAATTTATCAAAAAAAGCTATGAAAATTGCATTAATGACTTTATGCGGCAAGAGGCCGAACCGGATTGCGATGCTGTTGATACCGGCGATACTAAGTCTGCCATAATACTGGGCAAAAATGCTAACATTGTGATAAACGGTGATTTTTCTATTGCAGACGGTACAAATTCCGGACAAATAAATTCAAATATCCCGACTATAACTATCAAAATCTAGTATTACTAACAAGTATAAAAAAGGCATGGGAAAATCATCAAAGTTTTTCGTTTTCTTCATAACTTACTACACATAAGGAAAGTGTCTCCGCAAGAAAAATTATGACTTAATCTGCATTTTCTATCTCTATATATCGCATAAAAAGCTCTGAAATAATTTTAATTTTATCAAAAAAACTCTTCGGGTGTTTTAATATCTTCAATTATTGAAAAATCCTGCACCATTAAAATATCCTCTTGATTAATAAAATTTATTTTAACAGTGCAGAATATATATTTTACAGACAAATAGAGCGAAATTTACACGCTCATTTTTTTATCTACCACGGGAGCGATTTTTTTGAGTTTATCCATTAAATCCTTGAATTGTTCCGGATAAAGCGATTGCGCACCGTCGCAAAGCGCACAGTCGGGCGTGTCGTGTACTTCAATCATAAGCCCGTCACAGCCTGCCGCAACAGATGCCATAGACATTGGCGCCACTTTATCGCGAAGCCCTGTTCCGTGGCTCGGGTCAATGATTATAGGCAGGTGGCTTAATTTATTTACAACGGGAATTGAGCATAAATCAAGCGTGTTGCGGGTTGCGCGCTCAAAAGTCCTTATTCCGCGCTCACAGAGGATTACTTCCCTGTTTCCGCCTGAAAGAATATATTCTGCCGCCATAAGCCACTCTTCAATGGTTGCAGATAAGCCCCTTTTAATCATTACGGGCTTATTTATATGGCTTAATTCCTTCAACAGATTGAAATTCTGCATATTTCTTGCCCCGACCTGCAAAATATCAACATATTTCATAAACAAGGGAATCTGGTTAATCTCCATAACTTCGCTGGTTACAGCCATATTGTATTTATCCGCAACGCGTCTTATAATTTTCAAACCCTCTTCGCCGAGACCCTGAAAGGCATAGGGCGATGTACGGGGCTTAAAGGCGCCGCCTCTTATAATTTTTACACCGTAAGATGATAATTTTTTAGCGCAAGCTTCCACCTGTTCCTCAGATTCCACAGTGCAAGGGCCTGCAATTAAGCCAACATTTCCGCCGCCGAATTTCTCGCCGTTTACTTCTATTACAGTGTCTTCGGGTTTAAAAATTCTGCTTACAAGTTTATAAGATGAAGATATTTTGAGCACTTCTTTAACGCCATCCAATAGCTCAAAATCCCTCGGGTCAATTGAATTTGCCCCGACAGCACCGATGACTGTGTGCATATCACCCTTTGAAACATGGGCGTCTCTGCCTTTTTTCTTTATAGCCTCTATAACTTTTTCAACCTGTTCTTCGCTCGCCCCATGGCGCATTACAATCAGCATATTCTTTTTCTCCAATAAAATTGCGAATACATAATACCACAAAAAAATTTATGTTAAAATTCAATTATGCCGCATTTTTTAATTGAAAAAGAAAATATTGAAGAAAAATTTATCCGTGTAAAAGAGGCGGAACTCTTGCAGCATCTGGTTTGCGCGCTTCGCATAAAAACGGGCGAAACCCTTAAATTTATTGACAGAGAGAAAAATGTTTATAAAACAAGGGTTTTAGAAGTTTCAAAAAAAGAGGTGAGAGCAGAAATTTTAGAAAGTGAAAAATCGAAGCGGGAGCTGGATTTCAGGATTTATCTTGCACAGAGTGTATTAAAAAATGATGCGCAGAATTTGCTTGTTGCAAATGCTACAGAGCTTGGTATCAAAGGGCTTTACCCTTTTGTATCCGATTTTTCAACCGTAAAGGCTGATTTTATTAAATCAAAAATTGAAAAATTTCAAAAAATTTCAAACGAATCTTTCAAACAGTGCGAAAGAGCAGATCTGATGCAGGTTTTCGAGATTTTGCCACAGGATGAAATTTTAGCCCGTTTTAAAAAGGAAAATATTATAATTTTTGCCGAAAGGCTTGAAAATACTGATATTCCGGCTTCCGTTAAAGATATTGATTTAGAAGATGATATTTTGCTTGTAACAGGCCCGGAGGGCGGTTTTTCAGACAGGGAATTTGAAAAATTTAAAGCAGCGGAATTAAAAATGGCAACACTCGGCAATTTAATCTACAGAGCGCCAAATGCAGTAACAGCAGGGGTTTCAAAGGTTATATCCGCGCTTGAATTAAAAAAGCAGGGGATATTATGAAGGAAAAAATCAAAAAAATTATAGATAATGATCCATACCTTAATCTTTTAAGAGCAGGGCTTTCGGGGACAGAAGCGTATCTTGCGGGCGGATATATAAGGGATTTAGCTTTATCAATAAAGGAAAAAACAGACAGAGAGCCGATTTTACATGATAGAGATATAGTGCTTTTCAACTGCGATACGGAAAAAACGGCAAGAAACCTCGCAAATTCAATAGGGGCAGCGTTTGTGGAGCTTGATGGTGAAAACAAGATATACCGCATAGTTTCGGGAGAGGATTACGCGGATATCGCACAGGGCTTGAATAACAACCTGGATGATGATATTAAAAGGCGCGATTTTACAATAAATTCGATATTTTACGACCTGAAAAACGGTGATTTTATTGATATTACAGGCGGTTTTGAAGATATTAAAGCAGGGACTATAAAAACATACGATTTAAAAAACCTTGAAGATGACCCGCTGAGGATGTTTCGGGCGTTTCGTTTTATGTCGAAAACAGGATTTAAAATTGCCCCTGAAATTTTAAGTTTTGTAAAGCAAAACGCTGAAAGTATTGATACAGTTGCAAAAGAGCGAATTCAACAGGAAATTTTAAAAATGTTTGAAGGGGATTTTCTTGTTGAAACATTGCTTGAAATGTTTGATATTGATTTTTTAGAAAAAGTCTTTCCGTTTGTGCGTGAAATTAAAAAAATTCCTCCAAACACGCATCACCACCTTGATTTAGTGCATCATTCAATTGAGACCGTTAAAAATATAAGAATAAATAAGCCTCTGCTCAAGCTGGCAGCGTTTTATCACGATATAGGAAAGCCGAAATGCTGGACAATAGAGCCTGACAGCGGCCGCCACAGATTTATAGGCCATGATGAAATCGGCGGAAAACTTGCAGCACAAGAGCTTTCAACGTTAAAATTCTCAAAAAAGCAAATTGAATACGTTTCGAAGCTTATTAAAAATCATATATACCCTTCAGCCCTTGCGCACAGCGCATCTACGGAAACCGGCGGCGTTACAAACAAGGCTATGGCGCGTTTTGTGCGAAAAATTTATCCTGATATCGAGGATTTAGTGGAACTTGCACGTGCAGACAGGCTCTCTGCCAGAGGGGAAGCGGTTAGTACCGATATGGTAAATGAAAATTTAAAAAACCTTCAAAATCTGCTTGATTATTTTTTCAACGTGAAAGACAAAATGAAGGCTCTGCCAAAATTTTTAGACGGCAGAGAAATTATGGAAATTTTAAAAATCACCTCGGGACCAAAACTTGGAGAAATTGTCGAAGCTCTAAAAGAGGCTCAAATTGAGGGCATTGTACAATCCAAGGAAGATGCCATACAATTTATTAAAGATTTAAAAATTTAAAACCCTTATCATATTTGATTTTCAGCGTTTTTTATTAAGTTATGTAACAAAAGAAAAAGAATGCGCAATTTTATATTCTTTATATACTTTATATATATGTAAGAGATAACACAAAACAAAAACTCAAAACAAACCTAATCTAACATTTAATAAACACGATTTTTCCACACACAAACCTAACTTCCTAACCTTCCCTTCCTATTAAAGATTTACTCCCGCTTTCGGGAGTTTTTTTTATGCGTTTTTTGCGGTTTGCGGGCTTTATATAGATAGATTTTTATAAAATTTCCGATTGATTTTGCAAATTTTCAGGCAAGTTTTCATAAGAATTTCTGCTTGATTTTACAGGATTTTGAGCAGAATATTTCAGCTAAAATAAGCTTACAAAAAGGTTTTTCACCGTATCCGGAGCCAGAAGATAAGCGGCAGTAAGAATTAGCGCCAAAAATAATACAATACTTATCATTTTCCAGATACTGCTGTCATTGGCATTTTCACGGTTTTTCAGGGTGCCAAAGGTGCCAAGCTGCTTTCTGTATCTTAAAATCCCTTTTCCGCCCCCTATATATGTTCTGCCTTTGCCGTCTATGCCTGCTCTTAAGCCCTTAACACCCGTAGATACGCCGATACCTGAATTTGACAGATTAAATCTCAACAGCCCGCATTTTATAGTTTTTTTAAGATAAAATCCCATATTTTCCCTTTATTATTACTTCATAGCCCAGAAAAGCCTGATAAAGAAACAGGCCACATGCTGTATTGAATCCACGCGCACCCACTGCCTTGTAGCCTTAAATTTAATTGCATTAACACTTTTAGCAGGATTTTTATGCCCGTAATTCACTTTTTCATTGATATACAGCTGATACTGGCATTTTGCGGCAAGCCTGCAGGCCTTTAAAATCTCATCCGCAAGGTCATATTTTTCAAGCTTTTTTGCCAGATAATAAGCGGCAACAAGCCCTTCACACCTTGCACCGTCAGGATAATAATGATCGCCGTAGTCATAATACATTCCGCCTTCAAAATCAATATAGGGCGAATCATCCTTTTTGTACATTCTTTTCATCATTTCTTTTGCATCATTAAATACAAAATTTACATAGTCTTCATTCCTGAAATCGGGGTCATTTGCCCATTCTTCAATTGCCTGCATAAGCCACGCATCGGAAGGCAGAGATGTAAATAAATCAGCATAATATTTCGGTCTTTCATTTACTATCCAATCAAGAGCTGGTCTTGATTCTTCTCTCACAAGCTCTTGCAGTTTTTTATCCGATTTAAAATGATTTGCAACAAGTGCAAGCCCGAGAAGCGCTTCACCCGGATAATAGAAGGAGAACATAGCCCTTCTTTCAGCATCTGTCATAGTTTCCAGGGGTTTGCCGCCTTGATAAGAAGGATGAATATAATAACCTAAAAATTCTCCGTTATAAATTCTTGAAAGAAGGTGTCTTGTATATCCTTTAATATACTTATCAAAGCTCTTATCACCCGTTGCAATTCTATACTGCATAAGGCTTACAAGGCCTATTCCCGTACCGCCGAGTTTTGATTTTGTATTATAGAAAACATACATACCTTCGCCAAATTTTGTTTTATGTTTTCTTGTTATTGAAGTAGTGAATTTCAGGGCTTTTTTAGCTGCTTTTATGTATTTTTTATTACCGGTTGCCTGATAAGCTCTAATTAAAACAATCGCACCGCCCGAGTGCCTTAAACAATTGTAATATAGGTTATTCAGGGGCCTGTTCGGATGTTCATGGTCGTTAAAAGAATCGTCCGCACAGTCATAATAGTATAAAAATCTGCCGTCATCTTTCATATTTTTTATAAGCCAGTCAGCTGAATTCTGGAAAATTTTCCATGTTATATCGCAGTTAAATTCATTATAGAGTGTATTTCCTCTGTAGAGAGGCACACATTCGTTTTTATATGTTATAAAAGCGCGGCTTTCAATTAAAAATAGCTTGCATACGCCGTTTCCGCACTTTTCCTCCAGCACCGGTACCGGATTTTTGTTTCCCTTTAAATCAGGAACAGACTTTGCAATCGTTTGAAGCGCTTTTCCTATTGTCATATGACTTTTTACAATCGCGTCAGTCGGCATATAATAATAATTTTGAGCCCCGTATATTGCTTTAATACCTGTAATACCGGGTTCAAAACGGTTTTCGCTAAAATCTTTCATATGAAGATTATATACCTGTACAGGAGTAACATCTGTTGTATATTCAAGCATTATCCTGCAAACCTCTTCGTCTTTTACATTAAAAAGACTAAATCTTTTATTTGTTCTTATTTTTTCAATTACCCTTTGGAGCGTTGCTTTAAAATTTGCACGTCTACTTCCAAATCTTAAAGGAGGATTTTTTGCCTGAAACAATGTAATATAGGTAACATCAGGCAAATTGTTATCGTCGAAAAATTTCTTATAATCAACATCCGATAAATCAATCTCACTGCCATCTATGAGGGATTTTCTTGCAGCATTTAAAATTTTGTTAATTTCCGTAAAATCCTGTTTATAAAATTCCCTTGTTTTATCGTTCTGAAGTTTAAAATCCATTTCATTTCCTTATTTTAAGCCTATTTTAAAAAATTATAGCAAATTTTATCCCTTTTTGTATAGAAAATAGGTTTAAAATACAACATGTTCTTGAGCCGTGATTTAATTTTTTGAAGCCAAAAGCAGGATTATTGCAAGGATACCAAGAATAAAGGCGCTCAGCTTATTTATTTTTGTCATAAGTTTTGTATTTTGTATAAAAATTTTATTCAAATATGAAGAAAGAATTGAAACAATACAAAAAACAGATGTGCTTATAATCATAAAAATTATACCTAGCATAAACATATAAAGCCCTTTATGAGAGGCATCAGCCGAAGTAAACTGGGGCAGAAAAGCAAGAAAGAATAAAATAACTTTCGGATTTAAAAGATTCATTAAAAGTCCTTTTTTAAACCCGTATTTTGCGGCTTTTTCTTCAGATATTACTGTTTTATCGGCATTTTTGTAAGTTTTATATGCCAGATACAAAAGATAAAATGCGCCAAAATATTTTAAAATGTTAAATGCAAAATCAGATTTTTGAAAAATAATTGCAATCCCGAAAGATGCAAGTGCAGCGTGGATAATACATCCCGCACCAAGCCCGAGAGATACAAAAAGAGCTTCTTTTGCACCTTTTGTAATTCCCTGTGTAATTACAAAAATAATATCAGGCCCGGGCATAAGAGCCAGAAGGATTACGGATAATATATAGAATAAAATATTATGAAATTCCGGCATAAAAATAAATGTTTCCGTCTTTATTAATGCTTCTTTAAAAAACCATAGACCAGTTTGTTTTTATAAACAGTGATATAATAATACGCTCTTTTGTTTCTGTCAATAGAAACAAAATATTGTTGACAAAAAAATATTTTTACAGTATTTAAAGGGTATAAAGGAAAAAATATGACATTTAATTTTAATAATATAAATACAAACTGGTGGTGGCTTGTTAATTTGTTAACAGGTCGTCCGCTTTTATATTATTAATTCAGCAAATATTTATATAATTTTAAAAAACCCTGTTGACAGCAAGACGGGGTCTTTTTAGTTATATGAATTTAAAGGAAAAATAAAATGTCAGCAATACAAACAAATAAATTAGTTCAAAATTTACCGTCATACATAAAACCGATTGCAAACCACCTTCAAAAACAAGAAGCAAAAGGCGGCGCAAGCCTTGCAAATTCAAGATTTATTCAAGATACTATGACAAATTTTGCTCCAAAGGCAGTATTTTCAAGGTCAAAAGCCGATTTTTTCGATATGGGTTTTTTGGAAATTTCCGAAAGTATGCTTGTTTATTACTGCCCTTCTTTAATAGGCGAAAAAATCTTTAGAAAAACTTATTCCAAGGGTTTGAATGATAAACTCTGCAAAGAAATATCAAAACCGCTTGAAACCCTTAAAAACAGTGAGGCTTTAAAAAAGGAAGAACTGAATAAAATAAAACCCGTAAAAGCAGCCATAGCAATAAGTTCAATGTTTATCCCGCTTACAGAATATACGCTTAATTTTTTTAAAAATCTGTTTACGTTAAAACTTTTTAAACAATCAGATTTTGACAATATTGCAAATTTAAATAAATCAAAAGAAAAATATGAGGATAAACAAAAATAAGAAAAAGTTAAAAAAAGCGCCATAAAAAATATAATCGGGGCAGGCGCTGTATTTGCGGGGCTTTTAGGGTTATCTGCCTTAGTTTTAAAAAAGGGTGAAAATTCAAAAACGATACAAAAACTGACAGATTTTATTTTAACTCCCGGGGATGTTTTATTTAAAAATAATGAAAAAGCAAGAAAAACCGTAAATAAGTATTTCTCGCTTGATTTTGCGGATAATAACGGAAAACTAGGTTTAGGGCACGGGCAGTTAACCGCCTGTGTGCTGATAGGGGGGCTTGGATATCTTAAAGCAGCACATGACAGAGGAAAACAAAATTTCCTAGAAACGCTTTTTCGATATCCGCTTGTCGGATTTTATGTTATAACCGGAAGCGAACTTTTAGAAAAAGGATTTAAGAATTTTCTCAAAAATAAAAAAGGATACAAAGAAATTATAGATAATAATCTGAATGTTAAAAAGTTTTCCGAATTATCCGAAATTGCACAAAGACTTGCAAAAGAAAATAAAACGGATATTAATAATGAATTTAAAGCCCTTGTAGGCAAAAAGGCAATAATAGGCGCCGTTCCTTTTGCTTTTTCAATTGCTGTTATGGGACTTTTTGTTGCGGGCGTTTCAAGATTTTTCACACAATACAGGTACAATAAAGAACAAAAAGAAAAAGAAAGAAATTTCAGCGGAAATTTTATGACATTTGACAACTTTCAAAAATCACTTAATACCAAATAATTTATCAAAGATTGCGAAATATATTCAGCATATGAATTAAATTATGCTTTTTATGATAGTATTTTTGTATGGAATTATTGTTTAATCCTGTTTTAATATCTGTCATTATTCTCTGCTTATTGTGCATTTTAAAGGTTAATGTTTTATTTTCCTTAATGATAAGTTCAATTATTGCAGGATTAATTTCTAAAATGCCCATGGACAGGATTATGAATTTATTTATATCGGGAATGGGGCAAAATTCCGAAACTGCATTAAGCTACATCCTTTTAGGAACACTGGCCGCTGCTATGACACATACGGGGCTTGCCAAAATAATTGCGGTTAAAATATCTTCTTTTATTAAAGATAACAAATATCTTTTAATCGGAATTCTTGTTTTAATTTCAATGATGTCGCAAAATTTAATCCCTGTTCACATTGCGTTTATTCCGATTTTAATCCCGCCTCTTTTACCTTTAATGAATAAATTAAAGCTTGACAGAAGAATAATTGCCTGCTCTCTTGCTTTCGGCTTAAAAGCGCCTTATATTGCCATTCCTGCGGGATTCGGGCTTATATTTCAGGGGCTTATTGCAGACAATATGACAAATAACGGAATAGAAGTTTTAAAGCAGGATGTCTGGAAATCCAGCTGGATTTTAGGGTTCGCTATGTTTATAGCACTTCTTGTTGCAATTTTTATAACCTACAGAAAACCCAGAGAGTATGCAGCTGTTAATAACTGCAGTGCAGAAAGCGGTTTTACACCGGCCGGAAACGAAAGTAAAAACGCCGGCAGTTCCATAGATTTAAAATTTAAAAAGGAACATTTTATAACCTTGCTCGGTGCGATAGTAACTTTAATTATTCAGCTTGTAAGCGGTTCTTTGCCTTTAGGGGCGCTATGCGGGCTTATTATAATATTCGGCCTCCGCGCCGTATCGCATAAAAATATGGATTTTTTAATCAATGAGGGCGTGGGCTTGATGGGCTATATTGCCTTTGTTATGCTTGTTTGCGCGGGATATGCGCTGGTTTTAAAAGAAACGGGCGGAATTGAAGGCTTAATAAATTCAATACTGCCCTTTGTTCAAAATTCAAAACTGCTTGCAGCAGCCGCAATGCTATTTATAGGCTTAATTATAACAATCGGCATAGGTTCATCTTTCGGAACAATCCCGATACTCGCGGTTTTATTTATACCTTTATGTTTAAAGCTCGGTTTTTCGACTTCACAAAGCGTAATTCTTCTTTGTGCGGCAGCTGCACTTGGAGATGCAGGCTCGCCCGCTTCGGATACAACGCTTGGCCCTACGGCAGGTTTAAATGCCGACGGCCGGCATAATCACATAAAAGATACCTGTATTCCTACCTTTATACATTTTAATACAGCTCTTATCATTGCGGCGCTGATTGCGGTTTTGTAAGGTTTACCGATTTTTATTATACGGCCGCTTCCTGTTTTTTAAACTGCATCTCATAAAGATTCTTATACTGTCCGTTTTCAATTTGCATCAGTTCTTCATGGGTGCCAAGCTCCACAAGCTCGCCTTCATTTATAACCGCAATTCTATCAGCGTTTTTAATCGTTGATAATCTGTGAGCGATGATAAATACCGTTCTGTTTTTCATTAAATTATCCATTGCCTTTTGAACAATGGCTTCGGATTCATTATCAAGAGCAGATGTCGCCTCGTCTAATATTACAACAGGCGCATTTCTGAGCATCGCCCTTGCAATTGCGACCCTCTGTCTTTGCCCGCCGGATAACGTCAGGCCGCGTTCTCCAATTTCGGTTTCCAGACCTTCGGGTAATTCTTGAATCATTTCCTCAAGATGCGCCGCCTTAATTGCCTCTGTAAGTTCTTCATCCGTTGCATCCGGATTACCCATCATGATGTTTTCTTTAATGGTTCCCGTATATAAAAAATTATCCTGAAAAACCATTGAAATATTATTTCTTAAAGATTTTAAAGAGATATCTCTTAAATCAATTCCATCAATAGTGATTGAACCGGATTTAATATCATAAAAACGCGGAATAAGGTTTACAAGGGTTGATTTACCGCCGCCTGAGTTTCCTACAACTGCAAGAGTTTCATTTTTAGTTACGGTTAAACTTAAATTTTTCAATACGGGATGCTCCGGTATATATTCAAAATTTACATTTTTAAACTCAATTTTATTGTTTAATCCGCTTAATTCAACAGGGTTTTCACAATCCGTAATTTCCGGTTCCAAATCAAACAGTTCAAATACACGGCCCATTGCAACAAATATATTTTGAATACCCGTCATCGTATTGCCCAGTGTTTTTACGGGTTTATAAAGCAATAAAAGCGAAGTAACAAAAGAAGCAAAGCTTCCTGCCGTCATTTGCCCCGAATTAATTAAATACGTTCCGAAACCAAGAACAAAAGCAATACCGAAAGATGCAATTAAGTACATTAAAGGGCTCATCCAGCCTGCACGTTTTAATAATGACATTCCTATATTATATGAATCCCAGGTTTGCTTTTTAAAATATTCATACTGCCTGTCTTGCAGCCCGTATGCGGCCATTACTTTATTGCCTGAGTATGTTTCATTGATATTTGTAGTTATTTTTCCTCCGATAACCATATTTTTATTAGAGGTTTCCTTTATTCTTTTTCTTATTAAAGATACAGGAACAAAAGCAACACATAATACCAAAATGCCTATGAATGCCAGTTTCCATGAACTGTACAGCATAACCGCAATCAATCCGAGCGCGCCGCAGGCTGCGGTGGTTATGGTTTTAATATTTTCCACAATACCCGCTGATGCCGTACCCGGATCACCCATATATCTTGAAATAATGATACCTGAGGAATTTTCGTCAAAAAATTGCGGGTGCATATGAACAAGTCGATAAAATAAATCGAATTTAACATTGTTTGTTATGTGGTTGCTTGTCCAGGCGGAAATGTAATCGTTTAAATATCTTAAAACCCCCTGTGCCGCTGCAAATAATACAACCCCGATCGGCAGTATAAAAGACATTTGGATGGAGGTAATTGTAAAACCGTGGTTTGCAATATTAAAAGCAAATTCTTTTCCGCCAATAACATAGTCCATATAAGGTTTTAGCGCAAAGGCTGTTACACCGTCCAAAAGCCCGAGAGGAATTGCAATTGCAAAGCCTACAAGTATTCTGAACCAATATGGCTTTATATAAGGCCAAATCCGGCTTAAAAGCCAGCTGTATTTAAATGAATTTTTCGCAGTAGTTATTTCAAGTTTCACGTTATTTTTCCTTCTTGGTAATATATTTTCTTGTTATCCATAGACATTATTTCAATATTAGTATGATTTTACTACAAAACACTGTTGGATTGCATTTTTAGTATAAATCAGTTTATTCTTATATCCTTCATTTTTTCAGGCATTCCGTAATAATATTATAGTCAGTTTCTTTAATTAAGTTATATGTTTTTTGCCAAAAGAATTATGCTACACCGTTAAAAAAATGCTTTTATTCAAAAGAAGCGATTTATTAACCAATAGCTTTTATTTATCCATTTTGAGATTATCCCATTTCCTTTATCATTTCTTCCACTGTTGGAATATTTACATAGTTTGCGTTGTTCCACAGTTCGCTATTCCAACCGTTATTTGTTGTCGCAATTGTTCTGTCAATTGCAATTGGCGCATTGATATCTTCAATTGTTATATCCATTCTATCAAAAACCCGTGCAAAAATATGCAGCATCTGAGCTTTTGTTACAATATCAAAAGGCACAACATGCTGTAAACCGGGTTTAAAAGAATTATTTTCAATAACGCCTGTGCAAATTTTTGCAAAAGCCCTTGTTGTAACGCCATTCCAAAGATGATTCTTAAATCCTTTTATTTGAGCATTTTTCGGCTGGTTCAAAAACCATTCCAAAAGGGAAAGAAAGCCCTTTTGTTCTCTGCCTATTATTGAGCATCTTAAGTTTAAAAAATTATCCGCACAAACTTCCCCGAGGCTCTTTGTTTTGCCGTAGACATCAATTGCATTATGCTTATCATCTTCTGTATAAGCGCCTTTAACACCATCATACACACAATCGGTAGCAATTTGAATAACCTTTGTTCCTGTGATTTTTGAAGCTTGCGCTAATTTATGAGGGAAAAGGCCGTTAACTTCAATTGCCCTTTGAACTTCTTTTGAATTGTCATCGTGAATATAAGGTTTAATTATACCTATACAATTAATTGCATATTCGCAGCCGTCTAAAACCTTTATGATATCATCCGCGCTGCAATTTTGCGCATCAAGTTCATTTCTTGTTGTTGCAACAATGTCAAATCCGTTTTGTTGAAAAAAACTTTCAACCTCCGAGCCCAGCATGCCGGTTTTACCTAAAATAGCTGTTTTTGTCATTTATTTTGCAACTCCCACAAATTCTTTTGTTTTTAATTCTTGTTGAATATAATCTAATTTCAGCAAAGTATCAATGACGCCTTGCTTTGTTAATCTTGCAGTGTTGAACGAAGTATATTCTTCTTTTTGAGTAATTGTTTTATCACCTTTATTAAAATATTTATCATAATTTAAATCTCTATTATCGGCAGGAATTCTGTAAAAATGCCCCATATCAACAGCTTTTGCCATTTCTTCTCTGTTTACAAGAGTTTCATGGGGTTTTTCACCGTGTCTTGTGCCTATAACTTTAATTTCAGATTTAGGATTAAACAGTTCTCTTATAGCATCCGCCAAATCATAAATGGTTGATGCAGGTGCTTTTTGTACAAAAGTATCACCTGTGCGGGCATTATTAAAAGCAAATAATACCAGTTCAACAGATTCTTCCAAAGACATTAAAAATCTTGTCATATTGGGATCTGTTACGGTTAAAGGCTTTCCCTCTTTACATTGTTTAATAAATAAAGGAATAACCGAACCGCGGCTTGCCATAACGTTACCGTATCTTGTTGCAGAAAGAACCGTATCATCACTGTTTGTTCTTCTTGATTTTGCAACCATTATTTTTTCCATCAAAGCTTTTGTCATACCCATTGCATTAATCGGGTTTACAGCTTTATCGGTTGATAAAACAACAATGTTTTTAACTTTATTATTAACGGCAGCATCAATTACATTGCTTGCTCCTATTACATTTGTTGCAACAGCTTCCATAGGATAAAACTCACAGGACGGCACCTGTTTTAAGGCTGCCGCATGGAAAACATAATCAACTCCGCTCATTGCTTCAACTATGCTTTTATAATTCCTGACATCTCCTATGTAATATTTAATTCTGTCATCTTTGAAATTATTTCTCATCCTGTCCTGTTTCTCTTCGTCGCGGGAAAAAATCCTGACCTGTTCAATATCAGTATTATTTATAAAATATTTAAGCATTTTTTGACCGAAAGAACCGGTACCGCCTGTTATTAATAATGTTTTACCCGAAAAACTCATTTTTTCCTCCTTATAGATATTTTTTGTCAAAATAATTTTTTACGATATTTTTGTCTATCAGCAATTTTAATATTGGTCTTAGAAAAAATCTGTATGGAA
This sequence comes from Candidatus Gastranaerophilales bacterium, assembly GCA_910587055.1. Classification (GTDB taxonomy): domain Bacteria; phylum Cyanobacteriota; class Vampirovibrionia; order Gastranaerophilales; family Gastranaerophilaceae; genus MGBC122484. The sequence goes on from CAJUKY010000011.1 coordinate 52,641, forward strand.
TAGCCTTTAAGCGCTTTATGCTTTTTTTATTATCTTCTTGCAGTAATACAGAAAACATACAAGACAATAATAATTGCTTTAAGTGCTCCGGATACAATTTTAAATTTTCCTCAGTGCTTATGTGGTGCAATATATTAAATATTCCTCTTAGCAATTTGTGCGGAGTATCTATTGTATTACGACCGTCTTTTCTTACCCAAGTTAAGCTTTCATTTTTTAAAACTCTGGATGGAAAGTTTTTTATTATATCAATCCATAAACAAATATCCTCGCCATAATCATAATTTTCATTGAATCTAAAATTTGTAGTATTAAATACTTTTCGATCCAACATTACCGTAGGAGTCGCTATCGGGCAGCATGATAATACATCCGGAAAAAGTATATCCTTATTGCTGTAATCTTCCAATTTTAAATCGGATCTATCCATTGCACTAAATGTCTGATAAATTGTATGAGACATTTTACAGCCGGATTTATACATAAATTCCACCTGTTTTTTTATTTTTTGAGGATGGTATAAATCATCAGAATCTAAAAACGCAATATAATCGCCATTGGAATAATCAATACCGGTATTTCTTGCTCCGGATGCTCCTTTGTTTCTGATATTGTCAACCAATTTTATGCGTGCATCGCATGATATATATTTTATTAATTCCGATATGTCACATTCAGATTTATCATTAACTAAAATTATTTCAATATTGTTATATGTTTGCTGCTGCACGCTTTTCACTGCATCAATAGTATACTTGATTCGGTTATAAAATGGAATTATTACCGTAACTAAACAATCAACGTTCATTATTCTTATTTACCCCATATTTAACCATTCTAGATGTCTCATATCTTCTTTTCTTCTAACTATTGTTAAACCGCAATTTCCAATTGGCAATGTAATATATTGAAAATCGTTTTTTTCATCCAAATATTGATTCATTTTATATGAATTTGAACAATAAACATCAGCAAAAAGCTCTTTGCTACTGGGGTCAGTGTCGTGCAAAATAATTGTACCGCCTTTTTCCAAAATGTTTAATGAATTTTGAAAATCTTTAACTACCTGTTCAAATCTATGATCTGCATCAATGAAAATTAAATCAAACCGTTTGTCGTTTTTTAGAAAAAATTCGTCAGTTGTCATATTGCAAAAATATTTATCCGAGATTGTATGCATACGATTCATATCTACACATTTTGCAAGCTTTAATTTATTGTTTTTATTAATATAATTAAATGCAACTCCATCAAATACGCCTAACTCCAAATATTTTTTATATTTGCATCCTTTTAATAATTTATCGATTAAATATGTATGCGGCTCTAATTTAAATTTTTCTCGAAATTCAATTTCGTCCAATCTTCTTTTTTCTAAAATATAACGAACAGAACAATATAATAGTAGATAAAGATATAGTTTTCTTTTTATCTGCACCAGCTTAACATAATTGTTTAAAAAAGATAATTTTCCGGATTTAGCATCCTTTTTCATATTTTCTCTTATTTCTTTCCAATGAGAATTTAAATTTTTTAAATATTTTCTTGAAAAATCTTTTGGTTTTACAATTTCTTCTACTAAATCATTAAATACCTGCATTTCTTTTTGAGAATATTCCTCTTTATCCTTAGTCCATATAAAATTATAAATTAGCAGAGGTTCCTTTACCATTGCATAATGCCCGCCCCTAACTAAAAACTTTAAGCATAAAGCTGAGTCAGCACTTCTGGAAAATCTGGTATCAAAACCCCCAAGTTCTTTAATATCACGAACTTTATACATGGAATGCCCGGTACCTCCTCCAAATTCCCCTTTAAACAATTTGTTTGGGTTAATATAAGATATGGTATTTGTTTTTAGGTCAACCATTTTTGAGCCGCAGAAGCTTGCTACCATTTTTTTACTATGAAAAATTTTTGCCCTTCTTATTGCCTTATATTGTTTTTCTATTCTTGTATTCAACATTTCATCATCAGCATCAAGAAAAGCAACATACTTACCTTTTGCGTTTTCAACAATAACATTCATAGTGTCGCAAACTCCGCTATTGTGCTTTTTTGCGATGTAGCGGATTCTCTTATCATTGTATTTTTTTACAATATTTGCACTGTTATCTGTTGAGCCATCATCAACGACTAATATTTCAATATTCTTATATGTTTGAGATAAGCAGCTGTCAATAGCCTTTCCAATAGTGCTTTCCATATTATACAAAGGTATCCCGATTGTTACCAATTTACCCATATATTTCTTTCCTCCAAATCCTTTCATTAATATAATCCGTGTAGCTTAAAATTGTTCTTACGACTTTTGCAGATACATTATCAACTTCATAATCTTTAATTGTTTTAATTAAAGATTTATTTTCTCTAAACTGATTAATAACCACTTCTACAGCTTTTAAAATGCGTTCTTTTTTATATCCGCACATAATTAAAGTACCCTCATCATTACCTTCAGCTCTTTCATGAACATTTCTTGTTGTTACAGCCGGAATACCAAGGATAGAGCTCTCTTCCATAATTGTACCTGAATCAGATAGCGTGCAGGCTGCATTTTTTTGAAGATTAATGTAATCAAAAAAACCCAGGGGTTTTAAAAATTCAATTTTAGGGTTAACCTTTAAATCTTTAATTGCGTCAAGTTTTTTTCTTGTTCTTGGATGAGTTGAAAAAATAATCGGATAATCATATTTTTCAACAAGCGCATTAAGACTTTCAATTAAGCTTTTTAAGTTTTCTTCTTTGTCTACGACTTCTTCCCTGTGAGAACTTACAACAAAATACTTTCCTTTTTCTAATTCCAGTTTTTCTAAAATATTTGAATTCTCAATTTTTGAAGCATAAACATTAAACAATTCCTTCATGGAAGAACCTGTTTTAATGATGGTTTCAGGCCTAATACCTTCACGTTCCAGATATTTTCTTGAATGTTCACATAAAACCATATTAATATCGGACAAATTATCTACAATTTTGCGGTTAATTTCTTCAGGAACGTTCAAATCAAAACTTCTGTTCCCTGCTTCCATATGGAATATCGGGATTTTTCTTCTTTTAGCGCTTATTACCCCAAGACAAGAATTTGTATCACCATAAATTAAAACAGCATCAGGTTTTTCTTTTTCCAAAACCTTATCGAATTCAGAAATAACATTTGCAATAGTCTGCGCCGGAGTTTCGCCTGCAGCATTCAAGAAATAGTCAGGCTTTCTAAGTTCTAAATCATTAAAAAAGATTTCATTTAATTCATAGTCATAGTTTTGTCCGGAATGAACCAGAATGTGCTCAACATATTTATCCAATTCTTTAATTGTTTGAGCCAGCTTGATAATTTCAGGTCTGGTTCCAACTAATGTTATTACTTTCATTTGTCTCCCTTTATAAATTTCAGATATTCATCATAATTTCTTATATATTCTTTTTCATCATATCCTTCGGAAGCAAGAGCAAGAACAATTGCATTATCTTTAAAATTTGACAGCTCGCACCAAACTTTTTTGTTAAAATAAACTGCTTTTTTCGGGTTATCAAGCAGGAATGTTTTTTTATTTTTACCATCAAATAAGGAAACCTCAACACTTCCTTGAATGCATGATAAAATCCTTTGAGAGCGTTTATGAGCATGATGCGCTCTGTCTTTATCTTTTGAAACTTCCGAAATATAATAAACTCTTTTGATTTTAAAAGGAATTTCAGAGTTTTCAATTGTTGTTAAAAAACCTCTGTCGTCACCGTAGCGCCTTATATCAAGCCCAAAAAAGCGGCGCCTTTTTATTTTCATTTCACGCAGCAGACCTTTTATAAAATATTTACCGCCTATTTTTTTCATACAATCTATATAAAAATTATCTTCGGTTAATTGATAAAAATATTTCAATTCGTTATATAACAGTTTTTTATCTTTTTCTTTCAATAATTTAGCTAACAAAACCTCATCTTTGTATATCAAAGCTTTCCTTATTGTCATCTCATTTTCTATGTATTCTTTGGATTCCGGGTATTTTGCCAAAAACTTGTCCATCATATCAACAGCAATTTTTATGCCCAGTAATCTTGATTTGTCTTGATATGATGAAGTCAAACTGCCGGGATGTAATCTATAAGCATAAAGATGATCTTCTAAATTTGCAATATTATATTTTAGTTTAATTCTCAAACAATAATCATGGTCATCTGCCAAATGCAAGTCTTTACGATATTCTCCGACATCTTTTGCAACGGAAGCTCTGTATAAAAAACAAGCTCCGCACACATTAAAATTTAAAAGTTCTTCAACCGTTGATGGAACTTCACCCCACACATTCGGCACGTCAGGGGCGGCATTTAACAAATCACACACCGCATACACCATTCCATAATCTTTGTTATGTTCCAAAAACTCAACCATTTTTTCAAGAGCATCCGGATAATAATAGTTATCATCAGAAGTCCATGTATAATATTCGCCCCTTGCTTGAGAGAACCCGATATTTAACGATGCCGGAACTTTTTTGTTTACTTCGTTATTAACGGTCCTTATTCTTTTATCTTTATTTATATATTCCTGAATGATTTGCGGCGTTGAATCCGTTGAACAATCATTTACAATAATCAGCTCCCAGTTTGTATAGGTTTGATCCATAATTGCATCAAGTGCTTCTTTCAGATATTTTTCACCGTTATATGTCGGCAAAACTATTGAAACTAAAGGTTTATCCATTATCTCCCCTTGATAATTGTTTTTCCAAATAAAATTACTCTCTTTTCTCTTTTGCGCCATCTTATGCTTATTGTTTTTTGTTTAATTTTCTTAAATAATATTTTTCTTCTTAGCTGCATTGGATTTTCAAATATTTGTTTAAATACTTTTTTGTTTTCCTTGTTTAAATTTTTCATATTTAAGAGCAAATTTAAACCAATTCTTTTAAGCATTTTTTCTATCAAAGATAAAACTTCATCCTTATCTATCTTGTCCTTACCAAGAACAATGGAGATATACGCCAGTTCCCTAAAATACAAATTGGATAATATTTCCTTATCTTTTATATTATTTTCATCAAGCCACCGGTGTATTTCATCAGATCTTTTAAACGGAATTGTATAGTCTTTTAAGTCTTCCGATTCGTATTTATTTAATCTTCGCCAGTAATAATATGCATTCGGAGTATAATTTATCCTTTCTGCCAGACACATTGTCTGTACCTGAAAAGGATTATCAGTCCAGCCGGAACCAGGAGCCTCAACAAAACGGATATTATTTTTGTCTAAAAATTCTTTTTTATAAATACAGCTCCAAATACTCGGATGATAGCGCAAGAATAAAGCGCATTCGGTTATTTTAAAACTCCTGTTTTGAGGAATTTCATCATGGGCCCATTTTGCTTTTAAAATTCTTTGTTCTTCTTTTGCTTGCAAATTATCGTAAAAACAGGATTTTACTATATCAGAATTAAATTCTTTTGCAATATTGTATAAATCTTCATACATTTTTGAATCAATGTAATCATCAGGTTCCAAAACCGCAATATATTCACCTGCCGCCCGTTCTAATCCGACATTCATCGTATGGCCGTAACCGCCGTTTTCTTTATGAATTGCAATTATTCTATCGTCTTTTTTAGCATACTCATCAATAATTTGAGGACAATTATCTTTTGAACCGTCATCTATTAAAATGATTTCCAAATCATTCATGGTCTGATTAAGAATGCTGTCAACAGCCTCCCTTAGATATTTTTCAACCCCATACACAGGAACAATAACAGAAATTTTAACCATTACCGGCACCTTCTTCTTTCAAATAATCCGTACAGCTTCTAAAATCCCAATTAACTCCCGTTTTAACAATTTTTGCCGGATTACCTGCCAAAATAATGTTAGAATCTTTGAAACTTTTGTTTAACAAGGAGTTTGCCGCAACTACAATATTATCACAAATATTCACACCTTTTAAGATTGCCGCATTTTTTGCAATCCATACATGGTTTCCTATTACAACATCTTTCGGGAAATTTAGCACCTGTTTTGTTTTAGCATCCAGTATTGCGTGCCCGTCATGTGTTCTTATTAATACGTTATTTGAAAACATACAATCCTTGCCGATTATAACATTGCAATCCGGTCCGGCATTATAAATTCTTACATCAACCATTTTGCATTCATCGGAAATTACGGTTTTACAATTCGGGCCTGTTTCCAAATATAAATCATCTATCCAGTTATTCTGCGGATTTTTAATCTCCACAAAGGAATTTTCATACATATCAAAGCGGCAGTTTTTAAAAACATTTTTTTCAGGCAAAAAGCAGACAGCGCCTTTCCCAAAGAATTTAAATTTTATACCTCTGACAAAATAAACACGCTTTTTTTGGCCGTTTTGTTTTAAAATATAAATTTTATTATTTTTCAACAAGCTCCAAAGTCTGCTGTAGCTTATTTTTAAACCCAAAAAGGAGATTTTTGTTCTTATATCATTTCTTTCTATTGAAAACAAAGGCACTTATCCAATCTCCACAATTTGTTTTCCAAACAGAACAATACTTACTCTTGACGGATTAATTCTTACGGAAAACAATTTACGCCTCTTTTCTTTTTGTCTTTGTTTAAAAGCTAAATCATTAATAAGCTTCCCGTATTTTGTTTTATCGTTTAAAAGCAAGTCCAGTTCCCGTTTATCAGCTTTTTTATAAAATCCTTTTTGAATTTCTCCATTTTCAAAATAGATTTTAAATGTTTTTTGATATTTATCTATGAATTCTTCTCTAAATTGCTCATCAATTCTGATTGCATTCCATTTATATGAATTAAACTGGGTTGACAGCTTAACATCATTAACAATTGTTTTAATTTCGGGTTTTTTATTTATATACCTTGTAATTTCTTCCCATTCATCGCATATTGCATAAACTTTAGATTTTGATTTCACGGAAGAGTTTTCATTGTCCTGCCTGTAATATAAATATGCTTTGTTTTCAAACATTAATCTTTTTGCCGTCGATAAAACTTTAAACGCAAAGGAAGTATCTTGATAGCTTGCTCCGGCTGTTTCTAAAAATCTAATCCCATTTGAAATTAAAAACTCTCTTTTGTATATCGCAGACCAAATCGACGGCATTAATTTTAACATCATTAAATCGTCTTTAACGGTTAAAAGTTTTCCTGAATTTTTCTTTTTGATATTCCCTGCGCGTCTTGTCCGGCCCGTTTTGCCGGAATAATAGTAAAAATCTGATTTTACCGTATCAAGATTATTGCTTTTTGCAATATTGTATAAATTTTCAAACATTTTTGCATCTGCAAAATCATCAGATTCAACAATACCGATATAATCTCCTGCTGCAATATCAAGTCCCATATTCATTGAAGCTCCGTAGCCTGAATTTTCCTTATCGATAATTTTTATTCTTTTATCTTTCAGCGCATACTCTTTTAAAATTTGAAGAGAACCATCCGTTGAACCGTCATTTATGCAAATAATTTCAATATCATGCAATGTTTGTTTAACAATACTGTTCAAACATTCTTCAAGATATTTTTCCGTATTATAGACAGGAACAAGTACTGAAACCTTAGGCATTTGTTATCCCCTCAAAAAGTTCAATTGCCCTTAATATTGCCTTATCCATATCATAGTATTTATAATCACCGAGTCTGCCCAGGAAATAGACATTTGACTCTTGTTTTGCAAGTTCCAAATATTGATTATAAAGCTTTGTATTTTCATCTTTTGGAACAGGATAATATCGTTCATTTGAACCTATTACAAAATTTTCCGAATATTCTTTTGCAATAACGGTTTTATCCGATTTATCGTTCAAATAATGCTTATATTCATGAATTCTTGTAAAATCATAGTTGCAGGGATAATTTACAACCGAATTTTGCTGGTAAAACTCTCTATTGTGGGTTTCGTACTCAAATCTGACGCTTCTGTACGGCAGCTGTCCCAATTTATAGTCAAAATATTCATCAATAGCACCTGTATAAAAAATTCTGTCAGCTTTTTGATTTAAAAATTCAGTATTTAATTCCACCTTAATTTTAGGATGATTAAGCATTTTTTCTATAAGTTTTGTATAACCGTTTAACGGAATTCCCTGATATTTATCTTGAAAATATCTATTGTCCTTGCTCAAATAAACAGGAACTCTTGCCGTCACAGCGCCATCAACTCCATCGGGCGAAACACCCCATTGCTTTAATGTGTAGTGAAGAAATATTTTTTCATAAATATAATTTGCAAGGAATTTTAAATCTTCATCATTCTGTTTTTGAAATTCTAAAATCGGAACCTTTGTATTAAATTTAAATTGTTTTAACAGTTTTTCTTCAAGTTTTTTAGCTAAAGTTTCAGGAAAAACATTATACAGGGTATTAAAATTAAAAGGAATTGTGGTTTCAATTCCGTCAATAACAGCATAGACTTTATGCATATACTGGTTAAAATTCCCAAACTGTCTTACAAAATGCCAAACTTTCTCACTATTTGTATGAAAAATATGAGAGCCGTATTTATGAATCATTATGCCGTTTTCATCCCTGTAATCATAACAGTTTCCTGCGATATGATTTTTTTTATCAATTACAAGAACTTCTTCATTAAATTTATTTGCAATTAAAGCGGCAATTACAGCGCCTGAAAATCCTGCACCGACCACTAAATTTTTCATCTTTTTACCTCCATTACAGGAAGAAAACCAAACAATAAATGTCTCTCGGTACCGGTGCTCTGTTTTATTTTATACAAACTTAAATTTATTATTTTATATTCTTTCTTTACAGCCCAGAATTCTTTATCCCTGATTTGCGCCTTCTTTTCTTTCAAAAAGTTTACAACTTCAAGTCTTGCTTTATTTTTATCAATTATCAATTGGTTAAAATGTTTTTTTAATCTGGTATTTACTGTTGAATCAGGGTTTCTGAAATAGTAATAGTTAATATTTGGCACGGCAACAACTCCGTTTGCATAATAAACAGCCTTGGTCACGAATAATTTATCTTCACAATAGCACCCTTCAGGCCATTTAATTCCATACCCGGATAAAAACTCTCTTCTGTAAATTTTATTTGTAGGACATGGATTTTTTGCAAGATTGCAAATATCAAACTTTTTTTGCAAATTTGAAACAAATTCTTCTTTTTCAATATTTAATCTTTTTTTGGTTTTACCGTTGCCGACTCTTACATTTGTTGCAAGTGCAATATCTGAATTGTATTTTTTTGCAGCATTATAAAGCTTTTCATAATAGTCTGAATCTATCCAATCATCAGAATCTACAAAACCGATATATTCGCCTGCTGCAAATTTTGTTCCGTTGTTTCTTGCAGCTCCCTGTTTTAAATTTTCCTGTTCAATTATTTTTATCCTTGAATCTATAGCTGCAAAGTTTTTTACTATGGAAACAGAATTATCCGTTGATCCGTCATTTACACATATTATTTCAATATCATCAAGTGTCTGCTTAACAATGCTTGTTAAACATTTTTCAATATATTTTTCAGTATTAAATATAGGGATAATTATTGATACTTTTGCCACTTTTTGCTTTCTTATTTTTATATACCGCAATATTTCAGGTTTTTTGGAAAAATTTAATTCAACATAATAGTTCTTATGTTGAATTTGCCTTATTCTAATCCGTAAAACCATCATATAATAAAGATATTTTACGGGTTAGAATATATAAATTTTTATCAAATAATCTTAATATTTCTAAACAATTAAATGATAAAATATAGTGCTTATTATGTATTCAAATATCATACAACATTTGAACTACTAAGTTGAACCCATATATGTTATAAAAAGCAATATCGACAGGGCTTTGAGCGATTTTATAAAACAAATTTGCATTTTGTATTACTTGCTAAAATAAAAATTTTTATGATAAAATTCAAAAAAGGTGAGAGAAATATATTATTTCAACATTTGAACTATTGTGTTGAATAATTAAATTTTAAAGTATAAAGTTATTATAGCTTTCATCAATCATATCCTGATCGATCCCTATATATCGCAGGGTTATTTGCGGTGAATAATGATTAAAAATTTTTTGAAGCACCGCTATATCTTTAAATTTTTGATAATGATGATACCCGAAAGTTTTTCTTAATGTATGGGTGCCCACTTTGTATTCCACACCTGCATCTTTACAGGCATTTTTAATAATTCTGTAGCATTGAGTGCGCTCCATTCTGTTATTAAAAATTGAAACAAACAAAGGTTCATCTTTATATCTGTTTTTTGTAAATTCATTGAGCATAGGTTTAAGTTTTGAATTAACGGGAAATCTTTTATGCTTTCCCGTCTTCTTTTCTATTATATTTATGTAGCTTTTATTACGAACACTTTCAACATTAAGATTAAGAATATCCGAAATTCTTAATCCGCAGTTTGTTCCTATTGTAAAAATCAATAAATCTCTTAAACTTTGCTTTTTTAAAATACTTTCAATCTTTTTTAAATCTTTTTTACTTCTGATAGGTTCTACAATGTTCATTTTTTCTCCTTTTCTTGTTTTATACAGCCAACGTATTTATTAAAGGAGTTTTGTATATTTTTTTGTTTGTATATAGTTTTATGTATACAGCATTGGAAACAATGCATATAAAAAACAAAAGTAACATTTTACGGGTGAATGTTATACAAGTTTTGTTATAATGAAAAAAAGACGGTTATAATTGAAAAATGAAATTAGAAGAAATAAAAAAAGAAATAAACGGCATTAAAAGAACAAAGTTTGGAATATCAATACCTGAATTAAGAAAACTTGCACGCAAAATTGCTAAAGGCGACTACAAAGATTTTATTAAAAATAATGATTACTCAAGTTTTGAATTAAAACTTTTACATGCTTTTGTAATCGGATATATAAAAGATGATATATCCGTTTTGCTCAAGTATTTTAAAGATTTTATCCCCCATGTTGATGATTGGTGCATAAACGATTCTTTATGCCAGAATTTTACAATTGCAAGAAAATATCCCGATACGGTTTGGGATTTTTTAATGAATTATAAAAACTCCAAAAAAGAATTTGAAAGCCGTGTTGTATCAGTGGTTTTATTGTCTCATTATTTAAATGATGAATACATTGACAGGGTAATAGATGTTTTAAACAGTTTAAATACTGATGATTATTATTCTCAAATGGGCACAGCATGGGCTGTTGCAACAATTATGGGAAAATATTCGGAAAAATGCCTGAATTATTTAAAATCCAATAAATGCAGTCTTGATAAGATTACTTATAATAAATCGCTTCAAAAAATAAGAGAGTCTTTCAGAGTATCTGATGAAATTAAATTTTTAACAAAGGAATTGAAACGCTTATAAACTGGCTATTATTAAATTATCTTCAAACAAAATCACAAATTGTTCCATATGAATGTAAAATAGACATTTATACAAGTTATCTAGTTGTTTTTAATCTCCTTGATTAACTTAGAAAAACGACCGTCTTCATTATATGCTTTTAATAACTTAATGGAAATGTCATCATCTAAATCAGGGTGTGTTGCGGCAATTAATATTGCTCTGTAAATTTCATCTTTTTCCTCTTTGGTTGTGCGGGTATCTATAATCAGTTTGCCTTCATTATTTTTAGTCAAATACATTTTAGCAATAACTTCCGGCTGATCTTGCAATACTTTGTGAATTTCTTTCATTTGTTCAAGGTCAGCATAATATATTGGCAAGTTACCTCTGTCGTCTTGAGTCAAATGTATTTGGGCAATAACTTCCGGTTGATCTTTTAATACTCTATGAATCTCTTGCATTGTTCCAAGACAAGCATGATGAATTCGTGTTTCATTATATTTGTTTTTGTTAGAATACATGTAAGTAATAACTTCCGGCTGGTCTTCCAACACTTTATGAATTTCTTTCATTCCTTCAGTGGTAGCATGATATATTGGTAATTCACCGCTATTGTCTTGAGTCAAATGTATTTGGGCAATAACTTCTGGTTGATCTTTTAATACTCTATGAATCTCTTGCATTCGTTCAAGATCAGCATTATGTATTGGTAAATTACCCCAATCGTTTTTAGTCAAATGCATTTGAGCAATTACTTCCGGCTGGTCTTCAAATATTTTATGAATTTCTTTCATTTGTTCAAGGTCAGCATTATGTATTGGTAAATTACCAGACTTATTTTTAGTTAAAAGATTTCTTTTATCTTTATTTGTCCCATGTGTATTCTTTGTAAAGACATCCCTAATTATATTTCTTCCAAAAGCAGGTGTTGAAGCTTGATTTAAAATTGAATTATTATTTGCTTTTAAAGTAATGTTTGAATTAATTGAATAATTGTGAAATGATGTTATACGCATTATTTTTTCCTTGTGTTAATAACTGTATAAGTTTAAAACACATAAAATATTTTTTTTGCTATTTAACATATTTTTTAAATTTACATTCAACAAGCAAAATAAAGAGGATATAAGTCTTTATTAGCAGGAGTACAAAATTCTATTAAACAAAATACAGTAATATCATATTTAAAAAATTCAATTGACTCTAAAAGCTATGGACACAGAGACTCAGCTTAGTAAAATGTGACATTTGGTTACCCTTTACAAATGAAGAAATTATTTCAGGGTGAGATTTTCTAAGATGCAATAAAAAAGAAGGCTTAAGCCTTCTTTAGTGGTGGGCGCGAAGGGAATCGAACCCCCATGCATTGCTGCGCCAGATCCTAA
>CAJUKY010000012.1 GCA_910587055.1 Candidatus Gastranaerophilales bacterium
TTATTTTTTAGATTCGTAACGTTTTTTGAATCTTTCAACTCTTCCTTCAGAGTCTAAAATTTTCTGGTTTCCTGTGTAGAAAGGATGGCAGGCATTACAAATTTCAACTGTGATGTTTTCTTCAACAGAACCTGTTTCAATTTCATTTCCGCAAACACACTTAATTGTGGTTTTTTTGTAATCGGGATGTGTATTTTCTTTCATTTTATTACCTCAAATATTAATTGTCTTTGTTATATCATTATACTGGCTGAATATTTTATTTCAATAGGGTATTGGTAATTTTTTAAACAGAAATAGTATAAATTAGCCTTGACATTATTTTTTGTCTTTAATAACATTTATAATTATAATTTAAATCTTATGGCGGCATGGCCAAGTGGTAAGGCAGAAGCCTGCAAAGCTTTTACCCCCAGTTCGAATCTGGGTGCCGCCTTTTAAATTTTTAAGATTTAGCTAAGTACTTTAGACGATGCAAATATTACGCTGCAGTGTTTATCCCGTAAACTGCGTTTGTAATACGGTCATAATCGGCTTCCACTATTTTTGCGGGGTATCCTGCATGGTGAATTTTTGGTATCAAATAATCCGCAGAATATTCAATTAAGCCTGAATGACCGTCATCCGTATCATTGCAGATAAATGTCAATTTGCCGTTATTATCTTTTTTGTAATCAACTATTGTTATTTCATGCCCGTTTACTATTTTATTCGGCCTGTTATCGGGTGTGTTGACATAATTTGGATTTTTGGTGTCGCCGCTTGTTTCATTTGTTAAAACATACCCTACAATTACATCTTCGCCTGAATCAAGAGTTTCTGTTATATGTTTTTGAATTGTGGCAAGGTCGCAGCCCCACCCTGTTAAATTTTGCTGCTCATCTACTTTATGATAAACCATTGAAAGTCTTTCATTGTTTTCTACAATACTTTCAATGAATATTTTTTCAAATTCGCCAAGACCTTCGGGGTTAGAATTAAATTTACCTTTTCGTTTGTCTATAAGCGAGTTATAGCTTTGTTCGGATCCCATCTGCATAAATGTTGACTGCATATAAACATCAAGAATTGTGCGCTCGCCTTTATCCCAGAAATTATTCTGGATTTGAGCTCTTATTTTTGCATTTTTATCGGGTTTCAGCTTAATTTTAAATTCCTGATTGTTGAAATCTATCTTTTCGGGTTTAATTTCAAACATATTTCTTAAAATATTATATGCTTCAAGATAGCTTGAATTTAAAGACGAAGCTTTGATTGTCTGTTCCACTGATTCACTTTCAGAAGTTAAACCTTCTGCCCATCTTGCAAATTCAGCAGGGTGTTTTCTTGCAAGATGATACTCAAAACTCGCTGAAACACATGTGCCTGATGCCGCAACATCTAAAAGCGCAGGATTTTGTTTTATTTCATCATCAAGATTGGGATCTTTTAAAATCTCGGCTTTTACTTGAGGCGGAATATCCCCGAATACCTGTGTTACAATTTCAGGGGTATAAACTGCATCAATAGTCTGTCCTAAAATTTTAGCATTATCCAGCCCGTTCCCCCTTTTTGTTACGGCTATTTTGTAGAGGTTTTCAAGCGTGGTAGTAGAATCATTTGAAGAATTATTCAAAAGAGTACCATTTTTTAGCATGGCATCAAGTTTTTGCAGTCTGGAAATATTATCCTGAGGACTGATTTTCTCATTTTGTGAGGTAGCAAGCATTTGTGATACGGCATTATACATCTCTACATCTTTTTGTGATGTTAATTGCGTATTAACAGAAAGCGCTCCTTTTTGTACGGGAGCGGGAAAATTAATTATATTTCCCCTAAAAGCAGGCATGCTAACGCTTGAGGTTTGAATACCCTGATTGTTTTCAACCCTGTTTAGCGAATATGCTCTATGAGCCGGTTGTCTTGCTTTTATATTCTCAATCATGCCATTTAAAAACTTTTGCCTGCTATAATATTAAAACCGCAAACAGGAAAAAAATTGCTACCTTTGCCTGCTATAATATTAAAACCCGGGTATGAAAAAATTGCTTTTAAAAAGTTTAGCGATTTATTAAAAAATTGCAATTTTTATTAATTTTTTGTAAAGTTTGATTGATGAAATATAAAAAAATCCCTAAAAACTATATTAAAATTTGCGTGGACAGACTTACAAGATTTAAGCCCGCAGGTGAAAAATACGAAAGAGTTTTTTATGATATTTTGAATAAGTTTTTACTTTCAGGTTCAAAAATAGGAATTAATAAGGAAAAACCTGATGTCGAAACACTTTGCACCATTGTGTCCGAAATTTTCAATGCCTCAATTCCTTTTGAATACGATTCTTTTTTATCGGATGTTATTTTCAGTGAAGAAAAAGAAGAGTTTAATCTTGATGAAAATGAAATTAAATTCTTAAATACAAAGCTGAATTTAACCGGCGCTGTTAAGTATATATCCGATGAAGCAAGACTGCCGTTAAACCTTGAGCGTTTAAGGTTTTTGCTTAAATATAAGGATAAAGATACAAAGGTATTGAGGAGAGAGAATTCTTTTTTGTATCCTGTGTCCAAAATAATTTTAACCGAAGGAGCGACGGAAGAAATTTTGTTATCGAAATTTGCACTGAAACTTGGATATGATTTTAATAAAGAGGGAATATTTGTTCTTGGTGCGGGCGGGAAAAATCAGGTTGCAAGAAAATATTATAAAATGGTAAATGAAATTAAGCTGCCTGTATTTATTCTGCTTGATTATGATGCTGTTGAAACCCGTGAATTAATTTTAACAAAATTAAGACCGCAGGATAAAATTCATCTTATTAAAGCCGGCGAATTTGAAGATATATTGCCTCTTGAATTAATTGTAAACGCGATTAACAATAATTTTTCAAATAATCTTCACTGCTGTGCGGAAGATTTTGATTTAAATTGCAAAATGACAAAAAATCTTCATAATTTGTTTAAAAATAAAGGTTTTGGCGAATATAAAAAGGCGGATTTTGCAAAAATGGTGAAATTTTACCTTGAAAAAAATGACTGCAGCTGTGAAGTGCAGGAAAAAGATATCTTAATTTCTCCTGAAATTAAAGAAATTATTGAAGAAATTAAAAAGATTTAATCAAGAAGTTCTTCTAAAATTTTTGCATTCAGGTTTGCTTGTTTTGGCGCAGCCTGATTGCTTCTTCTTATATAATTTCTTAAAGCTTCGCGCACAAGCTCGCTTCTTGTTCTTTGTTCGGTATCAGCAAGTTTATCAATGGATTCTAAAAATTTATCGGGCATTGAGATAAGAATTCTTGCCATCCTTCCTCCTTTTTTATTTATACTATAGCGGTTTTAAACCTATTAATCTTATTTACAATATATGCTAAAGGGATATAATTATTATAACCGTAATAATTTTAAAATTAAAGGGGGCATGCTTGAATACGACAAAAGGAAACAGGCTTCATATAGGTTTTTTTGGAAGAAGGAATGCTGGAAAATCTTCCGTTGTAAATAAAATTATAGGACAGGAATTGTCTATTGTTTCAAGCACCCCGGGAACCACAACGGATGTTAATCAAAAATCAATGGAACTGTTACCTGTAGGCCCTGTTGTATTAATGGATACAGCCGGGTTTGATGATATTGAGGAGCTTGGAGAACTAAGAATTCAAAAAACTTATAAGGCGCTTGAGCGGGCAGATGTTGCGGTTGTTGTATTTGACAATTCAATGCTCCGGAAAGATGATTTTGAATTTTTAAATAAGATTAAGGAGAAAAATATTCCTCTTCTTGTTATTTTAAATAAGGCTGATACCGGCATGATGAACGAGGATGATTTTGAAAAACTAAAATGCTTTACAGATTGTATAATAAAAGTTTCAGCACTTTTTGATAACGATATAACAGCTAAGTTTAAAAATGCGTTAATTCAAATTCTGCCTGAGGATTTTATTAAAGAAAAACCGATTCTTGCTGACATTATAAAACCTATGGATACTGTTATTCTTGTTATTCCGATAGATAAAGAGGCGCCCAAGGGCAGGCTTATTTTGCCGCAGGTAAATGTGCTAAGGGAATTGCTTGATATCGGCGCAATATCCATTACTGCACGTGAAAAAGAATTACAGCAAGCCTTGAGTAAATTAAAAGAGCCTCCAAAACTTGTGATAACCGATTCTCAAAGCTTTAAAACAGTATCTGAAATTGTTCCTGACAGTGTTGCTTTAACGTCTTTTTCCATTCTTTTTGCAAGATTAAAAGGGGATTTAAAAACCTTTATTAACGGCGCGGAAAAACTAAACCGCCTTCTGGACGGTGATAAAATTTTAATACTTGAAAGCTGCTCGCATCATCCTGTTGAAGATGATATTGGGAGGGTAAAAATTCCAAATCTTGTACAAAAATATACAGGCAAGAATTTGATATTTGAACACTATTCAGGGCATGATTTTCCTTCTTTAATTGAAGGATATTCTTTAATTATTCACTGCGGCGCTTGTATGACAAACAGGCGCGAAGTTTTAAACAGGATAAATACTGCGCTTAAAAATAATGTACCGATAACAAATTACGGTATTACAATAGCAAAGTGTCTCGGTATTCTGGAAAGAGCTGTTAAACCTTTTAAATTAAAATAAACGCCGGATATAATTTCCGGCGTCCGTTAAAATTTATTTTACCTGAACTTTGCTTAGCATAAATACTTGAATTTCGCCCGGTGCAAGTTTAACTGCCAGTTTTCCATTTTTTGTTTCAGGCGGTTCACCCATTCTCATTGGTGATACAAAGCTTGTAGCTTTTAGTTTTGGTATATAAACATTAGTTGAAATTTCATTTTTTGCATCAAGATTGCCTATTACTACAACGGAATCGGTTCCGTTTGTTCTTGCATATGCAAATACACTTTGATTTCCGGTTTTAAGAGGTATGTATTTGCCGTCTATAAGGATGCTTTTTGCCCAGTATTTAAACTTTAATGCGGTTAAATATTTGGTTTTAAGGTCTTCTTTGCCGCCGCCCGGTCTTTTAGAGGCATTAAATATATCCATTTTGCCTCTGTGGACAAAATACTGGTCATCATCGGTAAAAGTTTTATTTGCTTTCTGATTTTCGTATTTGTAAATATATGTGTCGCCCGTTGTAAAGCCGTCCAGAAAATAGCTGTTTAAAGGAAGAGTGGCATTTAACCAGAGAACCATTTCCCAGTAATTTTCTCCTCCGGTAATCAAAGGGCTTTGCTGGTCATGGGTTGCAAATGAAGCTATTGTTGTCTTTTGCCCGTCAAATTTATCGCTTAATTTTTTATCGGCGGCAACTTTTTTATGAAAATCACTTGCCTT
This sequence comes from Candidatus Gastranaerophilales bacterium, assembly GCA_910587055.1. Taxonomy (GTDB): domain Bacteria; phylum Cyanobacteriota; class Vampirovibrionia; order Gastranaerophilales; family Gastranaerophilaceae; genus MGBC122484. The sequence continues at coordinate 5,306 of CAJUKY010000012.1, forward strand.
TGTAATTTTCTTAAAGTTTGACCAGCTTCCGTAATGGCCGTCAAAACCTGCTTTTAAAAGATCTTCCGTGCTTGTGTATGTTACGTAGTTTTCCGCAGGATTGCTCCAATCGGGTGAAGCCTCCGCAAGGAATAAAAATTGCGGGTCGGATTTTCTTACATATGATATAAATTCTTTCCAGAATTCATACGGCTTGATTGCCGCAACATCTGCTCTGATGCCGTCTGCGCCGAGAGCTAAAGCCATATCTGCAAATTTTTTATAATTATCCAGTACATCCTTATTTAAAGAGCCGTCGGAATTAACTGTTTTAAAAAGTCTTACATCTGTCCAATCCGCAGGGTATACGGTATGTCCATGCTTATCTTTAATAAATAATTCAGGTTTTTCAAGCGACATGTCATATGAGCCGCAGCTTGGCATATCAAGGATTACTCTTAATTTTTTCTTATGTGCTGCCTGAATGAAACTTTTTGCTTCTGCAAAAACTGATTTTGAATCATTTTTATCATCAAGCTGAGGATTGATTTCATTAAAGCTGTCCATTGCGTACAATGAGCCCGATGTACCGAGTGCTTTTAATTTTCCGACTTTTGTTATCGGAAGCAGATAAATTGTATTTGCGCCGGTCTCAACAATATCATCCAGTCTTTTTTGCGCATTTACAAATGTTCCCGGAATATCGCCGAGCCATGGTTCAATAATATCGTTATTATTCTTATCTTCAGCGCCGAAAGAACGTATATTTATAGTGTAAATTATCGCTTTGTTACTTATAAAAAGCGTTCTTAAGTCGTTTATCCACGGATATGCAAATGCTGAATTTACTCCAAGAATAAATGTTAAAAATGTTAAAAATAAAAACCCGTTAATATTAATCTTTTTCATCATACTTCACAGTATAATACAAACTTATAATCAAGGGCAAAAATTTATTGTATAATAATGTAAAATTATTTAAAGGTATTCATATGAAAAAAATACACTCTCTTATTAAAGAACCTCAAAATATGTTTTCAGCTAATTTTTTGGCTGTTCTTGCATTTTTGCTGGTGGCTTTAATTGTTACCATAATTTTATCTTCAAGATATTTTTATTATCAAAATATTGTAGAAAACGGCGTAAGCAATAAACTCATAAAAGCAAAAAAAAGGATAGAGGTTGTTGATACACAAAAAACAGAGGTCATAAAAAGAGATATTGCAAGTAAGATACGCCCTGTTGTTATGCCGGTTGATGAAGCTTATATCAGAGCTAATCTTAACTCTCTTAAGGAAAGTGTGTTCAAGGTTAAATTTTCTGCAAACGATACCATTACAAAGGAAAGAGAATTATCTTCACTTCTTGATATACCTGACAGCCAGAAAGAGAAAGCTATTGTTAAATACCTGATAGCGGCTCCCTCACGCAATGTTGAAAACGTATTTATAAATGCAAATACGGTAATTGATGCTTATTTAAAAGCCGGTGTAACGGAAAGCGAAATTGAATATTATGCAAATGAAACGAGTGTTTTAAATATACTCGGCAGCGTAACGGGCGCCATGCAGACAAAAGCTATCTCGGGTATTATTGAACATGTGCTTCTTCCAAGTTTAATTGTTGATGAATATGCCACGGATATTGCAAGAAAAAATGCAAAAAGCATGGTTAAACCGATTATTGTTACCTTTAAAAAAGGCGATATAATAATTAAACCGGGCGAACCGTTAAGCCAGGTTAAGAAAGATGCACTGAAAAAATCCGGTTATAATCCTCTTGAACTGAATAAGGCAGGGGTTATCGGGATATTTTTATTGACCTGTATCTGCATAGGATGTTTTCTGGTTTATGTTAAGAAGTTTGAAAAACAGTATTTGACTTATCAATATATGTCTATTATTGCTTCATTTGCAATAATACTTGTATATCTTTGTATGATAATTTCATCGTCAAGTATTTCAAATTATATGATGCCGTTTACGGCATTAACTATTATTATTGCCGTATTTACAACGCCGGTTATGGCTTTTGTTACAACTATTTTACTGCTGGCTTTAATTTCTGCCGTATTATTCCTTGATTCGCAGCTTTTTATGTGCTTTACGGTCGTTACTGTTGCCACGGTTTATTTTATTTCAAATATTTGCTATTCAAAAAGATTTGATTTAATAAAGTGCGGTTTTCAAGCGGGCGCAACACTTTTTGTCTGTATGATTGTATCTGCAATGCTTGAAAATCAGGTGCAGATTGTTGAAATCGGTTCATATATGCTGATTGCACTTTTAACAAGCGTTTTAACCGGTATTATAGCACTCGGGGTTATTCCTTTGATTGAAAAAATGTTTAAAATTGTAACTCCCTACGGGCTTATAGAGCTTGCAGACCATAATCAGACGCTTTTGTCCAATTTGCAATATAAGGCTCCCGGGACCTATCACCATTCTTTGATGGTGGCAAATCTTTGCGAAGCTGCGGCAGAAGCAATCGGCGCGAATCCCATTCTTGCAAGAGTAGGTGCGTTTTATCATGATATAGGTAAATTAAAACGCCCGTTATTTTTTATAGAAAACCAGTCTTATTTTGGGATTGAAAATCCGCATACAAAGCTTAATCCAAGGTTATCTAAAATGGTAATAACGTCCCATGTTAAAGACGGCATTGAGCTTGCTAAAGAATACGGGCTTCCGCAGGCTGTGATTAATTTCATTCAGCAGCACCACGGTGAAGCTCTTGCGGGACATTTTTATGCTCAGGCCGTTGCGCTTGAAGGAAAAGAAAATGTAAGGGAAGAACAATTCAGGTACCCGGGGCCGAAGCCTGCAATAAAAGAAACTGCAATTTTGATGCTGGCCGATGCTGTTGAAAGTGCCGTAAGATCATTAAAAAATCCCGGACAGGATGAAATTGAAAATATGATAAACAGAATTATCACGGAACGTTTGAATGACGGACAGCTTTCTGACAGCCCTTTAACCTTAAAGGATATTAAAATTATCGCAATGACATTTAACCGTATTTTAAGAGGAATGCAGCATGACAGGATTAAATATCAGCAGCTTAACGATTTGGATGAAGTAAAAAATAAGATAAAACTTGCTCCAAGTGCTGAAGAAAAGCTTGAAAAGCGCATTCAAAAAAAGCAGCAGCAAAAGTCTTCTGAGGTTTCCGATATTTTGCAGGAAAAAACGGCAGATAAACCTTCCGGTGAAGAAAACAATGAAGAAGAACATTAAATATTTTTACAATATTTCAAGCGAATATGAAGGCGAATACGGTTTTGATTTTAATGAAATTAATTCCTTTATATTGAAAATACTTGATAATTTGATTAAAATTGATGAAATATCTTCCCGTGCCTGTTTTGCAAAGCTGGATTTTAAAAGTTTATCGTTTGATGTCTTATTTACGGGTGATGAAAAAATTCAAGAGATAAACAGAGATTACAGGAATAAAGATATGCCCACAGATGTTATTACATTTGCACTTTTTGCGGATGATGATTTTAAAATGGTAACAGACGGTGATATTTATCTCGGAGAAATTTTAATTTCTGTTGACACAGCTAAAACTCAAGCTAAAGAGGGCATTAAAAAAGAAATTCTAACCCTGATTTGTCATGGAATTTTACATTTGCTTGGATTTGACCATCAGACAGATGAAGATTACAATTTTATTGTAAATATTCAGGATAGAGTGATAAACAGTTTATGAAAAAATTTCAATCCACAAGCTTTATAAAAAGCGCAAGTCATGCTTTTGACGGATTATATCTTGCTTTCAGGTCACAGAGAAATTTTAGAAAGCATTTATATATTGCATGTGTTGTGCTTTCGATTGCAATACTTTTAAAAGTGTCAATTCTTGCATTTTGTATTTTGCTTTTGTGTAATTCGCTTGTACTTGTTATGGAATTGATAAATTCAGTTTTCGAGTTTGCACTGGATGCCTATTATAAAAATAAGTATTCGCGCCTTGTTAAATTTGCAAAAGATATGGGGGCGGCTTCCGTTTTATTGATGGCGGTGACGAGTATGATTATTGCATTTTTTATTCTTGGCGACAGAATTTATCAATATTATATGGGTATTGGGTAAAAAATATTTTTTTATCTTGCAATCGGCTTTTGTTTTTTATAAAATACAGGTACTCACTTTAAACCTCGCAGATAATGTCAATTCAGGTTTAACTTTAGAAAAGGAAAAAGAAAAATGGCAAATATCAAATCTGCAAAGAAAAGAGTACTTGTTGCTCAAAGAAATAACGAAAGAAACACGGCTTTTAAAACTTCTATCAAGACTGCTGTTAAAAAAGTGCTGGCTCTTGTAAACGGCAGTGAAGATGAATTAAAAGCAGCGCTTTCAAATGTTTACAAACTTTGCGACAAGGCTGTATCTAAAGGTATTTTACACAAAAACACAGCTGCAAGAAAAAAATCCAGATTAACAATTGCTGTTAACAAACTTAAAGCTTCAAAATAAAGTCTGATTAATCAGGCTTTGAGTTTTAAAAGTGTAAAGACTTTAATAAATTATAAAAAACGGTGCGTCATTAACACCGTTTTTTAAATGTTTATATTTATTTAAGAATATGCGGGGCTATAGAATTACAGCAGCTTTCTGGTATAATTCCTGTATGGAAGAGATGTTTGATAAAATTGCACAGAAATATGATTTTTGGAACGATATTATTTCTGTTTTTATGCAAAAAAGGGTTAAAAATATTGTAATAAATGAACTTAAATTTTTTAAAGGTGCCGGTGTTTTGGATTTGGGTATAGGGACGGGTGATTTAGGCGGTTTAATTTTAAAGAATTATCCTGAATGCAAGGTGACAGGCGTGGATTTATCTTCCAAAATGCTTGAAATTGCAAAGAAAAAATACCCCGATATCAGCTACTTTAAGCAAAATGCCGAAAGGCTTGATTTTGAAGATTCAAAGTTTGATTTTGTTGTTTCAGGATTTGTTTTGAGAAATATTCAAAATAAAGATGCCGCCTTATCTGAAATATACCGTGTTCTAAAGGATGGAGGCTATTTTTTACAGCTGGATTTTGGAGATAAGAATTTTTTAAGCAGACTTTTTGCCTGTTATGTTGTTTTTCTGTCATTTTTTATGAAAAATGGATGGGCTTATCGATACTTAATTAAATCAAAAAATACATTTTTAACTCCAGATGAACTTTTAGAATTGTATTCTAACCATGGTTTTTTACCTGTTGTATCCAAAAAACTTGCATTTGGTGTAATATCATATCAAATTGTGCAAAAACCTGAAAAAATGTAAAGTAATATATAAAAATTTATCGGATCCAATCTGTTAAAAAACGGTGCTTTATCGGCACCGTTTTTAGTATATTTTTTATTTAAAGATTATTGATTTGTATCAACCCAATTCATGTGCCCATTCGCTTGTGGGTTTAAATTCAACATTTGTGTATCCCTTACCCGAAAATACAACTACAACATCTCTATAAATTTCTTTACCTTCATTATCAAAACCGCTCTGATAACCATATGTTGTATAAGTATCAGTTTTTTTATCATATGCGGGCATTTCTTTGCTGATTTCATAACCGTTGCCAGAATAACCCGGGCTATCTATCATTATAGAATATAGATGACTATAGTTATCTATATTTTCGTGTTCTTCGTGTTGATTACCCGCTGCAACTACGGGGTCTATAACTTCTTCTTCGGTTTCCGTTGTTGGGATTTGAGCTTGCGGCACAGCTTCAGGCTGTATTGCATTCTTGTCGTTACCAAAAGCATCTCTTTGTGTTACAACACTTGGTTCTGTATTATTTCCGTCAAACCAAGCATCCGTAAAGCTCCCGTCAGCATGATATGCTCTGCCGTATCTGCCTGTTACATTGCCGTTTTCATCAAAATGAACACCTTCTGTTATGCGCCCTCTGCCGTCAAGATTTCTGTATTTTATTTTTACGCCGTCCTGATAGAAGGTTTCCGTGTATGTGCCATCTTGATTAGCTTTTGTTTCAATAGTGTATTCTATTCCATTTTCAACCCTTGTTCTTGTTGGGGGCTGCATTACTTCACCGGTTGCGCTATTATACTCAATTTCATTCAACATATTCCCGACTGCATCTCTGTGAGTTACTTTGCTGGTATAAGTTTTATCTCCATCATACCATTTATCATAGAAACTGCCGTCTTCATTGAATGCTCTTTCATAATGTCCTGTTTCTTTGCCGTCAGCATCATAATGCGTACCGCGCGTAATTCTTCCTTGTGCATCAATATCTCTGGATTTTATCTTGACGCCGTTCTGGAAAAATACCTCCGTTTTATTGCCATCAGCGCCTACTTGCGTTTGAACATCAAATTCTGCGCCGTTTTCAACACGTTTTTGCATTTCATTGGTCTGCTGCGCAGCAGGCGCCGCAGCCTGTGCTTGCTGCTGTTCCTGTGCTTTTGCGGTATCAAGCTGGGCTTTTACATTATCAAGGTTTGTCGTTGCTTCGTTGATTTGATTTTGAAGCTGCTGCGCCTGAGCGTTAAATTCAGCTTCTTTTTGTTTATACTCTTCGGCTTCTTTTTGAAGTTCTGCTGTTGTATTTGTTAATTCTGTTGCATATTCATTTACAATTTTTTGAGCTTCCGCTTGCTGTTTTTCCAAATTGCTTTTTTCGGCTTCATATTGTGCAAGCTGTGCCTGAAGTGCGGGTTTTTGATTTTCCGGTGCACTTTCAATTTGTTGTTGTAATTCTCCGATTATAGAATTTTTGTTTGAAAGCCATTCATTTACTTGGTTTAGATTTATTTGTGCCATATTAAGCGCTTCGGTAAGATTAGCCTGCTGGGTTTGTAATGTGGTAATTTTTACTTGTCGGGGTATTAAATCGGAATTTTGCCTTGTTTGAACATCAAAAAGGCCGGTCTGCCCTTCGGTGATTTTACCGTTCCATAAATTGAGCTGTTCTTCAAGCTGTACGGTATTTCCGCCTACAGCTCCGGCTGCAGCGGCAGGAGTTTGCGCACCTTGTCCTACAAGAAAATTATCCATAATATTTTATCCTTTATATAACTGTTTTGCGACTAATAATCTTATTAACGACCGGTTTTTGTAAAAACTTTAATCTAAGATATGCTTTGTTAAGTTATGTATCTTTTATTCCGGCAGGGTTACGGTAAAAACAGAACCTTGATTTTTCTTGCTTTGAACTTCAATATTTCCATCCAGTGCTTTTATAATTTTATTTGACAGATAAAGCCCGAGTCCTGTTGATGCTTGTTTTAAATTTGATTTGCCGCTATAAAATTTATTAAATATTTTATCAATATCTTCTTTTTCAATACCTGTGCCGTAATCTTTTATACTTATTGAAAAACCTGAATTTGTTTTTGTAAGAAAAATATCTATCTTGTCTGAATTTGTGCTGTAACTTAATGCATTTAATATTAAATTGTTTATAACTCTTTTTGTTAAAAATATATCAATATCAGCTTTAAAATCATCATTAAGTTCGGTTTTAAAATTTATTGTTTTATTGTGAAGTTCAAAAATGCTTGATAATTGTTCAATTGTCTCTTTTATAAATTTATTTATAAAGATACCGGATTCCTTTTTAACTATAATTCCTCTGTGTTCCACTTTATAGGTTTCAAGAAGTGCTTCTACCAGATATTTTAAATCCATATTTGATATTTTTAACTTTATAACAGCTTCTTTTTGAATATCTGAAAGCGCGCCGAATTTTTCTGCCAGAAGAAGGTCAAAGGTGTTATCCTGTGCAATAATAGGCACCTTAAGGTCATGGGTCAAGCTTGCAATAAAATCTTCTTTTAAGTTTGTTTCTTCTTTTTCTTTTTCAACATATTCATTAATCATGATGTCTCTATCCAGAATACTTTCAAGAAGATTATTTAAATTTTTTGATAATTCATCCGTTATTTTATTGCCGTCATTGTCAATTCTTGAATAAAGGTTTCCGTATCTTGCAGAGCTTACAAGATGCGTGATTTTCTTAATATAAGAGGTTAGACTTTCATATTTAATTGAAAGTTTAAAATATTTTAAAATAATGATGCAGCAAAACAGGCTTATAATGCCGACAAGAATAGCACTTAAAAGCAAAAATTTCATAATCCGTGCTCTTCTTTAATAAATTCCAATGAATCAATACACTTTGCGCAGGCTGCTTCATCTTCCTGTGCCAGAAATAATTTGTAGGCATATTCTATATAATTTTTTGCTTCCTTAACTTTATTTAAATAATAAATGGTAATTCCCAAATTATAATAAGCTTTTGCAAAATAATGATTTAATTCTATACATTTTTCGTAACTGTTTATGGAATTATCAAAATCACTTAATGCATAATAGCAAAGTCCTTGATAATAATATCCTCTGGCGCAGTCAGGAGCATATTTAACAAGTTTTCTTGCATTTATCAGCGCCGCGTCAAAATCTTGCAGTTCTATTTTAGATTGAATTATTTTGCAGTATTCTTCTTCAATGTTATATTCCATATATTAATTTTATCATAATAACTTGTTTGTTTGAAATATTAATTTTTTGTTTATTTTTTTAAAAGTTATTAATTATGGTGATAAATTTAAGATATTAAAGAAAAAAGACATGCTATTTATATAGGAGATAGATTATTATGGCAAAAACAATAGGTATTGACCTCGGGACCACAAACTCCGTGGTTGCTGTTATGGAAGGCGGTAAGCCTACCGTTATTGCTAACGCTGAAGGTTCAAGAACGACTCCTTCAATCGTTGGCTTTTCAAAATCAGGTGAAAGATTAGTAGGACAGTTAGCTAAACGTCAAGCAATCTTAAACCCCGACAGAACTATTATTTCAATCAAACGTCATATGGGCGAAGATTTTAAGAAAAATATTGACGGCAAGGATTATACACCGCAAGAAATTTCAGCTATGATTTTAAGAAAACTGGCTGATGATGCTTCAAATTATCTTGGCGAAAAAGTAACAAGTGCCGTTATTACGGTTCCGGCTTATTTTAATGATGCCCAAAGACAGGCAACAAAAGATGCGGGCAAAATCGCAGGTCTTGATGTTTTACGTATCGTAAACGAACCTACTGCGGCCGCTCTCGCTTACGGTCTTGAAAAAGAAAAAACTGAAAAAGTTTTAGTATTTGACCTTGGCGGCGGTACATTCGATGTTTCAATTCTTGAAATCGGCGACGGTGTTCATGAAGTATTATCAACTTCAGGGGATACGCACCTCGGCGGTGATGATTTTGACCAGAAAGTTATGGACTGGCTTGCGGAAGAATTCAAAAAAGCTGAAGGAATTGATTTGAAATCTGACAAGCAGGCTATGCAGAGATTAAAAGAAGCTGCTGAAAAAGCAAAATGCGAATTGTCTTCTGTTGTTGAAACAAATATTAATCTTCCGTTTATCACAGCTGATGCAAATGGCCCGAAACACTTGGATATGACATTAAGCCGTGCTAAATTTGAAGAATTATCTCATGATTTACTTGAAAGATGCAAAAAACCTGTAGAGCAGGCTATTAAAGATGCAGGAATTTCTAAAAACGAGATTGACGAAGTTGTTCTTGTAGGCGGCTCTACTCGTATTCCAGCAGTTCAGGCTTTAGTTAAAGAATATACGGGAAAAGAACCCAATCAATCCGTTAACCCTGATGAAGTTGTTGCGGTTGGTGCTGCAGTTCAAGCCGGTGTTTTAGCGGGTGAAGTTAAAGATATCGTTCTTTTGGACGTTACGCCTTTAACACTCGGTATTGAAACTCTTGGCGGAGTAATGACTCCTCTTGTTCAAAGAAACACAACAATTCCGGTTTCAAAATCTCAGGTATTTTCAACTGCCGATGATAACCAGACCGCTGTTGATATCCACGTTCTTCAAGGTGAAAGACCGATGGCAAGAGATAATAAATCACTCGGTATGTTCAGACTTGACGGTATTCCGCCTGCTATGAAAGGTATGCCTCAAATTGAAGTAACATTTGATATCGATGCTAATGGTATTGTAAATGTTACAGCTAAAGATAAGGCTACAAATAAAGAACAAAAAATTACAATTACAAATTCTTCAAATCTTTCTGAATCCGATATCGATAAAATGGTAAAAGAAGCTGAAGCAAATGCTACAGAAGACAAGAAGAAAAAAGAAGAAGCTGAAACAAAAAATAATGCTGAAAGCATGATATCAGCTGCTGACAGAATTGTAAAAGATTTTGAAGGCAAAATTTCAGATTCTGACAAAACAAAACTTGAAGAACAAAAAACTGCTTTGAGAAAAGCTTTAGATGAAAACAAAGCTCATGAAGAAATTAAAAAACTTTCTGAAGACCTGCAGCAGACAATGTATGCTATAAGCCAGGCTGCTTATGCTCAGGTTCAAAAAGAAGGTCAGGATGCACAAAATACAGATGGTGCAGATAATTCTTCAAGCGAGCAAAATTCTTCATCAAACAACGACGATGTTATTGATGCAGAATACACTAAAGAATAGAAGTAATTTATAAAAATTCAAAACGGCGCTATTATTTGATGGCGCCGTTTTTTATAAATTAATCAACTTTGTCATATTTTCCCCGGTTTTTCTTGCATCGGCTTCTATGAATTGATTTTTATAATTTTCAAATGAACTGTCTGCATCTCTGTAATATTCTGATTCCAGTACCTTTCTTCCGAATTTATAATTTTTGTGATTTTCATTTATATGTTCAATGCCAAGGTCTTTATAATAATAATATCTGTTTTGCATATTGAGTTGCGTATTAATATTATTAATTCTGTCATACGGTGCGAGTATATTTAATAAATCCTCATACGAACAGTCTTTATTTTTTTCCATATAATTTTTCATAAGATTAAAAATTCTAACATCTTCTTCGCTTGCAGTATTATTTTCTACCCGTTCTTTTATTTGCTTCATTTTATTTTTCCATATGCAGCTTTGCACTTCCTCAAGCTCATTTTTTGTTGAAGTTTGATATTGGAGCAGAAATTGCTTTTCGTGTCTGAACTCATGGGTCATAATTTCTATAATATCTGCAGTATTCAAATCTGCTGCAAGTTTTATTTCATGCTCTGTTTTACCCAAGGTTTTTAATATTTCTTTTTCTAATTTACTCCCCGGTTTTATAGAAAGCAGATTACTGCCGGCTACGGGTTTTAAATCATTAAGCAGTTCACTATTTTCTTTTTGCAATTTGTCAAGGAATTCTGCATAACTTATTGTGCCGGTATGTAAGCCAACAGTGCGGCTGGTTGTTCCGTTTTGAAATTTATGCATTTTGCCGCTATAGTTACGGTCAAATTTTATGGGAATATTTTGTAGTTGAAAATCTTTTTTAAGCTCTGCAAATAAAACATCTGCAAGTTTTTCTTTGTTGTCTATCTTAGAAATTTGTTTATATTTTTCCTGAATTTTTATTGCTTCTTCTGTGCTGAAATCTTCAAGAAATATATCTTCTGCCAGTTTTTTAATTGTTTTTATTTTTTCAGGAATAATTTCTTCCATTGCTTCTGTGGCGGAATTTATATTTTCATTGGCAGATTTTTTGATTTTTGCTGTTTTTTTGTTATGTAATACAAAAGCTGCACCCAATATTCCCAGAAGCATCATGCTGCCGATTATTGCTGACTTTTTCTTTTTATTTCCGGTCTTGTTTTCAGGTTGCAAGGTATCTTTAAACTGCGCGCTGCTGTTTTGCGAACTGTTTTTGATATTTTTTTGTCTGAAAACATCTTGTATTGTATTTATATTGAATTTTGTCTGAAATGCATTTTGCATAATGGTATAAAACGCAAACATATTTTTTATTGTTATATTCAAATTGAGTATTTTTGCTCTATGCAGGGGTTTTGGGGTGTGGTAAAATATAAATGCTGTTATATTTTGTTTAAAAATTGATTTTCCTTGAATTGCTTTATGCAAAAATGAAAGGAAATATTTCTATGTCAAAAACATCAAAGACTAAAACTTACAACCCGTCTTCAACAATTACGGTTAACGGACAGGTAAAATCAAACGCTCAGAGCACAAAAAACGGTGCAACGGCTTCATATAATATGGACCCTTATGAGCAGGCGGCTTATAATTTTGCCCAGAAATCTTTTTATGAAAATATGCCCAATGTAAATGTTTTTTCAGATGATACCGTTAAAAATTTAAATAATCAGGTAAATGCTTATTTAAATCAGGGGATAAATACAATTCAAAATACATATACGCCTATGATTAGAGAGATGCAGAATGACGTTGCAAGGCGTTTTGGCAATGTTAACAATTCAATATTTATGGATAATCTGAATGATATTGAATCTCAAAGAGCAGCTGCAATGAGTAATCTTGCTCAAGATATTGAAGCGAAAAGAAGCGAGCTTGTAAATAATGAATTATCAAACAGATACAACTATTTATCGTTTTTGAATAATTATCAAAATCAAGCTTATAACAATATGCTTTCCACTCTCGGGTTAAGTAATAATTTATTAAATACAAATAATTCACATTTAAATTCAAGATCAAACAGCTCAAACAACTCAAATTCATTCTATGATAATGCGCAGCTTGCAATGCAGCTGGCTAAATTTTTTGTTTAATTAATGCGCTGAAATAATAAAAGGCAGGATTTTTAAAATTTCCTGCCTTTTTGCTTATTAACTTTTCCCAGTTTAAAATTTTATAGTATAATACACTTGAATATCATGCTAAAAACGAGGAGATAGAAATTGGGCTATAAAATTTTATACAAAAAGGAATTATGCGCAAATCAATTTGAAATCAGGATAAAAGCGCCGTTTATTACAAAAAATGCAAAAGCGGGGCAGTTTATAATCTTAAGAACTGATAAAAATTCTGAGAGAATTCCTTTAACAATTGCTGATTACAACAGGGAAACCGAAGAATTAACAATTGTTTATATGGCTGTCGGATATACAACTAAGAAACTCGCAAGTTTAGAAGTTGGTGATGAAATAGAAGATATTGTAGGGCCTTTAGGGCAGCCTACCCATATTGAAAAATACGGTACGGTTGTTTGTTTAGCGGGCGGATACGGCGCAGCTCCCTGTTATTTAATTGCAAAAGCATTTAAAGATGCCGGAAATAAAGTTTATATGATTATGGGTGCAAGGAATAAAGACCTTATTTTCTGGCAGGACAAAATGAAGGATGCCTGCACGGAATTATTTATTACAACGGATGACGGTTCACTTGGCCAAAAAGGCTTTGTAACCGGTGTTATGCAGGAAATTATGGATAAAGAAACCGTGAATTATGCAATAGCTGTAGGCCCTATGCCTATGATGAAAGCTGTTGCCGATTTAACACGCGGCAAAGGCATTAAAACGGAAGTTTCAATGAATCCGATAATGGTGGATGGAACCGGCATGTGCGGTGCCTGCAGGGTAACGGTAGGCAATGAGGTAAAATTTGCCTGCGTTGACGGTCCTGATTTTGATGCTCATCTTGTAGATTTTGATGAAGTTATAAACAGAACAAAAATTTATAAAGATTATGAAAAAAGGTGTGATGAAACTAATTGCAACCTTCAAAAACAGGCGCGTGAATTAGAAAAAACAATGAAGTAAGTACTGGGATAGTTTAAAAAATAGAAATTGAGGTAAATTATGTCAAACAACGGTAGCATTCCTATTTGTCCGTTAATTTCATCAGGTAAAGATATCAATGCAGTTTGTGCTCAGGAAAACTGTGCCTGGTACGTTCAAAATCTTAAAACCTGTGCTGTATACGTAATGGCACACAATGCACTTCTTGATGTTAAAGCAAAACAAGGTGCAAAACAAGACTAATACCATTAAAACAAAGATAGGGGAATAAAACTTATGTCAAGACCAATGACTATCACGGAGAAAATATTTGCGGCTCATGCAGGCAAAGATGAAGTAAAAGCAGGAGATTTAATAAGTGCAAAGGTTGATATTACCCTTGCAAACGATATTACAGGGCCTGTTGCAATTAATGAGTTTAGAAAAATTGGTGTAGATAAAGTTTTTGATCCTGAAAGGTGCGTTTTTGTTCCTGACCATTTTGTGCCGAATAAAGATATTAAATCAGCGGAACAGGTTAATTTGATAAGGCAATTTGCGAGAGAAAAAGGCTTAAAGTTCTTCTTTGAAGTCGGAAGAATGGGCATAGAACACGCGCTTTTGCCGGATTCCGGCATTGTTACTGCGGGAGATTTAATTATAGGTGCTGATTCTCACACTTGTACATACGGTGCCCTCGGGGCTTTTTCAACGGGTGTGGGTTCAACGGATTTAGCCTGTGCTATGGCTTCAGGGGAAACATGGTTTAAAGTACCGGGTGCCATTAAGGTTGAATTTAATGGTAAATTAAATAAATGGGTGAGCGCTAAAGATTTAGTACTGCATTTGATAGGTGATATAGGAGTTGACGGTGCTTTGTATAAAACCCTTGAAATAACGGGAAGCGCAATTTCCGAAATGCCTATGGACGGCAGATTTACCATCTGCAACATGGCAATTGAAGCAGGTGCTAAAAACGGTATAATTCCGCCCGATAAAATTACTGAAGAATATTTAAAAGGCCGCTCAATAAGACCGTATAAATTTTATTCATCCGATCCTGATGCGGAATATGAAAGAGTTATTAAATACGATGTGGCAGATATTGAACCTACGGTTGCTTTTCCGCATTTGCCCGAGAATACAAAACCGATAAGCAAAGTCGGTAATGTTGAAATTAATCAGGTAGTAATCGGAAGCTGTACGAATGGCAGATTATCCGATTTAAAAATTGCAGCCGATATTCTAAGAGGCAAAAAGGTCCACAAAAATGTGCGTTTGATTGTATTCCCGGGCACACAGGATATTTACTTAAAGGCAATTGAGCTCGGGTATGTGCAAACAATTGTTGAAGCGGAAGGCGCTGTATCTACGCCTACCTGCGGCCCATGCCTCGGAGGTCATGCCGGAATCTTGGCTAAAGGCGAGCGTGCAGTATCTACCACGAACAGAAACTTTGTAGGACGTATGGGACATCCTGAATCTGAAGTATATCTTGCTTCTCCTGCAGTTGCCGCCGCAAGTGCCATATTGGGAAGAATTGCAAGCCCTGAGGAATTATAATTAAAATGAAAAAAAATATTCTGGCAATTCAAATGAGCTCCGCCATCGGAGATTTTAAGGCCAACTGTGATAAAATTTCAGCTTTAATTTCAAAATTTTATGATAATGCGGTGCCTTCAAGATTGCCTGATATTATTTTTCTGCCTGAGGTTTGGACTCTCGGCTGGTATACCGATTGTTTCAGAGAAAAAGCCGTAGAAAATTCAGGTGCTGCAGAGTTTTTATCAAACATTGCAAAAAAGCATGATGTTAATATTGTCGGCGGTTCATATATCAGAGAGGATGACGGTATTTATAAAAATTCCTGTCCTGTGATTAATCGTAAAGGCGAACTTTGTGCTATTTATGATAAAATTCACCTTTATTCGCCGGATGGCGAGGCGCGTGCGGTGGAATCAGGGGATACGCCTTTGATTGTAAATATTGAGGGCTTAAAAATCGGACTTTCAATTTGTTATGATATAAGATTTCCTGAACTGTTCAGAAGCTACATTGCAAGTGATAATAAGCCCGATATGCTTGTTAATCTTTCCGCATGGCCGAAGACAAGAAGAGTGCAGTATGAGGCTATGGCTAAATCGAGAGCTGTTGAAAATCAATCATATTTTCTTGCTCTTTCTCAAACCGGTCTGATAAAAGATGATATCTACAATTCCGGTTTTTCAATGCTCGCGGCGCCGTTAGGCGAGACTCTTGCCATTCTTGGCGAAGAAGAGGGCTTTATATTTGAGACAATTGACACCGATGTTTCGGATAATATCCGCAAAACTTTTCCTAATTTAGAAAACAGAAAAGTGAATAATTTCGGTTTCAGTCCGAAATATATTGAAATTAAATCCGGAGCTGTTTTATGCTAAGGAAGATTTTTGTAACATTATTTGTTTTTTTAAGCTTCTCTTTAAAATCTTATGCTTCATTGGGCTCGGCTATAAATGATGCCATTGATAATACGGGGCTCGGGCGTAATTCCGTAATCTCTGTTGCCGTAAAAGATTCTGATACAGATGAGACACTATATTCAAAACATATAAATACATATTTAAATCCCGCATCATCGTTAAAGGTTTTTACAATGGCTGCTGCTCTTGATACACTTGGAGAAAAATATCATTTTGAAACAATAATTTATATCGATGCGGATAAAAACTTATATTTAAAATTGGGGGCAGATCCACTGTTTACGTCAGCCAATCTTGATACACTTATTAAGACTTTAAAGAAAGTTTATACAGGAAAAATTAAACATTTTTATATAGATGATACCGTTATTGATAAGGTTTATTATCCTGACGGATGGGCTGCAGATGATTTGTGGCCGAATTCCCCGAAGGTTTCACCTTATATTATAGATAATAATACAGTCACTGTTAATTTTTCCGTTTTAAAGGAGAAAAACGATATTAAAATTTCTCAAAAAAGTGATTATAAAATTTCTTTTATAAATGAACTTCAAATTTCAGATAAAACAAATATAATCCCTTCTTTGAATTACGGTGAAAATTCAGGTATAGTTTCTTTAAGGGGTACAATTTCCGGAGATTTAAGCAAAAAATTTCCCGTGCTTGATACCGCACAGTTTTTTACATGTAAATTAAGAAAAGCACTTGATGATAACGGTATTTCTTATTCAAAACCTTTTTATCAAAAACGTGTGCCTGAAAATGCAAAAAGAATTGCTTCATACAGGCGCCCTGCGGGTGAAGTTGTATCATATATATTGAAAACCAGCGATAATTTTTCAACCGAGATTATGTTTAAGCTTGCAGGCGGCAAATGGGCAAAAGACAGGGATGAATATATACAAAAAGCCTATCAGACAAAGATATCCTCAAGCTCTGCAGGAACGCTTGAAAACGGCAGGGAAATGTTTTTTGATTATTATAAAAAAGCGGGGTTGATAACAGAAAATGATAAAATTAATCTTTCCGATGCATCCGGAGTTTCAAGATATAATGCTTTTACAACCGGCTGGATGGCAGATGCGCTTGTTTATCTTAATCAGAATTCAAAAATAAAAGATTATATGATAACAGCCGATGAAGGTACCTTAACCAGAAGAATGCGGGAATTGAGCGGCGTTTTGTGTGCAAAAACGGGAACAATTTTCGGGGTAAGCTCCTTAACGGGGTATTTGACTTCAAAAAATAATCATAATTATGCTTTTTCAATCATAATTCAAAATTTCGGTGTCCGCTCCTCTGTTGTTAAGGGATTAGAGGATGATATAATTTACGGAATCTATTTTGCCGAGTAGGGTAAAATAGGATAGAATAACAGTCTTAAACTACACAGGTGTTTTGTTCTTCTTTTAATTCCAAAACTTTTTTGTTTAAAAGTTGTATAAGGTCTGTGTTGAAATTTTTGGTATATTCTAAATCATTAAGGTTATAGCCGTTTAAGAATAAGAATTTTGAAATTTTATAATTTTCTTTAAATATATTTTTGAAATCGCAAATTTTATCATAAATTTTAATATCGATAAATTTTTTGTTTTCGCAAAGAAAAGACATTAACTCCATCAATATAATATAAGCATTTTTTATTCTGTCATGTTCAATTTCATTTTTTATTTTCATTAACATTAATTGGATTTCATAATATGTGTCAAAAAGATGTTTTCTTTTTTTAGGATAAACTTTTTCAAAATAATCTTTTGTCACATTGTATCCCATATCTGCCATTTTGGCCTTTTTATCTGCGGATATCATAAAATCTACAACGGAAATATCGGGCAGATTGATTTTTATATAATCAAATTTATCTTTATCTTTGTATAAATCAATAATATAATCTGTTGCAAAACCGGAAATCGTATTATAAACGGCATTTAGGTATCCTGCGGCATTTGATATATTTTTTTCTGTTTCGTTGTCTTCAAGGCGGAATTCAAGAATTCTGCTTTCAATATTTCTTATAGTTTCACTTACGCGCCATAAGGGTACGCATTTTACAAGATCGCCGTCTACAAGGCAGTCGTTACCTTCTTTTACAGGTTTGTACAACCCTGGCATGCTTACAGATGCCCGAACTGCACTTGCAATTTCGGCATCCGATGTTTTTTGTTTAGAAAATTCATAAAAATTTAAATATCTTAAATTTACCGAAAATATTACAATTTCTTTGTTTAAATCTTTAAAGGTTACAGGCGGCATCTTGCCTTTGTTATAATCGGAGCCGTAAAATTTGCTTTCAATTTTATCTTTTATCCAATCATAAAAATATCCGCCTTTTGAAAGTGCAAAATCCCGTCCGAGGCTTAAATTAATATCTTTAAAGAAATCCATATTGATTTCTTTAAAAACAGTGTCGATTTCATCTGCGGAATATCCGACAGCATAAAGAGAAGCAACAACGGCACCTATTGATGAACCTGCCCAGCCTGTGATATCAAGCTTTAATTCTTCAATTGCCTTTAATACACCGGTGTAAGAGCAGCCTCTTATGCCGCCTCCGCCTAATATGCAAAAATATTTTAAATTATTTATCATTATTCTATTTTATATCAATTTTTAAATTTTGCTATCCGCTAACAAGTTCATAATTTGCAATTTATATGTATTTTTAAATATAATATAGATAACAGTTTATAGAGGAATATAAAATGGCAGGTATGACTTTAGCTCAGAAAATTATATCAGAACATGCAGGGCATGATGTAAAACCGGGAGAGCTTGTTATTGCACGCGTTGATGTGGCGGCAGTTCAAGACGGTACGGGTCCTTTAACCATACAGGAATTTAAAAAGCTGGGTAAAGAAAAACTTGCTAATCCTGAAAGAACAATTCTTTTTATTGACCATGCCGCACCAAGCCCGAGAAAAGAGCTTTCGAATTCCCATCTTGTAATCAGAGAATTTGCAAAAGAATACGGGGCCGTGCTTTCAGATATCGGCGAAGGAGTTTGTCATCAAAGATTAATTGAAAGCTTTGTTAACCCGGGAGAAATCCTTGTCGGGGCCGATTCTCACACTTGTACATCAGGCGCCCTCGGCGCTTTTGCAACAGGTATGGGTTCAACCGATATCGCAGTGGCGTTTGCTCTCGGCAAAACATGGCTTAAGGTGCCCGAAACATTTAAAATTGTTGTAGAAGGTGAGTTTCGCCCGAATGTAACTAGCAAGGATTTAATGCTTCACTTAATAGGTATGATTGGGGCAGATGGTGCCACATATAAAGCGCTTGAATTTACAGGCTCTACGATTAAAAATATGTCTATGTCACAAAGATTTACCCTTGCCAATATGGCAGTTGAAGCCGGAGCAAAATGCGGATTATTTGAATCAGATGAAAAAACGCGTGAATTTTTAAAGGAAAATGGCAGAGAAGGTGATTTTAGAGAAATTAAAGCCGACCCTGATGCCTGTTATGAAAGAATTATTGAAATTAAAGCAGAAGATGTACCCTGTACTGTTTCATGCCCGCATACGGTAGATAATACAAAGCCTGCTTCAGAATTAAATAATGTTAAAGTAAATCAAGTATTTGTCGGTACCTGTACCAATGGCAGAATTGAAGATTTAAGAGCGGTTGCAAATGTTTTAAAGGGCAAGAAAAAACACCCTGATGTGCGCCTTATTATAGTTCCCGCTTCACCTACAGTGTTTAAGCAGGCGGCAGATGAAGGCTTATTGAATATATTTGTAGATGCAGGTGCTTCATTTTTGCCGTCAGGATGCGGACCATGCGTGGGTGTGCATGGCGGGATACTTGGAGACGGCGAAGTTTGCCTTGCAACGCAGAATAGAAATTTTCAGGGCAGAATGGGTAACACTAAAGGTTTTATTTATCTGGCTTCGCCCTATGTGGCTGCAAAATCTGCAATTGCGGGGTATATAACCGATTAATTATTTAGCTTGATTTTTAAGCTTATTGATGATATTTTTATTATATCGTAACGGCCTGCCGGCACCTTGCAGATAGTGAAATCAGTCAAATATCACTTTTGCGGTAAACGAGTGGTTGCAGGCTTGTAAAATTCAAAAGTCGTCACGGGCCTGTGGCGCAGCGGTAGCGCAGGGGACTCATAATCCCTTGGTCGTGGGTTCGAATCCCTCCGGGCCCAGTTTATCCCTCCTGATTAAAAGGAGGTTTTT
Source organism: Candidatus Gastranaerophilales bacterium (assembly GCA_910587055.1). Lineage (GTDB taxonomy): Bacteria > Cyanobacteriota > Vampirovibrionia > Gastranaerophilales > Gastranaerophilaceae > MGBC122484. Next base: position 25,464 of record CAJUKY010000012.1, read on the forward strand.
TAATATCCGGCATCCTTCCTGGATATGAAAAGTTTGTAATTATTAAATACAAAAAGACCCTTAAGCAATCTTAAAGGTCTTTTAATTAAATGGTCGGGATGACAGGATTTGAACCTGCGGCCCCCGCGACCCGAACACGGTGCGCTACCAAGCTGCGCTACATCCCGAAATTGATTTTAAATATTTAATTAATAAATTAGTGTGCAATTTCTGTAACTGCACACTAATTTTACCATTATAAAATTTTGCTTGCAAGCAATTTTGGGGAAATAAAATCATTTTAACAAATTATCATCATCCACTTTTGGAAGATTGTAATTTGCCGAAACCAGATTGATAATTTTAAAAGTATCTTGTTCGGTATTTTCTCCGGCTGTTTTTTCTTTTTTATCAGAAGAGCCGCACAGCATATTTTCGGGTGTATCTGCTTCAGGCAGGCTGTAGCCTGTTTTTATGAGCTCTACCATATCGCTTTTTGCAGCTTTACTGCTTTCGGTATTAATATCTTGCGATAAAACATGCCTTGAAACATTTTGTGAGACAAGTTCAATATCCTTAACGGAATCAGATAAATTATTCTGTGAAATTAAAAAGTTTATGTCAAAAATGCTCTTTTCACTGTTTCTGGATTTCATTTTTACCCTTTCTATTATTCATATAATGAAATACGGCAGAAAGGGCAAAAATATTTAGTAATTGTTAAGAAATAAGAAGTTATTTTTTCAAAAATAAACCCTGTTCAAATTTTGCTTTTAAAATATCGATATTTTTAAAAATAAGATAAGGAAGACAGATAAGGTTTTTTGCGGATAATAAAAGCGCCAGAGATAAATTTGAATGTTTTAAATCAAGCATATTAAAATTTATGGGTTTTGGGCAGGTACATTTACTGTTCAGGCAAGGCATTGCAGAATTAAACATTTTAAAGTTTTTATCTTTGATATTGCCGAGATGATGTGCTCTGTTAAATCTTGAGCTATAGCATCTGTAAGCTTCGCCGTTTTCATAAATAAGTAAAAATTTACAGCCCGCAAGACACATTTTAGAATAGGTATTCAATATGCGCCCCGGCTCCACGGCTGCATTATCTTTGAGGAATTTTGCAGCGTCCTCTCCGTATTCAACATAAGAATTTTTAATCCTCATATGCTGGAGGCAAAAATTTACACCCTCATTTTTTAGAAAATCTGCCATTTTCTTTAGTGTTTTACAGTTTTCATCAGAAAGCACCGCGCCTACCGAAAAATTTGTATTTGCAGGCTTATAATTTTTAAATTCCGCGGCTTTGTTTTTAAATTCCTCAATATCTTTAACCTGGCTGTAATGGAATGAAACAAAAAGCTCGCTAAAATTCTCACCCATAATATCTGCAATTTTTTTATATTCGCTTACAGGATATGAAAAATTAGAGATAACAGAAAGTTTTAAATCTTGATTTTTAATTTCTTTAATTACTTCAAAAAAACGCGGGTGACAGAGCGGTTCTCCGCCTGAGATTGTTATTTCAAAATTTTTATCAAGTGTTTTTATAAACTTTAAAAAGGCTTCAATAGTTTCATCGTTTGAATGAAGCGTATTTTTATAAAATTTTTTAGATTGTGAGCAGTATTCGCATCTGTAGTTGCATTTTTGGGTTATTAAAAAATCAACGCAGGGGCGAACTTCCCTTTTATTTTTCTCCATTAAAACCCCGAAAAAAACTATTCTCTTTAAAAAATTATATTACAAAAGACAAATTTTTGTATCTACGGTTTTTATCTTACTATAATTTGGAAGATGCTATGAAACTGGGATTATTATCATTTAACAGCTATAAAAAAGAATTTTTAAGCCCGATTAATTTTGCCGGCGCTCTTCGTGCTGCTTGTTTAGAAAGGATGCCTTCAAGCGATATTTTTGAATCGCAGCATACTGAGAATGCGGCATATAGGACGAACAACGAAAATAATAAGAAAATTTCAAAATCCGTTGTGTTAAATAATGAAAACCGCAGGGTATTAAAGAATGTTTTATTAAAGGATGCCAAAGCTGGAAAAGTAGAAGCAAGCATAGTTCAATATGATGATGACCCTGACATATATAGTGTTTGCATTGATAAAAAAGGGTTTGAGACGCCTGTATGCAAGATGCTTGTAAAAGACAAAGGTGATTGTGTTTTTATCGACTACATAGAAAAAAATGAGAAATATGACCAAATTGAGGGTGCAGGTACCGAGCTTATAAAATTTGCAGCAGAACAAAGTATGAAAATGGGTTATGGCGGCAAGGTGGAATTATTTGCCATAGCCTCTTTTCCTTTCTATTTTAAAAATAATTTCAGGGTAGAAAAAAGTTTCTTATCATCCGAAAGAGATGCGTATTACAGCTATATGACAAGAAACAAAATCGATGTTCCTAAATCCTTACCTTCAATATGGTGTGATTCTGATTTTGTTCTTACGGAAGATGCAGCGGCAGCACTTTTGAATAATGAGCGGCTTTATGAAAATGATTTATACGAAACAGAGTATGATAAGACTTTAAATTATATCGATGAATCGGAAAAATGCACCGTAAAGGTGGATGTGGATTTTTGCGAAACCACTAATTCTTCTTTTTTACATGATGGAAATAAAGAATATGTTATACAATTAATTCAAAGAGATGATAAACAGATTTCACCTGTCGGCGCTTTAAAAGTAAAATTACTTGAGAATGATGGCGGCAGAAAATATTTAAATGTGGAAAATCTTGTTGTTGATGAAACGTATGATGTACCACATGGTAAGGGGTTTTATGATGCTGTAAAAAGAGAACTATTTGAAACTGCAGCTAAAAAAGCTGAAAAACTTGGTGCTGAATATATAAAATATAATAAGCTCAATATAAAACTGCAAAAATAGAAGCGCTGTTTTGAAATCTAAAAAGCCTGATAGAATTATCCATCAGGCTTTTTGATATTTTTATTTTTTGATTAATATTTATAATGTGCAAAAGCTTTGTTTGCTTCGGCCATTTTGTGGGTGTCTTCACGTTTCTTAACAGAAGCACCTGCACCATTTGAAGCATCAAGAATTTCAGAAGTTAATTTATCAACCATTGATTTTCCGCTTCTTTTTCTTGCAGATTCAATTAACCAGCAAGAACCAAGGGCTTGACCTCTATCAGGTTTTACTTCAACAGGAACCTGATAAGTAGAACCGCCGATTCTTCTTGCCTTTACTTCGATTAAAGGCGTAACGTTTGTTAACGCTTTTTTGAAAACTTCAACCGGAGCTTCTTTTGTTTTTTCTTGAATTTTATCCATTGAAGAGTAGAAAATCTTTTGTGCAATTGATTTTTTACCCCTCTTCATTAATCTGTTTATGAATTTTGCAATATCTACACTGTTATACATTGGATCCGGCGCCGGAATTCTTTTTGCCGGTTTTGAACGTCTTGACATGTTATTTGTTTACCTTTCTCATTTTTGTATTGTTAAAGGCAGTGCTTCCCAGCACGGCGCACCGCACTAGCTTGCAACTCTATTTTTTGCCGGCTTTTGCTTTTTTAGCGCCGTATTTAGATCTACTCTGTGTTCTGTTTGCAACACCTGCAGTATCAAGAGTACCCCTGATAATATGGTATCTAACACCCGGTAAGTCTTTTACCCTTCCGCCTCTAATCATAACAACAGAGTGCTCTTGAAGGTTGTGGCCGATACCGGGGATGTATGATGTTACTTCAAAACCGTTGGTAAGTCTTACCCTTGCAACTTTTCTAAGTGCAGAATTCGGTTTTTTGGGTGTGGTTGTGTAAACTCTGGTGCAAACACCTCTTCTTTGCGGGCAGTTTGTAAGCGCCGGAGATTTAGTTTTATCAACGATTTTCTTTCTTTCATTTTTAACTAATTGGCTAATTGTTGGCATAATATTCCCTTTGTTAATTATTACTGTGTATTGTTATTTGACAATAAACAAAGCTGAATGTCAAATGATATTTGAAAAAATTAATATTTTTAAAGAAAAAAGTTTGACTAAAACCATTAAGGGGAATATTATTATTAATATGAAAAGTAAAGATATAGTAAGAGCTGAAAACTCGCTCCGTGAATATATTTTAGAAGAATACAGCGATGATGCTTTTGAACGTTCCAGAATTAATCTTTATAAATATAAGGGTTTAACCATTACAATTTCCTGGAAACCAAATATAGAACCCTGTTTTAGCGTGCAAATTCTGGCATTTGAAGCAAGTTTCAGGATAGAAACGGGTCAAAAAATTGAGGGCGGATTGCAGGACAATGATGTCAGCATGATTACAAAATGGGCCAAGCAAAGCCAGAACAGAACTTTGATGATGCGTATATGGGTAACAGAGGCGCGCGAGAAAAAAGAAATCCGCCTGAAACCATTTGATATGTAATGATTTTGTTATGAATTGGAATAAAAATTTATAGAATTTCAAAAACACATAGCATAATTATTAATTTTTTAAAATGTAAATTTATGTAAAGTTATGCTTATTAAAATTTTATCTATGTTGAAAAATTAAAAATGCCATTTTGGGTGTTTTTTAAAAAAGTTATGAATTTTTCTCGAATTTTTTGAGCAAATTGTCTGCAAATTCAGTAAATTCACCGCGTTTGATGGCATCAGACATTGTAAACATAAGATTAACAAGGAAATGTATGTTATGAATGCTTAAAAGCATTGCAGCATTCGCTTCTTGCGCGCGGTAAAGGTGTCTGATATAGGCTCTGGTGTGGTTTCGACAGGTCCAGCAGTTGCATTTTTCGTCAAGCGGGGTAAAATCCGCCTCAAACTCTTTATTTTTAATAATTTTGTTGCCTTCAAACGTAAAAAATGTTCCATGACGGGCATTTCGCGTGGGCAAAACGCAATCAAACATATCAATGCCTGCTTTTACCCCGTTTAATAAATCAACGGGAGTGCCTACTCCCATTAAATATCTCGGCTTTCCTTCGGGCAGAAGCGGAGTTACCAGATTAACATAGTAATTCTTGATATCTGTTGGTTCTCCGACACTTACACCTCCTATAGCGCAGCCCACAGAAGGCTTTGACGCTATGTATTCAGCCGATTCTTTTCTTAAATCGTCAAAAAATGCCCCTTGAACGATAGGAAACAGTGCCTGACGCGGGTTTTGGTGTGCTGCAATACATCTGTCCAGCCACCTGTGAGTTCTTTCCATTGCAGCTTTTGCTTCGTCATATGTGCAGGGATACGGTGCGCATTCATCAAATGCCATAATGATATCTGCGCCTAAATCATTTTGAATCTGCATTGAAATTTCAGGCGAAATAAAGTGTTTGGAGCCGTTTTTAGGGTCTGTAAAATGAACGCCGTCTTCCGTAATTTTTCTTAATTTTGCAAGCGAAAAAACCTGAAAGCCGCCTGAATCAGTAAGCATGGGCTTGTGCCAGTTCATCCAGCCATGAAGCCCACCTGCCTGCTTTACAAGGGCGGTACCCGGTTTTAAGTACATATGATAAGAATTTGCAAGAATAATCTGCGCGCCTGTTTCCAAAAGCTGTCTGTTATCAAGCATTTTTACTGCAGAATTTGTCCCAACGGGCATAAAAACAGGTGTTTTTATTAATCCATGCGGTGTAAAAAACTCGCCGCAGCGGGCATTTGAGCCTTTATCCTTTGCGGTTACTTTGAAAGAAAAATAGCCGTCGTTTAAATGCGGCACAGTGCTTGTCATTGGCTGAAACTATGCCCCCATAACGATTTCAAGCATTGTTTTATAATTATCGCAAATTTCATTATCAGAAAACCATAATCCCATCTCTCTTTTAGCGGAATCAGGACAATCTGAAGCATGAACCGCGTTATATTCTTTTACTGTGCAAAAATCCGCTCTAATTGAGCCTACATCTGCTTCATCAGGATTTGTTTTACCCACAATATGGCGGACACCCAGTATTGCATTTTCGCCCTCTAAAATCATAGCAAGCACGGGGCCTGATGTTATATAGTCAATTAAAGAATTATAGAAAGGTTTGCCAAAGTGCTCCGCATAATGTTTTGCGGCTAATTCTTTTGAAACATTTGTTAATTTCATTGCAATAATTTTATATCCTTTATCCTCAAATCTGGTAAGGATTTTTCCCATTAAACCGCGTTTTACGGAATCCGGTTTTAAAGCCACAAATGTTCTTTCCATAATACTTTTCCTTTTTTTAGAATCTAATTCCTAGAGCTATTATACTACAAAGAAAAGAGCTCTGTTTAAAATTAAGTAAATTTTTTTAAGTTTTTCTTAACGTTTTATTTATTTTTTAATTGATTTTTCATATCATAAAATAAAGAAATTTTAAAAACTTGGGGAAGTTTAGAAAACATAATGTATTCTGTCGATAACAGACAAAGATTATACGGAAAAAATTTTTCAAACGGGGCTGACGGGTTTGAAAATATAAGCTTGCAGAGCCTGTTTAGAAAAAGCCGGGTGTCTCACAAACAAAAAGAAGTTGCAAACAATTATATGGTAATTAAGAAAATTTTCGGATTTTCAGCTGTCAATTCAAGAATAACAAATTCCGAAACAGCGCTTTTAAGACAATATGGCATGAAACTTCTTGAAGAAACAACATCGCGTGCTATGTTTAATGAGCTTGAAAATCTTATAGAGTGGTCAAAAACGGGTGATGTTGTAAAAAAATCTCATTCCGATGCAATTTTTGAAATCAGGGTGAAGGAATTAAAATTTCTGCAGGCAAATAATTCGCTTATAAGATTAGGTGAGTTATACGACGGCTATAATGTTTTAGAAAAATACATTGAATTTATTGCAGGATAAAAAAGGTAAATAAAGGCAAAGAGTAACTATTTTGAAATAAGAACGGCAGATTTCACCTAACTGCCGTTTTTATTTTGCGTTTTGATATTTAATTAATTAAACCACCTTGCCACTTCAATTTACTTTTCGGTTTATTTATTATCCTGTTTGTTTATCTTTTTATATGTAAATTCTTTGCCTGATTGGCTTTTGAGAGTTAATTCATTATTTTTAAGGGTGTATTCCATTTCACCGCCAAAGTCTTTGAAATATTCATCTTCAGCTTTCATATCTTCCGGCGCGCCTGCCATTTTTGTAGATGCCATATAAGAGAAAGTTACGGTTTTATCGGTTGATTTATAAGTACCAAAATATCTGTTCAGTGCCTGCCCGTAGTACCCGCCTTTGTTGTTGAAACCAAGGGTTATATTTAACGGGTATTTCGGGCTTATTAGCTGATATTCATTGCCCACGGCCTGATTTATAAAATTACATGATGCAAGCGATAAAAATGCAAGCGCAGAACAAAAAAATGTATTCATAAATATTCTCCTTTACTGATTTTAAATTTCTGATTATATCTTATAACTGCAGTATTTTAGTCTGTAATGTTTGTTTTTTATTAATTATTGAACCTGAAAAGTATTATGTCGCCATCCTGAACAACGTATTCTTTTCCTTCAAGTCTTGCAGTGCCTTTTTCACGCGCACCTGCCCAGCTTCCTGCGGCTACAAAGTCGTTGTATGATACAACTTCCGCTTTAATAAAACCCTTTTCAAAATCCGTATGAATAACACCTGCGGCCTGAGGGGCTTTTGTACCTTTTGTAATAGTCCATGCCCGTACTTCTTTTTCGCCTGCCGTGATGTAGGTTTCAAGGTTTAAGATATCATAGGCGGATTTTATCATTTTTTCAATGCCTGAATTTTCAACCCCCAGTTCCTTTAAATAATTTTCCGCTTCTTCTTTTCCTAAAGATACAAGCTCTGCTTCAATCTGGGCGCAAATCATGACCACATCCGCATTTTGCTTTTCGGCGTATTCTTTTACGCGTTCGACGTATTCATTTCCCGTTGCAAGTTCATTTTCAGATACATTGGCACAATATATAACAGGTTTTGTCATTAAAAGGTGGAAATGGTGAAGGATTTTTAATTCTTCTTCATTAAAAAGTTCTTTAATGTTTATAAAACTTCCCTGCTCTAAATAAGGCATAAGCCTTTCTATTATTGAATTTTCAAGAACAGCATCTTTATCACCCGCCTTTACCTGCTTTGCAATACGTTTTAAACGGTTTTCAAGGCTTGTAATATCTGCAAGAGCAAGCTCCGTATTAATTGTTTCAATATCATCAATCGGGTCAATCTTGCCGTTTACATGGATTGTATTAGGGTCATCAAAACATCTTACAACCTGAATTATGGCATCAACCTCTCTAATATTGTGCAAAAACTGGTTTCCAAGCCCTTCGCCTTTGCTTGCACCCTTTACAAGACCTGCAATATCTACAAATTCAATTGCCGTAGGAATTACGGTATCTGTTTTAACCAGAGGCTGAAGAACATAAAGCCTTTCATCCGGTACTGTTACCACTCCTACATTGGGTTCAATTGTACAGAACGGGTAATTTGCACTTTGAGCATTGGCTGAAAGGGTCAATGCATTAAAAAGTGTTGATTTACCTACGTTTGGAAGTCCTACTATTCCGCATTTGAGCATTTTATCATCCTTTTTATAAATCTGTTGTGTAATAAGGGCATTTTACCGCATTGATATTAATTACGGAGCGGCATTTAGAGCGTACTCCGTTTTTTGTTATTTTGCTTTTTTCAACGGCGGCTCTCAATTTATTGATAAATTTAACAAGCAAAAATACGGCAAAAGCTACAAAAATGAAGATTGTAATAAGAAAAACAAGAATAATATTCAAGGCCATGTAATCGCCTGTAACAGCTCCTGATACTTCAGACGGGTGTTTAATAATTTCCCCCTCATGAAACGGCGGTATGCAACTGGGGCCATCTCTTCTCATAATTTATCTTTATACCATCTTTGCTTTATAAATTGAATATGCTGTCTAATTCTATCATAAAAATATAATTGGCAAAAAAAATTTTTCAGGGTATTTTAATTTAATACAGGTATGAAAACGAGGATAAAATATGAATATTGGTAAAATTTCCGGTATATCTTTTAATGGGGCATATTATATTACAGGCAGGGCGGATGATGTAGCTATGGCAGATAAATATCTTCAATCCAAAAGAGGAAACAAATTAAATATTGATACTGCAGGTGCAGAATATGTTTTATATGAAGCTCCTGCTTATATTTTCGTCACTTCCGGTAGGGATAAAAAAGCTTATGATGAATTTATACCCCGAAAAAAAGAATATTGTGATGAAATAAGAAAAGAAAATCCTGTTGAAGCCAAAAGAAGCAATTTTGTAAATGTAAATGACTTTATTTTAAATAAGATAAATTACGAGGCTAATATTCATATGGCTGCTGTTAACCGCTATTGCGATTTAACTTGTATCCCTAAAGTGCTTGGTGCACAAAAAGTACTTGAGGCCATCAGGGATGATAAATTTGATTTTGAAAATGGCGAAATTCAGGAATAGATGTTAAATAACTTTGAATTAAAAAAGCCTCCTAAACAAAGGAGGCTTTTTTGTATTATTTTGCATGCCGTTATACATGCGCAGGCTTTTTGGATTCCAGCTGCAGTGTTACGGTTGTGATATCGCAAACTTCAGAGGGGCCAAAGTATTGAATAGCGCCCGGGAATACATAACAATCAGTTTTTGCCCATTTTTCACGGTTTGCTTCAAATTCTTTGAATACAGGGCCGTTTAATTCCACAAGTGCTTTTTGAATAACGGGTTTCATTTTACCATGGCGTTTTTCCATATTCATCATCATAGTTAAAGGTACACCGCCTGCAAGCCATTCAGCTGCGGGTTTTGTTAAGTTTTTAACGCTTGATAAATATCCTGTTAATCCTGCTGAAATCAATGCAAAAGCATTATATCCTAATGAATAGCAGTAATCAGCATCAAAATTTGAAGGCATGGCGCATCTTCCTTCATAACCGAAGAAGTGAGCCTGATCTGAGAATTTGCCTGTATATTTACCGTTTGCCTTCATTTGAGCAAGTTTTACTTTTACCATTTCAATCAAAAGTTTTTCTGTTTCAATTTTTGAAACTTGAACGTTGCCATGCGGGTCTCTGTCCATTAATAATTGAGCTTTAATCATATCGGGAAGACTCTGGAAAACTTTAGCGTTATCCGCATTCAGTTTTGAAGCTATGATTTGATATTTATCAACATTTGCGGCATTTTTAAATGTTTCATCTTTTTCTAAAACTGCAAGAAGGTCATTTAAATTTGCAATCATAGTCTTCATTTCAGGGATAAATTCAATTAAACCTTCGGGAATAAGTGCTACACCAAAGTTTTTGCCGGCGTTTCCGCGTTCTGCCACAATATTTGCAATATAATCAACAATACTTTCAAGAGATTGTTTTTTAGCTTCAACCTCTTCTGATATCAAACAGATATTGGGCTGAGTTTGAAGGGCAACTTCAAGACCTACGTGAGTTGCGGAGCGGCCCATTAATTTTACAAAGTGCCAGTATTTTTTAGCGGAATTAGCATCTCTTTGAATGTTTCCGATTAATTCTGCGTATGTTTTTGTAGCTGTATCAAAACCGAAAGAAATTTCAATCTGGTCATTTTTAAGGTCGCCGTCAATTGTTTTCGGGCAGCCTATTACCTGAATTCCTGTGTTTTTAGACTTGAGCCATTCAGCCAGCATGCAGGCATTTGTGTTTGAATCGTCACCGCCTATTATAACTATGGCATTGATATTTAAAGCTTTGCAGTTTGCCAGAGTTTTTTCAAACTGTTCTTCGGTTTCAAGCTTTGTTCTGCCTGAGCCTATGATATCAAAACCGCCTGTGTTTCTGTATCTGTTGATAAATTCATCATCGAATTTAACATATTGCGCATCAACTATGCCTGAAGGGCCGCCAAGAAAACCGTAAAGTTCATTTTTAGGGTTTGCAGCCTTAAGAGCATCATAGAGCCCTGCTATAACGTTGTGCCCGCCGGGTGCCTGTCCGCCTGATAAAATAACACCGACATTTTTAACATCAAGATTTAAAGGAGAACCGTTTGATGTGTCAAAAGTAACAATGGGTTCACCATAAACATGTGAAAATAAGTTTTGAATATCGGCGGCATCTTTTACGGCGCTTGTTTTGGCACCGTATGAAATTTTAATATTCTGAATGCCTGATTTCAGGGCACCGGCTAATTTCGGTTTGTAGTTAAGTCTTTCCTTGTGAAGCGGTGATAAATCTCTCATCAATAAATCTCCTTTAAATATTTCATGACAATATTTTAATACAAAAATTTCTTGCTTGACAGATTTTTTTGAACAGATATTATAATTAATGTGAAATGAATATTTCGCGGGAGTAATTCAGTGGTAGAATGCTTCCTTGCCAAGGAAGATGTCGCGAGTTCGAGCCTCGTCTCCCGCTCCATTTTAAAAGATTTTAAAACCTCTTGGATGAGGTTTTTCTGCTATTAAGGGACTTTTTTGTTTTATGAGCACTATATATTTTTTAGGGCAGATTAAAAAGAGGATATTAAAACTTTTATCAAATATATTTTATTCTGTATTATTTTTTTTAAATAAACCGAAAGATAATACTGTTCTTTTAATTGAGGCAAATAACAGCCATACGGAACTTCTGCCTTCTTATGTTAAATATTTAAAAGATTTAAAATTTAATGTTGAAATAATTGCAAATTTTGAGCAAAAACAGATTTTACCTCATTTGAATGCGGATAAAATTTATTATTTTAATATTCCTGCTATAGGGAATATTTTAAAACTTAAAAAAATTAAAAAATATGCATTTATAATTTTTACATCTTACAGATTGTATTATCCAAAGCCCGATAGAAGTGAGCTTCAATCAACAATTTTTGACCATTTTGATATAAAACATCCGCCCGTGTATAAAGATAAGACGGGAATTTTGTATATTTTGCATCATATTGAAGATTATGATAGTTCAAATAGAAATGGCGCCATTGTATTATCAAAAATTTTAAAAATTCACGATGATTTATATGTTGTAAACCCATGTTATTTTAAAGAAAATGCTCCGAAAAATAAAAATCCGAAAACAGTTTTTGCCGTGACCGGAAGACTTGATAATTCAAGAAAGAACCCCGACCTTCTTTTTGATACTGTAAATGAAATTTTGAATGAAGGAATCAGAAATTTTGAAATAAAAATAATCGGAGATAATAACGCTGATTGTATTCCTGAAAATTTAAGAGAGTTTATAAAAGTTAAGGGCAGATTGAATTTTGAAGATTTATATAATGAACTTGAAACATCCGACTTTTATCTCCCTCTGCTTGATTCTGATTCAGAAGAACATAAAAGATATATCACAACGGGTACATCAGGTTCTTTTCAATTAATAAGAGGCTTTTTGCTTCCGCCTGTGATTAATTCGCTTTTTGCAAATGAGCATATGTTTAATGATGAAAATTCTATAATCTATAATAAAAATGAAGAATTTTTATCAGGCATGAAAAATGCAATAAATATGGATAATAAAACATATTTAAATATGCAGAGAAAACTTTTAAAACAGCGCGATGAGATTATGACCGATTCCACAAGCAATCTAAAAGCTGCTTTAAACAATCTTATCGGGGTTTAGAATATTAAAAAATCTTCTTTCGAAATCATCAATAAAAAGACTGTTGTTTACAATGTCTTCATCCAGTGAAGATATTATTTTTTCGACACGAAGCTGAACTTCATAGGGCATATTTTTTATATCAAGAGAGTTTTCCGTATCCAGTGCCTCAAATACTATGTTTATTACCTTTAATATTCTTTTGTATACATTTGCGATTATATTTTTATCTTTAACTTTTTGTCTTATTAAAATTTGCAATACTTCTTCAACCCTGTCAAACGGAAAAATATATTCTTTGGGATCTTGAAATTCAAGTATGGTATTCCTGTGGTAATAATAGGGATTATCGGTGTAGACAATTTTTCCTGCTATAAGCATTGTTTCTGTGTAAAAAGGCATATCTATGAAAGAATCCACAGGGGAATTATACCCTCTTGTTTCTACAAATCTTATACTGTTATTGTTCAGAAATGTTTTTTTATAGAGTGAGGCAAAAACCCCGGGGTGAAAACTTAAAAAGGAAGAACACTCATTTATTCTGAAAAACCAGTTTGGAATTTTACAGCGTTTATTCCAATCCGTTCTTTTTTGAATTTTGAAGCTGTTTTTATTTGTCTTATCATCAATGAATTTGTAATAAGGTGATTTCACAATATCTGCTTCGGATTTTTTTGCAAGCTTGTAAAGATTTTCAAACATTTTTTTGTGCATAAAATCATAAGGTTCAATAATAGAAATATATTCTCCTTCGGCAGTATTTATACCGGTATTGCAGGCATGGCCCCTGCCTTCATTAATTTTATTTATGATTTTTATTCTTGAATCTTTTTTTGAGAAATTTTCTAAAATATCAAGCGACTTGTCAGATGAAGCACTGTTTATGCAAATTATTTCAAGGTCTTTAAAAGACTGTTCTTGTAAGCTTTTTAGGCATCTGAATAACTTTTCACAGGCATTATATACAGGGATGATTATACTGATTTTTTTCATGTTTTTCCTTTTATCTGGTGATTAATTGTTCATTTTCAGGTGTTAAATTTTCATCAATTATGTTTTTAAATCTTATTGTTTCAAAAACTTCAAGCGCTCTTTTTATAGCTTTATCCATTGAATAATTTTTAAAATCTCCAAGACGGCCCAGAAAATAAATATCTTTAAATTTTTTGGCTTCAATTTTGTATTGATTAAAAATTTCAAGATTTCTTCTGCTTAAAACGGGGTAAAATCTTTCAGTATCCGTATTTGGTTTGAAATCCTCAATATACTCTTTTGCAATTACGGTTTTATTGCATTTTATATTTGAATAATGCTTAAATTCATGAATTTTTAGAAAATCGTGGTTGAACGGGTATTTTACAACTCCCGTATCTTGATAAAATTCTCTGTCTATTTCTGTTCTTTCAAATTTTGCACTTTTGTATTGAAGTATTCCGAATTTATAATTAAAAAATTCATCGATTGAACCTGTATAGAAAATTCTGTCAAAACCGTTTGTGTCGATATTTTTAAAATCTATATCAAGAAGAATTTTTATGTTTTTGTGATTTAAAATATTTTCTATTAATTTTGTATAGCCTGCATCGGGAATTCCTTGATATTTATCTTTGAAAATCCTGTTGTCTTTATCCGTATATATGTATGCATTTGACAAATCAAAGCCTGTGCTGCCCCATTTTTTATCTGCATAACAGATAAAAAGTTTTTTGTAAAAATAACTTGCGAGAAAGTCTAAATCTCTATCCCAAAAAAATGGTTTTGTTTTAATATCAAAAATTGAGATTTTTTCTCCAAAACCATATTTTTTTATAAGTTTATTTTCAAATTTTGAAGCAAGTTTTTTTGGAAAAATACTATAGAGAGAATTTAAATTGAAGGGAATGTTTGTTTTATTGCCGTCAATCAAGGCGTTTTCCTTGTGTATATAAGGAATAAAATTTGAAAATTTACACAAATATTTCCAAATATAATCATAATTTGTATGAAAAATATGTGAACCGAATTTATGTATATTTATATTGTTTTTATCGGTATAATCAAACGATAATCCCCCGGGTGCAGGATTTTTATCTATAATTAAGACATCCTCATTTAGAATATTTGCAAGCCTTTCGGCTAAAACTGCCCCAGAGAATCCGCATCCCACTACGAGATTTTTTTTCTTTTTTGAAGTAAACATTATTTAATTTTTCGCCCTTCTTGACCGTCTTTAAAGATATGTTAAGGCGGAGGTTTATAAATAAAAATTAGTGACTCGGGCTATATACTGGATTAAATTTTATATGTGTGATAAGATTTGTTCCAACGGTAATTACACTATTAAAAGTACCGGCTTTAACGGGTGTTGATAAGCACTAAGTTTATTAATAATAATATTGCACTTTAGATATAAGATTTAATAATTTCGGGGCGTTAGCGCAGCTGGTAGCGCACGACACTGGCAGTGTCGGGGTCAGGGGTTCGAATCCCCTACGCTCCAAAATTTATTACGTATTTATAATTTATTCTGCTGAATATATCTTAAAATCCTGAACAGTGTTTGTTTTTGTACATGAATTTACTATTACTTCCGGTGCAAGTTTCTTTTTCTCCATTAATACCATCAGAAAAATTGTTGCCATTTTTGAACATCCTTCATAAAAATTGTTTGTTGTCATTTCACCCGCCTTTCTTGACCTTAAGATGCTTTTAACAAAAAATATTGTTTCTTTGCAATTACACAGAAACAGGGCAAAACCTGCATAATATTTAATGTATAAAATCACCCTTATTTAATAACCAGTTAACAGTCAATTTTTGCATATTAAAATGCCTGAAAGAAAAATTTTGTCATCAATGATAAAAATTGTAATAAAACGTTACAGGAAAATTTTTATTGTGTTAAACTCCGGTTATGAAGAAAGATTACGGAAAGATTGCGGAAGAAAATTTTAAAAAAGGTTATAATTGCGCACAGTCTGTGTGTTTAGCTTTTGCTGAAGAAACAGCTTTAAGTGAAGAGATTATTTTAAAGCTTTCCTCTTCTTTCGGGGGCGGAATGGGCAGAATGCGCGAGGTTTGCGGTGCAGTCAGCGCTATGTTTATAATTGCAGGGCTTTTAAAAGGGTATAATAAACCCTGTGATGATGAAAATAAGACTGAGCATTATAAGCTTATTCAAACTCTTGCAAAAGAATTCAAGACCTGTCACGGTTCAATTATTTGCCGTGAGCTTTTAGGGCTTGAAAAAGCGGATGATGAGAATTTTTCTTTTATTCCGTCTAAAAGAACGGAAAAATATTATGCAGAGCGTCCCTGTGAAAATTTTGTGCGTACTGCCGCTGAAATTATTGCGCAAAAATTTCTGTAAATTTATTGATAATTTTTAACTGTTTCTTTCGCATAGTTATAATAGTCATTGTCAGGGTATTTTTTTAAAATTTTTATAAGTTCGGTTTTTTCCATAAAACCCATCCTTAATGCTATTTCTTCAAGACAGGCAATTTTTATACCCTGATTTTCTTCAATTGTTCTGATGTATTCGCCTGCATCAAGCAAGGCTTTTGGAAGTCCCGTATCAAGCCATGTAAAGCCTCTCCCGAGAATTTCCGCTTTTAAAATACCTTTATTCAGATAAATATTGTTTAAGTCAGTAATTTCAAGCTCCCCTCTTTTTGAAGGTTTCAAGGTTTTGGCGTATTTTGATGCATTTTTATCATAAAAATATAAACCCGTTACTGCATAATTTGTTTTTGGTCTGACAGGCTTTTCCGTTATTTTTTTTATATTGTTTTTCTTATCAAATTCTACGATACCAAATCTTTCAGGAGTTTTTACCTGATGTGCAAAAATTGTCGCATATCCTTTTTTGGCGTTTTTTGTTGCATCCTTTAGAGCACCCGTGAATCCCGGGCCGTAAAAAATGTTATCTCCCAAAATTAAGGCGCAGGGCTCGTTTTTAATAAAATCTTCCCCTATAATAAGTGCCTGTGCTATACCATCCGGAGAGTTTTGAATTTTGTATGTAAACTTCACTCCAAATTGCGATCCGTCACCCAGTAATTTTTTGAAATTGTTTATATCGCAAGGAGTAGAAATTATAAGAATATCTCTAATTCCTGCAAGCATTAAAACTGAAATCGGATAATAAACCATAGGTTTATCATAAACGGGCAGAAGTTGTTTAGTTATTGCAATTGTGCTCGGATAAAGTCTGGTTCCGCTTCCTGCCGCAAGTACTATCCCTTTCAATTTTTTCTCTCCTTTTAAAGCTCTCTTTAATTCTCTTTAATATGAGATTAATTGTCAAGTTTTACCATAAAGGAATTGCCTGCAATTAAATTTTTACAGGCAAGTTCCGTTTGATGTTCTTAATATAATGCTTATTTTATTCTTCTTTTCCTATTTTGTTTATCGGAATGCTCAAGGCAGACAGAATTAATGACCCTAAAAGCGCGCTCCAGAAGCCTTCAACGTTAAAACCGGGGGTTAAATAGCCCATCAGCATAAATAAAAGTGCGTTGATAACAAAGCTGAATAACCCTAACGTCAGAAGGTTAATCGGAAGTGTAATTAAATACACAAGCGGTTTTAAAACGGCATTAATTAAGCCCATGACAACAATTGCAATCAGGGCGGATTGTATCCCGGATACTTCAATACCGGGAATAAGCCATGCGATAAACAGAATAATAAGCGAATATAAGAACCATCTTAAAAGTGTGTACAGCATATTCACCCCTTTATCCTTTCTTCATAATTATTTTTTCAGATTTTTTTAATTCTTAAATTGCCCGAAAGTGTAATATTTAGCGGGTTATAGCTTGAAATATTATTTGTATATAAATAACAATACAATTTTCTGCTGTTTTTAAATATTTAAAATTTATGGTAAAATCTTTTTATTGATAGGATTTTTTTTATGACAATATTGAAGATATTAGGCTACGGGAACCCGATTTTAAGACAGAAATCAAAAGAAGTAAGCAAAATTTCAAAAAAAATAAGAATTTTAATTGAAAATATGCTGGATACAATGTATTCTGCAAACGGTGTCGGGCTTGCAGCTCCTCAGGTAGGGGAAAATTTAAGAATATTTGTGATTGATGTTTCAAAGGAAAATGAACCTTATAATCCGCTGGTTTTTGTAAACCCTAAAATTATTAAGAAAAGCGGCGCGATATGCGTTAAAGAGGGGTGTTTGAGTTTTCCCGAGGCTTATATTAATGTAAGACGGTATTCTGATGTTATGGTGAAGGCTCTTGATATCAACGGAAGACCTTTTGTAACGGAGGCAAAAAACGGCGAATTGCTTGCCTATGCTATTCAGCATGAAAATGACCATCTTGACGGGATTTTATTTGTCGATCATTCAAGAAACATTTTTGAAGCCACGGAAGCTTTGAGCAAACATAATCTGCCCCAGCTTGAAGAAGATAAGCTTATTAATGAGCCGGAGCTTGAAGAACAGATTCTCGCATCTGAAAATGCGGATAAGGCAAAGGAGCAATAATTGAAAGACGGCTCAAAAATAAAAGTTGTATTTTTCGGCAGTCCCGATATAGCTGTTCCTTCGTTTGAAAGGCTTATTAATTCCGGTGAATTTGAAGTAAAGGCTCTTGTAACACAGCCTCCGAAACCATCTAAAAGAGGCAGGAAAATAACGGATTCCAATATTAAAAAAACTGCACTTGAAGCGGGAATTGATGTTTTAGAACCGTTTAGACTTTCAAAAGAGCCTGAAATTATTGAAAAATTAAAATCTTATAAGGCGGATTTTTTTGTTACATTTGCTTTCGGGCAGATTTTATCACAGGAAGTACTTGATATACCAAAATTTCATACGGTTAATCTCCATGCCAGCCTTCTGCCGAAATACAGAGGGGCAAATCCTATCTGTGCAGCACTGCTTTCAGGAGATAAAGAAACAGGCATTACAACAATGATTACCGTTTTAGAGCTTGATGCCGGCGATATTTGCCTTACTGAAAAAATAACACTTGATTTTGATACTGATTTTATAAAACTGTCGGATGAAATTTCTAAAAAATCTCCCGATTTAATTGTAAAAACCCTAAAAGGCTTATATGACGGAAGCATTAAGCCCTGTGCACAAATAGCATCGGATGCAACGTTTACAAAAAAAACAAAAAAAGAAGATAAAGAGTTATGTTTTATCAACCCGAAAGCCGATGTGCACAACAAAGTGCGGGCTATGTGCGGTGTAAATACGTGTCATTTTGTTTACAATGATAAAATTGTAAAGGTTTTAAAAACGGGGTTTTGCGATGACAGCGCCTGTGATAATTTTGGCTGCGGAGAGGTTATCTGTGTTTCGAAGGATGGAATTTCAGTTAAATGTGAAGACGGTGCAATTTTAATTAAAAATGTAAAGCCTGAAGGAAAAGGCGAAATGCCCGCATATGCTTGGTCTTTAGGGTCAAAAATAAAAACCGGTGATTTTATCGGAATTAAAAAAGAGGATATGGAATAATGAATACTGTATCAAGGGGAATCAGGGGCGCAACGGTTGTTCTTTCAAATACGGCGGAAGATATTAAAGAAGCAACGGTTGAGCTTGTGAATGAGATTTTAAAAAGAAATAATATTAAAATTTCAGATATTGCTTTTGCGATTTTTACACTTACAAAGGATTTAAACGCAGCTTTTCCCGCTAAATTTGCAAGGCTGGAGTGCGGTTTTGATATGGTGCCTATGATGTGTTATCAGGAACTTGATGTTCCAAATTCAATTGAAAAATGCCTCAGGGTGCTGATTGTTGTAAATACTGATTTAGAACAAAATGAAATAAATCATGTGTATCTTAAGGGCACTAAGGCTTTAAGAGGTGATTTGGAACAGAACGCACATTAAAGATTTAGAGCGGGATGCGCATTAAAAGATATAAATAACGGGGTTAAATAAAATGACAAAAATTGTTGAAAAAAAACTTGTTGAATATCCTTATCTGGCGGAGCCTTTAAGGATTATAACATTTGATAACGGGCATAAACTTGTGCTTGCAAAAAAAGAAAGCCCTATGGTTAATATAAGCACATGGGTAAAAACAGGTTCTATTAATGAAAATGAAGACAATAACGGTGTTTCACATTTTCTTGAGCACCTTATGTTTAAAGGCACTCATAAATATAAAGCAGGTGAATTTGATTGCACCTTGGAGCGTAAAGGCGGAATAATCAATGCTGCAACCTGGAAAGATTATACGTTTTATTACGTTACAATCCCAAAAAAACATCTGGAGCTTGCGCTGCATATGCATGCCGATATGATGGTTGACCCTGTTTTACCTGATTATGAGATAGGGCAGACTTTTGACCCGAACGGTGCAATTCCCAAAGACGGCCGCGAAAGGTGTGTTGTTATTGAAGAAATAAGGATGGGGCAGGATAGAAGCTGGCGCAAGGTGTACGATAAATTAAACGATAAAATGTATGAAAAACATCCGTATAAAAGAAATGTCATCGGCACAAAAGAAATCATAGCAAGGATTTCAAGAGATGACATTATGGCGTATTATCAGAATTTTTATTCGCCGAAAAATATGACAACCATTGTGGTCGGCCAGTTTGATGATGAAAATATTATAAATAAGGTGGCGGAAGAATTTAAATTTCAAAACAATATACCGAAAAAGCTTTTAACGCCCGATGAAAGGAAAATTGAAACTTCCGTTAAAAATCCCGTTATTTTAAATGAAGAAGCTGAAATTCAAACGGGTTATATTATGTTCGGTTTTCTGGCAGACAGAGCAAGAAATTTAAAAGAGACAATCTCGCTTGATTTGATTTCCGTTATTCTGGGTGAGGGGAAAAGTTCAAGATTTAATCAAAAATTTATTGAAACCCCTGAAAAACCGCACTTTTACCAGATTGATACCTGTCATTATCAATTTAAGGACGGCGATAACTTCTTTATTGAGGCAAATTTTGACCCGTCATTCAGAGATGAAGTTATAAAAGAAATTCAAGATGAACTTGACTGCCTTAAAAAAATTAATGATGATGAGCTTAAAAAAGCTAAAAAGCGCTTAAAAGTTAACTTTGCAGAGAGTGCGGAAACGGTTTCCGAAATTGCGGATACAATCGGACATTATATGACCGTAATGGAGGATGTAGCCCTTGCAAATGAATATTTAAAGGTGCTCAATGAAATTGATGTTGAATATCTTGAAAATATTGTTGAAAAATATTTAACAAAAGATAAATGTTCAATAAGCGTTTTAATGCCTAAAGAAGCGTAATTTGAGGAGATTTGGCGATGAAATTAATTCAGAAAGATAATATTGATATAATTTTACAAAATACAAAAAATACCCCCAGAATGGCAGTGTGCACCTATTTTTCAATTGATATGCCCGAAAAATATGCAGGGGTTTATACACTTTTTTCAAAACTTCTTTTAAAAGGCACTAAAACCCGCTCAGCTGAGGATTTAGCCAGTATTATAGAATCAAACGGCATTGAAACATCCGTTAAATGCAAACAGGATTATATAAAGGTTTCCACCCTGTTTTTGAATGAAGATTTTGACCTTGCGCTTGATGTTTTATCTGATATTTTGCAAAATTCCACATTTGAAAATTTTGAAAAAGAAGTTTTTAAATTAAAAGGGGAGATTGTATCCGATCTTGATTCTCCGCAGGTCAAAGCGTCGGACGCACTTGTAGAGCGTGTTTATGAAAATCATTACTATGGAAATTCTTTGTCTAAAACATTAAATGATGTTGATAAAATTCAAAAGCAGGATGTTATTGATGTTTTATCTCAAATTATGAATTCTAAGAAAGTTATATCAATCGCCGGTGATTTTAATGATGAAGAAAAGCTTGTTGATTATATAGTTCAAAAGTTTAATTTTATGAAAGCGGGCGAAAGTACATCTAAAATATCCGATATACCTGTTTTAAATCTCGGCAGTGATGAGATTATAAAAATTGTAAAGAATGATGCAAAACAAGCGCAGATTTTTAAAGGAATTGTTGTTGATACACAGTTTAGTGAAGATTATCCTAAAATTGTTGTTATGAATAATATTTTAGGGTCTTCAGGGCTTTCTTCAAGATTATTTGTTGAGCTCCGTGATAAGCAGGGGCTTGCATATACCGTAAGGAGTGCGCTTGAACCTTTGAAACATTCTTCATTGTTTTATTTTTACATAGGAACGGAACCGAAGAATATAGTTAAATCTCTTGAAGGATTTAAGATTGAAGCGGGCAAAATGGCAAAAGATTATGTGTCCGATGTTGAATTATCAGGTGCAAAGGAAAATATTCTCGGGCGTTTAGAATATTTTTCTCAGACAAATATGCAGCTGGCCTCAATTGCGGGATATGATTATATAATGGGGCTCGGGTTGAATTATGAAGAAAAATACAGAGAAAAACTAAATGCCGTTACAAAAGAGGATGTTTTAAATATGGCTCAAAAGCATCTTTTAAATAATGCGGTGATTTCTGTTCTTGCTCCCGATGAATATTTGGAGAATGTTTAACAGGCCTTCATATATAACGGCAATGCAAAAATTTTAAGAAAGTGTTAAAAATTTGCATGTTTTTTCAGCCTAAATTAGAATTATAATAACCGGATTTTATACAGGTAAAATGTTTTGAGCAGTGATATTAAAAATATAGACAGAGAAATAAATAAATTTAAAAGAAACGGCGAAATTCAAAAAGCAATTGAATACTGCCAGACTATTCTTATAAAAGAGCCTAGCAGATATGATTTGCACATACGTCTCGGTGACTTATATATGGACTGGCACCTTGATGTTTATCAGGCAAAACAATACATTGATGAAGCTATAACTCAATATCAAAGAGCAGCGGAAGCTCTGATTGATAACGGCGAAATTTATTATAAGATAGGCTTTGCTTTTTTCCATAAGGGCGAATTAGACCGCGCAATACATTACTTTAATCTTGCGATGAAAAATGGCGCCGACAGAGCGCAGTGTCATTATATGACAGCACAGGCTTTGAAGAAAAAAGACAGATACACCGACGCTCTTGAAGAAGCGGATAACGCTTTAAGGTTTACTTTCTTTAAATCTTCAAGAATTCACTATTTAAAGCACAGATTGCTGAAAGTGCTTTTCTTTTCTTCGTTTAAAACAAAATTTCAAAGTAATATCGAGCTTTTGCTTTCATATATTTTTCTGCCTTTTGACAGAGAGGCAAAAAAAGAATTTTTCCAGAAGTTGAAAATTATTGTTATATTTCCCGATTTAGTAAAAGCATTTTATCTTTGCAAATTGAAAGATTTTGATAAAGCTATTGAATATTATACAAAAATGATTGATAAAATCCCGGGTTTTACGCCTTTGTATTGTCTTCTCGGGGATATTTACAGAGCAATAGGCAAGCATGAAGAGGCCATTATTGAATATAAAATGGCACGCTGGATTGATTCATTATGTTTTTCGGCTTATTCAGGGCTTGTGCAGGCATATGAAGAGATGGGTGATTATGATAATGCAATCTCCACTTATTTAAAATTTATTTCAATTCACCCTAATAATGCCGTTTTGCACAGCAATATTGCAAACCTTTATTTTATGAAAGGTGAATATGAACAGGCTGTATCGCATTATCAAAGTGCAATTACTTTAAACCCCAAACAGGATTGGACAAGTATTGTGGCGCAGACTTTAGGATATGTGCAGCAGAATGTTATTAAAAATACCGATGCAGCCATTGAAGCTTTTCAATCCGCATATCTTTTAACGCCTAAAGAACTTGATATTTATATAAGTTTAGGATCCGCTTTTTATGATAAAGAAGATTATAAAAATGCACTTATAATCTACAGGAGAGCGCTTGAACTTGAACCTAATAATGCTAAAATTCACTGCAATTTAGGATATTTATACTGGGGTATGGGCGAATTAACCGAAGCCATTAAAGAATATGAGCTTTCAATAAAATATGACCCGGGATATGCCATTGCTCATAATAATTTAGGGGTTATTTATCTTGATGATTTAGCGCATATTCAAAAAGCTGCTGATTGTTTCAGGGCAGCAATTGCCGCTAATCCGAATTACGCACTTGCGTATTATAATCTTGCAAGGTCTTTATCTATCAAAGGGGAGAAAGTTGAAGCGGCTAAATTCTTCCAGATTGCTCATGATATAAACAGTATCACAAATGAAATTGACCCCGCTGAAATTCAAGACAGGCTTAATAATCTGTTTGAATAGCAATATAGCCTTGCAGGTTAATTTAAAAACAGACCTTATAATTGTAAAGTTTTTATTATGTCGATATGGGTTTTTATATTAAAAAGAATAATTCAAAGCCTTCCTATAATTGTTATTGTTTCAATTATAAGCTTCTTTTTGATACGTCTTTCGCCGGTGGATCCTCTTGCCGAGCTAAAGCTTAATCCTTCAATTTCAAAAGAAACCCTTGAACATGAAAAACAAAGGCTCGGGCTTGATAAACCAGTTTATATTCAATATGTTTACTGGGCAAAGAATTTTATAAAAGGCGATATGAGAACAAGTGTCACAGGCGAGCTTGTTTCATCAAAGATTAAAGAAAGGGTTTTAAATACTCTGCTTTTATCGTTCAGTGTACTATTCTGGACATGGATGATAGGAATTCCGATGGGTGTTATTGCCGCATTGAATTACAGAAGTGTGTATGACAGGCTTCTAACCGTTTTT
Source organism: Candidatus Gastranaerophilales bacterium (assembly GCA_910587055.1). Taxonomy (GTDB): domain Bacteria; phylum Cyanobacteriota; class Vampirovibrionia; order Gastranaerophilales; family Gastranaerophilaceae; genus MGBC122484. Next base: position 49,631 of record CAJUKY010000012.1, read on the forward strand.
TCATCAATAGGTATGGCAATACCGTCTTTTTTCTTTGCAATTTTATTATTGATTTTTGCGCAGAAAACAGGCTGGTTTCCTATCGGCGGGCTCACAAGCGCCAATTTTTACAATATGAGTATTTTTGAAAAAACGCTTGATATTATGCATCATCTTTTCCTGCCGACGCTTGTTTTGACAACAATTTCTCTTGCGGGGCTTTCGCGCCAGATGAGAGCAAATCTTCTGGATGTTCTGGACAGTGATTATGTAAAATTTGCCCGTGCAAAAGGTCTTCCCAATTATAAAGTTATAATTAAACATGCCTTAAGAAACGCTATAAATCCGCTTGTTACAATGCTTGGCTTTGAGTTTGCAGGGTTATTGTCAGGCGCTGCGCTTACAGAATATGTGTTTCAATACCCGGGGCTCGGGCGTCTTATTCTGGAAGCTGTTTTAAAATCCGATATTAATCTTGTTATGGCAAGTCTTATGATAGGCTCATTTATGCTCATTCTGGGGAATATTATGGCGGATATCCTTTTAAAATTGACCGACCCGAGGGTAAAGGTAGGGTAAACTATGGCATTTGAAATCAAAAATCCCGAATTAAGAAGATTTTTAAAGGATAAAATAAGCGTTCTTGCGCTTATGGTACTTGTAATTCTTTATATTGCAATATTTTTTGCGGATTTTTTTGCCGTATATGATAAAAATTATTCCAAAAGGAATTTATCTTATTCACCCCCTTCAAATGTTTATTTTATTGATGAACTCGGAGATTTTACAAGGCCTTATACATACAATTGGAAACGCGTTTTTAATAAAGATACATTGAGTATTGAATATAAACAGGACAGAGAGCATAAATACTATTTAAAGTTTTTCTCAAAAGGTTTTGAATATAAATTTTTAGGACTTTTTAAATGCACGCGCCATTTTGTAAGCGTTGAAGACGGCGGAGAATTATATCTGCTCGGGCTTGATATAAACGGGCGGGACAATTTTTCAAGAATTTTATACGGCGGCAGAATTTCTTTAACAATAGGGTTTCTGGCACTTTTTATATCTTTTCCTATCGGACTTTTATACGGCGGTATATCGGGATATGCAGGCGGTTTGCTTGATAATATAATGATGAGGATAGCGGAAGCCATAATGTCTGTTCCGAGTTTCTATTTATTGATAATTCTTGCGGCTATTCTGCCGTCCGGCATGACAAGCTCGCAGAGGTTTGCACTTATTACCGTTATTCTTGCATTTATCGGCTGGGCCGGATTTGCAAGGGTTGTGCGGGGAATGGTTTTATCCATAAAAAATGAAGATTATGTTAAATCCGCAATTGTTACGGGGTGTTCAAAATCAAGAATAATACTAAAACACATTCTGCCGCAGACATCAAGTTATGTGATTATTGCAATAGCGTTATCCGTTCCAAGCTTTATACTGGCTGAATCAGGATTAAGTTTCCTCGGGCTCGGTATTCAGCAGCCTGATGCAAGCTGGGGTAATATGCTGAAAGAAGCTCAGGAATTTGCAAATATTCTTTACCGCCCCTGGCTTTTAACACCCGGATTTTTAATTTTTGTTGCCGTTTTGTCATATAACTTAATAGGCGATACAATAAGGGATATACTGGATCCTAAAAGCAAAATTAAAACCTAGCTTATAAATACGGGATTGAATAGCATTTAAAAAGGAGTTAAAAGGATTTTGGAAAACATTAATGATATTTTTGGTTTTGAGCTTGCTCTTTTGTGCAGAATAGGCGCTTCAATTCTTTTTGCCTTTTTACTCGGTTTGGAGCGTGAAATTACGGGCAAATTTGCAGGGCTCAGAACTCATATACTTGTAAGCGCAGGCGCATGTGTTTTTACGCTTTTATCAATTTACGCTTTTAAAATGCAGGTGATTGCAGGATTTGCCGGTGTGAATGACCCTGCAAGGATTGCCGCGCAGATAATTACCGGTATCGGTTTTATAGGTGCAGGAACCGTTATGCGCCACGGGAATAATATTTACGGCATAACAACCGCGGCAACACTTTGGATGTGTGCTGCAATCGGTATGGCTTGCGGTACCGGTATGTTTGACATAGCGGCTGTTGCTACCGTATTTTCTTTAATTGTACTTGTTCTGGTGAGAAAATTTGAGAGAAATTTCTTATCAAGCAAATCTTATGAATCAAAATTAATGGAGATAAAATTAACTGCACCCATTGCTCATCTTGAGGCTATGAACAGCCTTGTGGATAAAAGTTTCAATAAAATTCAAAAAATTGAAAGAAAGATAGTAAATGATGAAAAAGGCAGCTATATTGTAATAAAGATGCGTATTCTGGCCGGCTGCGCCTTAAGTGAAGTCAACGATACTTTCCGCGATAAAGATTTTATTGAAAAACTTGAAATTCAAGAAATTGATGAATAAATTTTGTTTCGAATTGTAAAGACTGTACTAAAAATTTTGCTTGTGTTATTGTTTAATTGTAAAGATATATAATGGAAGCAAAATGAGAGTTCACGAACTTGCTAAAGAACTGAATGTCAGCGCTAAAGAATTAATGGAAACAGCCAAAGAAAAGCTGGGGATTGTATTTAAGTCTCACAGTGTAGCTGTTTCGCAGGGTAATATTGATAACATCCGTGCTTTATATGCAAAACCTGAAGAAAAGAAAGCTAAGCCTAAAGCATTTATAGTTAAAAAAGTCAAAGCTGAAAAGCCTGAAGAGGCGCCGAAAGCTGAAGAAATGCAGGCTGTGCCCAAAGTTATTGTTACAAAAGTGGTTAAAACAAGTACGGAAAAGCCGAAACCCCCTGTGGTTGAGCCTCCTGTTAAAGAAAGACCCAAGCTTGAAATTGTGCGTCCTGCACCGAAACAGCAGGATAATGTTGCGCCGCAGGCTCCTTCCCGCCCTGTGCACAGAGAACCTGCAAACAGAATTCCCGATATTGCTTCGCTTACACGCAAGAATTTTGGCAAACCTGCTTTGAAAGACGAAAAGCCTTCCAAGGACGGCGCCAAGCCGAAAGATAAAGCACAGGCTAAGTCAAATGCAGACAATCAGGCTCAAAAAACTCCCATAAAAAGACATATAATTTCGCCCGATATGTATGCAAATCAGGATTTTAGAAATAAAAAGAAGAAAAAAGAAAAGAATTATAAAAATAAAGAAGAACAGGAAAGAATAAGTCTTGAAAAGGCTGTTCAATCCAAGCACAAAAAGCATGTTCAGGAAGTTGAATCCGTTGAAGAAGTAAAACAGGTTGTAATAAACAGGCCTATGACAGTTGGCGAGCTTGCGGATAAGATTAAAAAATCGCCTGCGGAAATCATTAAATTTTTAATGATGGAAAAAATCATGGTGACCGTAAATTCGCCTATAGATATTGATACGGCTAAAAGAGCCGCTATAAATTTTGATATTGAACCGCTTGATGAAGATATTGAAGCATTTATTAAGGAAGAAACCGAAAAAGAAGAGAAAAATAAAATTCTTCTTGAGGCCGATGAAAAATCTATAATTAAAAGAGCGCCCGTTGTTACTATAATGGGGCACGTTGACCATGGTAAAACGACGCTTCTGGATAGCATCCGCGCTTCAAAACACAAGATTGTTTCAACGGAAGTGGGCGGAATTACCCAGAGCATCGGTGCCTACACCGTTTGGCAGGGTGATAAAAAGATTGTATTTATTGATACACCGGGTCATGAGGCTTTTACGCAAATGCGTGCAAGGGGCGCAAAATCAACGGATATTGCTATTCTTGTGGTTGCAGCAGATGACGGCGTTATGCCACAGACGATTGAGGCTATAAATCACGCTAAATCGGCAAATGTACCGATTATTGTGGCCGTAAATAAAATGGATAAGCCTGATGCTGATCCTGATAAAGTGCTGCAGCAGCTAACAGAATACGGGCTTGTGCCTGAAGCTTGGGGCGGAGATACAATCTGTGTCAAGGTTTCAGCTATTCAAGGAAAGGGAATTGATGAGCTTCTTGAATATATTCTGCTTGTTGCTGAAATGCAGGAATTAAAAGCGGTTAAGGATTGCCCTGGAATGGGTGTTATAATTGAAGCCAACCTTGATAAAGGCAAAGGGCCAGTTGCTACAATGCTTGTTCAAAACGGCGTTTTGAATGTAGGTGATTCAATTGTAGTGGGTACCGTCGGCGGTAAAGTACGTGCACTGCTTGATGATTCGGGGCAAAGAGTAAAATCCGCAGGACCCTCAACCCCTGTTGAAATTTTGGGCTTAAATGAAGTGCCGCAGGCAGGCGATGCTTTTGAAGTGGTTCAAAATGAACGCGTTATGAAACAGATTGTATCTGAAAGAAAACAGCGCGAAAGGGTTAGCAGGCTTGAAGCTATGGCGGTTTCCCATGTTAAGAAAGAAACCCTTGCAAATGATGAAATTAAAAATCTTAATTTGATTATTAAAGCCAATACAAATGGCTCTGCTGAAGCGGTTTCGCAGGCTATTCAGAATGTGAAATCCACCGAAGTTATACCGAAAATTATGCATGTGGGCGTAGGAGATATCTCAGAAGCCGATGTAATGCTGGCTTCCGCAAGTGATGCGATAATTCTCGGTTTTAGTGTTAAAGAAGACGCAAATGCGCTTGCTGCGGCTGAAAGAGAGCTTGTTCAAATTAAAAAATATGATATCATTTATCAGGTTTTGGAAGATGTTGAAAAAACAATGCTTTCTCTGCTTGAACCTGAAATTCAGGAAGTTGAGCTCGGTACGGCAGAAGTAAGGCAGATTTTTACATTTGGCAAAACAGGTAAAATTGCAGGCTGTTATGTAACCGAAGGAAAAATTGTCCGCTCTAAAACCGCTGTGGTTAAAAGAGGCGGGGTTGAAATTTACAAAGGCGAAATTAACCAGCTGAAACGCTTTAAAGATGATGTTAAAGAGGTTGCACAGGGTTTTGAATGCGGTATTTCGTTTGCTAAATTTAATGACCTTCAAGAAGGCGATATAATCGAGGTTTCAACAACTAAAGAGATTGAAAGAAGCTCTCTGGTTTAAAAAAACAGTGCAGCGGTCTCTATGTTTTTCAGTAAGGGGCTGCATCCTTTGTACTAAGCCGATTTTAGCCTATTAAACATGATTTGTATTAATGCATAAGGAAAATTATCATGACACTTAGAAATGAAAAAGTTCGAAAAGCCCTGATGAGAGAGATTTCCGATATTCTGTTCCGAGAAGTTAAAAATCCGCATATCACAGGAATTGTTTCTATTACTGATGTCGAGGTGTCTCACGATAATTCTTATGCAAAAGTTTTTTACAGCGTGATGGCTGATGATGAAGATAAGAAAAAGGAAACGGTTGAAGCACTCAAAACTGTTACTCCAAAAATTCGCTATGAGGTAGGAAAGCGTATCAGACTTAGGAAAACGCCTGAATTGAATTTTATTTTGGATGAGTCCCTTGAAAGAGGATTTAGAATTACAAAACTGATTGACCAAATTTCAAGAGGTGAAATTTAGTTTGGAATCTTCAAAAAAAATATTTAAAAAATGTAATTCTGAAAATTCTTGCAATGAGGAGCTTTTACGTGATTGCACTGATGTAAAATCCGCTTACGGCGGCAAAAATGAACCTTTTTGTTTTTTAAATATTTTTAAACCTCGCGGTATTACTTCATTTGACGTCATTTATAAGCTTAGAAAACGTTTCAAGATTAAGAAAATCGGGCATTCGGGCACCCTTGACCCCGAAGCGCAAGGCGTCATGCAGGTTGCGGTCGGAAAAGCCACGCGGCTATTGGATTATCTCGGGTCTGATAAAAAGTATATTGCAAAGCTCAGGTTTGGTTATTTTTCCTCAACGGCTGATGCAGAGGGGGATATAGTACCGTTTAACGTGCCGGATTTTGACTGCAAGCAGCTTTTGGCTGCAATTAATTCTATGACAGGCTTTATAGAGCAGCTTCCGCCAGCATTTAGCGCCGTAAAGGTAGGCGGGAAGAAGCTTTGCGACCTTGCAAGGAAAAAAAATCGAAAAATAACGTGTGCGGCTTTTTCTGCATTTAAAAATTCCCCTGAAAGTATTATAAATAAAGAGTTTTCGCTTCAAGAATTTACATCTCCTTTTGATGCATCAAAAAATAATGCTGTTTTGGATAAAAATACTGCCGCTTCTGCTTTTAGTGGGGATGCTGAGCGTTCAAATTCTGATACGGCGGGGATTTCTAATTTTCAAAATAACGAAAAGCCTTTAAATTCAAATACTCCGGATGTTTTATTTAAAAATTTTAATAACGAACTCGCCGGGGTTGAAATTCCAAAACGAACCGTTGAAATTTATGAAGCAAAATTATTAAGTTTTGTAACAGCTTCTCATCCCGATAATTCTTCAAAAAAAATTCCATATGAGGCAGAAATTGAAGTCTTCTGTTCAAAAGGTACTTATATTCGTTCATTTGCTGTTGATTTAGCCGCAAAACTTGGCACCTGTGCTTATTTGACCTCTCTTGTGCGCACTCAGGCAGGCAAATTTGATATTAAAAATTCTGTTCAAATTGATGAAGCAGAACTTGATAAACATGGTATAAAGCCCGCCTCTGCTCTTAATTTGCCTGAATACAAACTTAATGAAGAGGAGTTTTTAAAGGTACTTAACGGTGTTTCGTTTCCTTCAAGGTGTGCTATGCCTGAAAATAAGCCTTTAATGCTCATTTTTAAAAATAATCTTGTATCAATCGCGCTTTTATCGGATAATAGAATTGCATGTAAAAAGGTTTTTAAATAGTGTAGAGAAGCGGAAAAGCTTTATTCAGAGGGAAATATGGGTATTTTTATAAGAACTTTGATTGTAACAATTCTTTTTTGTTTAGGGTATTTTGCATGGGTTTATTTTTCAAAAGAAGCTTTCAGCCCCGAATTACAAATAACCGGAGATGCTAAAAATGTTGTGGTACAGGATGAAGCGCCGGAAGAAACCCCTGAAGCCGAAAATAAAATGAAAGAAATTAAAATAGCTTTTTTGACGGATGAGAATACCATTGAATATGTTTCAAGAAAAGCAAAAAACAAAACCCTTTATAATGCTCTAGGCCTGCTTTTAAAGGGTCCTACGGAGGAAGAAAAAGCCCATGGGATTTTTACTGAAATTCCTGCAGATACCCGTCTTATTTCTGTTAAGAAAGATGAAGCTGATAACTCAATAATTATAAATCTGACACAGGAATTTGGAGAAGGCGGCGGCACGCAGTCAATTCAGGCAAGGCTTGACCAGATTGTCAGAACTGTAAATGCTAATGCGGGGCATATTCCTGTTTATCTTTATCTCGACGGCAAAAAAGCACAGTATCTGGGTGGGGAAGGAATTTATATCGAACAGCCGATAAACAGGTAATATCTCTATCATAAAAGTCTGCTTTAAAATTTGATATTTACATTTAAATGTGGTATTATCATATTGTTTTAAGTTGTTTATACAAAATTGTTGTTTTATCGTAAAAAAGGTTACATATGAAAAGAATTTTGCAGTGCATTAAGTGCATTATTCAATATTTCTGCATTATTACGCAGTTAAAAAAAGCCTGCCCAACCGGGTAATATCAAGTTGCGCCGTTTTGTGATGAACTTAGTCTAAGGCACGAATTTTGATTGAGCAGATTTAAGATAAACAATTTCTCGAGGTGATTTTTATTAAAAGCACCTCTTTTTTTAAATAAAATTTTACTGTAATTTGTACCGGCTTTACAATGTTAAGTTTTATTGCGACGCATATTTTACAGCAAGTTTACAATATATATTCTACAACACTTTTTTATTTGCGCACAGTGTATTTTAGGCATAATAAATAACTTGTAATATTTACAAGCCTATAAAAGGTATATTCCGCCTTTTTTCTAAAGCCAAAACAACAACGAACTGAACCAAAGTGCGTGTAGCCATTGCTCGCGATCGTGGTAGCGCAGAACCTATTCCATCTCCACAGCCCCTCATTCAAGTTGTAAGCCACATAAGCCCTGCCTCCGTCTGCGCAGTTAGTGGTGTCGGTATAGGGCGTAGAAGACCATAAGTGGTACGGATTCTGATTCTGCTTACTTGCGCTGATATTCTGCCACGGACAGTACGGTGTACCGCTCACGCTGGAGTTGCTACACAAATAAACCGGAAGAATTTTACACTTTTTAATAAATTTTTCACTAAAAAGAAATTTTAAGCAGTTTCTGCTATCTTCCGACGGGTTAGAAAAGCATCCTAATCTGTCTGTATCCTTAAATGCAGACACTCTTTTTAAAGATGCCTTTAAAAAGCAAAATATACCATAAAAAATATACCACAAAATAAAAGAAACTTAATATTTTTCAAAGCCAAAACAACAACGAACTGAACCAAAGTGCGTCCAACCATCAGTTTTCGTGGTAGCGCAGAACCAATTTATCGCCCAGCTCGTGCCATTAAGATAGTGCGTCCTGTAAGCCGCGCCGCCGTCCGTGCAATTAGTGTGGGTATAGGGCGTAGAAGACCATATGTGGTTCGGGTACTGATCCTGCTTACTTGCGCTGAAATACTGATGCGGACAGTATGATGCTGCAGTACTTGTTATACAGTCTTTATGATTTCAAGGAGGATTGATTTTTTTTATTAAATTTTTCAATAAAAAATTTTTTCTTTAAGCAATCTTAATAAAACTGCTACCTCCTGACGGGTTGAATTTCCCCTTTTTCTGCCGACACCCGTAAGTATCAGCACTCTTTTTAGGGGCTAAGTTTCTTATTTTAACCATATAAACCTTATTTTAAAGCCAAAACAACAACGAACTGACCCAAAGTGCGTGTAGCCATTGCTCGCCCACGTGGTAGCGCAGAACCCATTCTGACGCCATAGTCCCTCGCTCAAATACCAAGCGTATATAGCTGCGCCGCCGTCCGTGCAATTGCTGCTCGTAAAGGGCGTAGAAGACCATATGTGGTTCGGGTGCTGATTCTGCTTAATTGTGCTGATACCCTGCGCCGGACAGTAGGCCTCGCAATATAAAAGAAGGATTCTTCTTTAACGGGCAAAATTTTCACCTGTTAAAATATATTAAGCTATAATTTTTTATAAATTTATAGCTGCCTTCTGACGGGTTAAAAAGTTCATCAAATCTGCCGTCATCCTTAAACAACAGCACTCCTTTAAGATGAACATCAGGTTTATATTTTTGTTAAGTTTTGTTAATATTTCTTAATAATTTTCTCCTTCCGTAAAACAACTTTTATAAAAACATTTTGTGAAACATTTTTTCTTCAAAGCCAAAACAACAACGAACTGAACCAAAGTTCGTATAGCCATTTGTATGCGTGGTAGCGCAGAACCCGCCCAGATTCCAGCTCGTACCATTCAAGTTCCAAGCGTAATAAGCCTTGCCGCCGTCTGTGCAGTTAGTAGTAGACCAGCTGTCCGTATAGGGCGTAGAAGACCATACGTTGTTCGGGTATTGTGCCTGCTTACTTGTGCTGATACCCTGAAAACAGGCGGTTGTCAATGGTCATAAGAAGAATTTTTATTCAACCTGTAAATTATTTACAGACCAAACTCTTATTTTTTAAGAAATTAAGCATTTTTGCTATCTTCTGACGGGTTGAAGTTTCCCTCATCTGTCTGCACCCGTAAGCACAGAAACACTCAAAGGGCATGCTTCACATTTTTAAATTGGCAATTTTTGCGTCCTCATAAAGCCAAAACAACAACGAACTGAACCAAAGTGCGTGTAGCCGGGTTCTGTAGGGTGAGTGCTCACGATCGTGGTAGCGCAGAACCCGCCCAGAACCATACTCGTACCATTCAAGCCGTAAGTGCGATATTTCGTACCGCCTGTGCAATTCGCCGTGTCAATATAGGTCGTAGAAGTCCATATGTAATTCGGGTTCTGATTCTGCTTACTTGGGCCCTGCCACGGACAGTACGGTGTGCCGCTCACGCTGGTGTGGCTACACCCGCTTTGTGGAAGATTTTTCTTTTGTGCCGAAAAATCATTCTCCGGTAAAACCTGAAATATTAAGCAAATTTATTGCTATCTTCCGACGGGTTATAAGGCGCTTTGAATCTGTTTGTATCCTTAAATACAAACACTCCTTCAATATTGCCTGTTTTTATTTTATTCTAAAGCCAAAATGTCAACGAACTGAACCAAAGTGCGTGTAGCCTGCGTAGTTGTCTGCTCTCGTGGTAGCGCAGAACCAACCTAGATTCCAGCTGGAACCGTTAAGATACCACACATGATATGTGGTGCCGCCCGTACACTTACTGGTGTCTGTGTATGTGGTAGAAGACCATACGGCGTACGGATTCTGATTCTGCTTACTTGCGCTGATATTCTGACCCGGACAGTAAGCTGTACTGCCTGCAAGCCCCGAAGGCAAGATGTATTCTAAAGCCAAAATGTCAACGAACTGAACCAAAGCTCGTGTAGCCATTTGTGTACGTGGTAAGGCAAAACCAGCCCAGACCCATACTCGTGCCATTCAGACCATAAGTGAGATAAGCTGAACCGCCTGTGCAATCGCTGGCTGTATAGGGCGTAGAAGACCATACCCATGCTGGGTGCTGACCCTGCATACTTGCGCTTAGCCACTGTATCGGACAGTATGGTGTGCCACTCACGCCGGCATAGCTCTGCTCTGTCAATGTACACTGTATTCTAAAGCCAAAACAACAACGAACTGAACCAAAGTGCGTGTAGCCGGGCTCCGGAGTATATGTGTACACAAGTGTGGTAGCGCAGAACCCACCCAGATCCATACTCGTGCCGTACAGACCGTAAGTGCGATACGTCGTGCCACCTGTGCAAAGGCTCGTGTCTGTGTAGGTCGTAGAAGTCCATACGTAATTCGGCCACTGACTCTGCTTACTTGTGCTTGGAAACTGCGCCGGACAGTACGGTACTCCGCTTGCGCTGCCTCACCTGTACTCTGGAGCAATCCTCAATATACACTTGTACTCTAAAGCCAAAACAACAACGAACTGAACCAAACTCCGTGTAGCCTGCACGGCTGTGTGTACTTGCAAGCGTGGTAGCGCAGAACCAGCCAAGACCCCAGCTGGAACCGTCAAGATACCTTGCTCTATAAGTAGTACCTCCCGTGCAATTACTGTTCGTAAAGGTCGTAGAAGACCATATGTGGTCCGGACGCCTATCCTGCTTACTTGGCCCCTGCCACGGACAGTACGGGGTACCGCTTACGCTTGAGTAGCTGCACTCTGTCAGTATACAATGTACTCTAAAGCCAAAACAACAACGAACTGAACCAAAGTGAGTGCCGCCACCTGCGTACGTGGTAGCGCAGAAACTGCTCTGGCGCCCTACTGCACCCTCCAGATAGTAAGTATATACAGCAGCTTCGCCTGAACAGTCACTCCTGCCTGTAAAAGACGTAGAAGACCATATCTCACTCGGCCACTGACTCTGCTTACTTGTGCTCGGATACTGTGACGGGCAGTACGGTGTACCGCTCATACAGTAGCAACCGTACTTCGTATAGCGCTATTGTACTCTAAAGCCAAAACAACAACGAACTGCCCCAAAAATCGTATAGCCATTGCTCACGTACGTGGTAGCGCAGAACCCGTTCCTTGCCCAGCTCGTACCGTCTAAACGCCATGCGTATATAGCCTTGCCGCCGTCTGTGCAATTAGTGGAGGTATAGGGCGTAGAAGACCATATGTGGTTCGGGTACTGATTCTGCTTACTTGTGCTTGGCCACTGCGCCGGACAATACGGTGTGCCGCTTACGCTGGTGTGGCTACACCGGCTCGTTGATAGGAGAATTTTTCTTTAAACCGGTAAAATTTTCACCGGCTAAAGTTCTTTACATTTTTTACAATGATAAGAATATTAAGCACCATCTGTCATTACATCTGCTGCTACCTCCCGACGGGTTAGAATATGCCTGATTTTCTGCCCGCACCCTTAAGCACGGGCACTCTTTTATCAGGCAAAAAATTTGTGTAATTTTTTGAAAAGTTTGGAAAAAGTTAAGTTTTTTATCGCTTTTTTATCTCCTCCTTTTGTTACAAAAGTACATACAAGTTTTTTAGTTTTAATTCAACATAAGCAAGAATTTTTTGCTTCATAAAACTTTATTTTTCAAAACCAAAACAACAACGAACTGAACCAAACTGCGTGTAGCCGGGCGCTGGTGTATACGTGTTCGCGATCGTGGTAGCGCAGAACCCGCTCCTCGCCCAGCTCGTACCATTCAAATAGTACGTGCGGTAAGCCGCGCCGCCTGTGCAATTACTGTCCGTATAGGGCGTAGAAGACCATACGTGGTACGGGTATCGTATTTGTTTTTCCTCTAAAAGTAAAAATTGCTGAATTATTTTAACTTTTACCATATAAAAGCCAAAGAGTTAGAAACCAAATCAATAAACGTATCTTTATATCATTATTGAAAGGCTGCCTGAAATTACATTTTTTTGCTATGAAATTTTGGGCTCAAAGCCCCATATGGAGCTATCTTTGGACGGGTTGAAAAATCTTCTCTGTTAACACCCTTAAGCATTAACACTCTAAGAAATAAAGTTTTACTTTTTAGTACTTTAGCTCTTCTAACAAATTTAGTCAATATTGTTTACAAAATTTTACATTATTGAAAATAGATTTCAATATGTTATACTTCATAGAAGAAAAGTTGGAAAACAGTTTAAGACATTTTGCCCTTTATAATGGCGGTGTCTTAGAAAAAAGTTAAGTTGTTTTATCGTAAATAGTTTACACAAGGTTACATGTAAGTATGAAAAAAGTTATTTTTTCGCATGTTAAAAATACGGCATGCAAAAATTGCGGGTTGGAATTCCGCAAAGCATTTTCTTTAATTGAAATGCTTATGGCATTACTGGTGGCATCGTTGCTTTTAGCAGCCCTTGCCCCTGTAATGACAAAAAGACTGGCAGGCGAAAACCTAATGATTTCAGGAAGTTTAAACAAAGCCTACCATGACTTTAAAATTTTCAAAAATCCCACAGCGGGTGATAATTCAACATTTGAATTTGAGGATTATGTTATCCCGAAGGATGATGAGAATTATGCAACAAGGTTTAATGCAATAATAGTATCAGGGGGTGGCGGAGGTGCCGGTGCAGGTGCTTCTTTGACAAGCGGGTCAAAGACTCTTGATTACAAGACAGGTGCTGTGGGGGGTTCCACATCCTCCACGACAAGCACCGTTGCATTACCGTCGTACAATGATTATCGGTTTAACAAGTACACAGATTCTATCGAACTTACGCTCATTAGCGGCGCAGGAGGCGGTGGGGCAGGTGTCGGCAATATCAAAGATCTTCCGAAATTTGATCAAGATGTCTGTACTCAGTTTGGAAACGGAAAAACAGATACCACGGGGCATGTTGGATCTGCTTCTTCTCCGCTTATGATATATGATGCTGCAAGCGGATTGTGTATAAGTTCGTATAATCAGATTTCTTCAGGGACAAGGACTTCGCCGAGTCCAAGCCAGCCATATTGTACAACCTATACGCAAGGAACGTTCAGTACGCCTATTTGTATGAAGGATGGGGCGTTTAAGGCGTGTCAGGATTTTAGTAATTTGATGACAAATAATCAGGATGCTAATCTTTGGAGATTGCCGACTGAGGCTGAACAGGCAAAGTGGACTGCGACTCTTGTGGGTAAGGCGCTGCCTAACGGTATAGGTGGGTGTAGCCACACCAGCGTAAGCGGTACACCGTATTGTCCGCTTCAGCCTATCAGCGCAAGTAAGCAGGGTCAGTACCCGAACCACGTATGGACTTCTACGACCTATAGCAGAAGCGAGTGTACCGGCGGTACGGTTTATCATGCCTATGGTCTCTCCGGTTCAAGCTGGGGTCTAGGTTGGTTCTGCGCTACCACGCGTACAGATGGCTATACGGACTTTGGTTCAGTTCGTTGTGTTTTGGGGCCCGATTCAACTGCGACATTTCACTC
>CAJUKY010000013.1 GCA_910587055.1 Candidatus Gastranaerophilales bacterium
CCCCCCCCCCCCCCCCCCGAATGTTAAGAAATTTCAAGTAAATTTTTGTAAAGCTTAATGTCAATAAAGGCTTTGCGGTGTGGAAAAAAAATGCCGCAGAAGGTACAATTGTAAGATAAACTGGAAGTTTAGAATGTATTTTATATTTTTTTAAGGAAAATAATTTGGCGGCTTTTATTGATAAAGTAAAAATAAAAATTGAATCCGGCAGAGGCGGCAGAGGCGCTGTTGCATGGCGGAGGGAAAAATTTGTTGATAAAGGCGGGCCTGCAGGCGGTGACGGCGGCAGAGGCGGGAATATTTATTTTGTGGCCGATGAAAATATGTCGACACTTCTTGATTTTACCTACAAATCCGTTTACAGAGCCGAAGACGGGCAAAACGGCGGGAATAAAAACTGCCATGGAAAAGACGGTAAAGACGTATTCTTAAAGATGCCTGTCGGGGTTATTGTAAGAGATTTAAAGACGGGAAAAATAATAGCGGATTTAGATACCCATGAAAAAACAATCCTTGTTGCAAAAGGCGGCCGGGGCGGCAGAGGGAATGCAAGATTTGCTACCGCGCAAAAAAGGGCGCCCCAGTTTTGCGAACCGGGTGAAGCTTCGGTTGAAAGAGAATTAGAGCTTGAATTAAGATTGATAGCGGATGTCGGGCTTCTCGGCATGCCGAATGCCGGTAAATCAAGCTTTATTTCAAAAGTATCTTCCGCAAGGCCTAAAATTGCCGATTATCCTTTTACAACGCTTGTTCCAAATCTTGGTGTGGTTAAAAAGCCCTCGGGCGACGGCTTTGTTATAGCGGATATACCGGGAATTATTGAGGGAGCGCATCAAGGAACAGGGCTTGGATTTGAATTTTTAAAACATGTGCAAAGATGCCGCTTTTTAATCCATGTTGTAGATATTTCAAAAGAAAATGCCGTTGAAAATTATAATATTATTAATAACGAGTTAAAAAAATACGGAGAAGGTCTTTCTTCTTTGTATCAAACGGTTTTATTAAACAAAACCGACATTTTGGAGCCCTCTTATGTTAATGAAATGACAGAAAAGTTTAAGAAACTTAACAAAGATGTGTTTGCCGTATCTTGTGCGACGGGGGATGGAATAAATGAGTTTTTAAATCATCTTTACAAAAAAACAGATGAAATTCCCCATCCTGAAAACCCTCTAAAAATAGAGTATGACGACGGTTTTGACGATAACGACGACAGCAGTTTTACTGTTGTGAAACTTAACAAAAACACATTTTTGGCAGATGGTGGTAAAATAAGAAGACTGGCAAGTGTAACTGATATAAGAAATACGCAGCAAATGCGGAGGCTTGCAAATATTCTAGATTCCATGGGAGTTTATCAGGAATTAAAGAAGCTTGGGCTTAAAGAGAACGACACAATAATGATAGCGCACATTGAAACCACATATCTCGGTGACTACCGGGGATAAAAATTGATACTACATTTGGTGGATTTATTAAAAATCATGATGACAAATCACCTTAAATGTATGATATTAATTAGTAAGTATACTTGTTTGATATGTATACCAAAAAATATTTAGTACAACAAGAGTAATAGTAGAAGAGTTGAAAGATAGATTTCAATGTATTTTGAAGACGAAAAAGAGAATATGAGAAACGGCGGCGCCCTCGATGATTTGGAAGTCGACATTGACGGCGACGATAAAACCGTTACATGGGATGATTTGTTGAATGACGAAAGCGACATTGATCTTAGCAATGTTAAAAAGGATAGTTTAGCAGATGACGATGCCCTGCTTGACACATCTATTGATGAAGATATGGCGCTTCTTGAAGATGATGAACCTGTTCCTGCTCCAAGAGCTGCGGTGCATTCACCCAGAAAAGATGCATTTGATGTTTTTGGCGGACCTGCTGATAACACGGGCGGGCATGAGGCTGCTGTTCAAGATTCGGGCGATACATTTACTCCTGATTTAACAAACAGGCAGTCTGCAAGAGCAAAAGCCGGAATGAATGATGATGATGATATTTATTTTGAACCCAGAAATGCCAGAAAATCATCAGGTATTCTTCCTGCAATAATTGGTGTTCTCGTTGCTTTTGTCTTTATCTGCGGTCTCGGGTATTTATTTATGACATATGCTAAACCTGATTCTATAGCAAAATTGGATGCCCGTTCTTTATTTGATACAAATAGAAATGTTCAGGAAACACCCGTAATTGAAGATAATGATGTTAATAAGCCTGTAATTGATATTAATGCTCCGGCTGAAGAGAATGCGGCAAATAATGCTGAAAAACAACCGGAAGCTAAAAAAGAAGAACAGAAGTTTGTTACTTTCTCAGTTACAAACGGCGGAAGAATTAATCCTTTTACTCCGCCTGCCGGTTTTGAAGCAGCAAAATTTGCGGTTTCTTCTGATTATGAAATTCTTTCACCTCCTGAAGATATCCCGGGTGCCGAGGTTGCGGACGAAGCTAAACAGCTTATGGATATAACTGTTTCAGGTATTTTGTTTGATAATGTTAAGCCGTCTGCAATCATTAATGTTAAAGGTTCTGAGTATTTTGTGCAGATAGGTGATAAAGTAGATGAATTTCAGGTGGTTGCAATAAACAGACAGTATGTGGCTATTAAAAACGGAACAAATACATATAAGGCACAGGTTGGTGAATCATTCTCAAATACCTCCGCTGTTGCCGGTATGGCAAAACGACAGTCTTCAGGCAAGTTTGCCGGTTCAAGACAGTATACTTCAGCTTCCGATGTTGAAGTAAGTGCAAGAGATTAATAATTTGGAAAAAATAATCTAGGAGTTAAAATAAAATGTTTACACACAAGAAAAGAAAACTATTTAGAAACATTACGCTTTTTGCGCTTGCTCTATCCTTAGTGCAAACTTGCTGGGCAGGTTTCTTAAGCGAACAGACAGAGGAAGCTAATCCTCAAGGCCGGACTGAACTTTTGAGCTTAAATACAAATGATACGCAGATGGAAACATCCGATGCTTCTTCATTAGCTCTTAAACAAATGATTGATAATAACTCAAATTCCGGTTTTTTAAATCTTAACAGTCCGGAAGCAAGAAACACCAAAACAAAAGTTAAACTTGATGCAGGTGTTACAATTACACAATCTCCAAACAAAATCACTCTTTCTTTGAGAGATTCAGATGTACGTCAGGTTTTGAGAATGTTTGCTGATAAAGCGGGCATTAATGTTGTTTTCCATTCTTCCGTGGAAGGTAAAGTTACTCTTGATTTATCAAATGTAACTCTAAATGATGCTTTCTTGCTTGTGATGAAATCTTGTGAACTTACATATATTAAAGACGGAAACAATTTGATTGTTTCATCTATTGAAGCTTCCAAGGATCTCGGTGCAGGTAAACAAAGCTTAACCGTTATTCCTATTAAATATGTGGAAGCTCCTTCTGTTGCTAAATTTTTGAATGCTAACATTTTTGCTTCAAAAATGTCCGGTGTTTCAAATAAACAGGTTGTATCATCCAACCCGCGTACAAACGAAATTATGATTTTCGGTACTGACAGTGATGCTGCTGTTGCTGAAAAGGTTGTTGCACAGCTTGATAAAAAGCCGATGGTTAATATATTTAAAGTTAACCATACCACACCGAAAGAAATGGCTGCACTTTTGTGCGATACTATGATACCTTCAACCGAATCATTGAATAACCAAGGTAACGTAACACAGTCAGCTCAAACCCAGATTGATGACGGTGAAACTGAGCAGGATGCTGAAGACGATTCTATTAAAGCTATAAAAATGGGCGGAGGCTTTATTGCCTGCCGTGCAACTTCTACAGATAGCTCAGGCGGTGCAGTCGGCAATACCTCAGGCGATGCAAGCACTGTTATCCCGTTCCCTGTTGTACCTTTAACAATTACTTTCTCACCTGATTTGGGGCTTGTTACTGTGTATGGCGGTTCCGTTGAACAGTTGGAAATCATTAAAGATTTTATTGCAAAAAATGATATAAAACAGCCTATGGCATATATTGAACTTGCAGTAATCGAACTTAATGAAGAAGGTTCAAAAGAATTTGATAACGTATGGAATTTGTGGACTCCTGTTTTAAGCCTCGGGTTTAATTCAGAAACCGGTTTATCTACAGCCAATAATACCCCGGTAATCTTCGGACCTGACGGCAACGGCATTGCTAAATACGACGGAAGCTCAATGCTTTCATACCAGTTAAAGTATCTTGTAACCAACAATAAAGGCAGAGTTCTTACAAATCCTAAGCTTATGGTTACAAACGGTCAAAAATCAGTTATTGACTTAACAAGTGACTACATTAAATCTACAAGTACCGAAATGAACACTGCATCCGGCACCGACAATCCGATTGTTACAAAAACATACGAAATCGGCAGTGATGAAGGTTTAAATATTGAAATCATTCCTTTTATAAGTCAGGATGGTTATGTGTCATTAAATATGACACCGAACTTTGCAACTGTTAAAGATCATCTCTATACAAAGGATGTTGAGACCGGTGAGAGAGTTATAGCAGTTACAATGCTTCAAAGACGTAACCTGAAATTAAACAACCTCAGAATTAAGGATGGCGAAACCCTTGTTATAGCCGGTCTTATTAAAGAAAGCGAAAAACAAACAGTATCCAAACTCCCTGTTTTAGGCGACCTTCCTTTAATCGGTGTATTCTTTAGAAGCTCAACCAACAATAAATCTAAAGAAGAACTTGTAATTATGGTTACTCCTCACATTGTGTACTCTGAGGAACAGGCTAAAGAAATCAAAGCTATGGATCTGTAAAAACGCACCTTAGCTTTAAGCAGATGTATAAGGCAGGGTTTATATAGAAAATATATTGACCCTGCCGTACATATAAAACCCCGCGAAAAACTCTTTATTTATGAAACAAACAAATTTTATGAAAAACGAATTACTTGTAAAACTTATTAATAAAATTAACTTTGATTATGCCAATCATTTTGAACTTGCAGTTGCAAGAGAGTTATCATTTGTTCCTATAAATATGCAGGGAGATACTTTTTTTGCTGCAGTGTCCGCTGCATCTGACAAGGCAAAGATTAGTGAATATATTAAAACAATTTTTGATACCAGAATTGAATTCATTTTTCTTTCGGAATCTAATTTTGAAATTTTATTTAATGATTTTCTTAAGATTTTTAATTCAAAATACGGGAATGTTGATATAGCTTTAGCAGCATCTGCCAAACAGGATGACAAGACCGATGCTCATCAGTTTGATGAATCAACAAATGTTATTTCTATTGATGAAGATTCTGTTATGGAAGATGTTGATATTAATTCTCTTGATGATATTGATATTTCAATGTCTGCTCCCATTACTTCTGCAGATACTGCACATCATGATGTGCAGACTCAAGCTGTTGCGCTTAAGGAGCCGGTGCAAAAAATTATTCAGCCCCGTCCTCTTGAGGATGAGAATGAGCCTGATTTAACCATTGAAGATGATGAAGAAGTTGATATTCAAACCATATCGCAGGATGCATCCGGGTCTAATGATGAGCCCCGGCAATCTCAAGCAGTAAACAGTGATACTGCTGAAAAAGGTTATAAAAACCTTCCTAAAAAACAAATTAAGCCTATAAGCGCCGTGAAATCCCCAAAAACTAAAAGAATCGGTGAAATTCTTATGGAAGAGGGGCTTTTGAATGAAAAACAATTAACTATTGCGCTTGCTGAAGCCAAGGTTTTAGATGTGCCTTTGGGTTCTGTTCTTGTTAAACTTGGATTTGTTACAATTAAACAGTTGAAAGAAGCTCTTGGTGCCCAGATGGGTTTAAAATTAGCTTCTGCAGAGCAATTAAGAGCGCTTCCTACTGCGATTTCCGTTTTACCGGAAGATTTCGTTCGCGTAAACAGAGTTATTCCTTTATCAATGACTGATAAAACCCTTGTTGTCGGTATGGTTAATCCTAAAGATACAAGAGTTATTGATGAAATAGTTTACCAGACCGGTTTGAAACCGACTATAATGATGATTACTCATTATGAGTATGAAAATTTTGTTCAGACTTATTATCAATCTGATAAACAAGAAACCGACAAAATTATTGAGCAAATTGAAAGAGAGAAAAATGACGTTACAAATGAAGATACTCTCTGGGAACAGGTAGAAAGGGAAATCCAAGATACAACCGGAAATGTTTCTAAATTTGCAAACAAGATTATAACTTCTGCGATTGATCAAAAAGCATCAGATATTCATATCGAACCCAGAACCGAAGGGTATGTTGTAAGATACAGGGTAGACGGCGCTTTAAAAGAGATGCTTAGAATACCTCAAAAGGTAGAAAGTGCTGTTATATCAAGGTTTAAAGTACTTGCCCGTATGAATATTGCTGAGCACAGACGTGCACAGGACGGCAGTTTTACCATCAAATACAAAAAGATGCAATTTGACTTCCGTATTAATACGCTTCCTGTAAACGGCAGAGAAAAAATGGTAATAAGGGTTTTAGCCCCTGCGGTTACTTCTGCTGAAAGTATGGGGCAAACTATTCAAATTGACGGTGCTTCAAAAGAAGATATTGAAAAAATCAAGTTTTTAATTTCTGCGCCAAACGGTATTCTTTTAACGTCAGGCCCGACAGGTTCCGGTAAAACAACAACTCTTTATGCACTTTTGAAATCTTTAAATAAAGAGGATGTTAATATTACAACGATTGAAGACCCTGTCGAAATTAAACTTGAGGGTGTGAACCAATCTGCGGTTAATCCGAAAGCTGGTATTACTTTTGCATCTTCATTAAGAGCAATATTAAGGCAGGACCCTGATATTATTCTTGTTGGTGAGATTCGTGACTTTGAAACCCTTGAAGTTGCAATTTCTGCTTCATTAACAGGCCACCTTGTATTAAGCACCGTGCATACAAACTCAGCTGCTGCAACGGTTACAAGGCTTATTGAAATGGGTGCAAAGGATTATCTTGTATCTTCTACTTTAAACGGCGTTCTGGCGCAAAGGCTTGTAAGAAAACTTTGTCCGGATTGCAAGGAGGCTTACAAACCGACTTTAGAGGATGCTAAAAAGATATTAACTGATCCTCTTGAAATTCAAGAGTTTATGAACCACACAATATACAGAGCGCGTGGATGCGAATTTTGCAACAATACGGGCTATAAAGGAAGAACGGCGGTTCTTGAAATCCTTGTTGTGAATAATGATTTGAAAAAACTTATCGCCCAGCGTGCACATGATGTTGAAATTGAAGAATATGCCGTGGAACATGGTATGAGGACACTCGATAAGGCATGTATTGAGCATATTAAAAATGGTGTAACTTCTATTGATGAATTTGTTAGAACTTTAGGATTGGCTGGTGAATAATGCCTTTATTTGCATATATCGCGTTAAAGAATAATAAAACAATTGTCAGAGGTAAAATTGAAGCCGATGATGTAAAATCTGCCCGCGAGGGTATTAAAAAGCAAGGGCTTTTACCTACAAAGATTATTGATGAGACAAATAAAAATGCTTCAGAACAGGTGATAAGGCTTGCAAAAGCTAATTTGAAACCGATGTCTTTGAAGGATAAAATTGAGTTTACGTCAACCTTGCAAATATTAACCGCAACAGGTATTCCGATTATTGAAACTTTGGTGTTTATGGAAAATAACGCCGAAGCTACTACAATAAGAGATATTGCATATGAGTTAAGAAGAAACATTATCGCAGGTTCAACCCTTGCAGAGACTCTGGAAAAATACAGAAGTATATTTGGCAGAGTATATGTCGGCCTTGTAAAAGCCGGGGAAGATTCCGGAGAATTAGACAAAACGCTTGCCAGAATGTTGGAACTGTTGAAAAAGCAGGATAACATTAAATCAAAAGTAATCGGCGCACTTGTTTATCCGTGTTTTGTTATTATACTTGCCTGCGTTGTAGTTACAATAATGCTTGTGTTTGTATTCCCTGCATTTGAATCAATGTTTGATGCACTGGATAGGGAACTGCCTATTACAACACAGATATGTATCAGCCTCGGAAATTTCATGCGTAAATTCTGGTTTGCACCGATTGGCGGGCTTATACTTCTTATCTGGGGTGTAAGAAAATTATTTATAACAGAATCTACAAGAAAAGTAATAGATAGATACACCTTAAAAGTTCCCCTGTTATCAGATTTGATGAGATATGCGAACTTTTCAAACTTCCTTGCGGTGTTGCAGGTAGCATACGATGCAGGTATTCCTGTTGTGGATTGTTTGTATTTATCAAATTTAACAATGGATAATGTTATATTAAAACAGGCTATTTTGAGCGCCGCTTCAAAGGTGCAGCAAGGTATTCACCTTTCAATCGCCTTAAGAAGCACAAAGCAAATCCCGAATATGATGTTATTTATGATTGCAACAGGTGAACAGTCAGGTCGTTTAGGCGAGATGTTGTATCACTGTACAACATTTATTGACAGAAAACTGGATGATATTATCGATAAATTCACAAAACTGGTTGAACCTGCATTATTGATATTTATCGGCGGTATTGTTCTGTTCCTTGCTTTATCATTATATATGCCGTTGTTTGCAGCATATCAGCAATAATAAACACAACTGAAGATGAAAAAGATGAATTTAAAGCCCCTGTATCAAGGGGGCTTTTTAATTTATGGCAAAAAAAATTTTATTCGGTTTTTTGTACTATATGTTATTTGAATTTGATAAAGTGTATTTACTATGAATTTAACCGTAAACCTTTCCCCATCTTATTATAGAAACTTAACCGGCAGAAATCTTATATCTTTCGGGCAGAATAAAATAACCAGTGCAAAAATTGACAATACAAATAATTCTGCTCCAAAAGATGCCGATGTGCAATCTGATGCTCTTGAGTATGAAAAAGAAGCCGTTAAACTTTGCAAGGATGCTTATATTCAAAAACAAGAAGCTGAAAGAATCTTGCACGATGCAGTCGAAACAATGGATTCTTATAAAATAACAGGATATAAGCCTGTTAATAAAAAGGAATACTATGATTCCGGAAAAGTTTCATGCGAGTTGGTTTCCCGCTGTGCTTCCTCTGAATCAGACGGTACTAATCTTGGTGTTGATTATATTTATGATACAGTGTTAAAAAAATATGGCAAAAATGGAAAAATAAAGAAAGAAATAGTATTTTCAAGAATTCCAAATCCTGATAAATATAATCTTGCATCAATGCAAAATATCACAGATAAGCCTTTTATAAGAAGTGTTAAAGAGTATGACGAATACGGTAAATTAAAAAGAAAGACAGAAGGTAGTTTTAAAGATATTTCCTCTGTTAAAAGCATAACATTGTATGATAATGGAAATAAAAAAGTGCATATGAGTTTTGATGATGGCCGCCTGTCAAATTATCTAAAAGGTGATTTTGTTCAAAAAGGTAATGTATTAAGATGCCATACCGTATTTGAATTTGATAATAATAAACTTAGCAGGGTAAAAAGAAATCTTACATATTACGGTTTTAATATTATTAATTGCGAAACTTTTAATTTTGAAAACGGCAGTTTTTCTGGTTATGAAAAACATAAACATTCCCTTTATGATTAAAATTTTAACTACAACACCTCTTTTATGCCTTTTTCCATCACATCAAAAATTTTATTAAGACTCTCTTCTTTAATACAATATGGCGGCATAACATATACAGTGTTTCCGAGAGGTCTTAACAGCACCCCGTTTTTTCTGTAAAATTCATAAAGTTTTACTCCCGCATTTGAAACATAATCATTTCCGGTATGACTTACTTCATATGCAAAAATATCTCCCAAAATCCTTACATTTTTGCAGCCGAGTGCTTTAAATCTTTCAATCTGCGTTTGGTAAAAATTATTTATTCGCCGCACATCTGCTAAAACATCCTCATTTTTCCATATTTTAAGATTAGCGCATGCTGCAGCGCAGACAACGGGGTTTGCGGTGTAGCTTGAAGAATGGAAAAACATTTTTGCTTTATCTTTTGATAAATAAGCATTATAAATTTCTTCTCCGCATACTGTTGCTGCAAGCGGGATTGAACCTCCCGTCAGACCTTTTGAAAGACATATTATATCAGGAATTATATTTGTCTGATTAAAAGCAAACATTGTGCCGGTTCTGCCAAAGCCTGTCATTACTTCATCAAGGCAGAAAATCACCCCGTATTCTTTTGATAATTTATACAATTCTTCAATTACAAAAGGAGGATAGAAAAACATCCCGCCGCTGCCCAAAACCAGCGGTTCAAGAATAATTGCGCCTATTTTATCCCCTTCTTTTTGAAGCAGGTTTTTATAATATTTAATTGTTTCCTCTTCCTTGCCGGGGGCGGGATATGGAATTCTTTCCACTTCAAAAAGCATTTTTGTATAGGGTTCGTTAAAAACACTCCTTGCTCCGGATGCCATTCCGCCAAAGGTATCGCCGTGGTAAGAATGTTCCATGGCAACAATTTTTGAACGATTTTGTCCTTTATTGTAATGGTATCCTACGGCCATTTTTAGTGCTACTTCAACGCTTGTGGAGCCTGAATCAGAGAAAAATACGCGTGTAAAATTTTCAGGTAAAAATTCGCTCAAATGCTCCGCAACATTAAGCGCGGGCTTGTGTGTAAACCCTGCAAATATTATCTGATGCAATGTTTCAGCTTCTTTTTGAATGGCTTTTGTAATCTCGGGGTTTTTATGTCCTAAAGTATTTACCCACCATGACGAAATTCCGTCTATTATTTTTTCGCCTGATTTTGTTATTAAAAATTCATCATAAGATGTTTCAATTTCTATAATCGGCTCGTTAAGCCCGTGCTGTGTGAAAGGATGCCAAATTTGCATGAAAATTCCTCCTCTTTCATTTGTTTTTATGTTACTATAAAGGAGCATTAAGAGCTAATAAAAATTAAAAGGAGTTTAATTATGACAAGAAAACCGATTATTGCAGGAAACTGGAAAATGCACAACAACTGCGCTCAATCAAAAGAATTAATCAAAGGAATAAGAGAAAAAGTAGACGGGCTTGATATTGCAAAATTGCCTGAAATCGTTGTTGCTCCTGTGTTTACATCTTTAGCTGCGGTAAATGAAGAAATCTGCCACTGCGGCTGCGGAAGAATTAAACTTGCCGCTCAAAATGTTTATTATGAAGCAAAAGGCGCATTCACAGGCGAAATTGCAATTGATATGCTAAAAGATTTTGAAGTTTCTTATATAATAATCGGCCACTCTGAAAGACGTCAATATTTCGGCGAAACCGATGAAATGATTAATAAAAAAGCCAAAGTTATTTTAGATAACGGTATAATCCCCATTATTTGCTGCGGTGAAACTTTAGAACAAAGAGAACAGGGCGTAACTGATGCTCACATTGCAAAACAAATCTCTGAAGCGCTAAAAGGATTATCAGCTGAAGAAGTTGCAAAATCAGTTATTGCATACGAACCCATCTGGGCTATCGGTACAGGCAAAACCTGCGATTCAACCGAAGCAAACAGGGTTATTAAACACATAAGAAGCGTTGTTGAAAAAGAAGCAGGAAAAGCTGCCGCTGATGCTATCAGAATTTTATATGGCGGATCAGTAAAACCTGAAACAATTGTTGAACAAATGGCTCAATCTGATATCGACGGTGCTTTAGTCGGCGGGGCAAGCTTAAAAGCTGACAGCTTTGCTGAAATTGTTAAAGGTGCCATGGCAAAATAAGTCATTAATAAAAATATAAAAATATGCCTCCTTTATTTTTTAAGGGAGGCATTATAATTTTTAATAAAATTTGAATTTAAATAAGAATTAAATCAGGCCTTCTTCTTTTAATATTTTTCTTACTTTGTCTGCAAAGTCTTCTTCTGTACTTTGGTTCTGCTTGTTAAACATTGTTCCCGACCCTGCTATAAGGTAATTTAAATTTATATCATAGTTTATAAATAATGTACGTAAAATTTCTAAAGAAATGAAAGTTTTATCATTTTCAACAGCTGAAATGCCTGATTTCGATAAACCGATATTTTTACCAAAAGCCTCTTGTGATAGGTTTAACGCTGTTCTTATTTTTTTAAATCTTTGTCCTGTAGTTGTCATCCCGTTAATATTTATTTTTATAAAGTTTTGTAACTAAAGATATAATTTATTGACTTAAGTTTATAAACTATGTACAATATAATTGTTGAAAAAAATGAATTAATTTAGTTTAACTATACCATAAAATTGGCAAAATAACCTTTGCTTTATTTTGTATGTCTGTATGCGGCAAAAATGTTAAAAATAAGATATAAGGAGGCTTAAATATACGATTTACGGTTTTTTCTTAAATTCTATTTCATACCCGAGCATTTCCGCTATTTTATCAACCTCGTTATATCTTATGGTTCCTGTGTTCATTCTGTTTAAGAATGATGTTACAGATATTTCTTTGCCTGTGTATTTGCTCAAACGCCTTACAAGTTCGGAAGAATTGATACCTTCTTTTGCTGCAAGAATGTGTAAAATTTTCTTTACGTCCATTTCCTAATGTTATATTTATATTGCATGTTTTGCAAAAGGTGTTATAATTTGTACATATAGTAATTTTTTGTATATATAGTGAATTCTTATTTACAAAAAGAAAGGTTTCTTAATGATTAAAAAATAATACAAGCTAATCATCATCCGTTTTTTCAAATTTTATCTTATACCCGAGCATCTTTGCAATTTGTACAACTTCGTTATAATGCACGGTGCCGTTTCTAAGCCTGTTTGAAAAAGATTGCGTTGAGTATTCTTTGCCCGAATATTTAGCAAAGCGTCTTACAAGCTCAGCGACGCTTATATTTTCCTGTGCTGCAAATATTTTAATAGTTCTGCTTACATCCATTTTATTATTTTAAATTTTCTATTGACATGCGGGCAAATTATGCTAGCATGAAATTTATACATTACATAATATTCTATAAATTTTATAATGAATTATAAATCACCCAATGTGACAATATATTTACAAAAAAAGGAAAATATTATGGATATAACTTGTAGACATTCTTACATTCGCTCTGCTATTGCAGTTTTCCGATGTCATTGCGAGGGAATTATGACCGAAGCAATCCAGAAGAAAGTACAAAGAACTACCGGATTGCCGCACTACCGCCGGTCGCTCGTAATGACAGGCTTTAGTCCTGCCTTCTCGCTCATAGAAATGCTTATGGCTTTACTTGTTGCCTCACTTTTGCTTGCAGCATTAGCTCCTGTTATGACCCGCAAAATGAATGAGAATGTTGTGGTATCTGGTACTGGTAATATTATTACAAATAAATACTGTGCTTTTATAAATGATGAAACAGAAACCCTTGAATATCTTGATGAAAATACAGGATGCGTTGTTCCTGACGGTATATATCTGGCAAGTGCAATAATAGCATCAGGCGGTGGAGGCGGAGGCGGCGCAGCTGGTCTCGGGGAAAGCAAAACGGGTGAAACAACACTAATTGATAACTCTTCTTTAATCGGTTCAGCTCAAACATTTAACGGTTCAACAAAATCACTTAAAGTTTTAATTGCGGGTGCAGGCGGTGGAGGCGGAGGCGGCGCATACTATTCTGATTCTTCGGCAAAACCTGAAAAACAGGCTGACTGTGAGCCCTTCGGAGTATATATTTCTGCATCCGATAATGGCGGCAGTGCTATTTGTGTATCAAAATATAATCCGGGTGAAGGGCGAGACGGCAGTCCTGATTTAATAGGAGTAACTTCAGTACCGGCTGACGGTAAGACAATTTGTAATAATGGAAATTGCTGCTGGTATGGTAATAATGGCGGAGTTTACAAAACATCAAGGAATGACAGTTTTTACTCTTGTGATAATAGTGCGGGCGGTATAACTTATAGCGGGTGTTACAGAACAGCTTGTCAGTATAATGCTGCAGTAACGGTGTGCAAAAATTGGAAACCGCTGGGTAATGAACAAACCAGTGTGGGAAGACTGCCAAGAAAAGATGAGTTTGATGCATGGGCAAATTCCGGAAAAATTAATAACAAAGGCGGAAAGCCCGGTATCTTAAACTGGAATCCTGATACCGGCGTCGGCTTACAATTATGTCATGCTTCAAACATACTTGGTGGTGTGCCAAGGTGTTATGTAAACACTGATACACTGTCATGTGCCGGTGCGGGCGGTAACACATGTGACCCTCCTGAATTATGGTCAAGCACACTTGTAGAGGGCTATACCAATGTGCGCTATAGGGGGGACCTTGGCACCACCGATGGCACCGATGGGATATTTAGGATTCTTACCGGTGCAGATAATGATTCGTTTTCTGTCCGCTGTATTCTTGATACTGTTAGGATATTTAAATCAGCAACAGGCGGAGGCGGTTCATCAGGAGCTTTTGTTTCAATAAATGTACCGTCTCAAATTCTTGCAAAGGCTTTAGCTGACGGCAACGGCAGAGGTAGAGTAGACACGCTTGCAGGAAAAGGCGGTCAGGGAGGTGCTGCCTCTACAAATTCTGGTTTAGAAGGCGGGGATGGTGAAGACGGTGCTTCTTCAAAAATTGCAATATACGCAGGTGGTGGCAATACATATAATAGCGGCGGTACATTATTATGGATGCTTGAAGTTCCCGGAGGCTATGGCGCAAAAGGTGCTGCATCTGATGAAGATGGAAAAGATGCTAAAGCTGTGATAAAACCCAGATGTAAATATTATGATGTTACAAATAATTTATACAATACAAATACAAGCGGGCATGAGCTTTATTGTGAGAATTTACCCAATAAAATTATTACAAAACCGGGAAATGACGGAAGCATGACAACCGGTGGAGCGGGCAGCTGGACAAACGGTACTTCGTCAGTATTTTTAACAGGAGCCGGAGGAGACGGAAAAACCTGTACTGACAAAGGCGGAAAAGAAGCATTATGCCTGTCGGGGGATAATGGTGTATCCGGAAGAGTTCTTGTGACGCATATTCCGACTTACCCCGGTGTAGGCGGAGGCGGCGGTGCTGCTGGAAATGTTATTCATATTACAAATTTTACCGTTAATAAAGGAGATGTTATCAAAGTAACCGTAGGTGCAGGCGGTGCAGGAGGATACGGTTCCGCAAACGGAAGCGGTGCAAACGGTACTGATGGCGGTGCAAGCTTTATTGAATTGCCAAACGGCAAAAAATACGGAACTTATGGCGGTAAGGGAGGACTCGGCGGAACAAAAGGCGAACCCAGTACAACAACTGCCCCAATCCCCGGTGCTGGTGGCGAGGCGCAGGGGTTAATATCCGGAACAAAAATTCCCTCAGAATATATATTTAAAGGAGAAAAGGGTCAAAATGCCCCCGAAATCCCGGAAGTATTTGAAAATATGACATCATCTCCAGGAGGACAAGGAGGGATAAATCCTAAAATATCTGCCCTGAACCCCGGAGATGGCGGAAATAATATTCCGTGCGGAGGTTTGAATACAAACGATGATATTAAAGTAAATGATACAACAAAGTGGGAAGCTTCGACTTCCTGCATAACGGACAGCAATAATCCGTTTGCATTAACAAGAGCCTTATACGCCAATATGTTTAATTACGAAACAATAAAGAATTTCTCCGTAGGTTCCACAGGCGGCGGCGGCGGAGGATGGATGCAGGGAGCCTCTGTTCCTGCTGCATCAGGTGCCAAAGGTATGGGGGGATATGTATATATCTACTTTGGTGACTGGAATCAGAAACAATGAATTTTAGATGAACAACTTTTCAATACGGCGCGTTTTGTAACCTACGCGCCTTTTTTTACGTATGGATTGCCGCGGTCGCTTTGCTTCCTCGCAATGACGGGGCGGGTTTACCTTGAAACAACAAATATTACTTCTTCGGAGAAAAAGTTTGTAATCGTGCGGATAAGAATTCCGCTCCGCGCTTTATTGTGCGTTAAGTAAACGGATTTTAAAATTTTAATATTTCTTTTTTTGCAAAATTCGAAAAAGTCATTTACGGTCATAAGGTGAATATTGGGTGTATTGTACCATTCATAAGGCAGCGATTTTGATTTCGGCATTTTGCCTTTAAAGAAAAGATAAAATCTTACTTTCCAGTATGCAAAATTCGGGAAGCTTACAACCGCTTTTTTAGCCGTGCGAAGCATTTCATTCATAACAAGGTCAGGTTTTTCCGTTGATTGCAAAGTCTGATTTAAAATTGCATAGTCAAAACTTTTATCGGGGAATTGTTTCAAGCCTTCATCAATATCGCCCTGAATAACTGCAACCCCTTTATCAAGCGCTTTTATAACTTCATCTTTATTTATTTCTACGCCCATTCCTTTGACGTTTTTTTCTTTGATTAATTTTGAAAAAAGTGTACCGTCTCCGCAGCCAAGGTCTAAAACTTTTGCGTTTTCAGGGATTATATCTGTTACAACTTCATAATTTAACTGCTGTGTGTTCAAAATTATATCCCCCTGTTTTTAATGAATTGTGTAGTATTGCTTGGTACGGGTTTTTGCGCCGTATTATTTGCGGGCTCATCTTTTTTAAGGAAACTTTTTATAATTTTTGTCTGCTCTTTATATTCTATTAAAAATGCATCATGCCCGCAGGGGCTTTCAAGCTCTATGAATGAAACCTCTTTGCCTGCGCCTATAAGTGCTGTTACCATTTCTTTTGACTGTTCCGTTGTAAAAAGCCAGTCAGAATTAAAGCAGATTATTAAAAACCTTGAATTACTTTGTTTAAAGGCATTTTCGAGCGAACCGAATTTTGAAATCGGGTCATAATAATCAATTGCTTTTGTTATATAAAGGTAGCTGTTAGCATCAAAACGGTCAACAAAAATTCTTCCCTGATATTCGAGGTAGCTTTCTACCTGAAAATCCACACCGAAATCAAAATTCGGCTTATCTTTAAAATCGCGTCCGAATTTTGTGTGCATTGCTTCTTCGCAAAGATATGTTATGTGCCCTACCATCCTTGCAATTGCAAGGCCGTAATCAGGGGAATTTTCGTTGTCGTAATAATCGCCGTTGTTGAAAAATTTATCGGAGATTATTGCGTTTCTGCCAACCGCATTAAAGGCTATTGCCTGTGCTGAAAGGCGGGCTGTGGAGGCTATTATTATTGTTGTTTTGACATAATCAGGATGTTTGATTGACCATTCCATCGCCTGCATGCCGCCCATAGATCCGCCCACTACAACCATTTTTTTAACGCCTAAAAAATCAATAAGTTTTTTTTGAACCTTAACTATATCTTCAATAGTAATAACAGGAAAAGCATGCCCGTACGGCTTTCCTGTATCAGGGTTGATGGAAGAAGGGCCTGTTGTACCTTTGCAGCCGCCTAAAATATTTGATGATATGATAAAAAATTTATTTGTATCAAAGGCTTTATCAGGGCCGATCATAGTATCCCACCAGCCCGGTTTTTTGTCTTCGGGGCTGTTGTATCCAGCGGCATGGGCGTCTGCCGTCAGTGCATGGCAGACCAATATTGCGTTATCACCGGCTTCATTTAATGTACCGTATGTTTCATAGGCTATTTGAATGTTTTTTAAAGTTTTACCGCTTTCAAGCAAAATTTCATCATCAAATTTACAAAATTTTGTTTGAACTAATCCTACGCTGTTTTCCATAACCCCAATTCTATCATAGTTTTAATACTTAGGTTAGGTTTTTTGTAAACTTTAGTATAAAGTTTTTAATTTTTTTTAAAAAAACGCAAAAGTTTTTTAAAAAGCTGCCGATATATATCATGTGAAGAAATAGTTTTATATTTTTTAGGAAAATTTAATGGATAATTTTAACAATTCAAAAAGAAGTGAAGGTAATATGTCTGAAATGAATGATGATAAAACCATCTGCCTTTTGGAGAATGACCCTATTGAAGAAATTTTTGCGCTGAATCTAGGTGATTTTTTGTGCGAGCATCTTATTTCGCCCGATTTTGCGCATAAAATAAGCGATAAGGTGAAAAGTAAAAACGAATGCCTGAAAGACCAGCTTGTGGAGCTAATTTCCATATATTCAATTGATTCAACACTCGCAATTTTAGGGTTTGATTCAAATGAAGATTATATTATTTATAATTCAATTGCGCGGACTATTAAACTAATGCTTTCTTTGGATAAATGCGTAATTTTCCTTGCAAAGAAAGATGAAGATATTAAGCTTGCCGGAACTTCGGATGAAAACACTGATGAAAAGGTAACTTCTCATATTGAAAAGAGCTATAAAGATGAAGAAGTAATTATGCTTAATGAAAACAATAAACAAATTATTGTTTTCCCTATGAAAAATAAGTTTGAATGTATCGGCGCTATTGAAATTACGCGCGATATTGACCGCCCTCTTGAGGCTGAATTTATTGAACTTTTAAAGATAACGGCGGGGCTTTTTGTAACCTCTCTCGGTATTCAAAAATTAATTGAACAGGTAAAAAGAGTGGTAAATGCGGAAGATGTTGCAACAAGCGAATTATTAAGGCTGCGTGCACAATTAACGGCAATTATAGGCGACCTTGGCGATAAACAGCAAGCCTTTGTTGAAAAACTTGCTCTTGCGGTTGACCTTAAAGGTAAATATAAAAACCGCCATTCTCAAAGAACGGCTGATTTATCAAGAGAGATTTGCAATTTCTTAAAATTAAATGAAAAAACGACAGATTTAATATACTATGCAGGTTTATTGCAAAATATCGGAAAAATTACAATTGATGAACAGCTTTTTGATAAGAAAGGCAAACTCTCTCAGGAAGAATGGGATAAACTTCAAGAGCACCCGAATGCAGGGGTAAGTTTATTAATGAATATAAACTTTATGTCAGAAGTTGTACCTTATATTCATTATCAAAAAGAGCGCTGGGACGGACTTGGCAAGCCCGAAGGACTCGGCGGATTTTCAATTCCTTTCGGTTCAAGAATTATTGCCGTGGCTGATGCATACTGTGCACTAACCGAAGAAAGACCCCACAGGGCAGCACTTTCAAATGCGGAAGCACTTGAAATATTGAAATCCGAAAGTGCCGTAAAATGGGATCCGAATGTTATTAATGCACTTGTTGAAATGAAAAGTTGATAAAACAAAGGGGTTAAAATCCTTTTGAAATTAATTAAGAGTTGAGAGTATGAAAAAATGCCGCCTTTAATTATTTCAGGCGGTATTTTTAATTTTATTTTTATTGAAAAGTATATAGAATTTATTGTTTTTCGTTTTCAATTTTTCTGTGGTTTCTATAGCCGTATGCAAAATAAATTAAGGCGCCTAAAATTATCCAAACAGGGAACAATACGGCTGAAATTCCAAGGGTCATAAATCCATGCACCATAAGCCCGCCGCAAAGGAGTATTCCTAAAATAGGGAATAAAGGTACAAAAGGCACTTTAAAGGGGCGGGGTCTATCAGGGTCGGTTTTTCTTAAGATTAAAACTGCAATACAAATTATCATAAAGTTTGCAAAAGTTCCAAAATCGCAGAGTTCGGCCGAAATTTTTAAATCCATAAAAAGTGCGCCGATTATTACAATAATTCCTGCAGCCCATGTTACAACATGCGGAGTGCCATGTTTTTTGTGGATTTTCTGGAAGGATTTCGGGAAGAAATTATCCCTTGCCATGGCAAAAAGAATTCTTGTCGTACCCAGCTGATAAACCAGAAGAACGGAAGTGAGCCCTGCAAGAGCGCCTACTGCAATAAGACCGCCTATCTTATAAAGCCCTGCAGAATTCATGGCAGCGGTTATCGGGGCAAGTACATTGATTTTATCAAGAGGAACCATACCTGATAATACAAGGGCGGTTCCTGTGTATACTATTGTGCAGGCGATAAGTGTGCCTATAATGCCTACAGGAAGACTTCTCTGCGGATTTTTGGTTTCTTCTGCAGCACTTGATACGGCATCTACGCCAACGTATGCGAAAAATATCAAAAATGCACCCGATAAAACGCCCTTAATTCCATTGGGTGAAAAAGGCACCCAGTTTTCAGGAGCAACGTAAAACGCGCCTGCAAAAATAAATAATAATATTACGAATAATTTTACAAAAACAAGAATTGTAGCGGCTTTAGTGCTTTCTTTTATTCCTTGAATTAAAAGCAGAGTGATAATTAATATGAGTAAGATTGCAGGCAGGTTGATGCAAAACGGTATTATGCCGAAAATTTTAGGAATTTCAACGGCAGGGTCAAGCCCCATGCCGGTATAAACCGAAACTGCCGTTCTGTAATCATTGATTATCCAGACGGGGGGATTTACAAGCCAATTTGGCAGAATGTGCGAGAAACCTTTTAAAAGCTCCATAAAATATCCTGTCCATGAACATGCGACAGTGATGTTGCTTATGGCGTATTCAAGCATTAAAATCCACCCTATAATCCATGCCATAAATTCGCCCATTGTGACATATGTATAAGTATAAGCGGAGCCTGCGGCAGGAATCATGGAAGCAAATTCAGAATAACACAGGGCGGAAAACAGGCATGCAAACATTGCAATTATCATTGAAATAATAACAGCGGGGCCTGCGCCCGGAGTACCCTGTTCGCCCACCATTGCAATGCCTATTATAGTAAAAATACCCGTTCCGATAACTGCTCCGATACCCAGCATTATAAGATCAAAAGAGTTCAGAGTTTTTTTAAGTTTTGAATTTTTTGCTGTTTCAATTATTTCATCAGGGGTTTTCTTCTTTAAAAGATTGGAGCCGAATGCTTTCAGGCTGCCTAAAATACCCGTTGTTATATTATTGCTCACTTTTTATTTCGTTCTTTCTTTGTTTTTTATATCCGTATGCAAAGTAAATTGCCATACCTAAAACTATCCACAGAGGGAATAATATGGCTGAAATTCCAAGGGTTATGAAGCCATGAACCATTATCCCGCCGCAAAGAAGTATTCCTAAAATAGGGAATAAAGGTACAAAGGGCACTTTAAAGGGTCTTTCTCTGTTCGGGTCGGTTTTTCTTAAAATTAAAACCGCAATGCAAATTACCATAAAGTTTGTAAATGTGCCGAAGTTACACAGTTCTGCAGATATATTTAAATCCATAAATAATGCGCCGATTATTACAAGAATACCTGCAAGCCATGTTACAACATGCGGGGTGCCATGTTTTTTATGAACCTTCTGGAATGATTGAGGGAAAAAGCCATCGCGGCCCATAGCATATAAAATTCTTGCCGTGCCCAATTGAAATACAAGAATAACGGATGTAATCCCTGCAAGTGCACCTGCTGCAATTATCCCGCCGACTTTTTTTAAGCCTATTGAATTCATGGCGGCGGCAATCGGGGCTAAGGTATTTATGTTTTCCGTTGCAACCATGCCCGAAAGCACCAGTGCTGTTGCAATATAAATAACCGTGCAGGCGATAAGTGTTCCCAGAAGCCCGATGGGAAGGTTTCTCTGCGGGTTTTTGGTTTCTTCAGCCGCACTTGATACGGCATCCACGCCGACGTATGCGAAAAATATCAAAAACGCGCCCGATAAAATACCTTTCATTCCGCCCGGGGCGAAAGGCACCCAGTTTTCAGGGGCAACATAAAACATTCCCGTAAAGATGAATAAAAATATTACGGCAAGTTTTATGAATACAAGGATTGTGGCGGCTTTTGTGCTTTCTTTAATTCCCTGAACAAGAATTACCGTTATGATAAATAATAATAAAATTGCGGGCAGATTGATACAAAAAGGTATCACACCGAAAATTTTAGGAATTTCAACCGCAGGGTCAAGCCCCATATCGGAATATACGGAAAGTGCTGTTCTGTAATCATTTATAAGCCACACGGGCGGGTTAACAAGCCAGTTCGGCAGAATATGCGAGAAGCCTCTTAAAAGCTCCATAAAATATCCTGTCCATGAGCTGGCCATTGTAACGTTTCCTATGGCATATTCAAGCATTAAAATCCAGCCTACAACCCATGCCATAAATTCACCCATTGTAACGTAGGTGTAAGTATATGTGGTACCTGCAACAGGTACCATTGAAGTGAATTCGGAATAGCAGAGGATTGAAAATAATGAAGCAAACATTGCAATTATCATTGAAACAATAACAGCTGGCCCTGCGCCGTATCCTGCCTGTTCGCCCACCATTGCAACGCCTACGATGGTAAAAATGCCTGAGCCTATAACTGCCCCGATACCAAGCATTATAAGGTCAAATGCATTCAGGGTTCTTTTTAAATTTATCTTATTTGCATTTTCTATTATTTCATCAGGGGTTTTCTTCTTTAAAAGGTTTTTTGTAAATGCTTTCAGGGGGCTTGCCGCACTGATGTTCAGATTATTATTTTCCACTATTCTTTTTCATTCTTTCTTTGCTGTTTGTATCCGTATATAAAATAAATTACTATGCCGAGTGCTATCCAAATCGGGAAAAGGATTTTAGATGTTGTTAGAAAGCGCATTGAGTAAAACATAAGCCCGCCGCAGCATATAATGCCCGCTAAAGGAAACCAGGGTGAGAAAGGAACTCTGAAGGGGCGCGGTCTTTTCGGGTCTGTTTTTCTTAAGATTAAAACGGCAACACATACGATAATAAATGAAGTGAATGTGCCGAAGTTACAGAGCTCTGCGGCTGTTGAAATATTTAAAAATGTTGAACCTATAATGCAGATAATTGCGGCAAGAATAGTTACAACATAAGGGGTTTTAAATTTCGGATGAACGGTTTGTAAAATTTTTGGCAAAAAACCGTCCCTGCTCATTGCGTATAAAATTCTTGTGCCTGCAAGCATCATAACCATTAAAACGGATGTAAGCCCCGCGAGAGCGCCGATTGAAATTAGTCCTGCTATCCAGTTTTGCCCGACAGAACTTATGGCATGCGCTAACGGTGCCTGTAAATTAATTTCATTTATAGGATTTATGCCGATTAAAACAAGAGCGGTTAAAATGTAGACTATTGTACAGGTTGCAAGGGAGCCTATAATGCCTACAGGGAGATTTTTCTGCGGATTTTTAGTTTCTTCCGCCGCGGTTGAAATAGCATCAAAACCAAGGTATGCAAAGAATATTAAAAAAGCGCCCACAAAAATACCGTTTATGCCGTTCGGCGCAAAAGGCACCCAGTGCTCGGGCTTAACGTAAAACGCGCCTGTTATTATAAAAAGTGCTATAACGCCGAGTTTTATAAAAACCAAAAACCCCGTCATTGCGGCGCTTTCTTTAATTCCTTTAATTAAAATTGATGCAACTATTATTGTAAACAATATGCCGGGGAGGCTGAAACATATAGGAACACTGCCGATATGCGGAATTATTAAATCAGGATTTAAGCCTTCTTTTGAAAGATTATGTGCTGCTGTTGTGTAGTCTTGAATAAGCCAGATTGGCGGATTATAGAGCCACTCGGGCAGATATTTTGAAAAACCTTTGATAAATTCCATTAAATACCCGCACCATGCAGATAATACCGCAATATAGCCTATTAAAAATTCCATAATTAAAGACCAGCCTACAATCCATGCCAGAAACTCGCCCATTGTAGCGTATGTATAGATATAAGCAGAGCCCGCAACGGGTATCATTGTTGCAAATTCAGCATAACAGAGAGCTGAAAATATGCAGGCAAATGAGGCTAAAATCATTGATACGATAACTGCGGGCCCTGCACCAAGAGTTCCGTTTGAGCCGACGGCCGCAATGCCGAGCGCGGTAAAAATGCCTGAACCTATCATAACGCCTATTCCAAGCATTATAAGGTCAAAAGCCCCGAGAGATTTTTTAAGACCGCCTTTTTTTGATTCATCAATCATAGCATCGGGGTTTTTTACTTTGAACATGTTTTTTGTAATGTTAAAAAGCCCTTTGAATTCTTTGTTGTCGATTTTTAAATCTTCGGCAAATTTATTTAAATCATCTCTCATTCATTTTCCTTAATGCAGGCTGTGCCCGCCTTTAAAAGGTTGTTTTCTTAAGAATTTTTCTTAAGAAGAGGGAAACCGAGTTCCTCTCTTTGTTCTACGTATAATTTTGCAACAGCGGCTGCCATTCTTCTTACTCTGTTAATATAATTTATACGCTCATCCTTGCTTATGACACCTCTTGCATCAAGTAAATTGAAGGTATGAGAACATTTTAATACCCAGTCGTAAGCGGGAAGTACAATTTTAGCTTCCAGGCAGGAATAGCATTCTGATTCTGCCAAATCAAACAGTGTAAAAAGTCTTTCGGGGCTTGAATATTCAAAATTATACTTTGATTGTTCAATCTCATTTTGAAGGTAAATATCGCCGTATTTCAAATTGTTGTTCCACATAACATCGTAAACGGAATCAACGTTTTGAAGATACATTGCAATGCGCTCCAAACCGTAGGTTATTTCAAGCGCAACAGGTTTAACTTCCAATCCGCCGACCTGCTGGAAATATGTAAACTGGGTTATTTCCATACCGTCAAGCCATACTTCCCAGCCGACACCTGCAGCACCCAGCGTTGGCGATTCCCAGTTATCTTCCACAAATCTTACGTCATGTTTTGAAAGGTCTATACCCATGGCTTCAAGAGATTTTAAATAAATGCCTTGAGCATCATCAGGAGAGGGTTTTAAGATTACCTGATATTGAAAATAATGCCCGAGACGGTTCGGGTTTTCGCCGTATCTTGCATCCGTCGGTCTTCTGCAGGGTTCAACCATTGCCGTATTAAAAGGTTCAGGCCCCAGTGCTCTTAAGAAAGTGGCAGGGTTCATGGTTGAAGCGCCTTTTTCGATATCATAGGGCTGTTGAATAATGCAGCCGTAATCTGACCAGTATTTTGAAAGATTTAATATTAATTCTTGAAATATAAGAGCCATTTTTGTTTCCTTTTATTATTTGGTTGCAGCTTTAGCCTGTTTTGCAATTTGTGTTCTGTTATCGTAGTCTATTCTTCCGATTAATTTATTAATGTTTCTTGTAATTTCTTTAAACTGAGGAATGCTTAAGCTTTGAGCACCGTCAGAACTTGCATGGTCAGGGTCATGGTGCACTTCATACATAAGCCCGTGAGCACCTGCAACAAGGGCGGCTTTGCCCATGGGTTCTATCAAATAGCGTTTTCCTGTGCCATGAGACGGGTCAACCACGACGGGAAGGTGGGAATATTTTCTTAAAACGGGCACTGCGGCAAGGTCAAGAGTGTTTCTTGTGAAATCGGAATCAAAGGTTCTTATTCCCCTTTCGCAAAGAATTACATTAGGGTTGCCGTTAAACATAATATGTTCTGCAGCAAGAAGAAACTCTCTGATATTTGCGCTCGGGCCTCTTTTTAACATAACAGGTTTTTTAGTGTGGCCAAGTGCCTTTAGGAGCTTAAAATTCTGCATATTTCTTGCGCCCACCTGCAGCACATCTGCGTATTTATTTAAAAGCGGGATATCAATTGTATCCATAACTTCGGTTACAACAAGCAGGCCTGTT
The DNA here is from genome assembly GCA_910587055.1 of Candidatus Gastranaerophilales bacterium. Classification (GTDB taxonomy): domain Bacteria; phylum Cyanobacteriota; class Vampirovibrionia; order Gastranaerophilales; family Gastranaerophilaceae; genus MGBC122484. Next base: position 25,340 of record CAJUKY010000013.1, read on the forward strand.
CTTTTGCTTGCTTCTTTAAGGTATTCAAGCCCTTTTTCTTCCAGCCCCTGAAAATCATAAGGTGAAGTTCTCGGTTTAAAAGCGCCGCCTCTTAAAAATTCACAGCCCATTTCTTTTGCGGCAACCGCAACTTCTAAAAGCCCTTCAAATTCTTTTTCAACAGAGCAGGGACCCACCATTAAAACAGGTTTTTCAAGACCGCCGATTTTAACGCCGTTTGAAAATTCTATAACCGTATCTTCCGGGTGAGACATTCTGCCTGCAAGCTTATAGGGTTCCTGAATGAGTTTTACTTCATGCACGCCGTCGAAAGAATTTATGGTGGCGGTTGAAATCATTCTTTTATCACCGATTGCGGCAATTACCGTTAAAACATCGCCTCTGTTCAAATTGATTTTAAAGCCGTGAGATTTAAGATAATCGGATACTTTTTCAATTTGTGCTTCGGTTGCTTTCGGTTCCATTACAACAATCATATTATTTTCTCCTCGTTTAAAAGTTTTTTATAATTATTAAAACATAAAAACTTTTTAATGTGGTAGGAAAATTTAATTAAATATTGCGTTTTGCAACATAAGCTTAATGTTTTTTAAGGTTTTGAAATCATTTATGCAAATAATGTTTTAAATTTATTTTCAACGCCGTTAGTATTGTTTATATTTGAACCGGCAGTGTTTCCAAGCTTTTTGTCATCATCGTCATCATGATTATCATCGTAATCGTCATGTTCATCATAATCATCGTTATCATGGTTGTCATCATCGTCATCATGGTGTTCGATATTTTGCTGCGGGGTAATAGCGGCAAGGTTTTGCACCTGCTGAGGCTGAGACTGTTCTGCCTGCTGCGTTTGCGGAGCTTGCTGGGCTTGAACCGCTGCTATGGTTTGTGTTTGTAATTCTTTACTTTCTTCCTGCTGTTCTTTTTTCTTTTCGTTTAATTTTTCAACAATTTTGCCTACAACAGGAACCATTAAAACAGGGATGATAAATCTTACAACTGCCGTAAATACTGTATTTGACTTCAATTTCTTGATAGCGCCGTAGAAATCTTTTGGTTTTTTTCCTTCTATTTGTTTTATGAAATCCGGATTTTTATTATAAAGATCAATATACTTGAGTACGATTTTATCAACAATTGGATCGCACAAACTATCAACCATGGCAGCTGCAGCTGATGAGGCTATTGTAACAGCTCCGTTTTGAATCATTGAAGGAACTTTTCTTTCTTCATCAATCTTTTCAGATTTCCATGTGTTCCACATATAGAAAAGAGTTACTGCAACAGATTCAAGATCACACCATCTTGCGGGAGCTGATTTAAGTTTTCTTGTAACATCAACAAGCTTTTGTGAGCCTCTTGTTTGAGATAGCTTTGCAACCTGTTGTGCGATAAATTTATCAGCCTCTGTGACTTTTTTTTCAACACCTTTGAATGAAGTATTCTCTTTGTTATTAGAATTTATGTTTTGTATTTGATTATTCATTAAGGAGTTTATTTTCATTTCTGCATTCCTCCTTTTGTGAAATTATCAAATACTTTATCCATATTGTTTGAATTCATATTAACTTTTGTAAGAGCGGAATTATTTAAAATATCCATCTGCGGAGTCGGGTTTTCCTGTTTTTCTGTTTTTTTCTTTCCTTTGGAATCACCAAATACAAGCTTTAATATTATTGGCATAAGAGCAATCGTAAGGGCTGCTTTAAGTGGAGCAACAATAAGCCCCGGTACATTTTTGTATGTAGTCTTAATTCCTGTTTTCATATCTGTATAATAGAAAGGCACCTTTGCGTCTGATGCTTTTTCTTTACCTTCTTTAATAAGCTCTGGTGTTAGAACTATTTTTTCGAAGTATTTATCTTTCGCTGCTTCTTCTGCATCTTCCCGGAATTTTTTAATAAGCCAGTTGTCTTTATCTTTAATATACTTTTCAGGATTATCTAAAAATTCATTAACACCACGTGAAATAGGCTCATGGATAGCACAGGATAAAAGAAATCCTATTAAGGCAGAAAGAGCATTTTTGGTTGCCGTAAATTGCTTATCTTCTTCTTCTGCCCCCGGCATTAAAAGTACACATATAGGCTTTAAAATTCCGGCAAGCCCGAGGGCTATTAATGCTTTAATTACCGCCTCATTTTCATCTGATTTTTTTAATATTTTATGAAAAGTTTTGTTTCTTACAAGTTTATCTGTAAGACCGAGTTTTTCTTTTGTTTGAGCAAGATTGGAAGCCGCCTTAGCTGCATTAGAACTTACAGACCCGCCGAAGCTTATACTCTCGGCGGGTCGCATCATATCTGTATTCTTACTTTTATCCTCATTTATTAAATGTGTGCTTTGCATCACATTAGGCGCACTTTTTTTGTAATGAACCTGCTCGTTTTGCCTGCGCGAAGCTTCTGAGCTTACAGCCCTTTTTTGGGACGAAAATCCGTCAAATTTATTAAAATTTGATAAATTGACTTTCATGATACTATTTTAAAACAGGTGAAAAAAATATTTTGCTATTACCTGACAGAACTATACAAAAGTTAACAATTCGGATTAAACTCTTGCCGTAAGCTCTTTTTTCGCGTGTTCCATAACATTTAAAATTTTATCGGTAACAATATTTTCAAAATTTATTCCGTATATGGAATTAATTTCATTTATAAAAAAGCATGGACTTGTAATATTAATTTCTATAATTTTTCCGTCTATAACATCAAGTCCCGCAATGTAGACCCCGTCTTCAAGAAGCGTTTTTGAAATTTCTTTTTCTATAAGTTTTTCTTCGCGGGTTAAATCGCCGCGGATTAAATTTTCTTTAACATGCTCATTAAATTTAAAATCATTGTTTGTTGCAACTTTTCTTACGGCGTATTCAAAAATTTCTCCGCCGATAAATATTAATCTTTTATCTCCTTTTAAAATTCCTTTGAGGAATTTTTGCACCATCACCTGTGTTTTGCCGTTGTTTGTCGCTGTATCTATTATTGCATTTATATTTTTATCATCTTTGTTTAAATAAAATACGCCGCTTGAAAAACATCTGTTTAAGGGCTTAATGATTATTTCCTCTTCTTTAAATAAAAACTCTTTAATGATATTTTTATTAGCGCTTACTATATTTTGGGGTGCAAGATTAGGAAATTTATTAATATACAGTTTTTCGTTAAAATCTCTTAAGGCTTTTGGTGAATTTAAGATTAAAGTATTTTTATCTACATAATCAAGAATATATGTCGCATTAATGTAATCAATATCAACGGGCGGATCTGGGCGCATAAATATTGTATCAAATTCATTCAAACATATTGTCAGCATATTATCATCTTTAAAGATATTGTTATCTTTTGAAATGCTTTTGTATGCTTTTGCAAAAGGCATATTCCCTTCAAGGTATAAAAGCCCTTTTACGGTTATGTAAACTTCAAACCCCCTGTCTAAAAGGCATTTTATAAGCCAGAAATTTGTAACAAGACGGTTAAATTCAAAATATTTGAGTTCTAATTCATCAATAATAAATAAGATTTTTTTCATAACACTTATTATATTACAAAAAGTTATAGAAAATAGTTAATGCCAAATTTACCATTTAATTGTATAATGTCTTAAGGGCTTACAGCCTTAAACATTAAGTTTTAGTTTTTAGTTTAGAAAGTAATACGGAATGTCTGATATCAAATGTGATAAAAATACTGTTGGCGGCTTGATGAAGAAAATTAAAGAAGACCCGAATGCTATTGAAAATTATAGAGAATTAACAAATATATACATTGCAAATAATGAATTTGACAGTGCTTTGAGTATTTATAACAAAATGCTTGAAGTATTTCCCGATGATGTTCAGGCTTTAATAAATTCAGGCAGCATTTATTTTTATAAAAAGGATTTTCAAAAAGTTATTGAATTATATTTAAAGGCGGCCGTGATTGATTCAAATAATCCTTCAATTTATTTTAATTTAGGAAATGTGTATGCTGAAATAGGTAATTTTTCAAACGCACTTAAATATTATACAAAATCTGTTGAAATAGATAAAAATCAAGCACAGGTCTACAGCGCCCTTGGTATTTTGTTTCAGGATAATGATGACCTTGAAAAGGCCAAAGAAAACTACAGAAAAGCAATTGAGCTTGATCCGGATTGCGGAGAATATTATGTATATCTTGCTAATATTTTTCAAAGAGAAGGAAATTTTCAGGAAGCTTCCGAATATTATAAAAAAGCAATTGAGCTTGAGCCGGATGATTCAAAAGCGGCGCTTTGCCTTGCAAATGCTTATGCTTCAATGAAGATGGAAAAAGAAGCTTTTAAATATTTTGAACGCACGGTAGAAATTGAACCTGAGAATTATTCCGCATGGCTTTGCTGGGCGATAACTTTATCTGATGCGGGAATGATTGATAAAGCAATGGAATTATACAAAAAGGCGATAGAAATTGACCCTGTAAAACCCAATGCATACATACTTTTAGCCAATATTTTAACGAACGAAAAAAGATATGAAGAAGCAATTGATCTTTATAAAAAAGCTGTAAGGCTTGTGCCTGCGGAAGAAAAAAGAGGACGCGGCATACTTTATGTATTTATTGCAAATGCTTATATGCTTCTTGAGGATATTCATAATGCAATTGATTATTACAGAAAGGCTCTAAAAGAAGTGCCCGAAAATAATGAAGTAAGGCTTATTTATGTTGAGATTATGAATTCATATATTACAAGAAAGGTACAAAAGCAGTAAAATGAGCAGCGGCAGATTTAAATACAGCAGCCCTATCGGCTTATGGGATAAACTTGTTTCGATTACAACATATTATACTTTCGGCTTAACGGGGATTATCTGGCTTATAGCTTCAATTTTAATTTTTAAAAAGCCCGTTACGTCTTTTTGTTCGTATCATATTTATCAATCAATATTTATATCTATTTTGCTTGCTGTTTTATCAATGGTATTAAACCTTGTTTTGCAGCTTACAATTAAAATTCCCTATATCGGAGATTTAATCGGACATTTGTATCTTTGGCTTTTCAATGTGCCTTTGTTTTTTACATTTTCATTGTTTAATTTCATTATCTTTATAATAATAACTTATCTTGCAATAGGTGCATTTTTCGGAAAAAGGACATATTTTCCTTTTATATCGGATATTATAGGTGCAAATTTCAGGGATTAAGGAGCCGGCGATGAGCGATTTAAAATTATCTAAAAATATAAAAATGGTAATATCTGATTTTGACGGTGTCTTTACCGATGGTTCATTTTTGCTTGATGAAAATCTAAATCAGCAAAAAAGGGTTAATTTTATCGATATTATGGGTGTTTCCATTCTTTTAAAGAAAGGGATTATTTTCGGTATAATCTCAGGTGAAACCACAAATATTTTAGAATATTTCAGAGCAAAATTCGGAATTGAAGAAATCCATAAAGGAATAAGGCAAAAAGGCATAGTGCTGACCGAATTAATGGAAAAATACAATGTAAAATCAGATGAAGTTTTGTATATCGGGGATGATATTAACGACATTGCAGCTTTTGAATGTGTTGATTATAAAATAGCGCCGAAAAATGCTAACCCGATAGTGAAGGTATTACCTGGAATTCAGGTTACAAATGCATCCGGCGGAAACGGTGCGTTCCGCGAAATGGTGGATTGTCTTACATCTTATATTTAATCGTTTTGTATTGATATTAAAGGAAGTTCAAGGTAATATTTTAATACATTATGGTTTCAGATTTCATCAGGAAAATTTTATTCAGAACAAATAAGCTCAATGCTCTTGTAAACAGGTACAAGCATGCAGGCAAAGAGGTGGGCCTGCCTTCGCTTGCCTATATAAACTGGGGGATGAAACTTCTTGATGAAGGGAATTCAAAAGAGGCGCTCAAAAAATTTGAAACAAGCGTAAATATGGCGTATAAAAACCCTGAAGGATATATTAGTATCGGGATTATTAAAGCAAAAAACAATGAATTTGACGAGGCCATAGAATGTTTCCGGCATGCCATAAGAATAGACAGAATGTCGGCGAAAGCGTATGCGCTTTTGGGGTCTGTGTATTCCGAGATTTCCGATTACAAAAAAGCTAAAAAGGCTTTTGATGTGTCTTTAAAAATTGATTCAAGAAATTCGCAGACATATATTAATCAAGCGATTTTTTTAGCCAAATTTGATTATAAAAAAGAAGCAAATGAAGCTTTTAAAAAAGCCTGTATGTATAATCCTTCAAATATGCAGGGAATATACCTGTGGGGTGTTTTGCTCTCTCAGATGGGTGAATATCAGGCAGCTATCGAAAAATTTCAAAAAGTTAATTCAATGCTTCCTTTTCATTCAGATGCACTTTATTATCTTGCATATTGCTTTTTTCAATTGAAAAATTTCAGACATTCGGTTGAATATGCAAGAAAGGCTATAATAATTACCCCCGATAAGCTTGAATCACACATATTGCTTGCAGAATCTTATATGAACCTTAATGAAGAAGAAAAATGTTTTAATGCATACGAAAAAGCCCTTTCCATTTCGCCTTTAACAATGCAGTTTTATTCTTCATGGGGGCTATCATTGCAGAATTTTAAAAAGTGGGAGCTTGCGATTGATAAATTTCAAAAAGCCGTAAAATATGATAATACAAGTGTGTTTCCTTATTACGGCCTTTCTGTTTCATATTTAAAATTAAATATGGATGATGCGGCGTATGAAATTATGCAGAAAATTCTTGAAATTGACCCTGAACACACGATTACTCTTTATAATACAGGGCAGTATTTCTTTAAAAAAAAGCAGTATGATACCGCAATAGAATATTTTATGCGTGCTTTAAAATCTTCGCATGATACAAAACATATTTATTTTAATATTGCAAACTGCTACCATCAAAAAGAAGATTACAAAAATTCGCTAAAATACTGGGAAAAGACCGTTGAATATAACCCTGATAATATTGATGCAAAGGTAAATTTAGCCAATACATACGGAATTTTGGGAGATAAAGAAACGGCAATAAGAAAAATCCGCTCCGCTTATCTTCTTGATAAGAAAAACCCCAGAATTATACTTGTATATGCGATTTTGCTGCTTAAAAACGATGAATATTATGATGCTATGGAAAAATTTGATGCGGCATATGAAATTGATAACAACCTTTTAATTGCAAAATTCGGGAAGATTGAATGCCTTATAAAAACAAATAAAGCAAAAGAAGGGCTCTGTATGCTGGAAGAGCTTGAAAAAGAGCACCCTGACAGCAAGGAACTTTTAATGCTGAAAATTCTTGCATATATAAAACTTTTGGAAGAAGAAAAGGATAATGAATATTTAATCAAGACAACAATTGAGGTTTGTGATAAAATGTTTTCTGTTCACGGGGATTCAGATCCGTGGATTAGAGAGAAGTATAACGAATTAAAGCAAAAGCTGGAGAAAAAAGAGTAAAAGATTATGAGTATAGTTGTACAAAAATTTGGCGGCACATCTCTTGCCGATACTGATAAAATTAAAAACGTCGCCCGTGCGGTCGTGAAAGAAAAAGAGCTCGGAAATGATGTAATAGTCGTAGTTTCCGCTATGGGACACACGACGGATAATTTAATAAAGCTTGCGCATGAAATTTCAGCACACCCTTCAGAACGCGAAATGGATATGCTTATGTCTACGGGCGAGCAGGTTTCAATTGCGCTTTTAACAATGGCAATTCAGGAAATGGGCTACAGTGCCGTTTCTATGACAGGCGCGCAGGTTGGAATTTTAACCGAAGAAACTCACTCCAAGGCAAGAATTGTTGATATTAAAACAGATAAGCTTGAAAAACACATTGAAGAAGGTAAAATCGTTATTGTTGCAGGTTTTCAAGGTGTTACAAAAAAAGGCGAAATTACAACGCTCGGAAGGGGCGGCTCCGATACATCGGCTGTTGCAATAGCTGCTGCCATGAAGGTGGACAGATGCGATATTTATTCTGATGTTGAGGGAATTTATACAACAGACCCGAGGGTTGTACCTACGGCGCAAAAATTGAAAGAAATTTCTTATGAAGAAATGCTTGAGCTTGCACGTGTAGGGGCTAATGTTTTGCACCCGAGAAGTGTTGAAACCGCAAAACAATTTAATGTGCCGATGAGGCTTAGAAGCTCATTTAAACTTGATGATTTAGGAACTTTAATAATAGGAGTTGATGAAATGGAAATTTATAAACCCGTGACAGGCCTTGCCTGCGACAATTCTCAGGTAAGGGTTGTAATCTGCGATGTACCCGATAAGCCGGGTAATGCGGGCAAATTGTTTACCCTTCTTGCAAAATATGAATTATCTGTTGATATGATTATTCAATCTTATGCAAGGTCGCATAATAATACAAATGATATAGCATTTACCATTGATAAAGACGATTTAACAAGATTTTGCGCCTTTAAAGATGAAATTACAAAATTGATGAACCCGAGCAATATCCATATCGATGAAGATATTGCAAAGGTTTCAATTGTGGGTGCAGGCATGATTGACCGTCCCGGCATTGCTTCAATGATGTTTGAAACTCTGGCAAGAGAAAATGTAAACATTAAAATGATTGCAACAAGCGAAATTAAAATCAGCTGTCTTGTTGAAAAATTCAATGCTAAAAAAGCGGTACAGGCGCTCTGTAAAACTTTTGAACTGGACGGAGCTGAAGCTGCCGTTGTAAAAGGAACTCTGCCTGATTAGTAAAATTAAGGCACGGTGCTGAACTGCCGGCGGTTTACAAAATGAAATTAAAAAAAGATGAAAAATTTAAGCTTATTTTAGGGCTTGGAAATAAAGATATTAAAAGCGCCATCGATACGGCGCTTTTATATGCAAAAGCAGGAGTCAGGTTTTTTGATTTTGCGCCTGAAATTTATTCTGATTTTATAAAGGCTCTTAAAAAAGCAGGATTTAAAAGCGAAGAATTTACTCTTTGTGTTTCAGCTGCAGCATCGGGCGATATCCATGGAAGAAAAGCCAAAATTTCTGATATAGTTTGCTCGGGGTGCGGATTGTGCACAAAAAACTGCCCTCAAAATGCTATTGTTCAAGATAAAAAAACCAGAAAAAACACTGTTGAATTTAAAAAGTGTATCGGCTGCGGGCAGTGCAAAAGGATAACAGGGTGTTATGCCATATCATTTGATTATGCTAATTTTGAAATAAATACGCTCAAACAATTGATAAATCAGGGATATATGCCTGATATGGTTGAATTTCATGCTTCTATCCCGGATAAAAAACAGATTATTACGGATTTTAAAGATATCTTAACAATTTTTAAAGGAGATATCAGCATCTGCATTAACAGAAAACTTTTTCCTGTTGAAGAAACCATAAAGCTTCTTTTGGAGATGAAAAATTTATTTAAAGCACTGAATTATGATGCGGAATTTCTTGTGCAGGCGGACGGTGCTTCCATGAACGGCGGTGCTTCGGATGAAAATTCAACGCTTGATTGCATTTTATTTGCGGGTGAACTGTTGGAATTTTCAAAAACATTCGGTATAAGGCTCATTTTATCGGGCGGAACAAACATCAATACACCCGGTATGGTGCTGAATTATTTCACGGACGGTGATATTCCGATAATTGCCTACGGCACCTATGCAAGAAAAATAGCTTCAAACCTGCCGCAAAATGAGGCTTTTGCCGCTGCGAAAGATTTGTATGATAAAACATTGTCGGTGCAGTACGTATGTTAGACTTATTAAAAGGAACAGCGCAGTTTTTAAAAAGATGTGGTATTCAAAATAAAACCGTGCTTGCAGCGGTTTCAGGCGGGGCTGACAGTTCCGTGCTATTGTATATTTTAAATGCTCTGAAAAAAGATTTTAACCTTGAAATTAAAGTAATTCACCTGAATCACAACTGGCGCGGGGAAGAATCGTTTTGTGATATGGAATTTGTACGTTCTGTAGCACAGGATGCGGACTTAGAATTTTATTTTGAAACGCTTGATGATGATATTAAAAAAACAGAGCTTTACGCACGTGAAGCAAGGTATGAATTTTTTGAACAGGCACTGAAAAAATTCAACAGCGATGTTTGTTTTTTAGCGCACAATAAAAATGATAATGTTGAAACATTTTTTTACCGTGTTATTAAAGGAACAGGGGTTTCGGGGTTAGCTTCCATTCCTGCGGTGCGGCCTCCGTATTACCGCCCGCTGCTTGATTTTTCGCGCGAAGAGATTGAAGAATTTGCCGTATCGCATAATATTAAATACAGAACGGACAGTTCAAATTTTGATACAAAATATAAAAGAAATTTTATAAGACAGAATATTATTCCCGATATTCTAAAAATCAATGATAATGCATTAAATGCCGTATCGTCTTTAATAAATATTGCAAATGAACATAATGAAATTCTTGAAGATTACCTTGAAATAATCGAAAAGGAAATATTTGATTATGCGGCAGCGGATTTTGCACACAAAAAACCTGCTATAATAAGGGATAAGTTTTTAAATTTAAAACCTGCGCTCCAGCGGGAAATTATATCAAGATATTTTAAGGGGTTATTAAAAAATAGGGATTTTAAAAATATTTTAAAAATTCAAAATTTTATTATCGAAAATGAAAATTCAACACTTTCAATTAATAAAGATACGTTTTTAAAATCGTGGAAAAACAGCGTATTTCTATACAAAAGGCAGCCTTCAGGCAAAGGGAGATAAGAATGGAAAAAGAGCTTAAAACTTTAGTAAAAAGTGAAGATTTATTTAAAAAAATAGAAATTCTGGCTGAAGAAATTAATTCTTACTATGAAAAAAAATACGGCTTAGACGAAGAATTAACCGTGGTATGTGTTTTAAAGGGCGCGGTTATGTTTTTTGCGGAATTGTCCAAACATTTAAAAATGCCTCTTCGTATGGAATTTGTAAGCCTTTCAAGCTACGGCGCGGGTGAAAAATCTTCAGGCAAAGTTTCTGCGCTTAATTTATCCCTTCCCCCTCTTGAAAATAAAAATGTGCTTGTGGTGGAAGATATTATGGATACCGGGCTTACGCTTAAATTTTTACTTGATTTTATTGAAACAAAATGCAGGGCGCGCGAAGTTAAGCTTGCTGTAATGTGCGATAAAAAATGTGCCAGAAAATATGACATAGCACCCGATTTTTATGCACTTGATGTAGATGATAAATTTATTGTGGGCTTCGGGCTCGATTATAATGAACATTACCGCAACCTGCCTTATATAGGGTATTTTGAGTAGTGCATATTTTATTATTTTACAACAACAACCAATTGCAGATAATAATGGCAGCAGCAATACCTATTATGTCAGCCAAGATACCTGTAAGAATTGCGTGCCTGAATTTTTTAATGCCGATTGCGCCAAAATAAACTGATAAAACATAAAATGTTGTTTCGGAGCTTCCGACAATTACTGCTGAAAGTTTTGCGGCATAAGAATTTGCACCGTTTGCATTTACAATGTCTGAAAAGATTCCAAGGGTTGCTCCGCCTGATAGTGAACGGGTAAGCATAAGGGGAAGTGTATCAACGGGAATTTTTAAAGCTTCAAGCGGTGTTTTTAAAATTTCCGCCAGAGCTTCAATTGCACCTGATGCACGAAACATTGAAACTGCAGCCATTATGGCTATAAGATAAGGAATGATCTTTACGCTTATTTTTAATCCGTCTTTTGCCCCTTCTATAAAAGTTTCATAAACAGGTACTTTTTTGAAAAACCCCGAAAGCAGGATTACAGCTATAATTAAGGGTAATATAAGAGTTGATATGAAATTTAAAATTTCTTTCAAAACAACCCTCCTTTACCCTTGTGCTTAAGGCTTTTTAGGCTTTTTTTATGCTTAAATTTATTTTCTTTCGGTTTGTCACTGAAAAAATCATCTTCCGCAGGTTTTTTTAATTGTTGGAATTTGTTCTTAATTTTACCCTGTGTGTATTTGCCGCAACAGTTTTTATCTTTAAAAAACGGAGCCAGAATTTTTGAAATAATTATAGCGGAAATAAACGCTATTGTTGTTACAATCAGGGTAGGCAGAATAATTTCCGTCGGGTTATCGGCCCGCGCTGCAATTAAAATTGCAATTACGCTTGCAGGAATTAATTGAAAACCTGCGGTGTTCATCCCAAGGAAGGTACACATAGAATCGCTTGCGGTTTCATCGTCTTCACCTTTTTTTTCAGCTTCGTATTTTAAATCCTGCATTGCCTTTATGCCGAAAGGTGTTGCCGCATTTGAAAGCCCGAGTGCATTTGCGCTGAAATTCAGTGCTATATTTGAAAAAGCGGGGCTGTTTTTCGGCAGGTCATTAAAAATTAATCTTAAAAGAGGACTTATTAATTTTGAAAATTTTTCAATAAGACCTGATTTTTGCGCAATGTGCACAATTCCAAGCCAGAATGCCATAATACCGATAAGCGCAATCCCTATATTAACGGCACTTTGCACCGATAAAAGCATAGCATTGATAACATCGTCAAGCTTATTGTTTATAGTACCCGTAATTATTGAAATTAAGATTAATCCGCCCCAGATATAGTTCATTGATATACCTGCTATTTGCGCCCTACAAGGTCAAAATTATGATAATTCCATGCATTTTGATTTATTTTATAGCGGACTTTATCATCTTCTTTAATTGTTTCAATTAAAACACGCTCCGTTGCTTCATCTATAACAATGGAGCTTGCAAGTCTTTTAAACACGGGATATAATTTTGCATTTATCTGTTTTAAATTGAATTCTTTAACATTTAAAATTTCATCAAGATAGCAGGCACCCGCTACAAATTCATCCAGCGGTGTATTTATGTTTTTATTTTTTACATATTCACTGAAAGAGATAAGCTCCATTCTTGATTTTTTAGCTTTCTTGGCGGGTTTTTCTTCTTCGGGTTTTTGTTCTTCCGTTTTTTCTTCCTCGGAATTTTCTTCTTCGGATTTCGGGGTTTCTTCCGCTTCTGTATTTTCTTTTATGTCATCTTTAGGAGAGTTTTCATTCAGTGTCATGTTTTCCTGATTATTTTCAGTATCTTCTTTGTTTGTTTTTTCCGGAGCTTCTCCTGCGGTTTCTTCTGCCTGCGATTCTTCGGCTTCTTTTGCAAGGTCTTCAAGCTTTTTCGGGTCACCGTATTCGAGCTTTGCCGCTTCTTTAAAATTGGTTTCAAAATTTTCCCATTCCTCTTTTTTATAAAGGATGGATTTTACATACTGATCAAATTCGCTTCTTATGATGTCAGGAATATCACCTGCGATTGATAATTCACATACTCCTGAATATTTAACGGTTAATTTATATTTTGCCATATACCCTGCCTGCCCCAAAAAAGAAGTTTTAATTCTGGTTTTGTAATTTTAAAATATCTTCGCGCCATTTTGAAAGTTCTTCTTCAATAAATTTTGAATCATCGGATGATATTTCGATTTCTATTTCGCCCTTTTTAATTTTGAAAACATAATCTGACATATTATTTCAAAAGCTCCTTTTAATTTATTTTTATTATCCAACATACTTTAAATTTTTACAACATTTTTTGACTTTTTTGAAAAAAATATTAAAAAGTTTTTGAATAGGCTTTAGAAATTGCTGTGAAAAATCATCCGTTTAAATGAAACAAAACGGGACAAATTCTCTTATACTAAGTATTGGGAGAATAGGTTTTTAAAATTTAAAGGTAAAAAAGTTGTATAATTATAACTTAATTAATCCTATAAATATCACATACAGAAACCCGAAACAAAATCCTTATACTGAAAATAAGGAAGATGCGGGCAAAGAAAGTTCTGCGCAAAAACCTGTTTCTCTTGATGAAGGCAGGGGCGGGCAGAGACATTTCCCGAACGGCAACAAAGTTCAGGTTGATTATACAAAAAATAAGGTAAATATTTCACAGGTTGTTGAAGATTTTAAAAGCACAATAGCAGCTATTAATGCACCGAAAGAGATTTCCGATGAAGTGCATATTTATCTGGGTCTTGTTGAATCTGAATCCAGAAAGGAAAGTCCTTCAAGAGAGATAATTTTATCCAATCTGAAAAATGCCTCAAAAATTTCCGATAAATTTATAGAAGACAGCCTGAAAAAGCCCTCTACGGTTGTGGAGGACTGGGTAAATGCTTTATTTTTGCAAAATGTGGAATTAAAAGCTGATCCTGATTTTATAAATGAAGATTTCAGAGTGCAAATCCCTGAAAAGAGGCCGCAGGAAGCCGATAATACACTTTCGGGTTCTGAAAATAAAAGCGTGCAGGAAATTTGGAATAATGTAAATGCTGATAATGCAGCAGGGGTGCAGGCTGCTTCGGTTAAAACGTTTGATAAAATCTCTGCGGCGGATGATTTTCAAAATGCGCCTTTAAATATTTATAATATTCCGCAGAATAAAGTTACAATTAATGAAATTAAGCCTATCGGGCAGGCTTCTTCCGCGTACGGGACGGCTTCTTTTGAGCCTGAAATGACGGTTCCGGAGCCTGAAATATCTTATGTAAATTCCGGGATATCTTCCGTACCCGCTTTTAGCGGCAATAATACGGAGGTTTCCATTGTTGAAACAGAACCGATTGATACAGATTTGACCTATTCAACTACAGCGCCTTCCGGAGATTCTTCTTCGAAGGCCGCTGTTTCTTTTGTTGAAGAGGCCGTACCTTCTTATAGTGTATATAAGCTGAATGCCTCAATAGATGAGGCTTTTGAACCTGCCAGGGTGGTTCAAACAACAGCAGGGCAAGCAGATGAAATTACCCCGCTCCGCACAATTCTTGGCGAAGAAGAACAGATTGCGCGGAATAATTTTGTCAGAGCAAAAAGAATTGTTAAAGAAAACGGCGATCCTATGAGCGCCCTGAAACTTTATGATGAGGCTTTAAAACTTGTTCAAAATTCAGGGAATGAAAACCTTAAAGCGGCAATTCATTTTGAGCGCGGCAAAGTTTTTGATGATTATGATTATGCCGAATATGCTCTCAAAGACTATAACAGTGCCACAAAATGCAGTGATAACAATTTAAAAACCCATGCGCATCTTAAAATGGGGCGGATTTATGATGATTATGTAATGTTCGACCCTGCGGTTGAACAGTATTCGCTTGCGGTTGAGACATCCGAAGAGGCGCAAAATCCCGCAGGAAAAACAAGGGCTCTCAGATATCTTGCCGCTTTATTTGCTGACAGATACGACAAAGAAAATATGGAAATATTTAACAATCTTGCGGTTGATTCCGCTTATGAGACGGGCAATTTGAGGATAATAGCAAATACTTTAACAGAAACTGCCGAGAATTTTGAATATGTGGGCGAAGATATTAAAGCGCTGAATTCCTATAAGCAGGCTGCCGGAGTGTTTTTTGACCTTCAGGACTATGATGCGCTTTCAAACAGCTATGAAGCCGCATCTGATATTATGGCAAAGCTCGGGAATGAAGCTAAAGCAATGAGTCTTTTATCAAAAGCTCTGTTGTATCGTCAAAAAGCTGAACTTTAAAAAGTGAAACCGGCAGTACAAGCTTAATTGCGCTATGGCTTACCTTTTTATCGGATTTCATTGCATTAAACATATCTTCTTTGTTCAGGTTTTTCATATCATTTGAAATCAAATCATAACCATGAATTAAATCTATTGCATTTTTATAATATTTTTCATCGATAAAACCTCTTGAAAAAGCAGTATTAAAGGCCATAATCATCCCTGCTGCAACGGCCTCGCCGTGGGTATATTTTTTATAATTTGTAATTTTTTCAAGTGCATGGGCAAAGGTGTGCCCGAAATTCAAAATTGCCCTTAAACCCTTCTCGCACTCATCTTTTGATACAACGTCAGCCTTCATTGAAACTGAAATATAAATAATTTCTTCCCAGTGTTTTTTAAGTTTATCATATAAACTGTCGCCTGACTTATCTTGCAGGGTTTTTAGTATGTTAAAAAAGCTGAAATCTTTATCTGTGGCGCTTTTTTCAATAAAAGCATATTTTAAAACTTCCCCGAGCCCTGTTTTTATCTGGCGGATATCAAGTGTATCAAGAGTTTTGGGGTCAATCAAAACAAGTTTCGGCTGTTTAAAGGCACCTATAAGATTTTTTCCCATTTTATGGTTGAAACCCGTCTTTCCGCCGACTGATGAATCCACCTGAGAAAGAAGGGTTGTCGGGATTTGAATATAATCAATTCCTCTTAAAACGCTTGATGCGGCAAATCCTGCCATATCGCCCACAACCCCGCCGCCAAAGGCTATAATGCAGTCACCGCGCTCAATTTTGGCTTCAAGAAGTTTATCAAGAATATATTCAAAGGTTTGAAAATTTTTGTATTCTTCCCCATCTTCAATTTGAATTATATGTTCAAAATTGTCTAAAATGCTTTTGTAGAGCGGGTATATGGTTTTATTTGTAATTACGAAAAATCGCCCGTTACCTTTATAGTGTGCGGCAATTGCATCTTTTATATTGTCTAAAAGCCCGTGCTTAATGATTATCGGGTAACTTTTTTCTTTTAATTCAACCGTTAATTTTTTCATAAATTTCAGCTATCTCGTCCGTTATTTCTTTTGCAGTCTTATTTTCCGTATTTATTTTAAAATCCGCGCATTCGTATTTTGCGCGCCTTTTATTTAAAATTTCTTTTAAGGTTTTTTCAGGGTCTTTTGTCATTAAAAGCGGCCTTTTTATATCACCCTTAATTCTTTCATACAGTACATCCGCAGACGCTTCAAGATAATATATCCGCCCTGTCTGTCTTAATTTTTCAATATTTTTTTTATTTTCTACAACGCCGCCGCCCGTTGATATTACCAGCTTTTGTCCTGCTTTAACGGAATTTATGGTGTTATATTCCATTTCTCTAAAAGCTTCTTCCCCAAGTGTTTTGAAGATTTCAGGAATACTCATTTTTTGATTTTTTTCTATAAGTGTATCCAAATCAATAAATCCGAGTTTTAATTTTCTGGATAAAATACTGCCTACCGTTGATTTTCCGGCGCCCATCATCCCTGTTAAAATGATAGTTCTGTTTTTAGAATTTTCTTGTGTATTGCTCATAATTTTTAAAATTTTCCATTGTTTCATCAAAATTATCAGAGCCGAATTTTTCAAAAAAGGCATCCAACAATATTATAGAGGCAAAATTGAGTGCTACTGTTCCGAGTGCTTCGACGGCACAGGTGTCAGCCCGCTCAAAATGCGCCTTTTCCTCTGTTTTTGTTTTGATATTTATGGAATTTAAAGGTTTTCTCATTGTGGGGATGGGTTTCATGGAGAGTCTTATAACAACATCTTCCCCATTTGTCATACCGCCTTCTATGCCGCCTGCGTTGTTTGTATTCCTTACAACGGCAAGCTTTTTGCCTTCATTATTTTCTAATATGCAGGCAGAATCAGCGTTTTTACCTTCTTTTAAGAATACCTCATCATGCACTTTTGAACCCGGTAAATTTGAAACTTCTTTTCCTATACCGATTTCAACCGCTTTAACAGCCGGAATACTCATCATGGCGCCCGCTAAACGCCCGTCAAGTCTTCTATCCCAGTGTACAAAGCTTCCTAAGCCCACAGGCAGATTTTTAAACCTGATTTCTACTTCTCCGCCAAGGCTTTCACCCTCTTTTTTCGCCTGTTCTATGATATTATCAATTTCTTTTTCTGTGGTTTTTCCACAGATAGAGAGGGTTTTGGCTTCGCCTGTTATATTAAAATTTCTCAATATATCCTGACAAATTGCCCCGACAGCCACTCTTGCCGCGGTTTCACGGGCACTTGAGCGCTCCAGAATATTTCTTATATCTTTATGATGATATTTAATTGCTCCTGCAAAATCCGCATGCCCGGGGCGTATGCGCGTGATTTCCTTTTCTTTTATAAGATTTTCAATTTCTGTGCGCGTTTCGGTATCAAGCCCGTCAAAGTCAATAGCTGTAGTACTCATGGGGATTTTCCAGTTTTTAAAATCTTTATTTTGAATTTCGATACAAATGGGCGAACCTGTTGTTCTTTGAAACCTTACGCCTGATTTTATTTCGATTGTATCGGTTTCAATTTTCATTCTTCCGCCCCT
Source organism: Candidatus Gastranaerophilales bacterium (assembly GCA_910587055.1). GTDB lineage: Bacteria > Cyanobacteriota > Vampirovibrionia > Gastranaerophilales > Gastranaerophilaceae > MGBC122484. The sequence continues at coordinate 43,358 of CAJUKY010000013.1, forward strand.
GCCTTTGCCCTGCTGACGGTTTTTGAGCTCATTATTTATAAAATCCAAATCAAGATAATATCCGCTTCCAATACCTTCTATGATTGCATTCAGGCATTTTCCATGTGATTCTCCGGATGTCAGAAATCTTATCGGCATATTTTATCCTTTTATAGTGTGCTTTTTGCGCTTTTTGTTTATACAAATACTCTTATAATGTACGTGTTAAATATATTCCCAGGGTATATGTTCTCTGGCTATAATTGTTTCTACACCTGCTTTTGCGATTAATCCCTGAATTAAAGGCAGTACCGGCAGCTCTGATTCAAAATGCCCGATATCCGCTACTGCAAATCCCTGAACTTCAAGCGCAGCGTGGAATTTGACATCTCCTGTGATATATAAATCAACATCATATTCTCTCAATTTTTTAATTGAGCTCCCTCCCGCCCCTGCGCAAAGGGCTACATTCCTTACGGTTTCTACATTTGAAGGATTTATGAGCTTTATTCTTTCCGAGCCTATTGCTTGTTTAACACCTGTAAGCAGCTCCATCAGGTCGATTTCGTCTTTCAGATGGGCTATTTTTATGTATTCATCTACCGTTATAAGGTTTTTAAATCCCAAAACACCCGCAAGTGCGTCTGTGGTTGAACCGTAGGTCTTATCAAGGTTTGTATGCGCGCTATACACGCATATATTGTGCTTTATAGCTTCCACTATTATGCTGTTGTCGATTTTGCTTAATTTGTCGAAAATTAAGGGATGGTGCGTAATTATAAGGTCACAATCGTTTGTAATTGCCTCAGAGAGCGTTTCTCTGGTCAGCGATAATGCTATTAAAACCCTGTTTGTGTAGTCGTGGTGCAGGTTTATCTGCCATCCGGAATTATCCCATGGCTCCATTAAATCAAGGGATGCGTACTTTTCAATTTTTGAAATAATTTCATCGGTTTTAATCATAAAACTCGCTCCAGTATGGCTTTTGCCACATTTTCTTTACTATTTTTATTGATATGACAGGTATTTCCTGCTTTATCTATTATCCAAACCTCGTTTTCATCAGTGTTTAGGGCTGTTTTTGCTTCATTTGCAATTATAAAATCAGCATTTTTAGCTTGCAGCTTGACTTTCGCTGTTTCTAAAATGTTTTGTGTTGCAAGAGAAAAACCGATTGTTTTTTGGTTTTCTGTTTTTATTTTGCCTATTTCTTGCAGTATATCAGGGTTTTGAACTAATTCAAGTGTTAAATTTTCACCCTGTTTTTTTGAAATCTTTTGCAGGGCGGGAGTTTTAGGGCGAAAATCGCTCACGGCGGCAGCCATAATAAGATAATCGGCATTTGCGAAACTTTTTTTCAGGGCATTGAGCATATCAAGTGTAGAATTTACAATTGTTAATTTATAAGGCAGTTTTTTTTGAAATTCCACCGTGCTGATTAATTCAACGTCATACCCCATAGAGTGGGCGCAATCCGCAAGGCACAAGCCCATTCGCCCGCTGGATGCGTTTGAAATAAAGCGTACAGGGTCTATCCACTCTTTTGTTCCGCCGGTTGTCACTATCAGCTTCTTTTTTGGTGTTAAATCGCCTGAAATGCTTTTGGGGCAGAGAGTTTCAAGAACTAAATTATAAATTTTTTCAACGCCCGCCATTTTTCCGTTTCCGTCATATCCGCAGGCAAGCTGTCCCGTCTCTGTTTCGGCGATTTTTACTCCTTCATTTTTAAGGGTATTTATGTTTTTTTGAACAAAAGGATTGTTGAGCATTCCGGTATTCATTGCAGGTGCAATAATGACAGGCTTTCTGGAACCCAGATAAGCGTTAGATACGCTTGTTATAAGGTTATCGGCTATTCCTGAGGCGATTTTTGAAATAGTGTTTGCGGTAATTGGCGCTATAACAAGCAAATCCGCCCAGTCGGCAAGTGAAATATGCTCTGTACCGTCTTTTGGGGCAAACATATCAAGGTAAACCGTGTTATTTGAAAGGGTTTCAAGTGTTTTTTCACCTATAAATTCAAGTGCTGCGGGGCTTAATACCGTTTTTACGTCTGCTCCTGCTCTGGTTAACATTCTTAATAATTCACAAGTTTTATAACAAGCGATAGAACCTGTTAACCCGAGCAAAATTTTTTTCCCTTCCAAAATTTTTCCCGTAAAATTTTCTTGTGCTGAATTTTTTAAATAATTATTCAAATTTATATCATTATTTGAATTTTGTATGGGAGAATTATTTTGCATTTTTTTCTCCGCTCAAATTTAAATTTTTTGAAGAATTTTTTTGGAAATTTTTTTCCTTATCGTAAACCGCCTGCAATTTTTCAAGTGCAGTTTCAACTTTGTCGTTTTCAATTGCATATTTATATAACGGCGCAAGGGTTAATTCCTGCTTTACCTGATGAAGTCTTTTTTGAATAGCCTCTTCGTCCTCTGTTTTTCTGCCTCTCAGGCGTTTTTCCAGTTCATCAAGATTTGGCGGGGTGAAAAAAATTGTGATACAGTCAGGAAATTTTTCCATTATTTTTTTAGCCCCTTGAGTTTCAATTTCAAGAAGAACATCAGCCCCCTGTGATAAGGCTTTCAGCACAAAATTTTTCTTTGTACCGTAATAGTTATCTGAATATTTTGCCCATTCTAAAAATTCATCATTTTTTATTGAATTTTCAAAATCCTCTTTTTCGACAAAAAAATAGTTTACCCCGTGAGTTTCTCCCGGGCGGGGTTTTCTTGTGGTTTCAGAGATTGAATAAATAATATTGTGATTATTTTCAAAAAATTTCTTTAGGATTGTGCCTTTGCCAACCCCTGAAGGTCCTGTGATTATAAATAATTTCCCGCTTTTATTTTCCATTTGTAAATTATACACTAAATTGCACTATAAAAAAAGATGGCAAATTTTCTTTTATAAATGCCATCTTTTGGTTATTAATTTTTTAAAAGCCTTGTGCGGCGCTTTATTCATCCTGTTTTTTAAAGGGATTATCTTTTAGCAGATTTTTTTCAATGTTTAAAGCCATTTTTCCTTTTGCCGTGGGCTCATTAGCTTTTGGCAGTTCTGTTTTATTTTCAGGTTCCTGCGGTGTTTTATTTGTTTCATATATTTCTGTCATAGCGCTCCTTAAGATTTCCTTGCTTTCGGCTTCTTCGCTTCCTTCCGGTGCGTCGCATGTCATAATATCGCTCATTGTTGATACGGATGAAAATTTTATATTGCCATCCATCGCATCTTCAGGGTTTTCCGGCGGATTTTCAATGCTGTCAAACATATCTGCCATTACATAATATGTTTTTACTTCATCTTTGTCAATAACATTATCGCCGTTGAAATCCATAAAATTAAAACTTGATTTAAACATTTCCGCAGCAACTTCATCATCTTCCGTTAATGGAGTTTCGCCTTCGGGAAGAAAATGATTGTATTCAAGGATTTCGGATTGCTTATATTCTTCAAATGTTATTTTGCCGTCTGAATCAATAATATCGTATGTATTAATATGGCTTTGTGCAAGCTCATCAAGAGCCTCTCCGTAGGATTTGCCTTCTTCCGCAAAGGAATAAGGTGTTCCATCGGCAACTTCCGTATATTTTTGTATCACTTCCTCAAATTTTGCATTCCATTCATCCGCGTCCTCAAGGTCTGAATAAGCTTCCATGTCTATCAGCGTGCACTCGTCAATTGAAGATTGTATGCATGCTTGCCACAACAGCAATTCGTCATATTTGCTGTTTGCTTGATTATCGGTGTCTGTCTCTGTTTCGGCAGGGCTTGAGGCGCAATACGGCTGAGTATAGCCCGTATTTGTATTTACGGAAAAATCCATCATGTTAATATAATTCCTCTTTTTAAATCTCTCTTTATAAATATAAAAACAATTTGTTTTTCTAAATTGCCCATGCAAGAAAAATTTTGTTAAGGAATGTTAATTACAGGCATTGCGACTTTTGGCTGCTATCTGTAATAACAGCATTTATAATAAAAACCGGAGATGGTTAATTTCTCCGGTTTTATAATGCTTTTGAATTGAAGTTTAAACTTCAATATATTCTTTTAGCCTTTTTGAGCGGTTTGGATGTCTTAATTTTCTTAAAGCTTTTGCTTCAATCTGGCGGATTCTTTCACGGGTAACGCCGAACAATTGGCCTACTTCTTCAAGAGTTCTCTGTCTGCCGTCATCCATACCGAATCTTAGTCTTAAAACATCTCTTTCTCTGGGGGAAAGACTGCCTAAAACTTCGGCTAAATCTTCTCTTAATAATTCATGAGCTACGGTTTTTACGGGAGCATCAGCGTCTTTATCTTCAATAAAATCACCGAGTCTTGAATCTTCTTCTTTGCCTATCGGAGTTTCAAGGCTTAAAGGCTCCTGAGCAACTTTAATTATCTCTCTTAACTTATTGATTGAAATTCCCATTTCAACTGATAATTCTTCTTCGGATGGTTTTCTTGCAAGCTCCTGTGCAAGTTTTCTTGTAACTTTTTTAAGTTTATTGATGGTTTCAACCATATGCACGGGAATTCTTATGGTTCTGGCCTGATCGGCAATTGCTCTTGTAATGGCCTGTCTAATCCACCATGTTGCGTAAGTTGAAAATTTGTATCCTCTTTCATGGTCAAATTTTTCAGCTGCACGGATTAAACCGAGGTTTCCTTCCTGAATAAGGTCTAAAAATAACATTCCGCGGCCTACATATTTTTTAGCTATTGAAACAACAAGCCTTAAGTTTGCCTGAACCAGTTTTCTTTTTGCAACAGCGCCTGAATTGCCGCCTGCTACAATTTTTCTTGCAAGGTCGATTTCTTCATCGGCTGTTAATAATTTAATTCTGCCGATTTCTCTCAGGTACATTCTAACGGGATCATCAATAGAAACGCCTTTCGGTACCGCAATTTCGCCTTCTTCGTCTTCGTCATCTTCTTTATCAAAGAAGGTAGAGCCGGATAAAGTGGTGACATCAATTCCCGCTTGAGATCTTATGATATTTGAAATATTATCCGTTTCCAGTGCTGAGCTTTCAAAAAAGCTGTCATCACTCATATCTTCGGAGTCTTTATCAACCACGCTTATTACTGATTGGTCTGAACTTCTTTTTCTTGTCATTTAGATTCTCCATCTTAATTTGCTGTTTGTCTTACCTGTTCAAAGATTTCCTTTGAAATTGTTATTTTATCTTCTTCTGATATATCTTTTTGCCTGTTTTTTTGTCTCAGCTCTTCTTTTTTGTGCATTATATCCAGATTGTTCAGTCTTGTAAAAGTTTCCTGAACAGAACTTATATAATCGTTGTAGCTAAGTTTTTCGAATTCGGCTGAGGAAAAAATCATTTCACTTAAATATTTTTGTGTTTCGTTGTCATTGTAAAACTTAGAAAAAAGATTTTTTGCTATTGATTCAACATTATCGGATTCGGATATTATTTTGTCAATGTTATCAAGTATCTTAAAATTAGCTTCACTTTTGGGTTTGTAGCCATTCACGGCTTGCACGAAATATGATTTTTTTTCAGGAGTATTTGCTTGAAGCGCAAGTTTTATTAAATTGGTTTCCATCCGCTCATAACGTGCATTCAGGTTATTTCTGGCTAATTTCTTAAATAAAGACTTATCATGCTCATTTGTTACATTTTGATACAAATCTTCCGCCTGCGCTTGTCTTTGTTCAACCTGCTTTTTAATGACAGTTTCATCTATATTAAGTTTAAACGAGATATTTTTAATGTAATCGGCTAAAATAATGGGATTTTTGATTTCTTGTAAAATATACACTATTTGTTGTACAAGCTCGCTTTTTTCCTGTGCTGTCGGATTTTTTGGAGAGTTTTTAAACAGCATGGCAAGTTCAAAATCAAGCAGCAAGGGGGCTTGCTCTATTTCTTTTCTGTAGCTTTCAGCACCGAATTCTCTAATGTATTCATCGGGGTCTTTTCCGCCAACCTGCGATACTACACGGATTTCACATACATTTTCATCTTTTGCCGCATTTGTATAGCTTGAATCATATTGTTTTATGTTTCCAAGGCCTGAAAAAATTTCTTTGATAACTGCAGCACCCAGCTTAGTAGCTTTTCTTCCGGCATTATCCTGATCAAAAGCCAGATATATTTTTCTATTCTGTGTATATCGGCTCAAAAGCTTAATATGCTGCGGGGTTAGGGCTGTTCCACAGGAGGCCACCGCATTTCTTACACCGTTTACCTGTGCTGAAATTACGTCAAAATACCCTTCCATAATAATTACGCCGTCTTCTTCTTTAATAGCGTCTTTTGCTCTGTTCAGCCCGAATAATACGGAGCTTTTATTGTATATTGAAGAATCCGGAGAATTGAGGTATTTCGGGTTTTGCCCGTCGAGAATTGCCCTTGCGCCAAAGGCTATAGGGTTGTTATTTATATCCATTATGGGGATTATCAGGCGGTTTTTAAATCTGTCCAGAAAATCGCCGTTTTTTTCGTATAAAAGCCCTGCTTTGTACATTTCATCGTTAGTATAGCCAAAATCTTTAAGGTGATTTTTTAATTCAAAATTAGAATTCGGTGCAAGACCTAAGAAAAAACTTCCGATTGCAACTTCGCCTACCCCTCTTTTCTCAAGGTATTCAAGGGCTTTTTCGTTTTTCAAAAGATTATTATGGTAAAATTCCATAGAAAATTTTACGGCTTCAAGGAGTCTTTCTTTTTCTTTTTTATATTCTCCGATATTCTTGCCTGATGAGGTTTTCGGAAGTTCTATCCCTAAAATTTCAGCCTGTTCCTGAATGACATCAACAAAGCTCTGGTTGTTTATTTTCATTAAAAAAGCCAGAACGTCTCCGCCTTCGCCACAGCCGAAGCATTTAAAAATCTGGCGGGACGGGGTAACGGTGAATGACGGGGTTTTCTCATTATGGAAAGGGCAAAGGCCCATATAGTTATGACCGGATTTTTTGAGCACAACAAATTTTGATATTACATCCACTATATCCAGCCGGTTTTTTATCTCTTCTGTAACTTGTTGATAGGTTAAATCAGTCATGCTTATTAATACTTCCGCTGTAGTTTACCACCAAGAAAAGTATTTTTGTACATATTTAAGTGAATTTGTCAAAAAAGTTTACAAATAATGTAATTTTTACAATTTTTAGTGTAGTCTGTAAGAAACGGGAAATGTAAATTTTAAGGCTTTTGAATGGAGAAAAAAACTTACCTTCCGGGTGCGGAAAGTGAAAAATTCCATTTTCTTGAAGGGTCCCTTTCTACTTACGGGGATGATTTTTCGGCCTTTTTTTCAGGTTTAAAAAACGAATATCTTAAAGAAGATTTGGCTGAAATTTATTCTTATCTTTTTAAAAATATTAAAAATGTAAACTTTCTGGATACTTTAATAAGAGAAATTAATGCTTTAAGAGATAAAAAAAATCTTGATGATTTGATTGATTTTTTGCTTGAGTTTGACGCTGCTTCCGTTGAAAAAGAGGACACAGGCGCATATATAAACCTCAGGGTTCTTTGTTTAAAGGCTGTTTCAAATTATAAAGATACAAAATCAATCACCCCTATTTTATACTGCCTAAATAATAAGAAAGAGCACTATAAGGTTCGTTTTGCGGCGGCTGAAGCGCTCGGGAAAATCGGGGATAAAAATGCTGTTGAATCTCTGATAAATGTTGTGTCGGATGAGAATGAAAAATCCGTTTATGTAAGAGAATCCGCCGCGGTGGCGCTTGGCATGATCGGGGATATGAGAGCTGTTGATCCGTTTTTAAGCATTCTTGAAGCAAAGAAAAATTTTCTCGATAAATTTACTTTTTTGAAAGAAAGAGTAATTGAAGCTTTGGGAAAATTTAACATGCCTTATGACAAAAGGGTGTTTCTAGCTCTTAAAGAAGCGCTTCTTGATGATTCGCCGCAGGTAAGGCTTAATGCGGTTGAATCTTTGATGAATATTGCAATTGACTCTGAAGGAGAGCATATCGAGGCTGTTAATCTTGTTAAAAATATGCTGAAAGATACGGATGAAGAGGTTGCAAGAAATTCTGCCGCGGCACTTTATAATATTTTGGGGATTGATATTTTATATGAAATTCTAAAGGATGAAAGTATGCCGCCATGCTGCAAAGAGGAAGCACATAACATACTTGAGGAAGAGCTTTCAGAGGAAGAAGATGAATAATTATAAAGCGGTAATTCTTTTATCAGGCGGGCTTGATTCACTTGTAAGCCTTGCATATGCAAAGGATAAGGGGTGCAATATAAAGCTTGCTTTAACTTTTGATTACGGGCAAAGGGCTGCCGATGATGAAATCAGTGCCGCAAAAGAAATATGCAGGGTTTATGGTGTTGAGCATAAGGTTATAAAGCTGCCTTTTTTGGGTGAAATAAGCAGTTCTGCCCTTAATAAAAAAGAAGATAATCTTGAATTTGCAACACTCGGGGAAAACAGTATGAAAGCCGTATGGGTGCCGAACAGAAACGGGCTCTTTTTAAATATTGCGGCAGCATATTGTGATGCACGGGGTTATAATTGTGTAATTTTTGGTGCCAATAAAGAAGAAGCGGAAACTTTCAGCGATAATTCAGCTGAATTTACCCGAAAAATTGAAGAGTGTTTTGGTTATTCCACACTTAAGGGGGTTAAAGTCATTGCTCCGCTGGCGGAACTTGTTAAAGAAGAGATTATTAACCTTGCGGCGGATTTAAATGTTGATTTAAGACTTTTAAAAAGCTGTTATAATTCGGGAGATGGCTTTAAAAACGGTGCTTTCAGCCATTGCGGCGTATGCGAAAGCTGTAAAAGATTAAAAAATGCAATATTAAAAAGCAGACATAAAGACTTGATAAAACTTTTCTTTTAAAGCATTATAAAGATAAGAATTAGTAAAAATGATGAAAAGCATATTTATTGATAAAGAAATAACTTATACAGGCAAAGAGCTTTCTCCGCACTGGATTTATAAAAATTTTAATGTGGAAGGAAGCGCGGTTGCTGCTTTTATCGGGCCTGTCAGGGTGAATTTATCCGAGATGGTGGATATTGAAGATGTTATAAATAATGAGCCCATATCATCCGATAAAATGCTTAACTTTATCATTGAAGATTTTGAAATCGGACTTTATCATATGGTAGCCGTTCAAAGACTTTTTATCTGTATTATTAAAGAAGTTCTTGAAGAGTACGGTGTCAGCGTTAAAAGAAGCGGAGATGACCTTTTTTATCAAGGAAGAAAGCTTTCCGTTTCAATTGCCACAAAATCAATAACTTCTTCTTTAATACACACGGCTTTAAATATTGTGAAAACAGGCGCACCTGTTGAAATTTCTTCGCTTGAAGAGATGGGAATAGCTGATATTAAAGAATTCGCACTTAGCATTTTGAAAAAAATCACATCGGAAATTCAGAGCATGAATTTTGCAAAATCCAAGGTAAGGGGGGTATTTTAGATGAAATTTAACAATTCATCATCCGATTATCTCACTTACAAAAAAAGTAAAATGAACCCGACACGTGTGCAAAGGGTGGAAAAGCGGATTGAAAAGGTAAGAAGAGTTGTAAAATTATCTCTTATCACCTTTTGCATAATGTTTCTTTGCGTTGTCATATTTATTAAAAAATATGCAAAACGTGTAGATATTGAATACGGCAGGCATGGGGCCGAAATTTCGAAAAATAATACAGAAGATACAAGTCTGGGTGAAAAATATTTTACGGAAACATATGACGGCGAAAAAAGAACTATCGATAAAAGACTTATTTTAATTCAGGAAGAAGAAAACGCGCCTTCAGAAAGCAGAGTTTTGCCGCAGGACAGAGATAAAAACGAGGTCATGAACCTTGAACATTTTGAAAAGTTAAGATCAAATATAGATGAAATTGATATTGAAGCGGCAAATGAAGAAGCCGAGCAAAAAACAAAGCCTGCTTCAAATACTCAAAATAGCCAGAATACACAGAGTACACAAACAAAAGCAGTACAGGCGGGTTTAAAACCGCAAATAAATAATACCGGCGGAAACACCGGGGGCGGAGAATTAAATGTTGATGTTCAGGGCATGTATGCTCCTATTGAGCTTGCACCGAGAGCCAATATAAAAGTTCTTGTCGGCAGGTATGCTACTTTTGATGAGGCCAAAAACGCACAGATTAATATGAAAAATATTAAGAAAACAACACCCTTTATAAGAAAAGTAGATAATGTTTACTGCCTTCAAATCGGTTCGTATACAAATATGGATGTTGCAAGAAGCGTTGCGGGCGGATACGGCAAAGACGGCTTTGATGTTTGGATTTACCAGCAGTAGTATTAATAAAAGCTTTTCCTGATGCTCAATAAAGCTTAATAAACTTTACCTTCGCTATTGACTATTGAGCTTGATGTCGTAAAATTAATAATGCTAACAATTTTAGACCAATTTAAAATAAATTTGAAAGGATTAATATAATGTCAATAGTTTGTGAATGCTGCGGAAAAGAATCAAAGAAAGCTTCAAAACTTTCATTCTCACATAAACATCATATATACAGACAATTACCCAATCTTCAAAGTGTTAAAGCTGTTGTTAACGGCAAAGTGAGAAGAATTAAAGTTTGCACTTCCTGTATTAAAGCCGGTAAGGTTCAAAAAGCTGTTTAATTTTTTGTTTTTAATAAAAATATTTAATATTTAAAAAACTTGAAGTGAATGCTTAATAAAACTTCAAGTTTTTTAATTTTATGTCAATAAAAATTCCGGAAGTTTTTTAAACAATTAAGAAGTGAAGTAATTTGGAAAAAGATTTAAATGTGTCCTGACGAATTAATGACAGATGATTTAATAAGAATGTTCGCTGCAAGAGATGCGAAGCGCGCAAAGCAGTCTAAAAAGCCATCTTGCAGGGTCATAAATTATCAGCCAAAGTCGCAAAAAATCAACGGGACAAGAGCGGTAGGCACATCGTACCTTGAAAGCTCTCCTGCTGAAGATGAATTTGTAAGTTCATCTATTTATAATTCCGGAAGCGGTTCTTCAGGCAGTAGAAAAATTGGAGATAAACGTAATACAAAATTAAAAGAGCATCGGAAACATAAAAACAGCACGCATCATTATAGCGATTCTGTGCATTTAAGCTCAAAAAGCACAGCCGGTGCCAAACTAAATACAGAGCATTCAAGAAACAATCCGCATAAAAATGTTCATTATAAGCCAAAACATCTGACAAAATCTAACGGTAAAAAGCTTAATTCTATTGAAAAGGCGCTACTTGGGGCTGCAAGCGGTGTTGTAGTCGGAACTGCGGCGCTTACCGCAGCGCTTTTTTCAACTCCGAATAAAGATGCGATAAAAATTACCGCAGAAAATTATGAACATGAGCCGGGTATCAGGATGTATGAAACTGATGAAAATTATAATGATATAAACAGATATCCTTTAAGCAGCAGTGACGGCAGAGACTATACTTTTGAAATTGATGAAGAGGGTAATACAATTGTAAATGTCGATGAAGATGTTACGGCAGATGAGATTATTAAAAACAATACACACGGTGTGAGCCAAGAACAAATTGATAGCATAAACTATATTCTGGAAGAAAATCCTGATATAAAAGATGCATTTAATGATACTGAAATAGCCTTAAGACGCGCCTCTATTGAATATGGCGGAGACGTTATCAGGCTTCTTGAAGAAATGAATGATAAATTTGGACTGGGCAGAATGCCTCTAAAATGGCAAATTGCTCTTTTAGAACATGAAAGTGCAGGATTTTTTACCGATTGGCAAACGGGCGAAGTAATTGTCAGAGAAGATGGGGATACCGGATGGTATCAAATAACGGATATTGTAGAAGAAGACTTTGACAGGATAGCAAAACTTCTTGTAAAAAGAGGCGTTGCACAGGAAGATGTTGATGAGATAAAAGCTCTTGGCAGAAGTTCTATGCGCGGAAATGCAGGATACGGAGCTATGTATCTTTCTTATTTAAATATATTATTCGACGGCGATGTTGAAAAAGTTTTATCCGCTTTTAATGCAGGTGAAGGCTTTGTTAATAATGGACACATAAGAGAAGACTATGTTGCGGAATGTTACGGGGACCACATTAAGCCGTTAGGCAAATACGATAATGCTCTTTGGGAATATATTATAAACAATGACTACGGAGAATTTGAAAATGACGGAGTGGCTCATGTTTATGTAAATTCAGAAGACGGCAGTGTAAGATATCCCGATTAATTTTATTTTCCGATTTTATATGAAAATTGTAAAAAATTTCCCATCAAATTTTCATTCCATACTTTAATATTTTCAGGAACGGCAAGAACGGTCGGGGAAAAGTTCCATATGTATTTAATTTTTGATTTAACAAGAAAGTCTGCGGTAGTTTGTGCTGCAGCCATCGGCACAGTTAAAATTGCCATTTCTATATTTAATTTTTTTGCAAGCTCCGGTAATTCTTCAATACTGTAAATCTGTTTTTCTTTGATTTTATTTCCGATTTTATTTTTATCGTTGTCAAAAAGCGCAATTACGTTAAGTCCGTAGTCTGTAAAATTGTTGTAGTTTGCAAGAGCCATTCCGAGGTTTCCGGCACCTATTATAAAGGCATTTTTCGGACGTTCAAACCCTAAAGTTTTTTCTATTGAATTTTTTAATTCTAAAACATTATACCCGACACGGCTTTTGCCCGTGTTTTTAAGAAGGGAAATATCTTTTCTTACCTGAGAATCATCAATTTTGAGTAATCCTGCAATGGCAGAGCTCGTGATGTTTTCAAGATTGTTTTTTATATAATCCACCAGAATACAATGATATAGGGTTAATCTGTTAATTACGGTATCCGGAAATTTTCCTGTCATAAGTAATTATCCTTTAAATAAAAGCCCCGAAGGTTTAATTTCGGGGCTTTAAGTTTATTATTTTGAATTAGTACACGCCGTTGAATGCTTTGATGTAAATTTCTCTGATTTCTTCCATCAAAGGATAAACGGGGTTTGCACCTGTACATTGATCGTCAAATGCAAGTTCAACCAGTTCATCAAGTTTAGCGTAGAAGTTTTCTTCGGTTACGCCTGCATCTTTAATTGATAAAGGAAGGTTAATTTCTTTTTTGAGGTTTGTAATTGCTTCAAGAAGTAAGTTAACCTTTTCTTCATCGTTTTTACCGCCAAGGCCTAAGTTATCGGCAACCTGACCGTATTTAAGTTTTGCCTGCGGATATTTATACTGCGGGAATGTTGCCTGTTTTTTCGGGCAGTCATTTGCGTTGTATCTGATAATCTGGTTGATTAAAAGTGCGTTTGCAACACCGTGAGGAATGTTGAATGCAGCACCTAATTTGTGAGCCATAGAGTGGCACAATCCTAAGAATGCGTTTGCAAAAGCCATACCGGCTAAGCATGATGCATAGTGGATTTTTTCTCTTGCAATAGGATCGTCTTTTCCGCCGTTGTATGAACGCGGTAAGTATCTGAAGATTAATTTAGCAGCTTCTAAGGCAGGAGAGTTTGTGAAGTTTGTTGCCATACAAGAAACGTAAGCTTCAAGTGCGTGAGTTAAAGCATCGATACCTGATGCTGCGCAAAGACCTTTTGGCATAGTATCAACAAAGTTCGGGTCGATAATTGCCATATTGGGTGTAAGTGCGTAATCAGCAAGAGGATATTTGATGTGTGTTTTATCATCTGTGATAACCGCAAATGATGTTACTTCAGAACCTGTACCTGAGGTTGTAGGAATAGCTACCATTAAGGCTTTTCTTCCAAGTTCCGGTACATCGCAAATTCTCTTTCTGATATCCATAAATCTCATTGCTACATCATCAAATACCGTATCGGGCTGTTCATACATTAACCAGATAACTTTAGCCGCGTCAATCGGTGAACCGCCGCCAAGAGCGATAATTACGTCAGGTTTGTAAACGTTAACCATCTGCATTGCTTCATTGATGGTTGAAAGTGTCGGGTCGGGTTTAACGTCAAAGAAGATTTGGAAATCTACGCCGATATCTTCCAGCACTTTTGTAATTTGATAAACAGCACCTGAATCGAATAAGAATCTGTCCGTTACGATAAATGCACGTTGTCTGCCTTTTAATTCACGTAATGCTAAATCGGTTGCGCCTCTTTTGAAGTATATTTTCGGCGGAACTTTGAACCACAACATATTTTCTCTCCTTTCAGCCACTGTTTTGTAGTTTAATAAGTGTTTAATTCCAACGTTTTCACTTACTGAGTTTCCGCCCCAGCTGCCGCAGCCAAGGGTTAAAGACGGTTCTAATCTAAAATTGTAAAGGTCTCCGATACCGCCTTGAGATGATGGAGAGTTGATTAAAAGTCTTCCTGTGGGAAGTTTTTTAGCAAAGTAGTCAATTCTTTCCTGAGTTCTTGCGTCTGTATAAAGAACTGATGTGTGGCCTGCACCGCCTAAAATTACAAGGTGATATGCCATATCTGTTGCTTCTTCAAAGTCTTCTGCTTTATATAAAGCAAGAATCGGAGAAAGTTTTTCATGAGAGAACGGATTTTCCATTGCAACTTCCGTTTCTTCCCCGACAAGAACTTTAGCGCATTCAGGAACTGAAATGCCTGCAAGTTCTGCAATTTTATATGCGGGCTGACCTACGATTTTGGGGTTAACAGAGCCTGCTTCGGTTAAAATAATTTTTGAAACTTTTTCAGCTTCGTTTGCATTAAGGATGTAAGCACCTCTTTTAACAAGTTCATCTTTAACTGCGTCATATACTTCTTTAACGGCAACGATTGATTGTTCTGAAGCACAAATCATACCGTTATCAAATGTTTTTGACATCAAAATTGAAGATACTGCCATCTGAATATCAGCTGTTTCATCAATAACGGCAGGGGTGTTGCCTGAGCCTACGCCCAATGCCGGTTTGCCTGATGAATAAGCTGCTTTAACCATGCCGGGGCCGCCTGTAGCTAAGATTGCATTAATTCCGGGGTGTTTCATAAGCATATTTGATAATTCAATTGAAGGTGTATCAATCCATCCGATAATGTCTTCTGGAGCTCCTGCTTTAACTGCTGCATCCAGAACAATTTTAGCGGCTGCAATTGTTGATTTTTTTGCTCTCGGGTGGGGTGAGAAGATAATTGCATTTCTTGTCTTTAAGCAGATTAAAGATTTGAAAATAGCGGTTGAAGTGGGGTTTGTTGTAGGAACGATACCTGCAATAACACCTAAAGGTTCGCCTACTTTTTTAATACCGTTTACTTTATCTTCTTCTAAGATACCGCAAGTTTTGGCATCTCTGAATTTGTTGTAGATATATTCGGATGCGAAGTGGTTTTTAATAATTTTATCTTCCACAACGCCCATACCTGATTCTTCAACAGCCATTTTTGCAAGAGGAATTCTTGCTTTGTTAGCTGCAAGTGCTGCTGCTCTGA
>CAJUKY010000014.1 GCA_910587055.1 Candidatus Gastranaerophilales bacterium
CTCACCGGGTGTTACACTAAGTTCTCCTATCCATATTTGTCCTGCACCACCGCCTCCGCCGGAGTTAGGGGGCATGAAGTATTCACACTTTAAACCTTTAGTAACCCCTGTGTTTCCTGCAGGGTAAAAAAGTTTTAATGCACCAGGTTTACCATTAGTTTTTCCCGAAACTGCATCACAATAATTACTGCCAAATATTGTACTACCGCCGCCTCCATAGCCGTTTCCACCTTTGCCGCCATAAACTTTAACTCCGGTTCCCCCGCTTCCACCAGTAGCGCCTGTACCATAGCCTAGAATTTGAGTTATGGTGTGTGTGCCGGAACCCCCTCCCCCTCCTGTGCCCCTACTGCTTACTGATGCACCACCACCTCCGCCACCACCACCATAACCACCACCTCCGCCGCCACCACCACCTGATGTCCAGTTGGATGTCTCATGTACGTATCCTCCAGCACCTCCGCCACCACCTACTTGAAACAAAATAGTACCAGATGTATTTGAACTGGTTGATATTGTGGTAGGACCACCTCCGCCACCTCCACCTGCAGTGTCGTCGCCCCCTAGGCCAACGTTGCGACCATTGCCCCCTCCACCTCCACCTCCACCCCAAACTCCTCCTGAACCACCATGGCCTGCAGGCCACGAACCACTTGATCCTCCAGCACCCCCTGCAGATGTCACAGCACCGCTTCCATTTGTACCTCCACCACCCTGCCCGCCGTTGCCACCATTAATTCCACCTTTTGCTCCTGGGTAGTTCACTCCGGTTCCCCAATGTGCCCCTCCACCACCACCAGCGCCATAGCCACCAGCAAAAGATTGATTTGGGTATAGATCGCCAGCACCACCTCCACCACCAACAGTAATATAGAGGTTTGTGACAGCGGTTTGAAATTCGATGTTAGCAAGATAACCTCCGGCACCACTAATACTGCCTGAACCATAGCCCCCGCCACCTGAACCGCCGCAAGCTGTTGTCTTAAATCTAAAATTATATCCGCAAGAAGAAGGAATAGCGGCACCGGGAGAAACCGTTCCGCTACCATTTATGCAAGTCCAAGCATTTGGACCAAAAGTTGAACAATTTCTACTCACTGCAGGTGCAAGTATACTTGGGCTAAAAGTATATGTATTTGTAGAAGTGCCGTTCCCTGCTACATAATAAATTTTAGATGATGTTCCGATTTCATTTGGAGGAATATCTGCATACTCAGTTCCTGCTCCAACACCTCCGCTTGCTCCGCCGCCCCCTGCACCAACCATAAACACACGCAGTTTTGTTATACCATCAGGAACAGTAAATTCTTGAGAAGAAGTAAATTCTCTATTCTCATATAATGCATTACCCCCTGCTCCCCCTCCACCCATCATGGTAACAGTTATCCTGTTAGTATCATTTGGAATATTAAATTCCTGAGTTTCTGAACTATCTGTAAATATAGTAACAATACTATCTTTTTCATAATTACTTGCTTCACTCATTACTTTTAATTCATGGTCTGCCATGCGGCGGGTCATTACAGGAGCCAGTGCTGCAAGCAATAATGATGCTACAAGTAACGCCATAAGCATTTCAACGAGGGAAAAGGCAGATTGTCTGGATTGCCACGCTTCCTTTGGTCGCTCGCAATGACGAATGAGGGAAAAAGCCGGTTTTTTAAATTCAGCCGAAAACTTAGAGGGCTGAAAACCTTTAGCGCTTATTGCGCATAACAAATTTTCTTTCATTTTTGTAACCTTTTTTACGATAAAACAATTTCAATATTTAATTTAGATAAAACAATCTCTTAATCTAGAATATAACATAACCATATAATGATTTCAACAAATCATCTTTTTAAAGATAAAAGAACATCCTGCGGATAAACCTCATTAAGATTTGTATTCGTAGCGGCAATAATGCAGAATTCAACATTTTCGCCGATATTTACACCCAAATCTTCAAAAGAAATTGCAATTTCAATAGTATCTTTGTATGCATAATTTGCTTTTTTTAATAACTGTGATGCCCATAGCCCGCCATATGTAGATTTTGCCATATTTAAGGGCAGCATTTCGGTATCGTTAAACGAAAAATGAATTTCATGCGTAAATTGATTTTCAATAATCGGATAAATATTTTCTGTGCGGATTGTAGTTCTTGCAGGGCTTAAAATATTTCGTGTTTCATTTCTGAAATATAAAAATATCTGATTTCTTAAGAAATATTTCGAATTTGTAATATTCTTCTTATTCAGCTCAAATTTAAAGTAAATATTTGTTTCATCATTACCGAAATAAATACCCTTAATGGTTTTACCCGAAGAAAATGTAGGGCTGTCCGGCAGGAAAATATATCCTGCATCCGCCCAGTTATCAATTTTTTCATTTAATGAGCCATCTATGACAGGCGTAATCATCTTTTTAGGCTCTCTAACAGGTTTTCCCACGATTGAAATTAAAGGTACATCAAGATACCCCGGGTGTGGCTTTTGCAAAATTTTATAAACATTTTTTAAATGTGCCCTGAAAAGATAGTCAAAAATATGGTCATTTCCTGATTCGTTAGGCTCCCCGTACCACCAGAACCAGTCTGACCCTTGAGCAATAAATATTTCTTGTTTTGCTTTGTTTATAATATCAAGTGCCTGCTGTTTTTCTTTTCCGTTTTTTGCTTCTTCCAGAAGCTGATTTTTGATATTTTCAAGTGCTGTACGGGTTTTATCAAGATAAAGCCACGCAACGTTTTTTGTAGGCTCGCCTATCCAAAGGTCGAAATTCCTGTTTATCCAGCTTCCTGAGGATAAATCATCCAGAATTATAGGCTCAGATTTTTCCAAAAATTCGCTCATAAGAACGGTTTCAAGACTTGAATCATTTTCAATTAAAGAATAAAGTGTATTTAAAAATTCTTCTCCGTCATTTGCATAGCTTTCCCAGCAGTTTTCACCATCCATTGCAATTGTTAAAAGGTGTTCTTCTCTGGGTGAATTTTCAAGTTTATTTTGAATGGTTTTAATTTTTTCATAAAAATCATTTGCGGCAATTTCTCCTTCATAGTTGCCGTAACCGAATCCTACAAGATTTGCAAAAAATGAATCAGCAAATATTATATTTGTTTTTAAATTTACCAGTTTATAATTTGCACATAAATCATAAGGATCTTCAAGATTTCCTTCAAAATCCCTTGTAAATTCTTTATGTATTGAATTGGCTAAAATTCCTTCATCTGCAACAGTCCATTTTATGCCGAGTTTTGAAAGCAATTGAACAGCCTTTTTGCTGATGCATTGCTCGGGAAGCCATAAACCTTTTGGTCTTTTGCCGAAGAATTTTTCAAAAGTATCCAGACTTTTTAAAACCTGTTCTGCGGCATCTTCTTCCATTAATTTTGATTTTTCAGGCAAATTCTCACAGTATTGATATTTATCTTCCCTTATATCCAATAACAAAGGTAAAATCGGATGGTAGAAAGGATTTGTTGAAATTTCAATTCTGTTTTGTTTTTGATATTTTCTGTATAAATCTGCAAGACGTTTAAAAATTTCAAGCTGAATATTGAAAATTTCGCGCCTGTCTTCAAGCGTGTAATTTTCTTCTTTTTCCATTAAATATTTAAGATTAGGAAAAATTTCAATAAATCTTTTATCAACCCAGCAAAGTGTAAAATTTGCCATAATATCGGCATATTCTTGATTGGTGAAAGCATCGGTGCTTATATTATCCTTGGAGTATCTTTTGTTGTATAAACTTGCATAATAACCCCTTTTTAAAATCATATTTGCGTAATTGGCATCAAAAAAATGCTGGAGAATAAAATTTTTATCTTCATTATTTAAAGCATCAACATCGCTTACAAGGAGTCTTGAATGAACATCATGCGCGCCGTTTATATATCTTTCAACGGATTCAACAAGAATTGGAGATATATTGAAATTCAGCTTTATATTTTTAAAATCTTCAATTCTTGAAAGCATATCATAATAATCTTTTGAAGTATGAAGACGAACCCACGGCATAAGAAAATCTTCATTATAATTTTCCTGATAAACGGGCTGATGAAAGTGCCAGATGAATGCTATGTTTAATTTTTTTACCATATAGTTTTCACTTTAGAAGAATTATAGCATGTTTTTAATATCTTTTGTTAATGTGATTTTAAATCAAAAGCCCCTTTTAGAAAGGAGCCTTTATATAATTATTTCTTTCAATCTAAAATTATGCTTTTTTTGAAAATTTATTTCCAATACTTTTGAAAAATCTGCCGATTGCTTTTGGAATACCTTTTATAATATCGACTGTCTTATGAAAACCTTTTATGGTGCCATTTTTTATGGCCTGAACCGGTTTTGAGTGAATTAAGTTATGGGCACCTTTTTTAATAGCACCAAAAGTTTTTCCAAAAAAGCCCTTTATACCGGATGCGGCTTTTGCGCCGCCCTTACCTGTAAAACTTACACTGTCGGCAGCGTTCATTCTTCTTGGAACCCTTGGTCTTTCAATGGCTGACAGAGCGTTTGAATTTAAATTGTTTGAAATGGGGGTAATCATAACATTCTCCTTTACAGAGCTTTTAATACCACATTTGCGGCTTTTTTGGCTTTTTCCAGATTACGATGATTTGCTGCCGCTGCTTTATCTGTAACATCTTCATCGTTTAAATCTGTACCAATATCAGCACCATCTTTTGCAATTTTTGCGCCTCCGCCTGCAATACCTATTGCAGTGGCATTATCAACAATATCGGCACCTCTTGTTATGCCCAATTTTTTAGCAAAGAAGTTTCTGACATCATCTGAACCTGCTTCAGGATTTTTTGAAACTTTTTTAACAAATTTTGCAAATAAAGAATCAGGATTATCTGCTTTATCGGCAAGTTTATCTATAAAAGAGCCCTTCATCACTGTTTTTGAAGCATTTTCCTGTACAACTTCCTGCATATTGTTTGTAATATTATCGGCATTTGTATTTTTTAAGTTTTTAATATTTAATTTTACTTTGTTTGCATAGTTTTTGATTTTTTGGAAGGCACCGATTTTGTCAGTTTCTTTTTGTGTTATTTGTTTTCCGGCATCAACAAAACTGCCTGTCACGCCGCTTAGGATTTTTTTGCCTTTAAGAGCAAGTGCAACAAAAGTGACACCTGCAACAGTAAATTCAATTAAATGGTCTAAAATATAATCTCCAAGAAGAATTCCTGCATTAGCGGTAGTCATATTAACAGGTTTACCGTCTTTTGAATATTTTTCTTCAAAGGTTCTGCCGCCGAGTTTGCTTAAGTCCTGTTTTTTTGTACCATCAGCTTTTTTGGAGCTTTTCTTAGAGCCCGTAAAATTTACCTGTGAATTTATTTGTGATCCTATTGCATTAATGGAAGACATTTTTTTATCCCTTTCACACACTGGAAACAAAGCGCGTGAAGATTAAATATTGCTAATTTCATGAAGTTTTGTAAAGAAATTGTTACAATTATCATCTTCCCAAAACCATCATCCGGCATGGTTTTTAACATGATTGTTTTTTTAAATACTATGCGGATGTTTCATTATTATACAACAAAATGTTGTACGATAAACCCCTCATAATTTTAATGAAAATATTTTTTATCTTTAATTTCATCAGGCAAAAATTGCTGTTTATATTCGGGGTTATCGTGTGTATAAACGTATCCTTCGCCAAATCCGTATTTTTTAGCATCTTTATAATGGCAATCTCTTAAATGCATAGGCGGAGCATAATCAAGCCCTGATTGGATATCAGCCATAGCTTCATCAACAGCCATTATCGCCCTGTTGGATTTTTTTGCACGGGCCACAAACTCCGTTGCTTGAGCAAGAGCAATTCTGCACTCGGGCATTCCAAGGGTTTCCACCGCTTTTAGGGCAGCTTCGGCTATTAAAAACGCTCTAAAATCTGCATTGCCGACATCTTCGCTGGCGCATACGATTAATCTTCTTGCTATAATTCTCGGATCTTCGCCGTTTACAAGCATTTTTGCAAGATAATATATTGCAGCATCGGGGTCAGAGCCTCTTAAAGATTTTTGATACGCTGAAAGACAATCATAATGCCCCTGTCTGTCATATCGGGCTGTACTTTTCTGCAGTAAATCTTCTACCAGTTTTTTTGTAACCTTACTGTCAGGGTTTTTCCCATCTCCGTACGCTGCAAAATAAGAGTTTTCAACAGTATTTAGTGCATATCTTGCATCTCCCGATGAAAGATTTACAATTGTTTCAATGGCTTCGTCTTCAACAGTTACGGGGCTTGAAGCATAATGTTTTTTTAGATAAATAAATCCTTTTTCAACAATTTTTTTTATGCTGGTTTCATCAATACGGTTGAGCATAATTACCTGTGCACGTGATAAAAGCGCCGGCACCAGCTGAAAAGAAGGGTTTTCCGTAGTGGAGCCTATTAAATGAAACGTTCCGTTTTCAATATGCGGTAAAAGCGCATCCTGCTGGGTTTTAGAATATCTGTGGATTTCATCTATAAAAAGGATGGTTCTTATTCCGCTTCTCAAATTATCTTTAGCAGCCAGAACAGCATCTTTAACATCTTTTACGCCTGATGTAACAGCTGAAAGCTCCACAAAATTTGCCTTATGATGATTTGCAATAAGCCTTGCAAGAGTAGTTTTTCCACACCCGGGCGGTCCCCATAAAATCAATGAAAAGAGCCTGTTTGCTTTTAAAAGATTATTTATAGGCGAATTTTCATTTATTACATTTGTCTGTCCCAAAAATTCATCAAGATTTTTCGGTCTTAAAAGTGCGGCAAGCGGGGTTTGTTTATTATTTTCTTCTAGTGTATCAAATAAATTCATTGTATAATTTTACCATGATAAAAAAAATTATAATGGCATTATGTTTAACTTTATTTTCCGTTTCAGTTTTTGCCGGCGGATATTATTTTTATAAAGAAAACATGTATAAATCAACAGATGCAAACAGTATACTCCCGGGCGGGTGTTATCGCGACACGCACTTAAAGACAGGTAAAAACCTTTTTAAAAATTTTAAGTTTCCCGATTTTAAAAATATTTTTGTACATAAGAAAAAACCTGCAGCATTTACATTCTGGACAATTCAACTAAAAACCCCTGCGGGACGATTTATTGAAGATAATATTGCAGCGTTTAAAGAACTTCATCCTGATATTGAAATTGTCTGGGTGGATATTCCCATTGCAGAAGCTCAAAAACGCACACTTGCAAGTGTTCTGTCTGGCAATCCGCCCGATTTAATTAATCTGAATCCCGATTTTTCATCTCTTCTTGCGCAAAAAGGAATTTTAGAATATTTCACTGAAGAAGAAACAAATGATTACCATCCTGAACTTATTGATAAACTAAGGTATAACGGCAATATATTTGCACTTCCTTTCTATGCTACAAGTCCTGTAACGGTTTATAATTACAAAGTTTTAAGCAAATGTTTTGAAAATAATTATCCTGTAGTTTCAAGTTATGAGGATGTTTATGATATTTCAGCCGATATTAAAAATTGTACGGATAAACCCTCAATTGTTCTAAACCTTAATGAAAATGATACTTTTGCAAAAATTTTAAATAAATATTATATTTCAAGTTTTGAGGATGAAACCGAACTTTCAACTCTGACCCATGTTGTAAATATGTTTAATGATATGTATAAAAAAGGCTATCTGCCAAAGGATACGCTTACTTTAAACCACAGAGAGATGATAGAGCAATATATGGCATCAAATGCCGTATTTATTGTTGCGGGTTCAAATTTTATTAAAATGATAAAAGAAAATGCACCGGATGTTTATGAAGCATCTGAAATTACAAACCAATTAACATCGCCCGATGGCAGATATGATATAGGGCTTATGAATTTTGTAATTCCGAAAAATGCTAAAAATAAAGCTCTTGCAAAAGAATTCGCCTTTCTTTTAACGAATAAAGAAAATCAGTTGAAATTTGCAAAGCTCACAAATACCCTGCCTTCCAATCTTGAGGTGCTGCTTGATGATTATTTCGTTGATTGTCCCGATGATTTAACCGAAAAATCCCGCTGTATCGGTGCAAGCCAGCTGAATTCCCTTGTACAGGAAGATTTTGGTTATAAAAATAAAAAAGCAATAAATGATACATTAAACAGAACTCTTGAAGAAATATTGCTTAATAATAAAATTTCTGAAGATAAACTTGAAAAAAAACTCATTAAACTGCAAAATGAAATAAGAGCTCTTATGAAAGATTAATACTTTGTATTATTATCAATTTTCAAAGTATAATTATAATATTGCTTAAAATAAAAAAAGAGGCGCATCGGTTACATGAATAACGCGCCCCAAAAATGTTGTTTTATCTAAACTTTAATTACTCCAATCAATTACCACCATTCCGTTTGCACCGTTACCGCCGGGGTATGCTTGGTTTTCTTTAACGCTTCCTCCTCCGCCTCCACCACCTGTTTTTCCTGCATTTTTACCGTTACCCGTGGATGAAGCTCCGTTACAATTACCGTTAGGCATACTGCCTCCACATCCTCCAAGTCCCATTAAACTATCAAACAAAGGACATATTTCTTCGGTTATACTTCCCCCTATACCTCCATACTCATCAGTACCATCTTCACCTGATACGGAATTATTTATATAATTAGGACTCTTACTTGCGCAATTTCCTCCATCAGCACTTCCCGTAATATTATTACCCTCGTTATCTTTACAATAATTACCGCCCTTACCATGAACGGAACTGCCGGGATATCCGCCTTCTCCTCCCTTAGCCCTTGCTTTTATTCCTTCATTTGTTGTAATAAAGCTATCTTCACCGTTATTACCTTTTAATCCAAACTGTCCTTCAACACCATTTTGTGTTGTAAGTATTTCACTTGCTTTCCCGCCTTTACCGACAGTTATTTGTATCTTAGTACCGGGAGTTACCCATACACTATTCTCATTTACAATCTGACCACCAGCCCCCCCACCGCCATTAGTACTTCCCCATTCAATGTATATATACCCGTTAGCACCTTTACCGCCATATCCTGCCGCAGCAGAAAAACTGCCGTTTACTATGCCTCCTCCACCTCCACCGCCTGCACCATAATTAGTAGATACAGCATCACTTCCGTTAGCCTCTGCACCACCTCCGTTACCGCCTCTGTATAAAGTGCCGTCTAATCCGTACAGTTGTCCTCCTTTACCGCCACCTGCACCGTTAGAATATGATTTAGCACTTCCGCCATTCTCTCCACCGCTATGAAAATTAGTCTTTTTCCAATTTACATATTTAACAACATTACTTCCAACAGTAGCACTTGTTGTCTTTACTCCTCCGCCAACACCATATGTATTATTAATATATGTTTCATTATCAGATGATTCATATTTACCGCCTTTACCTCCTGATACAGATATTAAAGCAGTAGCCCCAACGGAGATAGATGTATCTCCCCCGTTATTACCGTTTTGTTCATATGCTGTGATTGCAGAACCTCCTTGTCCTACATTAAAGTTAAGTTTTTGTCCGGGAGTCACACTTATCTCTCCAATCCATATCTGTCCTGCACCACCGCCTGCACCAGAATTTACAGTTTGATAGTATTTACATTGAAATACATTAGAACCCCCGTAAGTTATACGCAGACGACCGTCTTTACCGGCATATGCACCTGCGTTACCGCCATTACAATAATTGTTTCCAAAAACAGTTGATATGACACCTCCACCGCCTTTAACGTTGCCACAATATGCTGCTGTTACATCCCCACGGCAGCCGCTATTGCCACCATAGCCACCTCCACCTCCACCGCCATAACCGTTCCAAGTAGAGCCTGTGCCGGAATTCCCTTTGCCTATACCTATTAAACTGGAGTAAAGCGCCCCGCCAGAACCTGCGCTGGTTTGCATTACATCCTGATTAGTACAAGCACCGCCAGCACCGCCACCTCCGCCACCATAGCCACCTCCACCTCCGCCACCGCCTGCTCCGGCTGTGCCGCCTGTTGCGTCGTTGCGATAGAGCCTTGCGCCACCTCCGCCGCCACCTCCGCCAACTTGTAATAAAATATTACCGGCTATGGGTAGATTATCGCTGCCCAAAGCACCGGAAGTTAAAATTGTGGTAGGGCCACCACCTCCTGCACCCCCTAAGGCGTGACCAAAGGCTGAGGTGCCTTCACCGCCGCCCCCGCCACCGCCCCCGCCGCCCCAAAGGCCACCCCTGCCGCCTGTGCCGCCCTGTCCCCATCCGGAGTGGGCTGCCCCTTGTCCACCGCTGCTCAGTGCGAGGCCTTTTCCATCACCTCCATTACCCCCGTTTGATAAATTATAGCCCCAGCCTCCGGTTCCGCCATATGTGCCTCCGCTGGCGCCGCTGGCACTAACATTGCCAGAGCCTTGACCCCAGTTCCCAGCTCCATATTTTGCTGTATTGCCCCCTCCGCCTACAGCTATTACTAAATTTGGACTAGTTAAATCTTTAAATACTGCATCTTTTATGTATCCGCCGGAACCGCCCCCGCCGCCACCTTGCTCATATGAATTTGTGGAGGCATTATTTGTTCCTGCAGCTTTATTTGCCCCGCCCCCGCCGCCTCCACAGGCAGTAACTTTAAACATATATCTTCCGGGGGTATATTTATTGGGCATTGTTATTGAGGCATTATTAACTTCTGATACAAGATTCCAATAATCTATACCGGAGTTTTTACATTTAACATATATATCAGGAATTCTTGCACCGTTAAGCGTCACATTTGTTTGCCCGACACCATAATCCGTACTTGTTTCCGTAGCTTCAGGAAAACTGTCATAATGTACAAGGTTACCATTTCCCCCACTGGCACCACCACCTCCTGCGCCAATCATAAATACTCTTAATTTAGTAACACCGTTAGGAACTGTCCAATTATTTGTAGTTGATGTAAATTCTTGATAACCGTAACTTGCTCCTCCCCCTGCTCCTCCCCCGCCGACAGATGTTACTTTAATTATATTAACTCCATTAGGAACAGACCATTCAAAATCCTCATAGAAAGTACGGGAATAATCACTCTTACTCCCACCGCCAATACTATTTACATTAACATTATCATTAAACCTTCTTGTCATTACGGGAGCAAGGGCTGCTAAAAGCAATGATGCTACAAGGAGGGCCATGAGCATTTCAACTAATGAAAAAGCCGGTTTTTTAAATTCAGCCGAAAATTTACAGGGCTGAAAACCTTTTGCGCCGGTTGCGCACAACAAATTTTCTTTCATAATTAACCTTTACGATAAACAACTAATAAACAACTTCTCTGATTTCAATATATCATATCACAAAAGCATTATCAAGGGAAATTTATATATTTGTCCCGTCTTTATTGTCTTTAATGTTTTTAAAGGCTTTTTTTGCTCCTTCGCTTTCTTTTGCAAGGTTTATTACAAAATCAATAGCCTCAATATCCCGATGGATTGCTTCTTTTAAAGATAAAATTTCTTCATAGCTTAATAATTCAACATTTGAATCCAATTCATAATCAAAGATTTTCTTGAATTTTTCCTGCGCTTCATCATCAAATCCGGGCAAACCCATTCTGTAGCCGTACCATTTATGGAATTGATGCGCCATATTGTAAATATTAACTTGCCCTGTGCTTAAAACAAACATAGGCACTGTTTTAAAGGCAAATTTCCTTTCAAGAACAATATTTAAAACAATAGCGTTTATGCCCGTTACAGGTGTTATAAAGCCTTCCTGCTCGCCTACAAGTGTTAAAAGTTTTTTAGCATATGGAATTTTGTAAACTTTTGTGCCGTTTTGTTCAATAAAATTAAGAAGTTCATTCGGGGTTTGTAAATTTTGTTTAACAATTTCTTTAACTTCCTTATTTAAGATTTTTTTGTTTTGCTCGGTTTTTGAATTTAAAGTAAGTTTTACCCCCGCTTGAGTGTGAGTTTTTGTGGTGGAATTTGATACAGAGTATTTAACATTTGCAAGATGCTTTTTATATTTTTTTTCGTAAAATTTTTCCTGACAGATGAAAATCCATTCCGTAATTTTTTTTATTAATTCTTCCATAAGTGCTCCGTTAAAAATAGTTTAACTTTGTCATTGCGAGCAAAGCGAAGCAATCCAGGAAAAATTAAGAATACTGGATTGCCACACTCCCGTTGGTCGTTCGCAATGACAACCAACGGGATTTTTTATAAGTGACAACCATAAAATATTTTTTACTTATCATCCAATGCTGCAACACCGGGAAGCACCTTGCCTTCAATAAATTCTAAGCTTGCGCCGCCGCCTGTTGAAACATGGGTGAAATCTTCCGCTTTTGCAAATTTCTTTGCTGCTGAAACTGAATCACCGCCGCCTATTACACTTGTTGCACCATTTTTGGTAGCTTCAACTATAGCGGCCAGTACTGCTTTTGTACCTTCAGCAAATTTCGGGTTTTCAAAAGCGCCCACAGGGCCGTTCATAAGGATTGTTTTTGATGATTTTAAAACATCAGCAAATGCTTTTCTTGATTCTTCGCCTGCATCAACCCCTTCAAAACCGTCAGGGATTTCGTTGATTTTAACAAATTTGTTTGTGCCGTTTCCTGAAAAATCATCCGTAACTAAAACATCAGTAGCCATAACAAGTTTAACGCCTTTTTCAGCCGCTTTTTTCTCAATAGCTTTAGCAACATCAAGCTGGTCGTCTTCGCAGATTGAATTACCGATTTTACCGCCGTTAGCTTTAACAAATGTATAAGCCATACCGCCGCCGATAATCAGGTTATCTACTTTATCGATTAAATTTTCTAAAACACCGATTTTGGATGAAACTTTAGCACCCCCAACAACAGCTGTGAAAGGTCTTGTCGGGTTATCAAGTGCCTGTGATAAGCATCTTAATTCTTTTTCCATTAAAAGCCCTGAAACAGCAGGTTTTAAAACTTTTGCAAGCTTAGCGGTTGAAGCGTGGTTTCTGTGTGCTGCACCGAACGCATCATTTACATAGAAATCACCCAGTTTTGCAAGTTCGTTTGCAAAAGTCATATCATCATCTTTTGCTTCTTCTGCTTTGTAATATCTGATGTTTTCTAAAAGTGCAACTTGACCTTCTTTAAGTTCTTCAACCATTTTAGGAGCATCTGCAACGTCAGGAATGAACATAACATCTTCACCTAAAACTTTTGATAAATATTTTGCAACGGGTGCAAGTGTAAATTCAGGATTTTTTTCGCCTTTCGGTCTGCCTAAGTGAGCCATAAGGATAATTTTTGCACCTTTGTCTTTAAGGTAGTTTAAAGTAGGCATAATAGCCTGAATTCTGGTATCATCGGTTACATTTTTGTTTTCATCTAAAGGTACGTTGATATCAACACGTACAAGGGCTTTTTTACCTTTGATATCCCCTAAATCTTTAATTGATTTTTTCATAAGAAATTACTCCTTTTAAAGTATCCATTTGAAATCATTATATTAAAAAGAAAAGTAATCTTCAATGTTTTTAATCATCTTCAAGGATTTTAAATATTTTATTGAGATTTAAGCTTAATTCCTTTACAATGCACTCCAGACCGATATTTTCATCAGCACTTTCAAAATATGTTTCTAAAAATTTTAAAAGAGATTCTATTGCATAAAGTTCTGCTTCTATTTCATGTATCTGTATTGTAGTTTTCATGATAGTTTCCCTAATTTTTTTAACCAAATGGTTGTTCAATAGTTTAGAGTTTACCACTATTCTTAAAATATGACAAGCTTACAGAAGAAATATAAAAATAATGTTATAAAGAATATTAAATTTTATAGAAAAAAACTAGGCTGGACACAGGAGGCATTAAGCGAAAAACTTGGTATTCATCCTGTTTCAGTTTCAAGATATGAAAATGGTGACAGAGACATAACTCTGAATATATTGTTAAAGATTGCAGAAGTTTTTAATATCCCGCCAGAAAAACTTTTTGATTAAACCTTCGCAAGGCTTGTCTGTTCTACTATTTTTCTTATATACGCGCCGTAGCCGTTGTTTTTGTATTTTTGGCTTAGTTTTAAAAGCTGTATGTCGTCAATATATCCCATTCTATAGGCTACTTCTTCAATACAGGCGATTTTCATACCTGTGTTAATTTCCATGGATTGAACAAAATTGCTTGCCTGCAATAAGCTTTCAAAAGTTCCTGTATCAAGCCATGCAAAGCCTCTGCCGAGTATTTCCACATCAAGTGTTTTGTGCTTTAAATAAATATTGTTTAAATCTGTGATTTCTAATTCACCGCGTGCAGAAGGTTTCAGGGTTTTTGCAAATTCAACCACGTGATTATCATAGAAATAAAGCCCTGTAACAGCGTAATTTGATTTAGGATGCTCGGGTTTTTCTTCAATGGAAACAGCCTTATTATCATTATCAAATTCTACTACGCCGAACCTTTGCGGGTCATTTACCTGATACCCGAAAACCGTTGCCCCTTTTGTTTTTGTGCCTACAGCTTTTAACATTGAAGAAAAGCCGAAGCCGTGGAAAATATTATCTCCTAAAATCAAAGCAACAGGAGAATTTTGAATAAAATCTTCAGCTATTAAAAAACTGTCTGCAATACCTCTTGTTTCGGTTTGAACAGCATATGAAAATTTAATACCGAGATCTGAACCGTCCCCTAAAACTTTTTGAAAATTACCGAGATCGTTCGGGTTTGAAATTATTAAAATATCCTTAATTCCTGCAAGCATAAGGGTTGTGATAGGATAATAAACCATCGGTTTATCATATACGGGAAGTAAGATTTTTGAAATAGGAAGGCTTGCCGGATATAATCTGCTTCCGGCACCCCCTGCAAGAATTATACCCTTCATAATATTGCCTTTCTGCTGAAATTTTCCTGAACTTTATTTTCTTTGTTTTGTAATATCTTTAGAATTTTTTCCCATTCATTTGCATTTTTAATTGAATTTTCAAGCGGAGTTTGCGATTTCCACCCTATGACAGTATTTGCAAGCTCAGGATTTGCGATTAATTTTGCAGGGTCTCCTTCACGGCGCGGATGATTTTCCAGAGGGATTTCTTTTTCAAGAGTTTTTTCAACCGCAGAGAATATTTCTTTTACGCTTTGTCCGTCTCCTGTACCAAGATTTATTATTGTGCTTGTATTTTCTTTTAAATATTCATAAGCAAGAGTGTGTGCGTGTGCTAAATCACATACATCAATATAATCTCTGACGCAGGTGCCGTCTTTTGTATCGTAATCATCCCCAAAAAGCTTAAATACCTTGCTTTCATCAGCTTTTAGAATATTCGGTACAAGATGTGTTTCAATATCATGCCATTCGCCTGAAACGCCGTCTTTATCAGCGCCTATAACATTAAAATATCTGAAAATTGCATATTTTAAGCCGTATGCTTTAGCATAATCTTTAATTGCAAATTCCATGGCAAGTTTTGTGTTGCCGTAGGGGTTTACAGGTTTTTGAGGGTGTTTTTCATCAATAGGAACGTACTCCGGTTCACCGTATGTGGCGCAGGTAGATGAAAATACTATTTTTTTAACATTATTTTCAACCATTGCGTTTAAAAGGCTGATTGAACCTGTAACATTGTTATTATAATATTTTTTAGGGTCAATAACACTCTCGTTTACAAGCGAGTTCGCTGCAAAATGGATAACACAGTCGATTTTATATGTGTTAAAAAGTACATTTAAAGCGTATGTATCTCTTATATCGGCATTTATGAAATCAATGAAATTACCGTTAACCTCTTCTTTTGAGGAAAATTCTTTTAATCTTTCAATAATTTCCATATGTCCTGTTGAAAGATTATCAAGAATGATAACGTCATAGCCTTGTTTTATAAAATCTATGGCACAATGTGAACCGATATATCCTGCGCCGCCCGTAATAAGTATCATATTAAAATCCTTATTTTTAGCCCTATTCTTTGTTTGCAAGTTTTTCTCTTACTTTTTGTTCAATTTCTTTCAAAATTTCAGGGTGCTCTTCAAGAAATTCTTTTGATTTATCACGGCCCTGACCCAGTTTTTCTTCATTATAGCTGAACCAAGCACCTGCTTTTTTAACTATTTCCATATTAACGGCAACATCAAGAGTATTTCCTAAAGCGCAGATGCCTTTGCCGTAAACAATGTCAAATTCTGCTGTTCTGAAAGGAGGTGCCACCTTATTTTTTACTACTTTAACGCGCACCCTGTTTCCGATATCTTCACCGTCTTTATTTTTAACTGAATCAAAGCGGCGGATATCTAAACGTACGGAAGCGTAGTATTTAAGCGCATTACCGCCGGTGGTTGTTTCGGGGTTGCCGTACATAACGCCGATTTTTTGTCTTAACTGGTTGATGAAAATAACGGTTGTATTTGTTTTGCCTACAATACCGGTTAATTTTCTTAAAGCTTTTGACATAAGTCTTGCCTGAAGACCCATCTGCTGTTCATCCATTGCTTTTTCAATTTCAGCTTTCGGAACAAGAGCCGCAACGGAGTCAATAACTATAACATCAATTGCGCCTGAGCGAACAAGTTCTTCCGCAATTTCAAGCGCCTGTTCGCCTGTATCGGGCTGAGATATTAATAATTCATCAACATTTACGCCCAAATTTTTAGCGTATTCAGGGTCAAGCGCGTGTTCTGCATCCACAAACGCTGCAATACCGCCTTTTTTCTGTGCTTCTGCTACGATATGCTGTGCAAGAGTAGTTTTACCGCTTGATTCGGGGCCGTAAATTTCAATCACCCTTCCTCTGGGCACGCCGCCTACACCGAGTGCTATATCAAGAGCGAGAGCACCTGTGGGGATACAATCCACGTTTACTGATGATTTATCACCAAGGCGCATAATGGAGCCTTTTCCAAAATCTTTCTCAATTTTATCAAGCGCCATTTTAAGGGCTTTATCTTTCCCTTCTCTTATTGCGGCTTCTTCTTTTGTTTCTTTAACTTCTTTTTCAGCTTTTGTTTTGGTTTCTGCTGCCATTTTATAAAACTCTCCTCTTTTAAACCGGTGTAAACAATTTCACTATACTTTCATTTTAATTCATTATATAATAAATTCTATGAAAACCATAATGCTTAATAATTTTGAAATAGGAAAAGATAAATTAACAATTTTTGCAGGCCCCTGCGCAATAGAATCAAAAGATGTTGTTTTTAAGGTTGCCGAAAAATTAAAAAAAGTTTGTGAAGAACTTAACATAAATTATATTTTTAAAGCTTCATATGATAAAGCAAACCGCTCTTCAATAAAATCGTTCAGAGGCCCCGGGCTTGAAGACGGCTTAAAAATTTTACAGGCAGTAAAAAAAGAATTTAATCTGCCGATTGTAACGGATATTCATAAAGAAGAAGAAGCAAAGCCTGCAAGTGAAGTTGCTGATGTATTGCAGATTCCTGCGTTTTTATGCAGGCAGACGGATTTGCTTGTTGCTGCGGCAAAAACGGGCAAAATTGTAAACATCAAAAAAGGTCAGTTTCTTGCCCCTTCTCAAATGAAATCCATTGCTCAAAAAGTTATAGATTCAGGCAACGATAAAATTTTAATAACGGAGCGCGGTACAACATTCGGCTACAATAACCTTGTATCCGATATGAGAAGTATTAAAATTATTCAGGATATGGGATACCCTGTTGTATTTGATGCAACGCATTCCGTGCAATTGCCGGGCGGTGCTGGTGATTCATCAGGCGGAGAAAGACAATTTGCCCCGCTGCTTGCAAAATCAGCCATAGCGGCAGGTGCCAAATGTTTATTTTTTGAAATTCACCCTGAACCTGATAAAGCACTCTGCGACGGTGCTAACATGATACCTTTAGATGAGGCATATGACCTATTTGAGCTTTTAAATAAAATATTTAGGTTAGTGAATTAAAGAGTGCTTCAAAATTATTTATGTATAATTCCAAAATTATCTTTTAAAATTTGTTTTACGCCTTCAATTTTTGCCGTAATGTCTTTGATTTCGACATCTGTTGCAAATTCTTCGGCAGAAACCTTTAAGCGCTTTAATAAAGAAAGCTCTGAAAGATATCTTGTAGGTGCATTTTTAAAATCAGATTTTTCAACAGTT
This sequence comes from Candidatus Gastranaerophilales bacterium, assembly GCA_910587055.1. Taxonomy (GTDB): domain Bacteria; phylum Cyanobacteriota; class Vampirovibrionia; order Gastranaerophilales; family Gastranaerophilaceae; genus MGBC122484. Next base: position 18,014 of record CAJUKY010000014.1, read on the forward strand.
TTTAAAAATGTATTGTACTCTTTTTGTACAACATCATACATAGTTGTAGACTTAAAACCGCCCTTATATGAAATATTTGAGATTTTATTGTTTTCTATTTCCATTTTTTGTTCCTTATTTTATTGTGGTATATCTGCTATGTAGAAATGATCAAAATATTTTTTAAATTCTTCAACAGTTAAAATAATATCTTTATTATTTCCTGCATCTGATAATTTCCATGGGTTTGTTACTATAATTTCCGTTTCGCCTGTTGCAGAATTAACTCTGACTTCAAAACTGTAAGCATGGCTTGATACCAGATCAAATGGAAGCTTATCGGGTGCTTCCGCTAAAAGTTTATTGTATGTTTCCGGGTGATCATGGTAATATTGATAATTTTTTTCTGTAGGGTCATTATAAATTTTTTTTAAGTCTGTTTTTGTTAAAATTGTTCCTGCAGTAGCAACACGGTTATCAAGTAATTCAGGATTACTCAATATTTTATCTAAAATATCCGAATTCTCAACACGTTCAAGTTTTGAATTTTCTAAACCGAATGCTTCAAATACTTTTGAAGAATAACCACCATTGCCGCCCAATTCTTCTGCAAATTTTGAAAAATCTTTATTATTGCATTCTTCCAGTTCTATAGTGGCTTTTTCAATATTAACCAAATAATATTCATTGCTGTAATATGATAAAATTAAGTTTTTATTTTCTTTCATAGTAGGTTTTAAAACTTTATATATCTCATTTAATTTTTCAACCTCGTCTACAGGAATACCTGTACGTCTGGAAAAACTTCTTAAACCCAATTCAGTTAAACGTCCGTCAGCATCAACGTAAAAACCTTCACGAACATCATAAAATTGAGCAAGATCTTCAATGCTTTCAGGTGCTTTACCTAAAATCTTTGTAATTTCGGCTTCAAAATTTTTATAATATTCGGTTTCGGTTAAATTGCGGTATTCTTCAAAACTTATATTTTTCTGTGATTTTGGTATATCAGAATCACCAAGCATTTTATTATAATTGTCTAATATACCTTGTTCCCAATCATTAATTAGCGTATTAAGTTCACCAATTTTGTTATCCACAAGTTCTACCTTATATGCATATTCCAATAATTGCATACCGAGTGAACCTGTCATATGTTTTCCTGATTTTACACCTAAATCACTAATGGTTTGACCGTCTTTTATTATAATTTCAGTATCAGAATTTGGCATTTTAACAGTTATTGAGCCATCAGAGTTTTCGTTAAAACATGAAAGCAGCATATTTCTTGCATTTGGATTTGCCATTATAGAATTTAGGGAAGATACAAGGTAACAGTCGCCTGAATTTTGTTGACCGGACGTGTATCTGTCAAGCGGCGGGAATAATTTACAATAAGCTTCTTTTGACATATTTAATTCTGTATATTTGCAATCCCCCGTTTTTATGAAGATATGGTTTGAACCTTCAACCTCAAATACATCGCCGATTTTTGCAGAACTTAACCCTGCATCAATACTTTTAGCTGAAGGTACCATTAAATCTTTAACATTGATTCCTTCGGTTAAGGCTTTATAATACATATCAATATCTTGAGCTACAAGTTTTCCCTGTGCTGAATCAAAATCATAGCCTTTGTATTTTGAAATATCTATATTATTTTCTTTAAGAACATTTAATTTTAATTCGGATGAAACATTTTTTATATCTGATTCCGTTAAAATTTTTGATTCAGATAATGCTTTTAAGGCTTTTGCCACATTACCCGTTTCTTTAAATATTGCATTAATATTTTCAATTTCTGCAGCTTTATAATAGCTATGTATTTTCCTTTGTGATATTCCTTTTCCTTTCAGATATTCTAAGGCGCCATCCACATCGCCGTTTTTGTATAATTCATCCGCAGCTTCAAACGCTTCTTTTGTATAAGCATCTACTTTTGCACCTGCAATACCTGTAATAATGCCTAAAAGCTGGCTTATACCTTCGCCTGTAAGATTAACTTCTCCTGTTATCATTAAATCCGTTAATAAGCTTAATGAAGCATCTGTTCCGATTTGAGATAAAAATGCAAGCGCTTTGTTTTGTGTTTCTGATAAAACCATATCTTTAACATTTGTGGCAACACCATTTATTTTTGCTCCTGAATATAAAAGGGCAAGTTCAGTGAATGATTCTTTCATTAAACCCCAGGCTTCATCTTTGCTTAAGCCGTTTTCAGAAGCTAAATCATCAACAAGTTCTATTGCATTATCTCCGAACATACCACCAAGAGCCGTGTATTTTCCAACATTCATTATTCCGACGCCGACAGGAGGATTTACAAATGTTACAACCCCGCCTATTACCATTAATCCGATACCGCCGATTTGAGCTGCAGTTGCCAGTTTATCCGCAAATCCTTCCTGGTCTGCACAGTATCTGTCAATTAATTTTTGGAAAGAATTACCGCTGCCAAAGGCATTAAGCTGATTTATTTTATATTCATCTTGTAATTCTTCAATACTTTTGCCTGTTATTTCTTCAAATTGTGCTTGAAATTCTTCTTCGGGATGAAGATCGTATTCTAAAGTTTCCAGTATATTTATACATTCTTTCGGGTCATAAATTTCATATTCTTCTGTATCAGAATATTTTATAACCATTTGGTTATCTTCATTTATGTATAATTCTTCAGGCATTCCAACCCCATAGATTGGCCCTGTGGCTGTACTTATTTCCTGATATAAAAATTCATTGAGTTTATTTTTGCCTTCTTCTTCGCCGTAATAAGTATTATATAAATCCATAACATCCTGCATTGTTTTTGCATCGACAACACAGTTTTTAAAATTATCCGCTTTATATAAACCGCTCACTGCAAGAGAATACATCTGGGATGTTTCCATATATTTAGTTACATTATCCTGATTGTATTTAAGTCCTGTCCATTTTTCGAATACTTCTTCAAAAGAAGCATCACTTTCTCCGTTTAATGCAGATGTTAATTCTGATACCATCCGCTCTTGCTCCTCAATTGCAGCATTAATATCTTCTTTTGAAACGCCCATATTAATAAGTTCTTTTACCCAGTTATAAGCATCTCTTATTGCACCGTCTTCATTTTCCTGTTCTTCAAACTGGGTTTTCATATTTTCCAAATTTTGAGAAAAGAAATCTATTGTAAGCGCCTGCATTTCTTCTTCAGGTGTTAATTCCTTTTCTGAATATGCGGAAGTTTTTTCGTTTGTTATGTTTTTAGCTTCTTCAATGGAATTAGTATCAAGTACATCATAAGGAGATACGCTTTCCTGTATTTTTTCAAGTGTGGTATCTTTTTTATCTTCAATAGTTTCAAATACTTCAGCATTTTCAAGGTTTATACTGTCGCTTCCCTTGCCCCCATCAAGTTTTGTGATTTTAGAATTATTGATACTTATTAAATCATCACCTTTTCCGCCAAAAAGTTCTTCAATGCTGCTTGAAGAATTTGCCATAATAACATCATCCCCCTTGCCGCCGTCAAGCTTTGCAACGGTTGAATTTTCGGCAATAATATCGTCGTTTCCATCCCCGCCTTCAATTGAGCCTATTTTAGAATTAACGGCATAGATGTAATCCTCATTATCCCCGCCTTTAACAGTATTTGTTACGGTGTTTTTAATATTTATGACGTCATTTCCCTTGCCGCCTTCTATTGAATCTGCGGTGGAGTTTTCAAGAGTAATATTATCATTGCCTTTTCCCATTTTAATTTTATTAACATCACTGTCTAAAATGGTCACTTTGATATCTGAATTGTCACCTTCAATATTTGTGTCATTGGCGCCGATTATAACTATTTCGCCGGTTTCTTTGTTTTCAAGTACAAGAGTATTTTCATCAATATTATCAAACTTTATTTTTGCACCGTTACTCATTATATAGGTATAGCTGCCTGTTTCAATAAATAAAACCTTGTTTTTGGAAGGTTCAACCGCAGACCAGTTATCATTTGCATATTTATCGGGAATTTTAGGTGAGGCAGTTTCTGATTGTTCCGATACTGCGTTTTTATATTCAACAAGTTCATTTTCATAATTATTTTTGTCGGTTGTTTGATTGTTTTTGTTGTTAACAACAGCAGTTTCTTGTGCCTTCTCCGTTTTGGGAAGTTCGGCAGCAACTAATTCCGCACCATGACTTATTTTGTTAAAAATATTACCCACAAACACTTCCTATTGACTTATAAGGTATTTGTCGACAGGAAAACCTTAAATCTTAAGTTTTAAGAGCTTAATTATGAACTTTTGTAAAATGCTTGTAATATTTATTTAAAATTAGATACAGCGCAGAGGAAATTCCTTAAAATCCTTGGCAGAAGGGTCGAATGAATTGCAAGCAAATCAATCACAAATTCATTAATGCCGATTTCACTGTAATATGGGATTTTGTCAAAATTTTGCTGAATATCCGCTTCAAACATATGCATTTTGCAAAAACCATCCACAACAAAAGGCAAAATCTTATTTAAAGAAGGATCTTTAACAGACCAGTGCCCCCTGTGGCATGGAGCAGAACAGGTAAGACGTGATACAACGGCAGAATTGCAGTTTAAGGGGCATAGTCCGAGGCTTTCCACCCTTTTGCCGCCTGCAATTTGAATTTTTTTGTTTCTTATAATTTTTTTGCTTTTTTTAATGCATTTTATAATATTTTCTTCATCTCCGAGTGCTGAAAAATCAAGTGCATCAATAGGGTGCAGGTTTGATAAGCATTTTATTGAATAACTGTTTAAAAGATTTATCCCGCCGCCTATTTCGACAGGGGTATTTTGAAATTCAGGGTCATTCATTTTTGCCCAGAAAAAGCCTATATTATTTATTACAACGGTTTTTGGCTTTGGCTCGACAGAACATAACATTTTTACGGTTTCATATACCCTTTCAAAATCTCTTTCAATAAGAATTCTCGGAGTTGAAATATTTAAATCCATATTATATTCTGCGCAAAATTTTCTTGCTTTGTTAATTAATTCTTCAAAAGGATGCGAAGCAAGATCAACGGTTGATGCTACTTCCCCGTATTCAATTGAATGAACCGGATTAAACCCCGTTGTTTTTATGAATTTTTTAAGTTCTTTGAATTGTTCCAAACTTGAAAGCCTTAAATTTAATTTCGGCAGTTTTAATTTTGAATAATCAAAATTTTTATCAAGCCTTTTGCATTTAATTTTCCAGTCATATTTTTGAATATAATTTGCGAATTTAAAATCTTCCCCTGTTGCGGATAAAATTTCTCCCGAATAATGGCTTGTTTTATAAAAACTTTTTCTTACATGTTTAAAAGGCAGTTTTTGTTCTTTAAACATTTTTGGTTTATCTAAAATCTTTTCAATAAGTTTAATCCCATCCAGAATTTCATCGCTTGAATTAAATTTTCCTTTAATAACAACAGCGCTTATTGCTTTTGATTTTATTAAATCTTCCGCAAAATAAGGCAGATTATCCGAATCTACAGAGAGCGGAATTTTAGCATATTTCCTTATTTTTTCAATATTTTTAAGATAAACTTCTTCCGTTATAATCAATCCGTCAATTTTATGGAACATCTCCATAAATTCAACACCTGAAAGATTATGAATATCAAAATAAGAATCAATTATTACCTTAAAAGGTAAATCCATCGTTTTTATAATTTCTAAAATACCGTAAGAATTTACAAAAATACCGTCAATTTCGGTTGTGGTTAAAAACTCTATGAATTTTTTTGTAACGGTAACATCTTCTTCGGTTATGGTATGTTTAAAATTTACAAAAATCTTGGAACCCGTTTGTTTTGCAGCAGCAATATATTCGTTTATATATTCAAAAGTGCCTTTAGAACCGGGTGCAGCGTTTGCACAGCCTGTAATATGCTTCATAAAGCGGTGATGATAAACGTAAAATTCCCTGCATTTAACCTTTTTGGTGAAATTCAAAATGTCTTCAGGGTGCTTTATGGGCGAAACTACAAAAATCTCTTTCATAGAATAATCGTATAGATTTATAAAGCCAAAGTCAAGAGAGCAATTGCATATTTAGTATTGCCGTTGTTATTATTAATTTTGTGATTAAAAAGTTTTTTATTTTAATATGCTTAACCCTTTTAACCTGTATTCAAGGTTTTTGTTTTGAAGCATTAAATTTTAACGGGTTTATTTCCGATAATGCAAATATTTTATCTTATGAAAATGAAACTGCTCTTAATCAAATTTTACTTGAACTTCAAACTAAAACAAAGGCTGATGTTGCAATTGTAACTTTAAATTCTTTAAACGGAGAGCCGATTGAAAATGTTTCTCTTGAAATAGCAAGAAAATACAAATTAGGAGATAAAAAATTAAATAACGGCGCCCTTATACTTGTTGCTTTGAAGGACAGAAAAGCAAGAATTGAAATAGGATACGGGCTTGAAGGCATATTAAACGATTCAAAAGCAGGAAGAATTCTTGATGATTATATGATTCCTTATTTTAAAGAAGAAAACTATGAAACAGGGATAATTCAGGGAACTTTAGCCCTTGCATATGAAATAGCCGATGAATACGGAGTCCGCCTTTCTTTTGAAAAACCTGCCGCACCCGAAACAAATAATGATACTGATATTTTATTTGTAATAATATTTATAATTATTTTGATGATATTAAACGGCAGAGGCGGTCCCGGAGGATTAATATTCTTTGGTATGCCGCGCAGCCCGGGCGGCGGAATAAGATTTGGCGGAGGAGGCGGTTTTGGCGGCGGCGGAGCCTCAAGGGGATGGTAAAATAAAATTAATTGACAGGAGAAAAATATGAAAAATACTTTGATTTTAATTATTTTAGGAGTAATTCTTGCAATAGGTGTATTCTTTGCAGGTACTTTTAACAGACTTCAAGTTATGGATGAAAACGTAAGTGCAAATTGGGCGCAGGTTGAAAATCAGCTAAAGCGCAGAAATGATTTAATTCCAAATTTTGTAAATACCGTAAAAGGCTATGCGGCACATGAAAAGGAAGTATTTACAAACATAGCCGATGCAAGAGCAAAATTATCGGGCTCAATAAATTCTAAGGATGTAAAAGCTGTACAGCAAAGTGCAGGCGAATTAAACAGTGCTCTGTCAAGACTTTTGGCAATTGCAGAAAATTATCCGCAGTTAAAAGCCGATAAATCATTTATAGCCTTGCAGGACGAACTTGCCGGCACTGAAAATCGTATAGCCGTTGCAAGAAGAGATTATAACGAAAGCGTTAAATCAATAAATGCTTTAATCAGAACATTCCCGACAGCATTTGTGGCTGCAATTTCAGGTGTCAAACAGAGAGAATATTTCGAAATAACGGAAGCCGAAAAACAAGCACCGAAGGTAGAATTTTAAAGCTGCCGCTTGACTGACAAAAACTAACGGAAATTAGCGGGGATTATTTTCCCCGTTTCTATAACCTATGCCGGCGCGGTAGCCTGAAATTGTATACATTAAAGGAAGCATCGGCTCTATCCATTTAAACCCTGATAAAACCCCTGCAGTTGCGATATCATCCGTATGCAGCGCCATATCGAGCAGTTCGGGCTTCCTTTCTTCATATAAATCTTTATGGCCTGTAAAATTTTTATTAAATCCCGATTTTTCTTGTTTTTTGCCGTCAAAAATCGGGTCTAAAATATGTTTTCCTATCCAGTTTGCAACAAAACTTCCGCCCATAATGCCTGTTACAAATATACCACCCATAATTACCCCGAGTTTTCCTATAGGGCTTAAAGCCTTAATTTTACCTGCTTTCTGGAGTCTTTCCGCCGCAAATAACGCTCCTGCGGCGCCTACATTGCACATAAAAATATTGGCCAAAAATTGATAAGCGCCTTCCTTTATTTTATTTGATGTAGATTTCGGGCAATCTTCATCCGTGATTTTATCGGCGGCTATTCCCCCTAAAACTCCTCCTGCTACAGGCATTAAGCCCAAAACGGAAAGCCTTCCTGTTTCCTTAAAAATTTCTTTGGCGCTCAAATCTTCTTTTTTAGAAAAAAGAGTGTCAAAAAGTTCCTCTCTGCCTTTATAATCACCGTTATTTAATTTTAAAATTTCTTTTGTATCTTTAAGGCTTAAAGCCCCGTTTTTTGCTTTATTTATGGCTTTTTTAATGCTGTTATCAAGGTTATTGTTTTTCAAAAATTTATCTACGGCAAAAATGTTATCTTCAATAATGTTTTCAGGTTTTTTAACGTTTACGAGCCCTTGAAATATTTGTTTTTTACCGGCTCTAAGCCCGAAAGCGCTTATAAGCGATGTTGCAGCCACCGTGCTTAAAACAACGGCATTTTTAATTCCTCTGTTTTTGCGCTCTTCTTTCGGCGCTTTCATTGTATCGTATGCACCATAGGCAAAAGCTGCACCGATTAAGATTTTTGGTGTTTGCTGTTTAAGTTTTGCAATTAAAATCGGCTGATCCAGAAACTTTCCTATGGCAGATACATTCATTATTTTTTCCTTTGATATTTTGCTGCATTACAATATTGACGCTGTATGCGCCTTGTTAGGTAAAGCTAACAATAAGATATTTTTATATCAAATGAAAAAGTTTGTCAACCCTAACAATGGGGAATTATTTTCCTTCCGCTTTTTTTGCGGAGGATTTCTTAGCTGCAGGCTTTTTGGTTGTGGTTTTCTTGACTGCGGTTTGTTTGACTTTTTCCGATTCTGTGGATGGAGCGGCCTTTTTAATTTTTAAAGTATCATTTTCCATGATATATTCTACCGTATCTGTTTCAGGGTTAACTTTCATAAGTTTTAAAAGTGTTGAATTAATAAATAGTGCCCAACCGCCTCCGGACCTGAATAATTTTCTTTCCATACATTAACCTTTACTATTATATTTACTAGACAAAATATTAGTAAAGGTATATACTGAATTATACCTGACTATTTACACAGTAAATAGAAAGAGAAAATTTAATGCCTGATAAAGAAACTGCAGATACCATGCAGGATTGCGCCATAGAAACCAGAACGGTTCTTGATATGCTAATAAAGCTCATGGAAAATGATGATATAATACCCGCCTATTATTTGCAAGCCGCAAGCCTTTTAGACGAAAAATATAAAAAACTAGAAAACATTTTAAGGAAATTGTAAAATATTTACAGGTTTTTGCATTTTCTCTTCATAAACTTGTTTTACAAACAGGACACGGTATTCCCCCGGTCAAAGTTCAACCAAGAAGTCCAAAATTAAACAGCCGACGCGAATTTTTAACGGTCCTTTATTGTAAAACAAGTTTATGAAGAGAAAATAATAATCTTTAAACTAACCATAGCTAACAAGTGCAAATAAGCCCTAATGCTATAAATTTTTTAATATTAAAGCTTCAAACTATTCTTAAAAAACTATTTATAAAGATTTTGAATTTTTTCTTTAATTTCAGGCTCTTTTTTACATAAATCCTGAATAAAAACAGAAAATTTTGTCATCCTCTCAAACATAACACTGCTCATAATATGCTCCATCTTGCAGGCATTTTCAATAGCTTCATCTTTAGATAAATTCAAAATATTTTCTAAAAATTCACACATTACCATATGCCGCTCGATAATTTCTGCCGCATGTTTTTCTCCCGATTTTGTAAGTGTTATGCTTGAATAAGGTTCATAATTAATAAGCCCTTTATTTTTTAAATTGATGAGAGCCCCTGTAACCGAAGCTTTTTTCACGTTTAAAATATTTGAAATATCCGTAACCTTGGCTTCGCCCTTAAGTTTTATTTCGTTATAAATAGCTTCAAGATAATCTTCAAGGCTTTCTGACAGTTTCATTACTTCCAAATCCTTAACTTCCTTAGTTTTCATCAATTTTTATAACACCTTTTACGTTTTTATCGATATTCAAGCTTTCAAACAAGCTGTCTAGAAGCTGATATGGGGTGTTTGCAGTAAAGAATTTTCCGCGTGTCGCCACTGCGGCGCATCTCAGCTGGTCATTTGCTTCATAATCATTTATATCAAAAGCTATAACATCAATTGAAATATCATCTCTCAGTTTCATAAGTTCTATTGCATATGTGCAGGGGCTCTCGTCGCAATTTTCCCCGCCGTCTGTTAATAAAACAATATGTTTTTTGCCCTGAACTCCGCTGAAATCCACATTCACGGCCTGTTTTAGCGAATATGTTATAGGCGTCCATCCCACAGCCTTTGTTGCATATAAAGCGCCCAGAATATTATCTGCATTTTGTGAGGCAAAAGGCACTGCCATTTTTGATGCCATACACCCTTGAAGATAAGTAAATCCTGCTTTATAACCGTATACGCGCAGGCCTGTTTTAATTGCAGGCGGGATTTTTGGCAAAATAACCGTTAAAGTATCAAGCGCTACCTGCATTTTAGTTTTATTGCCCATTTTATCATTCATAGAGTTTGAAAAATCTACAATAAATAAAATAGATGAACCGTCTTCAAATTTCGGGGTGGTTTGAATTCCTGTATCTGCCGGGTTCTGGGTACTTAAATCTTTTAAGCTTTTAAAAGTTTCAGGCGTATACACGCTGTAGTTAAAATTTTCCTTCGCAAAAACATTAACACCGGTATAATTTACAAAGCAAACAAAAAAAGCTACAATCAGAATTATTATTCTAAAATTATTCATACGTTTATTCTACTATAAGGAGTTATATTATGGAAATATTTGAATGTATTGATACAAGAAAAACTATCAGAAAGTATACGGATTATATACCCACAGATGATGAGATTAAAAGGATAATAAATTCTGCGCGCCTTGCCCCCTCTGCTATAAATGCGCAAAACTGGCGCTTTGTGGCGGTTTTAAACCAAGATATCAAACACAAAATGGCAATGGCAATTTCTGATAAATATGATGAAATAACAAAAAATCTTGATGAAGAAACAAAAGCCAGGGTTCTGGGCTATAAAGGGCATTCAACGTTTTTTGAAAATGCGCCTGTTGTAATTGTCTGCGTTGAAATTGAAGCTCCTTCATTTATGGGCGGAGTTTTAGAGCAGGCAGGATATTCAAAAGATGTAATTTCAAGAATGCGTCCTGATTCTTATCTTTTAAGCATGGGCGGAGCGGTTGAAAATATGATATTATCGGCAAATGCTCTGGGGCTTGCAAGCTGCTGGATGGTAGCGCCTGTTCTTGCAAATGATGAGATTAAAAACATTTTGAAATTAAAAGATAATGAAAAAATAACCACCCTTCTTGCGATAGGAAAACCTTATTCCGATAATCCGAACAAACCCCCGAAAAAACCGCTTGAGGAAGTGATGGAGATTATAAGATAAATTTTGAGGTTGCTTTATGTATAAAAATAAACTGTTTGAAATTGACAAATTAAAATCAAAAATTGACAGTTTTAGGCCGTTAAGTCCTGATATTATAAAACAAATACAGGAATATTATAAGATTGGCCTTACATATGCTTCAAATGCTCTTGAAGGCAATACTCTTGACCTTGCGGAAACAAAGGTCATTATAGAAGACGGGCTTACAATAAGCGGAAAACCGATAAAAGACCATCTTGAAACTATAGGACATGCAGGTGCATTTAATAAATTGCTGGAATTTGCGGAAGCCGGTTTAATAACGGAAGAAAATATTAAATGCCTGCACAGGCTTTTTTATATAAAATTAGACTCTGAGAATGCGGGAGTTTACAGGAAAAAACCAGTTATTGTAACCGGAGCTGATTTCAATTTTCCGCTTCCTGCCGAACTTGATAATAAAATGCAGGATTTTGTTTCAAATTTACCTGCAATGAAAAAAGAACTGCACCCTGTTGAATTTGCTGCGATGGTACATGCACTATTTGTTAATATTCATCCGTTTATTGACGGCAATGGCAGAGTTGCAAGACTTTTAATGAATCTTGCGCTTTTACAGGCAGGATATAATATAACAATTATTCCGCCTGTGGTGAGAGCTGATTACATAAGGGCTTTACAGGAAACAAACCGTAATAATTTTGAGCCGTTTATTAATTTTATATCCGAAATGGTATATGAAGCACAAAAAGAGTATTTAAAAATAATTGAAAGATTTTAAATACGATTCAAATTTAATCACTGTTTGAATTGTTTAAATAATTTTTACCCTTTTTATAAAATCCACACTGTGTGGATTTTAGGCAGTGTTTTAAAATATTGCAAGAAAACTCCCTATTTTATCCTCTATTTCACAGGTGATGAAATCTTTTCCAATGATTTTAAGAAAAATTCTTCCGCAAGGCTGTTTTTATAAACTGCATTCCGCGCTTCATTTATCGTATACCATTTTGCAAAGTCTATTTCGCTGTTACAGCGCAGGTTTTCGTCTTCAACCGTCACAATAAAATTGCAAATCAAACTGTTTGATTTTTCAAAATATCTGCTTGCATTAAATTGAAAAGCATGTACGCAAAGCCCCGTTTCTTCTTTAATTTCCCTTATCAGAGCATTTTCAAGGGTTTCACCCTTATTTACATATCCTGCAACAAGAATATTAATCCCCCGTCCGTATTGCTGCACCAGAAGGGTTTTTGAAAAATCTTTATTATAAATTACATTGCTTACTGCAGTGTTGAACATCGGAAAGCGGAATTCTTCGCATTTTGGGCAAAAAGGCACCATTCCATCGCTTATCCCGCAGTTGAAAGATTCTTTTAAAATTAATTTACTTCCGCATTTTGAACAGTATTTCATACCTAACATTATACGCTTTAAAATAAAATATGTTCTTAAAAAACAGCGCAAAGATACAAAAAGAGGCAGGAAAATCCTGCCTTTGCTGAATTAAACTAAAACTTTTTGCCTACATTCAATTACATTAAGCCTAACATTTTTTTGTACCAGCTGAACGTTTCAAGTTCAAGTCCGTTGAATGTAGTTTTTAAACATTGAGCTTTGAGATAGGTTTGAAATTCATCTTCGAATTTCGATTTGATGGGTGATTTAACTTTGAGCTTTTCAACTAGGGTCGTCATGCTTAGCACCTCCCGATTTCTAAACGCACATACACACTTTTTTAACTAACAACATAAATTTATTATATCACATATGCTTGCATTTATAAACACTGTAAAAACATTTTTTTGTCTAAAAAAGCTTCAAAACGTGTTGTTTTTTGTAAATTTTTGTAACAATTTTTGCATGTTTTTTAAAAATCAAAATATTTTAAGACATTTTTTTAATTTCCTGCGCCATGAAAGAAGCGGCATGGTTTGGGGAAGCAATGTTTAAATATCCGTATTTTTCGGATATTCTTTTTTTCAAAGCTTTTTTATCAGGATCAAAATCAAAAAATAATTTATCGTATAAATTTACACCTTCAAGATAAAGCGGAGAAGTCTGTTTTTCAAAAACGTCAGGATAAGCATTTTTATAATGCTGATGTGTTAAAACATTTAATGCAAGACAGTTTATTTCTTCCTGAATTGAATTTATCGAATCATTATCTTTAGCATGCCCCGCTTCATGCATCATAGCTTCCGAGAGCGCTAAAATATCAGGAAATGTTGCTAAATCTTTATAGTCTGAATTTATTAAAACAACAGGAATTTTTTCTGATGTATCAAGACAGGCATGGACACTGCGGTTTGAAAATTCCGCATATTTAATATCAATGCTTTTGCTGTTTAGATAATTTACAGCCTCACGCCCGTTTTTAAAGGGCATGGTCACTCCTAAATTTTTCATATATAAAATATCATTAAGGCTGAATTCAACCTGTTCAAGTTCATTAAGTGCGCGGGATATTGTATCTTCCTGTTTTTTTGTTGTGGTAAGCGGTTTTACATATATGCCGCCTTTTTCGGTATCTGAATTTTGCATTTTGCTGCTTTCAAGATTTTTTTTGGGCTTTTTAAAAAGTCCTGAAGTGTTATAAAAAACAGGTGCTAAGTTATGAAGATTTCCGCTGATTTTCATAAAAAAAATTCACCACAAACAAAATTTCTTGTACCTATTCTACCAGTATAACGTTTAAAAAGGAAATTTTTTGTTAAAAAATAATTTGTTCGGGTTTTTAAATATTGTATAATTAAAAAAACAATTATGAAAAAGATAGAAATTACAGAAATTCATATCCCCCCTGCAGATTTTAAAAGCGGTATGGTTAACAATCTGCCCAAAGACCGTATTCTTTTAAACTGGCTTATTTTCTGGGTAGAAGACGGTTTAAATAAAAATCTTTTTAATTTCGGAGATATAATCCCGTCTAAAAAAGACTTTGCAAAATACCATAACGTAAGCACGGGCACCATGCAAAATGCCGTCCGCTATGCGGAAGATTTAGGATATTTTAAATCAAGACAATGCGTAGGCACAATGATTGCGGATAAGAATGCGCAGAACGAAGCCGAATTATCGGAAAAATCTGTTTCCAAAAAAGACAGTGCAGTATTTAAAATTAAAAAATATATAATTGAGCAGAAGCTTAAAAAAGGAGATATTCTGCCATCGGCAAGGATTATTGCAAATGAAATCGATACATCGCAGAATACCGCCCGCCTTGCTTTAGATGTACTTATAAGGGAAGAAATTTTAATTCAAAACGTCACCACATTAAACAAAACAACTAAAATTTTAAATCTTGATTACAAAGATATTCAGATTAAAAAAGCGGACGATGATACAAAAGAAACAAAAAAAGATACATTATCCAAAAAACTTTATACAAAAATTAAAAACTATATTTCAAAAAACTATAAAATAAATGACAGAATAATGGCAAATACTGAATTTGCAAAAATGTTTAATGTATCTGTGCGCACGGTAAATGATGCTATGAAGCGGCTTAATAAAGAAAAAGTAGTTCTTTCTTTAAGGGGCAGATACGGCACAAGATATATAAAAGAGCCTGAAAAAATCAAAAAAGAAGCGGGTGAAAAATCAAGATTTATGTCAAACCCTAAAAGCGGCGGCATTTCAGCTATAAAAAATTCTTATTCTTATGATTGGCAGCGCGTTTTAGACCAGATTAAAAAATATATGATAACCCACCATGAAGCAGGCGATAAGCTCCCTTCAATGAAAACCCTTGCTTCAATATTAAATGTTTCCACAAATACAATAAGGCGAGCCGTGAATGAACTTGTGGGACAGGGAATGTTGTATTGCGAAAGGGGAAAACACGGCGGGATTTATATTGTGGAAATGCCTGCCAAAGAAGATGCATTTACATGGCTTGCCCTGAACCCGAAATTTTTGGTGCAATAAGGCTATTTTGCTTTATTTTTTTCATTAAGTTCATTTTCCGAAAGCAGCAAATAATGTATCATTGTACAATTTGCCTGCAGGGTATAAATGGTTTCTTTAAAGGCATCTAAAATTTCTTCCATTTCTGTTAATGATTTTAACATTATTTCATAAGTCTTTTTGCTGATATCCATAATTTTTCCAAACAAAATATAATTCGTAAATGTTAATAAATTAGATTTAATAAAATTGAATTCTATCTAATAAGATATATTATAATGATTATGGGAATTTTTGTCAAATAAATATATTATTTGTAAATGAACTCAAGAGCATTTGTAAAAATTTTATGTGCACAAAAAGCCTTAACTTATAAAAAGGTTGCAGGGATTTTAGCTGAAAAGACAGGCAAACATTACACGGAAGTTTCTATCAGCAACAAACTTGCCAAAGACAGCTTTCGCTTTTCTGAAGCCTTCATCCTCGCAGATGCCTTAGGCTACGACCTTACACTTGTAAAAAGGAAATAGATAACTGCAGAAAGTTAATCATTTTTTAATATCGGTTGTGAAACCTATTTTTGATGGTTTTGTTCTGTCCATTAATAAAGAAATGGCATCATAAATTTGTTTCATATCGGCCTGATATTCATCGCAGTGGTTGATAAAATAGTGCTCCAGTTCGGTAAGTCTCTGGGCAAGTTCTTTATTTTCAAGTGCCCACTGGCGCATTTTTACAAAAGTATTCATTATCTGAATATTAATTTGTATTGCTTTTTTTGACCTTAAAACACTTGATAGCATTGCAACGCCCTGTTCTGTAAAAGCATAGGGTAAAAAACGTCTGCCGCCTCTTTTTTTGTTTGATATCGCAATTTGCGATATCAAAACTCCTTCTTTGTTTGAGGTTCCAATTTGGAACCTCAAAAATTCCCATTCTTTATCAGTTAATTGAAACATAAAATTTTTAGGAAAACGTTCGATATTGCGTTTTACCGCTTCGTTAAGCCTGTATGTTTCAACTTCATAAAGTTTTGCTAAATCACTATCTAGCATTACTTTATAGCCCCTGATTTCGTATATTAGATTTTGAATTGGTACTAATTCATTCATAAACTACACCTTTTGAAAGGTCATGATATATTCATGTTCAAAGATGTTAAAGCCGCCTGCAAGTGCTCTGTAACGCCATAAATTAGCAGTTTTGCCTTTTGCTTTTTCATTGCCCGTTATATTTTTTACAACAATAGCTTTGGTTACAAAACCCGCATTTTCCATACGTTTCATGCATTCAAAACCTAAAGGAATTACTCTTGAATTTTTATATTCATCCCCTATGATAAGTGCTGCAAATCTGCCTTTTTCAAGCAAATCATAAGCATTTTTAGCCACTTTTTCAAATAAATAATAAAATTCTTCCGTTGTGGCGCAGTTTGATAAATCTTCTTTTTTATCGGAAAACTTAATAATATCATCATAAGGCGGGTGCAAAACAACAAATTGAGCCTTGTCTTTTCCCTGTTCTTTGCCCATAATTTCAAGCCTTGCCTGCACTTTTGCTTTTGTTTCATCGCTTGCCGAATCGCCGCAAATGATGTTTACATCGGTTACAAGTTCTTTTTTGGAAAATTTTTCAGATACGTAATCTACCATCTCCTGCTTTAATTCAACGCCTATGCATCTTCTTTCCATATTTAAAGCTTCAATGGCGCTTGTGCCGGAGCCGAAGAATAAATCTACAATAATATCATTTTTCTTTGTAAATCTTTCAAAAAGCTGGGTTGCAATCTGGGGGATATAATTTCCGTGATAATCATAAGAATGACCGTTTGATTTATCACGTGATTGAAACTCCCACAGAGAGCCCGTTTTAATATGAGAATAAAGTTTCCAATTATTTAAATCAATATCGTTATAGGGTTTTGTTTTTGGGGTGGTAACAACCCTTAAACCCTGATTTTCAGCTGTTTTTATATTCTTCTTGAAAACACTCTTTGCCATTATTTTTCTCTCCTCCGATTTTTAAGGGGGTAAGTTTTAAGGTACATGCCCCCCTACATTGGAGTAGTATATATAAATGTTCAGTATTTTAAATCAACCTGTTAATGTAGAAAATTAATATTTTTATAAAATCTCAACCATACGGAGGATATTAAAGCTTTAACCCTAAAGAAAAAATTTAACCTGCCGAAAACTGTAATATGAGAGCAATTGAGCTCTCACTCAAAACCTCCTCCCCAAGTCTAGTAGCCGCTAAGTCTAGCGGCTTTATTTTTTTGGATATTCTAAAAAATTTTAATTTAAAAAGACGGCAGAATTTAAGTTTTGCCGTCTTTAACTAGAATTATCAGTTAATGCATTTTTATTAAAGGCTATTTTACATAGGCTTCATTGATGTTTCATAAATTCTGCAAACCGCTGCTTCGTTTGCTTCATTCGGTGCAAGCCCTAAAAGCATTCCAAGAGAAGGTGTTTCAAAAGCAAGATTTGTTAATTTTTTGATATCATCAGCCTTAAAGTCTAAATCTTCAAGCTTTTCTTTTACACCGATATCAAAAAGCCACTTTTGAACCCCTTTTGCAGCCTTTTCGGATTCATCCGCTTCACCTTTCAAACCGGGCACAATCGGCTCTAAAATATCAGCTAAAGTTGCTGCCCTGTCTTTATAAATACAGTTGATTACAGACGGCAGAAGCATTGCAAGTCCTAAGCCATGGGATAAATCAGGTTTTATGGCGCTTAAAGGATGTTCAAGTGCATGGGTATAGTGTAAAAGCCCGTTATCAAAACAAATTCCGCCGAGTAATGAAGCATAAAGCAGGTAATATCTTGCTTCTAAGTCTTCGGGGTTTTTAATTGCCGCAGGCAGATATTTTGCAACAAGGCGGATTGTTTCTTTCGCAAGGGTTATAGCATACGGAGAAGCCACTTTTGATGTTGCGCCCTCTACGACGTGATTTACCGCATCTACTGAAACATACAATGTTTGATTGGCTGAAAGCTTTGTCATTAAAGCAGGGTCATCGATTGAATATGTAGGATATATGCAATCATAGGCAATTGCGGGTTTATAGTTTTTCTCTAAAAGCGTAGCAACCGCAAAACGGTTTACTTCAGTTCCCGTTCCGTGAGTTAAATTAATTGCAACAATCGGCGCTGCCTTTTCGGGGCTGAATTTGTATTCATAAAGACTTGCACCTGTTTCATTTGGGTATTCCATTAAAATTGCAACGCTTTTTCCTGTATCTATAGCGCTTCCCCCGCCTATTGCAATTACTGCTTTTGCGCCGAATTCTTTTGCAAGCGCTGTTGCTTCATCTATTCCGTCTGTTGTAGGGTTCGGGGTTACTTTTGCATAGTTAACATACCTTATATTGTGCTTTTTAAGCGCTTCTTCAACATAATTCCACGCTCCTGTTATTTTATAAGCGCCTTTTCCTGAAATAACAATTACTTTATCAACCCCTTTGTTTTTAAGGTCTGCTGAAATTTCATCAATTTTTTTAATTGCGCCGATTCCGAAAAATACCTTTGATTTTGTAAGAATTTCTTTTACTTCATTGATATTTACGTCTTTTTCCCACATTTTGTAAGCCCCTTTCTTTTAAAATATTGTTCATAAATTGTAACATATTTTTTATATTTTAAATTACAGTCTGTAAATTATTTTTTTAAATATTTTTTTATTCGATTTTTAAACTTTCTAAAAAAAGTATTAAAAAATAATTTTATATTGCTATAAATTTTTGATAACCAAATTGAAATTTTGGATTGAAGAGTTTGATTTTTTTGTTGTCTTGTTTTATATTGCAAATCGTATAAATCATTGTATAGAAACCGTTTTGCCGTTTTAAAATCAAGATAATTTTGTCTTATAAGCGGTTCATCGTTTAAAACTTTTTGATATGCTTCTTCATAAAATTTTACGAGTTTTTGCTCATTATAATATTTTTCAATCCAGAAGCGTGAAAAACTGCCGATTTCCACTCTTAATTTCTCATTTTTTATAAGTTCTTCAAACGGTAAATCAATTTCTTCAAGCCGTGTGTTTATAAAAGGCAGATCTTCGCATTTAAGTAAATTTTGAAGAGTAAACTGGGTTCTGCTGTCTAAATATGAAAACACCGGTTTTCCCTGCGAAAGTGCTTCTAAATCTGTTAAATGATAACTGCCCGTTACGATATCACCTATTACAATATCACTTTGCTGTTTAATTTTCTGACATTGTATATAAGGAATATTTTGAATAACCCTAAAATCAAAATCAAATCTTCTTTTTAGTTTTTTAAATTTTTCGCAAACCTCCGGTAAACCTTTGGTATCCCATCTTGAAGTCCACATTGAATTAGGAAGGCTTGCAGAATAAAACACAACAGGTTTTTTGTTTTGAATTTCACTAAAAGGTTTCGGGGTTAATATTTCATCGTTTATCGGAATAATATTAGGAACTATAAAAGCGTTTAAAAAGGTTCTTTCAGGATAATGCGGAATTACAAGTTTCGGGTATTTATCGTTAATTATTTCAAGCTCTGCATGTTTGCTGCTCAGTGCTGTAGTTTTAAGGCATGAAGAAAACATTCTTATAAATTTTGTACGGGGTTTTGAATTTTTTAAAAAATTATATCCAAAAGGATTATTTTCAGTTTCAAAATCAAAAAAATGAAAAAATTGGATTATATCTGCCTGTGAAATTAATTCAAGACATTCATTTTTATCTTTTTCCCAGATTAAATCTTCAGGAAAAACCCGTGTATTATAACAATTAGGATTTAAATTTATCAATCTTACATTGAAGTTTGTATATTTATTTAATGCCTGCGCAATTCTGAAAGGTGCTCCTGCAAGAGGTGTTGCGGTTACAAATAAAATAAGCATAAAATTTCCTTTATTTATTACACCTGCATACTGCAATAAAGCATTCTGCAAGATGATGATTTTCTTCAGTTGTTTTATAAATCATTCTTGGCATGTTGTTATTTTCTGCTCTGTTTTCGGTACCTGAATTTTGATTATAAATTTTTATAATTTCAAAAGATTTGCTTAAAGTATTTTTTAAAGAATTATAATTATAACGCCTTACATGATAGGGGTTAATTTTATCATTATTCCAGTCATTTGGTGTGGATAAAATATATAATCCTCCGTTTTTTAATACACGTTTAACCTCTGAAAGCTGTAAATCTTCATTTTCCACATGTTCTATTGTTTCAAAAGATGTAAAAACATCAAATGTATTGTCTTTAAAGGGAATGTCAAGGATGGAACCGTTCACAAAATCAACATTTTTCGACGCATAATATTTTTTTGCATATTCATATGCTTCTTTATTAATTTCAAGCCCGTATACCTTTTTTGCTCTGCCGAGTTTATAGAGGATATCAGCCCCGTAGCCTGTTCCTGAAGCGCAATCAATACATATTTTATCTTCAGTATATTCTGAAGCAAAACGATATCTGTCTGTATGAAAATCACATCTTGTTTTGTTAAATAAATCGTATCTGTTTGCATCCATACGTTCTATTTTATTTTTAATAAGAAATGCATCATTGTCTGCAGGCATCCCTATTGTAAATTCAAAAACAGGTTTATCCTGAAGATTAAGCATTTTGCAGATAAATTTTTTTATAATTTTCTTAATTTTTTTAATCAAAATATTTTCCTTAATCTTAAACGGTGAATTCATCTTTAAATAAGCCTTTTAGGCCTTTCGGGTTTACGGAAATTATTTCAATATCAGGATAATAAGCATCTGCAAAAAGTTTTAATTCCCTCCATCCTTCAATAATTTGATTAACTTCAAGATTATTTTTAGATGTTTTATCATAATATCCGTTTAAATCACAGTCGCAGCCTGCAATATAGATTTTATCGGGATGGGTCCATAAAATAAACTGCATAGCGGGAAAAACTATGGAATACCTGTCATAAAAAGGTTCCGCCGTTATATCAAAAGTAAAATTTTCTTTTAATAAATAATTTGCCGTATAATACCTTTCAACATTTTTATATGAAGAGTATTTTTCAGGTATAATGCAGTGTTTAGAGTATTTGAAATCTGTAAAACCGAGAAATTTTTTTGTATATTCAGGTTCATAGTTTAAAAAATCTTCAATATAACCTTTTGAACCGGAATAATCCTGTAAAAATATATAATCAAATTTTATCTTTTTATATTGAAAAGCCCTGTTTACGCCTATATATACCGCATTTTCAAAGGGTTTAAAATCTTTAAGCGAAGGCCCTGTTGCTATTAAAACAACATTTTTCCCTTTATTTATATTTTTATATTTTAAGAATACTTCCCTGTGAAGAGTTCCTATACTTTGTACAAACAGTGCATAATCAAGTTTTTTAGAAAGGTCATTATAAAATTTATCCAGATTGTTGATATTTCTAAGTAATTTTATAATGTCAAATTTTTTATTGAAAAAATGCACTTTACCAGCCTTTTTAAATAATTTATTTTGAAATAATAGCAAAATTTAATGATATTTACAAATATTAAGGGTAAAAAATTCTAAAATCCCTGCCGCCTTTTTTATAGCTGAATCTCAGCCCTAAAAAATCTATAACCCACCTGTCGTTAAAGGGTTGTTTTTTATATAAAACAGGCGGCTGCGGGTTTTTTTTCAAATTCAATTTTTTATTTTTATATGAAGACATATTATAATATTTTTTCCACAGTTTAGAATATTTTATATTATCAAATTCCCATGGTTTAAAATGTGTATAATGTACTATTAGCGGGTTTATGGCATTTGTGTTATAAAATTTTCTAACAGTGCTTTGTAAGAGCTTAAAATTTGAAGTCATAAAATTATAATCAGGATGCAGATATTTAACATAATCACCAAATACAACATTAAATGCATCTTGCTCAAAACATCCGTCAGCATTAAGATTTAGGTTATTATTAAGTTTTTCTTTTAAGTTTTCTTCCCGCATTTTTTTAATGTTTAAAAGCATTATCCCTGCATTAAAATAATTTTTAAGGTTCAATTTTTTATGATAATTGAAAATAATTTCTCCAACGCAGTCTTTAACTACTCCCGCATAGCAGTTTTCAATATCCGTGTTAAAAAAAGCCGATAAATCGCCCGTTACTATTGTGTCTGAATCAAGATAAAGGATTTTATCATAATTATTAAAAAATTCTGCTATGTCATATTTAAAAAGAGTAGTCTTAGAAGCCCACGGGTGGCTTAAATTTAAATTTTCATACCTGTTATCCAAATCTAAAAATTCAATATCAAGCGAATTAATTTTCTGTTTGTTTTCAGCTTCTAAATTAGCCCCGATAACATAAATTTTATAATTTGTTGTTTGTTTTCTATTTTTTAAAAGAGAAGTAATTGATACAACGGTAGGCATTGTATAATTGTTATCGGTAATATAAACTATCGGAATGCTTGTGTTTATGCCCATTATGGGTAATTTCCTTTTTTAAATCTTTAAATTAAATTGTATCATAATTCACACTTGATTTATAATATTATTTGTATTACAAATGTAGTAAATAAATTGGAGAAATTAAAATGAGCGGGAAAATAAAAGTATCGGATTATTTAATAAAAAGGCTTCAAAAGCTTGGAATTACAGATATTTTCGGCCTGCCGGGGGATTATAATTTTAATATTCTTGATTCTGTTGTGAATAATCCCGATACAAACTGGATAAACTGCACAAACGAGCTGAATGCAGCCTATGCGGCGGACGGATATGCAAGAATAAAGGGCTATGGAGCCGTTATTACAACCTTCGGCGTGGGTGAATTAAGCGCCATAAACGGTATAGCAGGGGCATACAGCGAAAATGTACCCGTTATGAAAATTACGGGAGTGCCAAAAACCGCTTCAATAAAGGAAAATGCCCTTATCCATCACAATTTTTCAGACCCTGATTATTATGCTTTTGAGAGAATATACTCTAATGTTACTACAGCCGCCGCTTTTTTAACCGGAGAAAATGCCAAAAGCGAGATAGACAGAGTATTTGAAGCATTTGTAAAATACAAAAAGCCTGTCTATGTGGCAATTCCCGTTGATATTTGCGGATATTTAATTGATGATGATATCCCTGATATTGAAATAAAATCCGACCCTGATAACCTGAAAACTGCAGCAGACATGATTATTGAGCTTTTGAACAACTCAAAAAACCCGCTCATTATCACTGATTATTTAATGAAAAGATTCCGCCTGCAAAAAGAATTGAATGATTTTGTTAACAAATTTAATATAAGAATCACTTCAATGATTATGGGCAAAGGTTTAATTGATGAAGATAACAAAAATTATATCGGAATAAACCATGGCGCAATCGGGGATGAAGAATTTAAAATAATTTATGAAGGCTCTGACCTTGTAATGTGCATGGGAACGCTGTTTTCAGACCTTAATACTTTAGGATTTATTGTAAAACCTGATAACCGCTTTAAAATCAATATTCAAACAAATTATACTACCGTGGAAGGCACAGTATATAAGGATGTTTGGATAAATGATTTGATGATGTTAATTTTAAATTCTGATAAAATTAGCCCGAAAACCGTACCATATGAGGTTTTTAAAGGTTATAAAACCCTTGAAACATCAAATAAACCAATAGTTACAGACGACATTTTTCCCCTCGTTCAGGATTTTTTAGAAGAAAATGATACAATTGTGACGGAAACCGGCATTATATCTTTCGCTGCCTCAAAGATGAAACTTAAAACGTCCTCAAATTACATATCTCAGACAATGTGGGGTTCAATAGGCTGGGCTACTCCCGCATCATTTGGAGCTGCAATGGCAGACAGGAGTAAGCGGATAATCCTTTTAACCGGAGAAGGCTCTCATCAATTAACGGTGCAAGAGCTTGCAAATATGGCAAAGTACGATATTAAACCTGTCGTAATTGTGCTCAATAACTGCGGTTACACGATAGAAAGACTGCTCTCAAACAACAGTGACGACCCTTTCAACGATATTACAAAATGGAATTATGCAAAGGTTCCGGAGGTATTTTTTGATGATTTTGAATATTTTAAAATTTCGACCTCAAATGAGCTCAAAGAGGCACTTTCAAAAATTTCAACATCTAAAAACCGCAAATTTGCATACATTGAGATAATAACGGGCAAAATGGATATCCCGAAAACCCTTATAAAATCAAAGGACTATATAAAACTAAACGCTGAAAAGTGAATAAAATCAAGCTTTTAGCGTTTTTCAAAAAAGCCGTTTTTTATGATAAAATAAATTCTATGTTAATTTGTTTGAATGGCGGCCTTGGAAATCAGATTGGAAATTATGTTTTTGCACAGTTTCTGAAAGAAAAAGGAATTGACGTAAAATTTATTTATAAAAATGGCATAGATAAAGCAAGAGAGCTGGTTCTGGATAAATTTAATTTAAATATTGATTTTGCGGCAAAAGAAGATATTGAAAAATTTATGGCTGCAAAATCAAATTACAAGCTGATTTTAGACCTTTTTTGTAAAAATATTTTTGATAAAGTCTGGCAGAGTAATCTCTGGCATTTTTTAAAGTGTATTAGAGCTGAATATCAGGTATATCCTAAAAAAACACCTGTTTTATTATCTAAAATTGTGACATATAAAAAAGCACTGGAATATGGCTTAAATGAAGGTGTAGTGTGCGATTGCTACTCTCCGATACCTGAATTTAACGACGAAAACTTTAAAAATAAAATGCGGGAAATCATATTTTCACAAGAGAGAGAGCAATTTATGGATATAAAAAATCTCTCGATGCTGCAAAAAATAAAAAGCACTAAAAACCCTGTGGGTGTGCATATCAGGCGGGGCGACTTTATCGATTTTAAAATTCCTGTTGTAAAGGCTGAATTTATCCTTGAAAAAATGAATTATATAAATGAAAACCTTGACGGAGTGCGGTTTTTTGTTTTTTCAAATGGTATAGACTGGGCAAAAGAACACCTTAAAACCCTTGATAATATTGAATTTGCGGATATAAACGATGAAGCGCACGGCTGGCTTGATTTTTTATTGTTTAATGAATGCCGTCACAGAATATACTCAAATTCAACGTTCAGCCTCTGGGCGCGGTATTTCAATCCCTATAAAGCAGGCAGAGAGGGCAGTTTGGAATTTTATCCAGAAAATTCGGATATGCAGATAGAAACGCCTGAGAAAAAAGACAATGTTAAGCCTTCTGCTGCAAAAGAAAGCAGGGCTTTATGATGTTAATATGCCCTCATAGCGGGCTTGGAAACCAGATTGGAAATTATGTTTTTGCGCAATTCCTTATAGATAAAGAGATTGAGGTAAAATTTCTTGTTACTGAAGATGAAAACCTCGACAGGACTTTTGTTTTGAACAAATTTAATACCAATATGAAACTTGCTTCAATTGAAGACATTAAAATTTTTATCGCCCAAAACCCGCCATTTTCATATTATAAGCATCTTTTTAATAACGTTTTATTCAATAATAAAGCCTATTTTAACTCTTTATATAAGGTATTGGCAAGAATCAGAAAGGAATACGAGCTTTATCCTTCCAAAAGTCCGTCTTTTTTATCAAAAATAATATCATATAAAGACGTATTAAAATATGGCCTAAATCAGGGTGCCGTCTGTGATTGCTACTCTCCGATACCTGAATTTAACAATGAAAATTTTAAAGAAAAAATGAGACAGCATTTTTCTTTAAAAGAGCCCTTAGATGAAAAAAATTCCGCTGTGCTGCAAAAAATTAAAGCGGTAAAAAACTCTGTAGGCGTGCATATCAGGCGGGGTGATTATATAAATTTAAAAATCCCTGTTGTAAAAAAAGAATTTATCCTAGAAAAAGTAAATTATATGGCGCAAAACCTTGACGGGACAAGGTTTTTTATATTTTCTGATGATATAAACTGGGCAAAAAAACACCTCAAAACCCTTGATAATATTGAATTTGCGGATATAAACGACGAAACGCACGGCTGGCTTGATTTTGCACTTATGAATGAATGTAAACACCGCATATATTCAGCATCTTCATTTAGCAAATGGCTTCAATACCTTAACCCTCACTGCAATTCGCTTGAATTTTTCCCGAAAAAAACAGATTTAACAATAGAAAATTAATTATTGAACCTTAAAAATTTTTGCAATATTATTTTCTAAAAGGAAGTTTAAAAAGGAGATTTTGTTGTGCTTATCAATATTTTAGGGCAAATAGCCGGTTTTTTAATATTTATCGGATTTATATTTTTAATAATTAAAAGTGTAAAGCTCAATCCTTCCCAATTTAAGCTTATGGAAGGCGAAGAAATCTTAAAAAATGTCAAAGGCGATTACTGGCAAAGGACCTTGGGGCAGGAAGTGCAAAATTCGGGCGAATTTGCTTTTACAAATCAAAGAATAATGTTTAGAAGCATGTTTCAATGGTTCGGCGGTTTAAATGTTGAAATTTCTTACAGGGAAATAGTTTCCGTTGAAAAAGCCAATGTGAAAGGGATTATGCCGGTTGCATTTATTGTGAAAACCGCAAATGGCGGCAGCTATAAATTTGCAATTATGAAAAGAGATATTTACATTGATTTAATAAATTCAATTATTAAAAAAGAAAGCGAAGAAAATTAAGCTTAGAAAACTCTTTAGCATGAAATATGATATAATTTGCCTATGGCAAAAGAATATCTGAATAATGTTATTTTAAAGTTTAAAACCGGAAAAACCACAGAACATAGTTTCCGCGGAGATTTGCAGGATTTTGTTGAAAAAACCGTAAAAAACATACAGGCAATAAATGAGCCAAAAAGGCAAAAATGCGGGGCACCGGATTATATTGTTCAGCAAAACAATATACCGGCAGGTTATATAGAAGCAAAAGATATAGATAAAAATCTTGATATTGTTGAAAAATCAGACCAGCTTGAGCGATATAAAGCAAGTCTTGAAAATTTAATATTAACAAATTATCTTGAATTTCGTTTTTTTATAAACGGCGAAAAAACGGATACGATTACTATAGCGGAAATTCAAAACGGCAAAATAAAAACTTTTGAAAAAGAATACCCGAAACTTATCAATCGTTTAAAAGTTTTTTGTGCATATGAAGGCCAAACCGTTAAATCTCCAAAACAGCTTGCAAATCTTATGGCACAAAAGGCTGTAATGATTAGGGATGTTATAATAAAATCTCTTGAAAATGAGCCTGATAATTCATTATCAAAACAAAGAGATGCATTTAAACAAATACTTTTACATGATTTAAACAATCATACGTTTGCCGATATGTATGCTCAAACCATAGCTTACGGACTTTTTGTTGCAAGGTTGAATGATAAAACACTTGAAGATTTTTCAAGACAGGAAGCAAGAGAACTTGTTTCAAAGAACAATCCTTTTTTAAGACAGCTTTTTGACTATATTTCAGGCGCAAATCTTGATGATAGCCTGATATGGATTGTTGATGATTTAGTGAAAGTATTCAGAGCGGTAGATTTAAATAAATTACTGCAAAATTACGGTAAAAACACTGCAATGACAGACCCGTTTCTTCATTTCTATGAAACTTTCTTAGAAAATTATGATAAAGTTGCTAAAACAAAAAGAGGGGTTTATTATACTCCGCTTCCTGTTGTTAAATTTATTGTAAGAGCGGTCGATGATATTTTAAAAAATGAATTTAATTTAAAATACGGCCTTGCAAATGATACAAAGATTAAATATAAAAAATTTCTATATAAAGATAACTCCAAAAAAGGCAAAGGAAAAGAAGTATTTGAAGAAGTTGAAACATATAAAGTTCAAATTCTTGACCCTGCAACAGGAACAGGTACATTCTTAGCTGAAACCGTAAGAAAAATTTATGAATATTTTGTCCATCAAAAGGGCATATGGTCACAATATGTAGATAAAGCCCTGATACCAAGGCTGAACGGTTTTGAAATTATGATGACGCCCTATGTAATGTGTCATTTAAAACTTGATTTATTGCTTAAAGACACAGAATATATAACAACAAATAAAACCAACCGTTTTAATGTATATCTTACAAATGCCCTTGAAAAGGCTGAAACCTCGCAATATCCTCTATTTGACTGGCTGTCTGAAGAAGCAAGGCAGGCAAATTCAATTAAAACAGAAAAGCCCATTATGGTGGTTATGGGTAATCCGCCGTATAGTGGAGAATCTGCAAACGGCAGTCTTTTTAATGATGAACTTAAAGAATATAAAAAAGAGCCGGATGGCACAAAATTAAAAGAAAAAAATCCCAAGTGGATTAACGATGACTATGTAAAATTTATAAGACTTGCACAAAATTTTATTGATAAAAATGATGAAGGCATCCTTGCTTTTATAAATAACCATGCATTCCTTGATAATCCTACATTCAGGGGCATGAGATACAATTTGCTTAAATCTTTTGATAAAATTTATATTTTAAATTTGCATGGCAATTCAAATAAGAAAGAATGCTGCGATGACGGCTCTAAAGATGAGAATGTTTTTGATATTCAACAGGGAGTAAGTATTAATATCTTCATAAAAACAAAGAAAAAAGCGGATAATGATTTAGCGAAGGTTTATTATAAATCAAAAAAAGGACTCCGCGAAGATAAATTTTCTTATCTAAATAAAAATGATATAAATACCATAGATTTTGAAGAACTAAAACCGTCAAACCCTTATTATTTCTTTACACCAAAGAATTTTAGCGTATATGAAGAATATATGAACGGAATACCCGTTAATGAAATATTTCCTGTTAATTCCGTAGGAATTGTGACTGCAAGAGATAATTTCTGCATTAAAAATTCAATGGAAGAAGTTAAAAAAACCATTAATAATTTTGCTGAAATGGAAACAGAGGATGCAAGAAATGCATATAATTTAGGAGATGACGTTAGAGATTGGAAAGTTGAACTGGCAAAAAAGGATTTAATAAATTCCAATCTTGATGATAACCGCATAGTGCAAATGTTATACAGGCCTTTTGATACAAGGTGGACATATTATACGGGTAAATCAAAAGGTTTTCACTGTATGCCAAGAAATGAAGTGATGAAACACTTTTTAAATGAAAATACAGGTATCAGCCTTACAAGGATAATCCCTGCAAATCAACAATTTAGTAATATTTTCGCGGTCTCTGATATATCAGATGTCCATCTTGTCGGCAGCCAGTCTTATGTTTATCCTCTTTATCTTTATGATAATTCAAATCAGGTTTCATTTTTTGATAAAAATCGTAAGCCAAATTTAAATATGGATATAGTTAATAAACTGGCACAAAAACTTAATTTGAAATTTACCCCTGAAAAAGAAGAAACGGAAAATACCTTTGCTCCGGTTGATATTCTGGATTATATTTATGGAATTTTGCATTCAAATAAATACAGGGAAAATTTTTCCGAATTTCTAAGAATAGATTTTCCGCGTATTCCTTATCCTCTACATGCTGAATATTTCTTTAAAATAGCATCATCAGGAAAACAATTAAGAGAAATTCACCTTATGCAATCGCCTGTTCTGGATAATTTTATTACTTTATACCCCGTTCAAGGTACAGATGAAGTGGAAAAAATTGAATATAAAAACGAAAAAGTTTATATAAATAAAACACAATATTTTGAAAATGTACCTGATGTTGCATGGAATTTTTATATCGGCGGATACCAGCCTGCGCAAAAATGGCTTAAAGACAGAAAAGGCAAAATTCTGGACTATGACAGCATTTTACATTATCAAAAAATCATTGTTGCGCTGGTTAAGACAAATGAAATTATGCAAAAAATAGATACTATATTTAAATAATAAAAACCCTGCGTTAAGCTGAATAAGCTATATTGCAGGGTTTTGTCTTGATGTGTTTCTGATATTCTGATAAATTGTCACCGATATTAGAATACCAGAACATCAAGAACAAATACAGAGAGGAAAAAATGAAATTTGTTATTTGATATTCAAATATCTTTACAGTTTTAAAATTGGGGAAAATTGCTGATGGCTAGACTTAATTTTATTAATTTGACCGAGTTCTTTTTCAACTTTCGTTCCATTTAAAACACAAAAAAATTCTACTTTGCTATTAAATAATAAAAATATGAAGTTTTGTAAAGATGAATTTTAATAAAATACAAATAAATAAAAATTGTTAATTTAGTTATAAAATAATTGCTGTTCAGCCGGGTTTTATTTATTCTTTATTTTTTACTGTAAAATTTTCATTCATTGTATAAAGATAGATAACTCCTGCGAGTGCAGCATAAAATAAAAGTTCAAATCCTTCTTCAAAAATGAAATTATTATTTGTAGCCTTTTCTGCTATTGCTCCGCAAAAAGAAGCAACTCCCATAAATAAAAGATTCCACACAGGAAGTTTTATATTTACTGCTAAATTCCAAAATTCTTTAAAAATACCTTTTACAATAAATAAAATTGCGATAAAGGCAATATAAAGCCCGTAAGTAAAATGTACACATTTTCCTAAAGGAAATCCAAGCTGTGCATTTATATCTTTCCATGAATAAAATTTACCGATTTCTCCTTCAATCGGGAAGAAAAGCGTTCTTCCAAGGTTTACCTCTCTTAATATTAATATTAAGAGAGCAAGCGCTGCAAATTTAAATACTCTTTTATTATATTTTGCAAATAAGCACATATAGCCGATTCCAAACAAAACAGCCATCTGCATATTTTCAATAAGTCCGTTTTCATAGCCGTAATTTTGAGGTAAAAATTTAAGAGCCGGAAAAATCAACAAAAATACTATAAGGGCAATAAAACTGACCCCGTAAAATTTAAAATCTAAATGCTTCTTAATAAATTCCATAAACTCTTTTACTCCAATAATTAACGCCTTTTTAAAAAAGCCTCATAAAGAGGCAAATTTTAAATATGGGGCGGGTGATGGGGTTCGAACCCACGAATGCCGGAACCACAATCCGGAGCCTTAACCACTTGGCTACACCCGCCATATATCATTTACATAATGCAGAATTTGCCGTTAAAATTGTTCGGATAATCTCTGCAATTACAGACTTCAGGCGCAAAACGCCTTTACAAACTTAATATTATTCTAAAAATAAATTATTTTCAAGAAAAATTTTACTGGTATAATTTTAAAACAAACCATGCTTAAAAATCGGTCAGGCTTTTAAAATGAATACTTATACATCAAAATTTTTACCTGTTGAAATTGAAAAGTTTAAAAGCATTTTTAAAAAAGAAAATGCTGTGTTTTCCTTTCCTCAATATATGCATTTTCAGGCTCGCGGCAACGGTTTTACGGCTTCATTTTATACAAGCGGCAAACTTGTAATTCAGGGAAATAAAACTTCCGAAATTGTATCAAAATATTTTGAACCGGTTCAAAATCAGCTTTTCAACACCTGTGAAGTTCAAGCCCAGTCGAGTATAGAAGGTGAAATTGCCCCTTATCCGCATATAGGGATTGATGAATCAGGCAAGGGAGATTTTTTCGGCCCTCTTGTGATTGCAGGGGTTTTATTGGATGAAGACGGGGCTAAAATCTTGCAAAAAGCGGGCGTTTGCGACAGCAAAAAAATGAATGATAAAAAAATCTTGGAGCTTCAAGATTTGATAAAAGAGGTTTCAACCTGTGATATTATTGCAATTTCGCCCGCTAAATATAATGAACTTTATTCTAAATTTAAAAATTTGAATAAATTGCTTGCATGGGGCCATTCAACCGTTTTAGAAAATATTTTGTCTAAAAAACCCTGTGAAATTGCTATATCAGATAAATTTGCAGATGAAAAAGTAATACAATCAGCCCTGAAAGAAAGAGGCAAAAATATCCGTCTTATCCAGCAGACAAAAGCCGAATCCGATACGGCGGTTGCCGCAGCTTCCGTTCTTGCAAGGGGTGAATTTGTTAAAAGAATTTCAAAATTAGCTTCAGAATATGAAATAAATCTTCCAAAAGGTGCTTCAAATCTTGTTTTAGAGCAGGGTAAAAAATTTATGACAAAATATGGCAAAGAAGAATTCAAAAATATTGCAAAGCTTCATTTTAAAACGTTTTCCGATATAACAGGAGCATTAAGCAGATGAGAATTTCCCCAATTTATAATTTCAAAATAAACCGCAGTAATTTTATACAGTATAAACCGCAGATAAAATTTTCCCAGGCAGGGTTTGATTCATTCAGAAGTTCTGTGTCAAAAAAGGTGATTGAATTGCATGAATTGATAGATGGCAGAGTGAAAAATCCGGCACCTGTAATAAGAGCATTTATGCAATATACGGGAGATGATTACGAAGCGGCTAAAATTCTTGCGGCTTCTATTAAAGAGGATAAAAGCGGACTTCATTTTACTTTATCCAAAGAAGATAAAATGAAAATGAAAATGCTTGATCCTGAATGTCCTTATTTACAAAGCTATATAAAAGACATATAAAAAATTAAATCTATGAAATCATATATTCTTTTTTATAAATTCTTTTATTTTTTCAAGGTTTTCTTTTGTATCTGTTTCAATGTAAAACCTCAAAAGAGGCTCTGTGCCTGATTCTCTCATTAAAATCCAGCTTGAGCTGCCGCTTCCTTTTTTATCAAAGAAAAACTTAACCCCGTCAATTTCTGATTTATCAAATACTTTATGCCCGCAGATTTCAGATACTTTTGAAAACTGCTCCATTAAGTCTTTTTTTTCTTCATCGTTTTTTAATTTTATATCAACCCTGTCTTGTAAAAATTCAGTTCCTGCAAATTTTAAAATTTCATCTTTTAATTCACATAACGGTTTTTTATAATGCGAAACTGCCTCTAATATAAGCAAATTTGCATATATGCCGTCTTTTTCGGGGATGTGGCATCCTGTGCTTAAACCGCCGGAGTCTTCCCCTGCAAGAATGGTTTTATTTTCTCTCATTTTTTCTGAAAGCCACTTAAACCCGACAGGGGTTGTAATTGTTTCAACACCCAGTTTTTCGGCTGTTATATCTATAATTTGGCTCACACCCACTGTTTTAATCATTTTACCTTTTGCGCCCTTTTCTTTTAAATATTTTAAAAGAATTGCCATTATGATATTTGGGCTTATATATTCTCCTTTTTCATCTATAACTCCGTATCTGTCGGCATCTCCGTCGTTTGCAAAGGTTAAAAAATCTGCTCTTTG
The DNA here is from genome assembly GCA_910587055.1 of Candidatus Gastranaerophilales bacterium. Lineage (GTDB taxonomy): Bacteria > Cyanobacteriota > Vampirovibrionia > Gastranaerophilales > Gastranaerophilaceae > MGBC122484. Next base: position 51,263 of record CAJUKY010000014.1, read on the forward strand.
GTGGTGCATAAATTTTTCTTTAGGTTCAGGCAGACCCCCGCCGAAATCAGGGTCATAGTGCAGGTTAAAACTTTCATATTCTATTTTGTTTCTGTTTAAAAGTGTATCAAAATATCCTATAGATGCGCTGAAAAGTCCGTCATATATGAATTTTACCCTGCCCTGCCGTATAATATCAAAATCAATCAGAGTTTCAATGTGTTTAAAATATTCTTCACTGAAATCTTTTTCAATAATTTCGCCTTTAACCTGTGCGGCTTTTTTTGCGCCGTCATCAATCAAGGCAACAATTCTGTCCGTCATTTCTTTTGTTGCGGGGCCGCCGTAATTCGGGATGAATTTTATCCCGAGATATTCTTTAGGGTTATGCGAAGCAGTGAACATTAAAGCTCCGGCGCAGTCATTTTCAACAGTTGCGGCATAAGCAATAACAGGTGTGGGCACTACTTTTGGGCTTAATAAAACTCTAAAACCTTCATTTGATAAAATTTCAGCGGAAAATTTTGCAAATTTATCCGCCATAAATCTCGGGTCGTATCCTATTAAAACGGTTTTGCTGCTTGATGTTTCAAGAATATAATTGCTTATTGCGATTGTTATTTTTTTAACATTTTCAAACGTGAAATCATCCGCAATTATTCCTCTGAATCCGTCCGTTCCGAATTTTATCTTTCCTGCTGTTGCCATATTTGCCCCTGTCGTATTAAAATTGTTATATGAATAATTCTATCAAAAAAATATTATATTTAGGTCCGAGAGGTTCATATTCTCAAATTGCGATGGAAACCTTTAAAGAAAAACTGGGGCTGAAAGCAAAAACTGAGGATATTTCAAGCATTACAAGGGTTTTGCAGGAGCTTGATAATCAAGATGATGTAATAGCGGTTCTTCCTGTTGAAAATTCTATTGAAGGAATTGTAAGAGAAACCATTGATAAACTTATAACAACAAAAGATGATGTGCAAATTCAGGCAGAGCTTACCATTCCGATTTCGCATTGTTTAATTTCAAAAGGAAATATTGAAGATATTGAAAATATTGTCTCAATGCCTCAGGCGCTTTCTCAATGCCAGACTTATATTGCAAATAATTTTAAAAAAAATATTAATATAGTAAGCGCTAATTCAACATCTGCCGCAACAAGCATGCTGGATGGCAAAGATGAAACCTGGGCATCAATTGCAAATGAATTTTGCGCGAAACTTTACGATAAAAAAATTCTTGATAGAGATATAAATGATGTTAAAGATAATAAAACCCGTTTTATCCTTTTATCAAAAAAAAATTTAAATATTAAAAAACCGGAAAGAACCTCAATCGCCTTTTCTTGTAAAAATGAATCCGGAAGCCTCTTAAAGGTATTAGAGGTTTTTTATAAACACAATTTGAATATGATTTATCTTGAATCGCGCCCGTCTAAAAAGGTTTTTGGCGAATATATTTTCTTTGCGGATATTGATAAAGGATATGATGAAATAGGCCACACGCTTAGTGATATTAAACAAAAATGTGAATTTTACCGTCTGCTTGGCAGCTACGGGGAGATATAAAACATACTTGATATTTCAAATGGCGTTTTATAAAAATTTTCTTCATATGCTGTAATATTTTCCTATTATATAATAGCCTGTAGGTTGGATTTTAACCCAACATTATTGCAATCAATTTTATTCCATCTTTATTTGCGCAATGCTGTATCTATCCCCCGCATTGTACCAATCTTCATCATATAATCCTTGTTTTACGTATTTTCTAAATGTCGAATATTTCCAATCTTTCGCCTTGTTTACGCATCCATGCTTTATTGGATTATAATGAATATAATCAATATGTTTGTTTAAATCTTTTTCATCTGTAATTGAATGTTCCCAATATCTTCTCTGCCAAATATCTTTTTCTTTTTTGTTTTCCCTGCTTTTGGTTAATTTATAATCTTCTATTTTTGTTTCATCCATATTTTTTGAAAAATATGCTTTTATTCTTTTTACTATTTCAGGATATTGTTTTACATCCTCCGGTCTTATTATCATATGTAAGTGATCAGGCAATATGACTATTGCCTCTATGCTAAATTGAATTTTTTCCTTTGTTTGTTTAAACGAGTTTCTTAATATTTCAATATTTTTTATTAATATCGGACGTCTTTTGCTTGTAACCATTGTGATGAATATTTTTGAATTTTCTATGTATGCTCGTTTATAATTCATTTAATATCCTTGTTTAATTGATGATGTTGGGTTAAAACCCAACCTACCTACTATAACCTTGCGGAATATATAGTTCCAATTTATCTATTTCTCTATATATTGAACCTTTATCCCTATATATATTCGGATAACCAAATATTAATACTCTTCCATCATCCAAAACTATACCTTTGTCTTTAAATCTGGCATATTTCATATTACCTGTTTGTTTTGATATACCTGTTTTTGGGTCATAAATTTCAGCTGAATTTGTCGGATAATTATGCATGCCGAAAATATCTGAATCACTTACACCACCAAATATTAGAATTCTTCCGTCATTCAACATGGCAGAACCAAAGTCACTTACATAGCCTCTTTTGTGAGCTAAGCTTCTGCCATATTTAAAACTATCGGTTTTGATATCATATATTAAAACTTGTGCTAATGAAGTATTGACAGGCGTAGTGTTGGCTATTTGTTTAATAAGGTTTCTTTTGTACGGGTCTGCAAAAATGAATAAATTTTCATTTGTTAATCCGACAATCTTAGTTTGATGTGAGCCCAAATCTTTTAAAAAAGATTTTTTATTACTAAAATTATTGCTGTTTGTGTTATAAAAAATGTAATCATCTCCATGAATAAGCATAAATTTATCATTATTAATTTTAAATGCATAATGAGGATAAAGATTTCCATCTTGCATTAAGCTAAACTTACCTGTTTTTGGGTTAAATATTTCAATTTGCTGTGCGCTTCCAACTCCAAAGCCATCCTTGGCTGCCTTTCTTCCTCCAATTAAAATAACCTTACCGTCATCAAGCAAAAATTTATATGCATCATTTCTTCTAACATTCATCTTGCCTTTTGTGTATTCAAATCTACCTGTTTCAGGGTCACTTATTATTCCATGCATTGATTTTTCATAAGAATCCAATGCTTCTTTATACTCTTTGTACAATTCAGGATTTTTCTTTAAATATGGTAAAAAGAATTTTTCTTTATCTTTTACATCCCAAGTATAATATTGTTCTTTTGTATATGAAACACCGTTATCTTTAAGTATTTTATATAACCCATCTTTTATTCTTGATTGTTCTAAAGGATGTTCCAGCACAGCTTCTGCATGAAATATTCTTCCATCTTCTAATAATATTCCATCAAAAAAGGTTTTATCCTTAACTTCGGTTACTTTATTCGTTTTGGGGTCAAAAATATGGTTTGGCGGAAATATCACCTTGCCGTTTTTTATTTTTACAGGTTCTGCACTATAAAAAGGTTTATTTCCGTAATCCACTTTTTCAAAATGTCCTTCGCCTCCAAAGGCAAAAGCATTGTGGTTTATCATAAATACTGTTAAAACCAACAGTATAAATAATATTAAACTCTTTAAAACTCTTTTATTTTGTAACCACTGTATTTTCATTCAATACCCCTAACTTATATCCTGCTACATAATTTCTAATTCTTGTTTCTTCAAGCTTTTGTTTTTTATCTAATAATTCAAGCTTTTTCTTAACACACTCGGTCTTTGCTATTATACCGTTTGCGTTCAGCCTTTCAAGGTTCTCAAGGTTTTTATTTACCAAACTCAACGTTCTTTTATTATTTTTCCCCTGCAATATTGAATTTTCCGCATCAAGCCTTATTTGCTCATATTTTTTCTTTAATTCAGCAAGCTCCTGTTCTTTTTGAACCTTTAATTTTTCAACCTCTAACCCCTTTTTATTCACTGTATTAATATTTTTCATTCCGTCAAACATAGTAAAAGAGGTCGAAATCCTAAAGGATAAACTCCTCTGTTCAATATCAGAGAAACTGTCAAAATATTTGTTACTGTCAGACCCATACCAATTATACCTTGTATCAAAGGAGATTTTTGGAAAATTAGCTCTTTTTTGAATTTCATATTCCTTTTGTTTCTTCATTCAATAATTATATTATTTATTTTTTATTTTTGTCTATTAATATCCCTTGCAGGGCAGATTTAGTGTGGTATAATCTTAAATACGGGAATTTAGAGTAATTCCTTCAAAAATTTTGAACTTTGAAATTTTAATATGGGGATGATTATGGATTTGACAGGGTGTTTGT